>JBJHBL010000066.1:0-34291 GCA_050485465.1 Limnoraphis sp. | reverse complement strand
TGTTGGAGGAGTTGGATCAGATGGATTGAACTTAGGCGGAAGATCGGCTCCAGACATAGCTTTAACTTAAGACAGCAACAGAAATTACCGAAAAACTGGGGTAGGTGCCTCCCCCTTTCTGGGGGACTTTGTTTTTAGGAATGCTATAATAATAACATAGAAATTTTTCACATCAAATTTTGATTCTAGAATTCAAACCTAGAAAGAAAACCATTCAATATTCAGCAATAGACAAGGCGATTACAACGGCTCAGTTTATCCGCAACAAATGTATCCGGTTTGGGATCAATCACAAACAGACCGGATAAAAACAGTAGTATCATCTCAGTAGCAAAAGCGCGAAAATAGTTTTCCGTTGTGAAAGGCTTCAATTTAAAAGTTTTTCAGGCTTCTCTTGAAAGGGTTGATTCATCAATTGTTCAATTCTCAGATTCTGACAAAACTGTTCTGCCATTGCTGATTGATATTGAGAAATTCAAGCTAAAAAAGAGTGAGGAAATATATTCTCGCTGAATTAAGGCTTAATTCTGAAATCCAAGATAAAGAAATGAAAGCAGAAGAGATTTTTGGAACACTAGATGAATCTTTAAAGAGCCAAATAGCTCTGGCTGATTTCATTGATTTTTTAGATAAGCTTCACATTAGTGGTAATGCTACTTTAGGTAGAGAAAACTGCTATAAAATCAATCGAAAGTTTGAATTTAACAATTACTTTCTTCTAGTTTGCGCGTTAAGAACAGTCTAACAATCGCGTTGCAGCAGATCGATACCTGTTCCAGCTAACACGATATTGGAGATGAAGGTGTATACAACAAATCCTTAGCTGTGAAACCGCACAAAAAAATCACAGCCTTGGGTAAAATAAAGAAGCGATGTGATTTTGCGGTGTTAACTGCTACTGAAAAATGACAGAACTACTTCAACAAGCGATCGCTCAAATCCAAAAACTGCCACCCGACTAACAAGATGCGATCGCTGCTCGATTTTTGGCAGAGTTGCAGGACGAGGAAAAATGGGAAACCCGTTTTGCTACCACGACAGACGATCAATGGTATCAGATGGCTGCAATGGTGCGGCAGGAGATCGCAGCAGGAGACACTGTTCCACTGGATGAGGTCTTCCCAAAACAAAAATGAAATCAAGCGTCACAAAGTTATTTCGCAAGCGGCTAGGTGATCTGTCTCCATCCAGTTCAAGAACAAGCCAATAAAGCTTACGCCCTTTGGCAAGAAAATCTTTATCATCCGAGCCTTCAGTTCCAGCGAGTCAGACAGAGTATCGAGACTTAGTATTAACAAATAGACAAAATGGCGATCGCTTGTATCGAAAAAAAGGAATTTTGTGCTGTAATGTTACAGATTGTTGCATTTCTTCACAAAAATGAGATGTAAACCCCGTGATCCCCTAATCTGAAGGATGGTATAGTGAAGCCAATATAATCCCTTGTTATCAAGGGATGGCACTGCCAAATAAAGTTATCAACGTTAACTTTGAGATTAAGGAGATTTTAAGTGGCGCTTCCTTTATTAAAGTACACACCCGTTAGCCAAAATGTACGGGTTGCCGGATACGAAGTCGGGAGTGATGAACAACCCAAAAAGTTTTCATCTGAAAATTTACCCTCTGGATCTGAATGGGATGAAATCATTTGGGCGGCTTATCGCCAAATTTTCAGTGAACATCAGCTTCTCAAGAGCAACCGTCAAAAGATTTTGGAGTCTCAGCTAAAGTTTGGTCAAATTACTGTGCGGGACTTTATTCGGGGTTTAGCAACCTGTGATCCCTTCCTACGGTTCAACTACCAAACCAATAGCAACTACCGTTTTGTCGAAATGTGTGTTCAGCGCATTTTAGGACGGGACGTTTACAGCGAACGGGAAAAAATCGCATGGTCTATCGTGGTTGCGACTAAAGGGCCAGTTGGTTTTATTAATGCTTTAGTCGATAGCGATGAATACCTAGAAAACTTTGGTAATGATACGGTTCCTTACCAACGTCGTCGGGTTCTACTCCAACGCAACCAGGGAGAAACACCGTTTAACCTGAAAACCCCTCGTTATGGCGAGTATCATCGGAATCAGTTAGGTTTCCCTCAAATTATTTGGCAAACCTCTGTTCGTCGCTTTATTCCTCAAGAGAAGCAAGCCAAAGCAGGCGATCCTTCGATGTTCTTGAATATGGCGCGGGAAGTTTCTCCGGCGGTGAACAATATCACCCGAGTTGCTGTTGGTGATATCAATATTGACATGATGGTTCCCTACCGCAAGAAATAAAGCTCTCACGGTTCATCAAAAGCGCAATTTTTGAGGATCATTTATGGTCGCTGTTAGGCGTTAGAACTTAGGAGTTTGTTGCAAAAGGCATACCCTTATGGTTTAGCAGCTAACAGCGACTCTCTTTAATTTCAACGGTTTATAAAAAAGAACGTACAACCCCGTTAAGATCAGAGTCTATAGGATTTCCCAGTGCTTTAAACGTCCACTGTCCGTTTTCTCGATAAACTTCACCCATTAACATTGAGATTTTGCCATCATAAGAAGTTTCCGCAGATAAACTATACCGGGCAATTTCTACACCTGCGGCATCAACTGCGCGTACAAAGGCGTTTTCTATCATGCCAAAGTGTTGATTTCTGGCTAATCCTTCATAGATATTCACGCCTAAAATAATCCGTTCATACATCTCGGGAAGGCTGTTAAGATAGAGGAAAATTTGTTCATCGTCGCCACTGCCTTCGCCGGTCAAATTATCTCCTGAATGAACAATTGTTTTATCTTTTGATTGTAAATGCGCGTAATAGATGACATCTTCTTTGTAGTTTTTTAACTTATTATTCTTCCCCAGTAAAAGCGCGTATCCATCTAAATCAAAATCAACAGTTTTACCGAGTAACCCTTCAATAAGACCTTTGGGTTTAGCCACATCCCAACCTAGCCCCATCGTTAATCTCGATAAGTCATATTCACTTTTATCTAGACAAATACTTTGCCCTTTTTCTAAATTAATTGCCATTGTTTTAAATACCTTAATTTTACTGTAAGCAGGTTAAAATAACAGACAACAATCTTTTTTACTCCCACTACAAATACTTATCTACAAAGCTTTGTAAACCTGCATTATACCCTTGTCCAACGGCTTGAAACCGCCATTCACTATTTTTTCGATAGAGTCGGCCAAACTCAACCGCAGTCTCTCTTGAAAAATCTTCTTCTAAATCGTATTTTGTCACTTCCACACCCGTATCCGGGTCATAAATTCTAATAAAAGAGTTACGCACCTGTCCGAAATTCTGACGGCGTTTATCGGCTTCGTGAATTGTCACCACAAAAATTAATTCTTGAATATCGGGATGAATTTTAGTTAAATTAATCTCAATGGTTTCATCATCTCCACTGCCTTCCCCTGTGCGACTATCTCCTAAGTGTTTAACAGCCTGATCCGGCGATAGTAAATTGTTATAAAATACAAAATACTCATCTTCGGGAATCTTGCCATCTTCTCCAAGCATAAACACAGAAGCATCTAAATCAAATTCTGCCCCTGTATCCGTCAAATTAGCATCCCATCCTAACCCGACTGCGGCTTTTTTCAGTCCAGGGGCTTCTTTGGCGAGATTAATTCGTTCTCCCTTTTTAATGTTGATTGACATTGTTTTACTCTCTTTTTACCCGATTCCAAAACTCTGCTTTAACTAGGCGTACTGAGTGACATAATCTTCTAAACTGAAATTGCCTCCTTGCCCTACTGCTTTGAATTGCCACTCATTTCCCACTCTAAACAATCGACCCATTTCTAAGGATGTTTCCCGAGAAAAATCTTCTTCTAACTCATAACGAACAATTTCTGTTTGAGTTTCTTCATCATAAATGCGGATGAATGAATTTCTCACTTGTCCAAAATTTTGTCTGCGAATTTCAGCTTGAAAAATGGTTACAATAAAAACCAATTCTTGAATCGAACTCTCGACTTTTTCTAGATCTATTCTAATGATTTCATCATCACCGTTCCCTTGTCCGGTGCGGCTATCTCCGGAAGACATCACTGCACCATCGGGAGACTCGAGGTTGTTATAAAAAACAAAAAACTTCTCACTGGGAATTTTACCCTCTTTTCCCAACATAAACACCGAAACATCTAAATCAAAATCAGTTCCGATCTCAGAAAAATTGGCATCCCACCCCAATCCTACCCCGGCTTTATTTAAACTTGGGGCTTGTTTTGAGAGGTTAATTCCTTCACCTTTTTTAAGGTTAATTGCCATATTTTTTCGCTCAATTCAATCCAATAATCAACACAATGAGCAAGGACTCTACTGATAATTTTAGCGTAGAGAGCTAATCTTGCCAGAAGGTTAGCTTTAAGGACAATACAAGGCTTGATACTCTGCTTCAGGAATCAAATCTTGGTCACTCTCGACTCGATCTAAAAAGACTATTCCTTCGAGGTGGTCATATTCATGCTGAAAAATACGAGCCACAAAATCGGTTAATTCTTGTCGCTGAAGTTGACCCTCTCGATCTGTGTATTCTACCTCAATCCTCTGAAATCTTGGTACTAATCCTCGGATTCCAGGAACACTCAAACAGCCTTCCCAGCCCTTCACCTGTTCCGTTGAATGACGAATAATTGTCGGGTTAATCATTGCAGTCGGAGTCATTAAGGGCGCTTGCGGATAACGAGGGTTTGGACGAGACGCCACAATAAATAGGCGATCGCTCTGAGACACTTGAGGAGCCGCAATCCCCACACCATTGGTTTGACTCACCGTCGCGATCAAATTTTCAATCAAGATTTGAAGACGGGGATCTTCAATGTGGGTAATGGGTTTGGCTTGACGACGCAAGATAGAATTGCCCAGTTGAGCGACTTGTAAAATATCAGCCATAACAGTCAGATCCAGAGGAGTGAACTTACAGTTGCGGGGGTAGATTTCCCGTCATCACATTCAGATCCATATTTTGTCCATTACGGTTAACTTCTACAGCTAGAGAACTACCGACTGCTTTATTTTGAACAATTTGTTGAACCGTTTCGGACCTGCTTACAGATTGACTATCAATTTTTTGAATCACATCTCCGGCTTGAAGTCCTGACTGTTCTGCAGGAGAACCGGGAATCACATTCACAACCAAAACTCCTTGATCTGCAGAAATCGGGGAACTTAATTCAGGGTTGAGGCGGCGTCTAACTTCTGGAGAGAGCGTCACCATCTCAATTCCTAAATAAGCGTGTTCAGCCCGTCCCGTCGCGATTAACTGTTGAGCAATTTCTTGAGCCTTATTAATCGGAATCGCAAATCCTAAGCCCTGAGCGCCACTAATAATAGCAGTATTCATCCCGACAACTTCACCTGCACCGTTAAGCAGTGGCCCGCCCGAATTTCCGGGGTTAATTGCTGCATCGGTTTGAATAAAGCCAATGCGTTTATCAGGAACACCCACATCGCTACTCGAACGCCCTGTTGCACTGATAATTCCCACGGTGACGGAGTTATCTAAACCCAATGGATTTCCAATCGCGATCGCCCATTCTCCAGGGGAAAGCTGTTCAGAATTGCCAATCCGGACTGTGGGGAGATTATTAGAATCAATTTTAATTACTGCTACATCTGTCACCGAATCGGTACCGAGAACCCGACCTTCAAACTGGCGACCATCTTTGAGAACCACTTGCACGGTATCGGTATTTTCAACCACATGGCTGTTAGTCAAGATATGACCTTCTGAACTAATAATAAATCCTGAGCCAGTTCCCTGTTCAGTTGGACTGCGATCGGGTAAACTACGTGGTGGCCGTCCAAATCCAAAAAACTCATCGGGAAACGATTCATCAAAACGATCCAAACCCCGACGTTCCACTCGCCGAGAAGCGTTAATCCGCACCACTGCAGGGCCTACTTGTTCAACGGCAGAGACGATAAAGTTAGAGTTTGCTGTTTTGGGTAAAGGCAGAGTCGGTCTTTGAGTGAACCAAGACAGTGAGTTTTCTGGAGAAGTCTCTTTTTCTAAGGGAGGTTGAGTTGGTGTCAGTTCTTGCTGAGGGCGATCGGGCGACAAGAACATCGCCTGATTTTCTATCCACCGTTCACCCATGAGGGCGGCTCCGGCTCCGGTGAGCAGAAGGATTAAGTAGAGTAGGGGTTGCTTCCAAAACACTTTTTCTGTTGTACCACTCATCGCCAGATTATCCGATTGACTAATAGGATTATTGAACAGGTTTCGGGTCTCTCAGGAGTTGAACCGTTTGAGTTCCCCTGTCAGGAGCTTTTATTTAATTGCTTCTTTCAACTGTAACATTATCGCTACGGGAACTCTCAGTTTTTACCGTCTTTTTTGTAGTCTATAGGTCACTGGTCACTGATAACTGTCTTGTGATCTCCGGATTTTCCGACGGCTTGTTTTAAGATTTGCGAATCACTCGATAAACATCTATCATTTGCTGTTTGCCTTTTAACGGCATTAAACCCCAACTTTCGACTTCAAATTGATTTTCAATGTATTGCAACGTTTGATAAGCAATTAAAATCCGACAAACACTAGATTGACGTTCTTTTTGACAACTTTCGAGACGAGAAGCAATATTGACACTATCGCCGAGTAAACCATATTCTAAGCGATCGCGACCCCCCAAACTCCCTGCAACTATCGGGCCTGTAAAAATTCCGACTCGCATTTGAATCACGGGTAAACCTCTCGGTTGCCATTCTTGATTTAAGCATTGGAGTCGTTCACCCATCTCCAAAGCACAGCAAACGGCCGCATGAGCATCTCGAGCAATTTGATGTTCATGTCCTCGCATCATCGGGACTCCAAAAGCAGCCATGATGCCATCTCCAGTGAATTTATTAATAATGCCGTGATGGTTGTGAATCGTCTGGGTGAGCATCGACAGATATTCATTGAGCCACTCTAGCAGATTCTCGGGAGGCATTTGTTCAGAAATCGTACTAAAGTTACGAATATCAGTAAACAGTATGGTTGCAGTTAATTTTTGGCCGGGTAACTTGCCATCGGCTAATAAGCGATCGCGACTTCTCCACAGGGCTTCTGCGATTTCTGGAGAGGCATTTTGACCTAATAATCGCATCACAACCTGTTGTTGGCGTTGAGCTTGAAAGGCGCGATAGGAGATGAGAGTTGCACTGGTTAATAGAAAAGCAGAACCCGGACTCACCACCGGAACCCAGTAAGCATTTGAAAATAGCATAAACGACAGGCTAAATAAACTCCCCAATAATAGGGGATTACCCACCACTAAAATCACCAGATGACGACTCAACCAAGCCAAGGTTGCCCCAATAACGGCCCAACTGCTGATCCAGATAATTTCTATCTCTTGTGACCCAAATTGAAACAGGGGGCGTTCTCCGTTAGCTGCATCTAGAATTTGACTAACCATTTGAGCGTGAATAATCACACCGGGCATTTTGGGTGTATTTTTTTTAGCGGGACTAAAGGGAGTAAAAAACAGATCTTTACCACTGGGGGCTGTTGTCCCAATTAAAACAATTTTGTCTTCAACCCAGTCAGGTTCGATCCATCCATTTAGAACGTCAGAAAAACTAACCACGCGAACACCGTCGTCTCCTGAACGGTAGTTGAGTAGAATTTGATAGCCCTGAGCATCATTCTTTTGATATCCTCCAGAGTCACTTTCTAAGGGGGAAAATAATGCTTTGCCGATCCGAATTTGTTCTGAACCAGGGGGATCATAGATCGGTTGGATACCTTCAGCTTTTAAGTAATGGAGGGCCATCATCAAAGAAAAGGAAAATGAAGGCCCTTCTGGTGTATCGGCAAAGAGTAAGTTGCGACGGACAACGTTATCGGGATCTAAAACAATATCGTTAAACCCGACTCGTTCTGGGGGAACTGTGGGAGGGGGGGGAGTGCCTTGAGTATAGGCATCACCCAATTTTTTGATCGCAATAATTTTCGGTGAAGCCCATTGTTTAAGCAGTTGTTGATGTCCGGGTTCGTAGGGAATATCACGGTACAGATCGAGACCGATAACACGGGGTTGGAGTTTTAACAGGTGTTCAAGGAGTTGAGCGATCAATTCATCGGACAAGGGGAAGCGGTTGTAGGTTTGAATATCTTCTTCGGTAATGCCAATCACTAAAATTCGAGGATCGGGGGGTAAATTCCCTCGTAACCGCATCATCTGATCATAGACAACCAGTTCTAAAGGTTGTAGTCCTCCGAGATCAATGATGACGAGTAGCAAAAGTGTGAGAACCACAGTGGCTGTAGCGACTCTCGTGAACTCCTTTACATCTGGCCATTTTCGTTGAATTGTTCGTAGAAACTTAAAAATCACAGCAACCCCAGCAAGTGTAGTGGAAGGGTTGACATCCTCTCCGCCATAAACGACAGAGATTCCAAACCTCACGATTTGGGTTTCCTCTTTCGTCGAGTTGACTTACTCAACTAGGTTTCCCCACTCAAGCATAGGTCAGTCTCTCTGGAGGCGTTGATTTCCATCTGCCCGACGGTATTTGATAGCTGTTTTAATGCAGATTTTAGAATGTTTTTGGCGGCGTTTTCATCCCGGTCGGCAATATACCCACAGTGAGGGCATTTGTGAGTCCGGGTGCTGAGAGTTTTGACAACCTTTTCACCGCAATTTGAACAATTTTGAGAGGTGTATGCAGGTTCAACAGCAATCACCGTCACCCCATAAACTCTCCCAAAATACTCTAACCATTCCCGAAATCTGTACCAAGCCGCATGATTAATTGACTTGGCTAGATGATGGTTTTTAACCAGATTGCGTATCCGTAGGTTTTCTATCGCTACCAAGTCGTTAGACTGTATGACGTGTCGCTGCTCATTTACCAACCCAATCATTACGCCTGCGTGAAACTCTTAGATACGCTTTCCCTAACCGATTTCTGGCTTTTGAGCGATTTTGACTCCCCTTTTTTGTTCGAGATAATCGACGTTGCAGCGTTTTAATGCGCTGTTCGTCTTTCCTGAAAAAGCGAGGGTTTTCTATTTGATTTCCAAAAAAATCGGTGTAGAAATAGTTTAAACCTACATCTAGCCCAGTTTGTTTTCCTGTGAGTTCTTTTTTCTCCTCTCGTTCATGGTCTATCAAAAATTGAGCATAATACCCATCGTATCTTCTAATTATTGCTAAGAAGATGCCAGACTGCTAGCTCTAACTGACTCGCAGGGGAATGACTCAGCCCTAATTCAGCGAGGGACTCAACGGTTAATTGAAATTTTCCCCAATTAGAGGCTACAATAGCAGACTGGATCATGCAAATGCAAGTCACTCTGGCACGAACAGCAATTACCGCCTTGACCCTTTTAAAGCCTTGCTAAAGTTTTTTCGATAGGAGCGGTTCGCTGTAAAAAGAAAAGGCCACAGTAAAGCAAGATAGACACGATTTGAGAAACTTTTGGAAAAGTTTGTTTGCTCAAACCCCGTCCAGAACTTCCAGACTCCGCCGACGTAGAGAGCCAGCAAAGCAATTGTGATGAGCCAACCCATAATTTAACTACTCTCTAAAAATTATTGTCCATCAAAGTGAAAACCGACACCCCAATGTGTGGGTGTAAGCTTTATTCTAGCAGTTTGAGAAAACATTGGTTGGACTTCTGCTCAACTCAGATCATGGCTGATTCTGGGACAGGGGCAACGATAATAATGATAAAATTGACGCTACGAGGCAAAAGGTGGATCAAATCGTAACGAATTGATGGGTTAACACGAGGTCAACGTCGAACTTCTACTGTTTCCCTAAAACACTAGATACTTTAGGGAGTCTAGTTCCACCTCAGACTCTCAGTTCGGTTCGATAACAACGCCCACACAACTTTTGGAGGATCTATGCGAGCAGTGCTGATGGCGGGTGGCTCAGGAACGAGACTGAGACCCTTAACCTGTGATCTGCCCAAACCGATGGTGCCTATTTTAAATCGCCCCATAGCAGAACATATCATTAATTTACTCAGACGGCATCAAATTTATGAAGTTATTGCCACTTTGCATTATCTTCCCGATATTATGCGCGAATATTTTCACGATGGCACGGACTTCGGGGTACAAATGACTTATGCGGTGGAAGAAGATCAACCTTTGGGAACCGCCGGATGTGTGAAAAATATTGCTGAACTTCTTGATGATACTTTTTTGGTCATTAGTGGTGACTGTATCACAGATTTTGATTTGAGTGCGGCGATTGATTTTCATCTTCGACACAACTCAAAAGCGACTTTGGTTTTAACTCGAGTTCCCAACCCTTTAGAGTTTGGGGTGGTGATCACAGATAAAAATTATCGCATTCGACGTTTTCTGGAAAAACCTTCGACCAGTGAAATTTTCTCCGATACGGTTAACACGGGAACTTATATTCTAGAACCGGAAGTTTTAAGCTATCTGCCGCCGAATCAAGAGTCGGATTTTTCTAAGGATTTGTTTCCTTTACTTTTAGAAAAAGGTATTCCGATGTATGGTTATGTTGCGGAGGGGTATTGGTGTGATGTGGGTCATTTGGATGCTTACCGTGAGGCTCAATATGATGCCTTGCGAGGGAAGGTGAAACTGGATGTCAGCTATGAGGAGCGATCGCCGGGTTTGTGGTTGGGAGAAAATACTTACATTGATGATACGGCTCAAGTGGAAACCCCGGTTTTAATTGGTCGGAATTGCCGCATCGGGGCAAGGGCTGAAATTGCCGCCGGATCGGTGATTGGAGATAATATTACGATTGGCGCTGATGCCAATATTAAACGCCCAATTATTTGGAATGGTGCGATTATTGGCGATGATGTGCATTTGAGGGCTTGTGTGATTGCCCGAGGAACAAGGGTGGATCGACGCGCTCATGTCTTAGAAGGGGCGGTGGTGGGTTCTCTTTCGACGGTGG
Organism: Limnoraphis sp.; assembly: GCA_050485465.1. GTDB lineage: Bacteria > Cyanobacteriota > Cyanobacteriia > Cyanobacteriales > Microcoleaceae > Capilliphycus. Next base: position 23,415 of record JBJHBL010000066.1, on the reverse strand, counting down.
GTGAAGAAGCGCAAATTAGCCCCGGTGTGAGAGTTTGGCCGAGTAAAAAGATTGAATCTGGGGCGACGCTGAATATTAACCTGATTTGGGGGAATACGGCGAAACGGAATTTGTTTGGTCAACGGGGAGTTCAGGGGTTAGCCAATATTGATATTACGCCAGAATTTGCGGTGAAATTGGGTGCGGCTTATGGTTCAACCCTGAAACATGGGGCGACAGTGGCTGTCTCTCGGGATCAACGGGGAATTTCTCGCATGGTCACGCGATCGCTGGTTTCGGGTTTAATGTCGGTGGGGGTGAATGTGTTTAACCTAGAAGCTACAGCGCTTCCGGTGGCCCGGGCGGTGATTCCGACGTTAAATGTTGCTGGGGGGTTGCACGTTCGTCTGTCTCCGGATCGAGCCGATCAAATTTTAATTGAAATTATTGACAATAAGGGGATTAATATCACCAAAGCCAAAGAGAAAAAAATCGAAGGGGCTTATTTTAAGGAAGATTTACGACGGGCGCAAATTAATGAAATTGGGAATGTGGTTTATCCGGCAGAAGTTGTTGATAACTACAGCATCAGTTTCGAGAAACATTTGAATGTGGAAGCTTTACGCCACAGCAACGCTAAAATTGTCATTGATTATGTTTATGCTGTTTCTGGGGCGATTTTACCCCAGTTGTTAGCTAAATTTGGCTGTGATGCGGTAGTGTTGAATGCCAGTTTGAGTCAAACTTCGGTTTCTAACCGAGAACGAGAAAATCTACTGGATCAACTCAGTCGGGTGGTGGAAGCGTTGCGGGCGCATTTTGGAGTTCAGGTGTATGCCAATGGTGAACAGTTTATCTTGGTGGATGAGACGGGAAGCCCAATTCGGGGTGAAATTCTCACGGCTTTGATGGTGAATATGGTGTTAACGGCTAATCCCCGAAGTGCTGTTGTGGTGCCGGTTCAGGCGTCTTCTGCGGTTGAACAAATTGCTCGTCGTCACGATGGGCGGGTGATTCGCACGAAGGCTAATCCTACGGCTTTGATGGAAGCTTGTCACACAAATCCAAATGTGGTACTCGGTGGAAGTGGGGAGATGGGGTTTATTTTTCCTCAATTTCATCCGGGGTTTGATGCGATGTTTGCGATCGCTAAAATGGTGGAAATGTTAACGACTCAAGAGCGAACCCTCGCACAAATTCGTGTGGATTTACCCTGTGTAATTCACCGTCGTTATACGGTACGCTGTCCCTGGGCGGTTAAGGGAACTTTGATGCGTTATTTAGTTGAAACGAATGCGACAGAGAATTTAGAGTTAATTGATGGGGTGAAGTTATTAAATTTTCAAGATGATAACTGGATTTTGGTTTTACCGGATGCGGGTGAACCTCTGATTCATCTCTATGCCAATAGCCATGATCGCGATTGGGTCGATACTACACTCAGAGAATACCGCAATCTGGTTCAAGATTTTGTGAACCAATCTCAAGGAATAAATCGAGATGATGACGGTGATCATTTGAGTCAGCTAGAGTAAAAGAAGTCACGCCTTTAAAAGTTATAATTAACTCAGGAATGATTTTGAATTCCTGGTAATTGAGTTGACCCAATTCTGAAAAACATTAAACTAGAGCGATGAATAACTGTATTTTAATGGTCGAAATTGTACAAGATCCTCAACTGCGCTACACGGCTGAAACTCAGATTCCGATAGCGGAAATGTTGGTGAAGTTTCCGAATCTGCGAGAGAATTCTTTTGCGGTGTTAAAGGTTGTCGGATGGGGAAAATTGGCTCAAGATATTAGTGAACAATATCATCAAGGCGATCATGTGATTATTGAAGGTCGCTTGGGGATGAACTTGATTGATCGACCGGAAGGATTTAAGGAAAAACGAGCCGAACTCACGGTTCAAAGGATTTTTAAACTTGATAGTTTTGCGAGTAGTTCTTCCGATGATTCCTCGAATGAGGAGATGTCAGAAATGGCTTCTACTCCCAATTCAGAAATGGCTGCTACTCCCAATAATGTGGTTCATTTGAGTTCTCGTAACCGCAGTTCATCGGGGATGAATACTTCGGGTTCTGAACCGATACAACCGACACCTTCTCCTGTTGAGTCTGAACCGGATTTTGAATCTCCGACTGACCCGGAAAACCCTGACTATGACCCCATTCCGTTCTAAATTGGGGAGATGGGGAGACAGTTTACAGGGGCTAGTTATTAGTCGTTTTACCTGTTGAGTGATTCGGCGATCCGCTGTTTCCCGTTCCCTTTTTAAAAAAGCTTTTTACACAACTGCAATTCGATAGCTAATATTTATTCAATTCTGCGAGCGGTCATATTAATATTATTATCAGAATTCCGATTATTGTCTGAATTCCGATACCGTAAACGCTTAACAACCCGTTCTAAATTGCGATCGGTTCGGGCTTCTTCTTGATAACGGGGATTCAGAGCGATGGCTTGTTCTAAATGTTCCATCGCTAAGTCTAACTTTCCTTGAAGGGCGTAACAACTCGCTATATTATAATAAACATCAGCATATTTGGGTTGCAGTTTCAGGGCTTGATTTAAGCTTTCTAAAGCCTCAAAATCTCGCTGTAATTTCGTTAACGTGTAGCCTTTGTAGTTCCAGGCTTTTGCAGAATTTGGATCAAGTTCAGTGGCTTTCTCAAAGGAAATTGCCGCTTCTTCATACTGTTCTAAAACTTGCAACGCCATTCCTCGATTTAACCAAGCGACTGCATCATCGGGTTTAATTTGTAAAGCTCGATCAAAAGATTCGTAGGCATTTTGGTGTTGCTGTAAAATTCCAAATGCTACACCGCGATCTACCCAAGCTTGATAATAATTAGGGTTAATGTCTAAGGCTCGATCATAGGAAACAATCGCCTCTTGATGACGCTTCATTCTTCTTAATGTCATTCCCCGATTTAACCAAGCTGTATGGTGATTCGGTTGAATTTCAACGGCTTTATTAAAGGCAACAAAGGCTTCCTCAAATCGCCCTTCAGCGACTAACGTTGTTCCTTGACTCACAAAGTCTTCTGCACTTAAAAATAACTCGGGCTGATTCGATTTGAGACGTTCAAGCTGTTCAGAAAGAGCTTTAATTCTTTCCAACATTTCTGCAACGGCACCTTCTGCAATAGAAGCGGGGGAAATTTCTGCCAATTGCTTAAGAATTTTATCTTTCTCAGCTTCTGCATTGGCTTGAAGTTCAGACAATTGTTTAAGAATCTGTTCTTGTTCCGTGCGAGTTTGAGTTTGCAGTTGGGCGAGTTGTTGAAGAATTTTTTCTTTCTCAGTTTGAGCGTCTGCTTTAATGTCTTCTACCTGTTGAGCGAGAGTGCTTTCAAACCTATCTAATTTTTGAAACGTTACATCTCGGCGTGTTTGAATATCTGACTTAAAGGCTGTCAGTTGACTTGCGATTTCATTTCCTGAACTTTCCAACTGTTGTAAAAGCTGTTCTTTTTGGGCTTGTGTTGTAGACTGTGCTTGTGATAATTGTTCGATAAATTCGGTTGCTGACTGTTCCAAATTCTGGAGTTGCTGTTGTTTTTGGGTTTCTATTCCAGATTTTGATTGGGATAACTGTTCGACAAATTCAGTCGCTAACTTTTGTAAATTTTGTAATTGTTGTTCTTGTTGGGTTTGAACGCCTGACTGGGCTTGGGAAACCTGTTCAATAAATTCAGCTTCAAGTTGTTTGAGGGTTTGATATTTTTCTCTGACTCGTTCTTGAATTTTAGCCTGGGCTTCTGAAAGTTGGGCTTCTAAGTCTTCACCATATTTCTCTAAACTCTCAATTGTTTCTTGAGTGCGTTTTTGAGCTTTTTGTTCAGCTTGAGTTCTAATTTCTGAAAGTTCCGGTTGAAACCCTGACTCTAACTGACGTAAGTTTTGCAGGATTTTCTCTTGTTGACTTTGAGCCGAGGTTTGGAGTTCAGATAACTGGGTTGAAAATTCTGTTTCGGTTTGTTTGAACTTGTTAAGTGTTCCGTCTTTTTGAGCTTGAACTTCGCTGTCATAACTAGAGAGTTTGTTAGACAAATCCATCCCCAACTGATCAATATTTTGAATGACTAAATCTCGCTGTTGTTGAGCTTTTTGCTTCAGTTCAGAGAGTTGATTTGAAAATTCTATTTCTGAGGTTTTCAGTTGTTCAACGGTTTCATCTTGACGGCTTTTAACGTTGCTTTGCAGTTGGGAAAAGGCGGATACAACCTCTTGACTGGAGAGTTCTAAATTTTGTAAGATCTGATTTTGTTGCTGTCTCGCTTGCTGCTGAAGTTCACTGAGTTGGGTTGAAAATTTACTTTCAAGCTGTTTTCGTTCTTGGATGGCTTGCTTGACTTGATGTTCTAATTCGGCAATCGTTTGTTGCTGAGAATGTGATAATTGAGAGCGAACGTCATCAATTTTTTGGCGTTCTAATTCAAGTTCTTGTTGAAATTCTTCTGATTGATGATTAAGATCAGTGGAGAGGGTGTCGGTTTCCCGAAGAACGCTTTGAATTTTGCGATTGGCGCTAGAAATGCGATTTTCCAAATCTCCGAGTTCGTTGAGGTGAGTTTCGACAATTCCGGTGACTTCGTGGATAACAGAACGCCGCAACACCCACAACGCCGCTAAACCTGTTCCTAAAAGTAGCACCAACACCCCCAACAACAGGTTAAACAGCATCATCGTACGGCTGAAAATGCGCTGCGCCTCGGCTTGTACTTGTTCTTGAATTTCTCGTTCCTGTCGCAGACGCTCTAGTTCTTGTTCGGGAGAGGTGATTTCTGTATCGGGCGGGGTTTCGGGAGCCTGGGACCAGGATGGACGACTGGCGACACCCATGAGCAGGAGGAGGGTGGAAAGCAAAACACCGCTTCTGTACGCTAAGGTTAAAACTGTTTGATTGTGACGGTTCATCGCAACTCCTTTTGCCCTTAATGGATGTGCCAATGGATCTTTTGCCTTGTCCGTCCCGTTTGATGACGGCTGCAATTGCAATTTTTTCTAGTTTACCGAATGAGTGACACCGACGATATACTTTGTCAGGGGTAGAATTCCGAACTCAGTTTCTCAAGCCTCAGCAGAAAGGACGGTTTGCGGTTTCTCAATTGTAGCGGAAATCCCTCACACCTGTAAATTCCCGTGAATGGCTAACCAAATACAGGGTGGGTTGGTGCTGGTGTATTCAACTCTATGTTTTTGATGGGCAGAAATTAGTAAATAATCACCGGGTTTCAGTTGAATTTGTGAACCATCAGCATAGGAAAGGGTGGCTTCTCCTTGCAAAAGTATGACCCATTCATCCTGTTCTTGATCATACCATTCACCTTTGGGTGTTGTTTGTCCAGTTGAAATAATTCGTTCTATTAATAGAGATTGATTATGTAGAATTGATTCAAACTGTTCGGCGTTGGGGAGACGTTCTGGGAGGGTGTAAATATTGTTCATTTATTTTGCTTTTGTCGCTACTCCCATATAGGTATAACCGCTAACTTGAGGAAGATTTTCGATTTCAAATTTTTCAAGAATAATCGAATCAAATTGTTGTTCAACTAAACGTTGAATATTACGGTTTAGATGACAGCCATCAGCCAGAACTTTTTGCAAAGGGGTAAGACGGTTTTGCCAGATTTGAATTTGGGGTTGATTGCTGAGTCCATGTTCAATAAAGAAAAATTTGCCACTGGGTTTTAAAACGCGATAAATTTCTTTTAGAGCTTGTTCAACTTGGGCAATACTGCACAGCGTCCAAGTGCTAACGACGCTATCAAAGCTATTATTAGCTATGGGTAGATTTTCGCCGTTGAGAACTCGGCTTTCTACGTCTATTTTAGAGGTTTGTATGCGTTTTTGAGCCAGTTTATTCATCCCCAAGTTGGGGTCAATGGTCGTTATTTTTTTGATATGATGGGGATAATAAGAGAGATTGAGTCCTGTACCAAAACCGATTTCTAGAACGTCTCCTTCCACGTTAGCTAAGACTTTTTGACGATATTTTCCAAAAGCTGGATCAGACATAGCCCAATCCAGCAAGCGAGGTAAGATCACTTGGCTATACAAACCCATTTTTTCTTCTCCCTAGATCAACCCCCAAGCTAAAAACTTAGGCAGTTCTTTTATTTTACAGAATCGGGAGTATAATTTCAAATTCTGTGCCGCCTCCCACTTGGGAAGTAACATTAATTTGACCTCGATGTTTTTCGGTAATAATTTGATAGCTAATTGATAATCCTAAACCCGTTCCTTTGTCGGGAGATTTTGTTGTAAAAAAGGTTTCAAAAATACGATCTAAAATGGTCTGAGGAATACCGGGGCCGTTATCAGCAATCCGAATGAAAATATAACCCGGAATACTGTTATAGATCTCGCTGCTTTCTTCTATTTCTGAAAGTTCTAGGCTACTGTCTTCTAAATCTAAGAGTAATGGATTGGAGGAACGATAAACCCGTTTGAGATGATGTTTATCCAGTCGGGAGACTTTTTTAAATTCTGTAGTAATTGTAATTTTAGCAAGGTCGCTTTTTTCTAGACTAACTTCTTCTAGGGCATCAATAGCATTGCCAATTATATTGAGAAAAACTTGACTCAGTTGATTTGGATAGGCATAAATTGAGGGGATTTTACCGTAATTTTTATTCAGGTTAATTCCTTTTTTTAAACGATTTTTTAGAATTAACAATGTATTGTCTAAGCAGTAGTTCACATCTACTTTTTCCGGCTTAAAGCTATCCCGGCGTGAAAAACCGCGTAGACTATTTACCAAAGACTTAAGGCGTTCAGAAGAAATTTGAATACCATCGAGAACTTCGGGTAAGTCTTTCTGAATAAATGGCAAATCTACTTCCTCTTTATAATCTTCGATTTGTGGAGAAGACTGGGGAAATTCTTGTTCATAAAGTTTCAGCACATGGGTTAAGTCTTTATAGTAATTTGAAAGACACTGAAGATTACCTAAAAGAGAGGCAACCGGGTTCCGAATTTCGTGAGAAACTCCTGCTAACATTTGCCCCAAACTGGCAAGTTTTTCGGTTTGAATCAGTTGATCCTGAGTTTTTTGACGAAGGAGTTCGGTAGCAAGTTGATGAATACAAGATTGAGCGATGAGCAGTTGTTGAACATCCAGCAGTCGATATTCACTGGATGAAAGCTTAACAACAATAGGTTCATAAATGAGATGAGAAGAACGACGGATAGCTTGTTGAGCCGCTTCTACAACGGGGGTATCTCCAGGTAATAATAATAGCTCCATTTGAGCAACATTATAGAATACATGAAGTGACCGTCCTAAAAATAATTCTCGAGCATAGGGGCGGCTCATTCGTTCAAAAAAACGTCGTTGAGAAATCATCCCAACGAACTTTTGATCTTCCATCAAAATAACACCGGGAGCAGTCAAGTTTGACTCAAAAAATTGAGTTAAAATTATCCCTTTTTGATTAATGTTAACCTGAATATCATAGAGTGAGAGATCTTGTAAAGTTGACTCTAGATGGAGATTTTGAGCCGAGCGATGGAACTCTACAATATTGGAGTGATCTTGGGAATAGGTATTTAACATGGGTGAATTAATCAAGGTTCAAGGTTTTGTGAGTGTTGCCCTGTAGATCCAACCTGAGTATACATTATTATCTACTATTCTAAAGAAAAATGAGAAGTCTGCTGGTGAGGGAGCCTAAAGTTAACCCAGATTTAACTTGAATTTAAACTTTTACATTAAATTAAGATTTGTGGTCTGGGACAGCATTCTCTGTAATGATGATAACATTGAAAATGTCTGGAGAGTAATACAATGACATCATCAGGGTATGAATTTAGCAATAGTCAGAATGAGCTAATTGAGGATTTAGCTCAAAAAATGAATTTTGTGGCAATTCTGTTGATTGTAAGTGGTATTTTGGGGATTATTGGCGCATTAATTAATTTATTTGCGCTGCTTGCCGAGCCTGAAAGAATTGCACTGGTTGTCAGTAATTTGATACAAGGTGTATTCTTGTGTCTAATTGGGACTTGGACAAAAAATGCGGCACAAGCGTTTAAACAAATTGTCAAAACAACGGGAACTGATATTGAGAATTTGATGATTGCTTTGGGTGAACTTCGCAAACTCTATACCTTGCAATATTGGTTAGTTGTGATTGTTTTAGTCTTCTCAGTTCTGATATTAGTAGTCGGATTGATTGCTGGATTGATTGCAGCGCTCTAATTTCTAAAACTCAGACAGAAAAAGGGGAAGCTCAATGATAAATTCGGTTCCTTTTCCTAATTCAGAATGACAAAAAAGCTTCCCTTTATGTTTCTCAATAATAATTTGATAACTAATCGACAAACCCAAACCCGTACCCTTTCCAACAGGTTTTGTGGTGAAAAAAGGGTCAAAAATTTTATCTAAAATTTCCGATTCGATTCCGGAACCGTTGTCAGCAATCCGAATTTTTATTCTATTACTAATTATGCTTGTAGAGATTTCAATTTGGGGGTTGATTAATTGTGGATCTTGCTCTAAGGCATCAATAGAATTGCTAATGATATTCATATAAACTTGATTGAGTTGACCGGGAAAACAGAGAATTAAAGGCAATTTACCATAGTATTTAATTACTTTAATTTCTGGACGATTAGATTGACCTTTTAAGCGATTTTTGACAATGCGTAAGGTACTTTCAAGTCCTTGATGAATATCGACTTGTTTTTGTTCTGACTCATCAAGTCGAGAAAAATTTCGCAGAGATAAAACAATTTCTTTAATGCGTTCGGCACCGTCTTGCATAGAATCTAGCAACTTGATAAAGTCTTTTTCAATAAAATCTAAATCAATCGCTTTAATTTCATCAAGAATTTCAGGATTAGACTGGGGATAATATTTTTGATAAAGCCGAATTAAATATAATAAGTCCTGAGCATATTTGGAAGCGGGTTCTACATTGCCATATATAAAATTAATCGGATTATTAATTTCATGGGCTACCCCAGCCACTAACTGACCTAAACTTGCCATTTTTTCCTGTTGAACCAGTTGAGTTTGTGTTTTTTTAAGTTGATGTAATGTTACTTCTAAATCTTGGTTTTTTTGCCTAATTTCTTGAGTTCTTTGCTCAACTTTTTCTTCTAAAGTGTGGTTATAGTCCGCTAATTGTTGATAGGATAACCTCAACTGTTGAATCATCTGATTAAAGGTTTTTGCCAGCATTCCAATTTCATTACTACTCAAAACGGGTGCTGTTTGATTTAAATCTCCTTGACTCACTAAATGAGCGGTGTGAGCAATTGCTTGAATGGGTTTAATAATATGACGACCTAAGATTAACATACCCACTGCCATTATACTAGATAAGACTAAACCACTCATAAATATTGCAGTGGCTAATTCTCTTGCCGGAGTAAAGGCTTCGGCTTGAGTTTGTTCGGCAATTAAAGCTAAATTTGGCTCCGGTAAAGCTGAATAAACTCCAATCACGGGTATACCTTGATAATTCAGATAAAGTCCGCGACCACTGTTTCCCTGCATGGCTTTTTGAATTGCCCAACTTGTAATTTCATTAGAAAATTCTTGTGAGTTTAAATGTCTGCTATAAATAAAAGCATAACGACTTGATAAGCTACTTCCCCAATTTCCAACTAAATAAGTTTCTCCGGTTTTTCCTAAACCTGTATTTTCTCGAATAATTTGATCAATCCGCTCTAAATTGAGGTGAGCAGCAAAAATTCCTTGTCGTTGATTGTCAGAATTTAAGAGCGGAAAGGCTAAAGTAATTTTAGTGTTTCTCGTATCAGATGAACGATAAAAATTATAAATAAGTCTTTCTGTTGCTTGAGGATTGACTAAGCTATATTGTACTAAAGGTTTATATAAACCCAGTTGGGTCGGATCACTGGACACCAGGACTCGACCAGAACGAGAAAGAATAAAAATTTCTGCTATACCTGTCTGATGGCTGATAAAAGTGGCAAAAGATTCTTGTAAAAGAGTAGAATTTGATGAGGTTAAATTTCCGCTTAACAGGGCTTCGGCTTGAGTTTTAATTTCGGGTAACTGAGCTAAAGAAAAGAGAATTTTACTCTGATCATCAACCCAACGGTTTAATTCTTGTTCTTTGAGATAAGCCGCTGAACTTAGTCGTTCAAATACTGATTTTTTTAAGGATGTTTTAGCTTGATAAAAAGCAACAAAGCCAACCATAGAAACCACAACTATAGACAGTAACAAAAAAGAACTCACTAGCTGTATTAATAGACTTTTTTTCCAAAATTTCATGTTTTATTCCTATTAAAATTATTGGTATTTTTGATAAAATTTCATAATTTTATACCCGATTTTAATCGTTCCCATTGTTCAAAAATTGTTTGGATTTGTTGAATCACTTCATCTGTGACTGCTTCTGCTGAGAAACCATCCAAAACTATTTTTTCTAAAGCCTGACCCCAAATATTTTCGGCAAAAATTTGAGCATAAGCTGGATACAATACAGAATTTAGAGGGCGAGTAGAAGTAAATTGTTGACGGGAAACTGAAATATGCGGATCATCAGAATTGTTCCAAAATGGATCAGAAAGTAATTCTGGTATAACAGGAAAATAACGCCCGACAGATTGTTTTAGATATTCATTAAGAACATCCGGTTGAATCAAAAAAGATAGGAAATTTTTGGCAGCTTGTTGATGGGGTGAAGCCGCAAAACTTAAGACTTGTTTGACTGAAACGAGGTATTGAGGAAAACTACCATCAGGGTTATTGGGAAACTCTAATGTTACCATTTTATCCCGATAAACTTTTTCATCCAAATATTGAGAAGCAGGAATAGAAAGGGTCGGATTTAAAGTCATCACCAATCGTCGATTGAGAAAATTAACATTATTATCTGCAGGAAGCCAATCAACAGCATCTACAGGAACATATCCATCTTGATAGAAGCGAGTAAACCACTTGAAGACTTGAATAATACCTTGACGAACCTTTGGATCTTCGACTTGCAATTGACCTTTTTCATCTAATAAATTTACACCATAGGCGGCTAAAACCTGTTCAAATTCATAAAAAGTATCGTTGGCTTCTGCCGACAATGTTAAACCCACACCATAAATATTCTTTTTTCCCTGTTCTCTTAGTCTATCTTGTACTTCTTGCCAAAATGCCCAAAATTCATCCCATTCTTTGGGAATATCTTGATCTATAAATCCGGCTTCATTTAATAGGTCTCGCCAATAGTGTATATGTAGTGTTTGTTGATGGAGAGGAATGGCATAATATCCCGGTTTACTGGTCAGAGTATTATATAAATAAGCCGAGCGAGTTGCACTGGAACTATAGCGATTTTGCATCGGTTTAATCACTTCTGAAAGTTCAGCGACTTTTCCTTCCCAAGCCACACGAGGATTGAGTGCAAATTCTGCTTTTTGATTGTAAACAATATCGGGAGGATTATTATTTTTTAGTGAGGATTGGATTTGTTGTAGATTAACTTCTTCGGGGGAAAGTATCAGTTCAGCTTGATAACCGCTTTTTTCTTCCCATTGATGAACAATCTGCTGTATGGCTTCGTCTTCCTGGGGATAATATCCATTAGTCCACCAAATCTTGACGGGTGTATTACTGTCTATAGGAGGCTGTAGGGAAGGGTTAAGCGTAGACTGAGAACAAGTCACTAAGATAAAACTTAGCAAAAAGAATAAAAGCAGAGATCGTTTTAATTTCATAGGAAAACAAACGCTGTTCACGAGGGTTAAAGACTACTATTCTGTTATAACCTGTAATCTTCAATCTTGAAGCACTAATTTTTTTTTTTAAATAAAATTAACAGCGATTGCGATCGCACTAAATATCAATAATATCAGAGTGACCCAATCTCCCCAACGCACATACAAGGTTTGAGTTTGTCGAGGTTGAATGGTTTCAATATGAAGTTCATAAGTATCCATTCCCGATATCCAAAGGGTTTTTCCATGAGGATCAACGACTCCAGAATAACCCGTATTTGTTGCTCGAATTGTCCAGCGATCTGTTTCTATGGCTCGCATGACATCTTGGGCGTGGTGTTGAGCTAACATTCCGGCTGAATAATGAGAGTTATTAGAAGCGGTTAAAATAAATGTTCCTCCGGTTTGTGCTTGTCGCCGAAAATGTCGAGCAAAGGTAGAATCATAACAAATTCCGACAATGGCTTGACCGAATGGAGTGTTAAAAATTTGCTCAGGATTTCCCTTGACTAAATGAGCATCTAAGGGGGATAATCGATTGATAAATGGACTTAAAATCGATTCAAAGGGAATAAATTCCCCCAAAGGAACCAGGTTTACTTTATCATATTGACTAATGATATTTCCCTCCCCATCGACTGTAAATAAACTATTACTAAGGCGATTGCCCACTTGACCATAACTTCCCACCCAAGCAATCACTTGTTTTTCTAAAATTGCTTGATAAAATGAACTTTGATATCGAGCGGGAGACTTCCACAAAAATGGCAAGGCGGTTTCGGGAGTAAGTATTGCATCTGCACCTTGATCAGCGAGGGTGATGTATCCAGTGGTATAGCCTTGTAAGGCGCGTCTCCATCCTTCGGAATTGAGTTTAATTTTATTGGGAATATTGCCTTGAATAATGCCAATTTTTAACGCGGTTTCAGGATTGGAGTCTAAGGGTTGACTATAGAGATAAAATCCGATAAAATGTACAACAGAAAACACCAAAATTGGTAAAAAATAAACGGTGATTTTTGGCTGGGTTTTAGAAATGTTTGTTGAATGATTCAGACGCCATGCTTCTGCAATTAACCCATTAACCGCAACTAAAGCAGCCGTCACTGTATTCGGACCCGAAAGTTGACTCAGATGAAGAATAATCAAATTCCCAAAACTTTGAGTTAATGATAGGGAAGACCACCATAATGATCCCTGACTCCAAAACCATTCTAAACCACACCAAATACTGGTTCCAATTAACACACGAGTTAAAATCGAGTGAATTGTTTGATCACAAATATGACGAGTTAAAAGTTGCAAGAGTTTCGCCCAAGCTATCACTAATGCTGCGCCCCAAAAGGTAATAAAAACTAAACAAAAAATAGCAATGGCTAAACTCGCTAACCAAGGAACACCTAACCACGTCATAGGATGAATTCCCGTAATCCAAAAGAGGACGGTGCCGTGATAACCAATTCCCCAAGCCATTGCAAAAGGCAAGACAGAAGTTTTTTGAGACTGAGTTTGCATCACCTTAACCCACAAGGGAACTAAACCCACCCATGCGATCAGCCAAAAGCCTGTGGGTTCAGCCGCTAAAGCCATGAAAACTCCGGCTAAGAATACCAGTCCTAGCTGATTGTTTTTTTGTAAAAAATTCCCGAGATATTTTCTGGAAAAATAAGTGGTTAACGGTTTGATTTTTAACATCATTTTTTCTGAGTAACTAACAAAAATTAAAGCTTTTCTTCTTGAAAAGAATGATAAAATATTCTGTATTCCGGTTGATTTTTTGGGGCTTTTTTGACAGAATACATTAATTGATCGGCTTGTTCAATCAAGGAATCAATAGACTCGGGAGTGCTTAAACAAGTGACGACACCCATACTAAAACTCACAAAACTCAGGGGTTCTTGGTTTAAAGTCAGAAGGTTTTGGTAGACGCGATCTAAAGCAGCTTGTGCTTCCTGAAAATTAGTATAAGGTAAAAGAATTGCGAATTCATCCCCACCTAAACGGGCGACAATATCACTAGGGCGGATGGAGTTGATCATTGTATTGGAGAGATCTTGTAATAGGCGATCGCCTGTATTATGTCCAAATTTATCATTGACTTTTTTAAAGTGGTCTACATCTAAATACGCTAAGGTGATCGGATAATAGTATCGTTGGGCGCGTTTAATTTCTGTTTCTAGGGTTTCCATAAAAAATTGTCGGTTATAGATTCCCGTTAATCCATCAATTCGAGCTAATTTTTTTTCTTTTTCGTAGGCATTTTTTAGAGAAAAGAGTAAATAAATAAAGATCAAATAAACAGCAAATCTGACCGCACTATTCCAATAGGGATATAAAGGATGTGTATAACTTTTGGCTTGAAATTCAGCATAACGCCATAAAATTGTGCTGATGACTGCCAAGAAAACCCCAGAATATTTGCCAGAAAACCAAGTAGCTAAAGCAATGGGAAACAAATAGAAAATTGAGAGGTTAACATCTTCAGTAATTTTATAATCAATCCAACCAATCATCATAGCGAAAATTAGACTCCATCCAGCAATAAACATCCAAGATTGATGTTCTAAATAGTCAACAACTTTTTTCTGGATGGTTTGGGCTGTAAGTCTTGTCATTTTGCTTCTCTAGATAGTTACAAATTGATGATATAACATTCTTGAGGACGCTCAGAAAAGAGAATGATTAAGTTATAGCGCAAGGCAAAAGGCAAAAGGAGGCAAAAAGCTTGGTCTAGCTGAAATTTCTAAAATCCCTGTAAATTAGGAATAGGGAACTCTGACATTCCCCATTCCCATTTATTTTTTATTCTTCTGAATCTTCGGTTTCGACTTCGACTTCGACTTCGGTTTCAACTTCTTCTTCCGAAGGGGGTATGATCGCAACCGCCGCGATCGCATCTTCATCATCCAGGCGTTGAACCCTCACACCCGTTGCACTGCGAGATTGAGTCGGAATAGCATTAACAGTCTGACGAATAATAATCCCTCGACTGGTAATTAACATCAACTCATCGTTTTCATTTACCACTTGCAACCCAACCACTTCATCACTGGCCAAATGTTGTTTAAATTTCGTGGCAATGATGCCTTTTCCGGCGCGATTTTGCAGTCGGAATTTAGACACAGGAACTCGTTTTCCATATCCACCTGCGGTAATCACCATAATCGCGAGTTCTTGATTATTTTCGACGGTGGTTTCTTCGGCTTCAGTTTCTAACAAGTCCTCGTCTTCTATCTCTAGATCTTCACTTTCAGCCAGACTTGAAACAATAGCACTGGGCAAAATATCCATGCTAATCAGTTCATCCTTTTTACCTAATTTCATCGCTTTCACGCCTCTTGTTGCTCGTCCTAAAGGGCGTAATTGTTTATGATCGGTTCTAAAGTGAATTGCCATCCCTAAACGGGAACCAATAATAATACTATCATCCACTTTCGCCAGTCTAACCCAACGTAATTCGTCGCCTTCTCCTAAAGAAATAGCAATTAATCCATTGGATCGAATATTACTAAAAGCAGATAATGAGGTTTTCTTGATGTAGCCGCCTGTGGTTAACATCACTAAATAATCATCCTCTGTAAATTCACTCACAGCGACAATAGAAGTGATGCGTTCTTGTTTGGGAATAGGTAACATCTGGACGATGGGAACGCCTCGGGCGGTGCGGGATGCCACCGGAATTTGATAAGCTTTGAGACAGTAAACCACACCGCGATCGCTAAAGAACAAAATGCTATCGTGATCACAACAACTCAAGAAGTGATCAATCCCATCATCTTCTTTCATTTTAGCGCCAGATTTTCCGCGTGTTGCCCGATTTTGAGCATCGAAGGTATTAACAGGCATTCGTTTAATATAACCCTGTTCGGTTAACAGAATAATTGCTTTTTCATTGGCAATTAAATCTGTATCTTCGAGTTCTCCTTCGGTATGTTCAATTTCGGTTCTTCGGGGTGAACCGTGACGCTCTTTGAGTTCTAGGGCTTCGTTTTCAATAATTTCTAGAATTCGTTCCCGACGGGCTAAAATATCTTGCAAATCTGCAATAACATTTTGTAATTCTTCATGTTCTGCTTGAATTTTGTTCGCTTCTAAAGCCGTTAAACGCCGCAATTGCATTTGTAAAATGGCGTCGGCTTGGACTTCAGAGAGGGCAAATCCTTCAATCAGTTCTTGTTTAGCTGTGGGGGTATCGGCTGCATGACGAATTAAGCTGATAATCGCATCTAAATTCTCTAACGCAATTAACAATCCCTGTAAAAGATGATCCCGTTCTTCTGCTTTTCTGAGTTCATATTCGGTGCGTCGCCGAATGGTTTCTACTCTAAATTCGAGGAAAACTTCAAGATAGCGCTTGAGGGTGAGGCGTTCAGGTCTACTATTGACTAACGCCAACATATTCGCCCCAAAATTAGTTTGGAGAGGCGTTTGTTTGTAGAGGTTGTTGAGGACAACACGGGGATAAGCATCGCGTCTTAATTCGACAACAATTCGCATTCCTTGGCGATCGCTTTCATCCCGAATATCAGAAATTCCCTCAATCCGTTTATCATTCACCATTTCAGCGATTTTTTCAATTAAGGCTGCTTTGTTGGTTTGATAGGGAAGTTGAGTAATAATAATCGCTTCTTTGTCGGGGCGTCCCCGTTGTTGGAGGGTTTCAATTTGAGCTACACCTCGCATGGTAATTGAACCCTGGCCTGTGGTATAGGCTTCTCGAATCCCTGAACGGCCCAAAATTTTTGCCCCCGTTGGGAAATCTGGCCCAGGAATGTATTTCATCAGTTCCAGATCGGTGATTTCAGGATTGTGAATGGTGGCGATCAATCCATCGACGAGTTCACCCAAGTTGTGGGGCGGAATATTGGTTGCCATCCCGACTGCAATTCCGGATGAACCGTTGAGTAACAGTTGCGGGATGCGGGCGGGTAACACCAGGGGTTCTTGCTGTGAACCATCAAAGTTATCGCCAAAATTAACGGTTTCTGCGTCGATATCCCGCAGCATTGCATCGGAGGTGAGGGATTGAAGACGACATTCGGTGTATCGCATCGCCGCCGGAGGATCGTTATCAATCGATCCGAAGTTTCCATGACCTTCAATCAGGGGCGATCGCATCGAAAAATTCTGTGCCATTCGCACCAGAGCATCGTAAACGGCGCCATCTCCGTGAGGGTGATATTTACCCAAAACTTCCCCGACAACACGGGCGCACTTCCGAAAGGGGCGATCCGGCATTAAACCTAACTCGTGCATTGCATAAAGAATGCGGCGATGTACAGGTTTAAACCCATCCCGCGCATCTGGCAATGCCCGACCTACAATCACGCTCATGGCGTATTCTAGATAGGATTGCTGCATTTCTTCACGCAGATCTCTGGGAACAATACGCTCCTCTGAAATGCTCATAGAATAAAAACTCCGTTAATTTTTTTAATTCAGTGTTTTTGAATGCTCAAAAATTTGATCAAGTTTGTTTATTTTCCGATCTTTTTCAAATTCAATTCACAATCCTATAAAATTATATCATAAAGTTGTTTATGATTAACGCTTAAATACACTCCTCTTGACTTTTATTGACACCAGACAAATGATAACAGTTATTTACTCCGATCAATTTCTCCAACACCAAACCGGTTTGCTTCATCCTGAACGCCCGGAACGTCTGAGTGCGATCGTTAACGCCCTGAAAACCGTATCTTGGGCGGCGCAACTTCAGTGGCAGTTACCCACCCCGGTGGCTGACTCAAAAACGACTCTTAAGCCCTTGCTAGAAAGCGTTCACACCCTGGATCATATTCAACGAGTTGAAGCGATCTCTGTCAATGGCGGGGGTTATCTTGATGGTGACACCCCCCTGTCGGCTGAAAGTTACGAGGTGGCGTTATTGGCGGTGAATGCTTGGTTAGACGGCGTTAACACCGTTTTGGAGAAAAATCAACCTGCCTTTGTTTTAGCGCGTCCACCCGGACATCACGCTGAAGCCGATCGAGGAATGGGATTTTGTTTGTTTTCTAATGCGGCTATTGCGGCTTATTATGCCCTACAACAACCCGGAATTCACAAAGTAGCAATTCTTGATTGGGATGTACATCATGGCAATGGAACTCAAGCGTTGATTGAAAACCATCCGAACTTAGCTTATTGTTCTTTACATCAATCTCCCTGCTATCCGGGAACAGGTTTTGAACCCGAAAAAGGGGCTTACAATAATGTTTTAAATATACCGATGTTTCCCGGGAGTACAGTGGCTTTATATCAGGAAGAATTTGAACATAAAGTGATTCCTTTTTTTCAGAATTTTCAGCCTGATTTATTAATTGTTAGTGCGGGTTATGATGCTAACTCTAATGATCCATTAGCAAATATTTCTTTGCATCCCCAAGATTATGGATTATTTACCCAATATTGTTTACAAATTACCCCGAAGATTTTATTCGGACTAGAGGGGGGTTATGATTTGCCTAGTTTAGCACAATCGGTGATCGCAACCCTAGAAGCCTGTCTGATTTAGAAACGTTGTCTGCAAGCTGTTGGCTCTTTTTTCCCTAAAAAACTGGGTTATTGTCGGGGTTAAGAAAATCTTAAATATAAAAACCCGGTTCAATGCTGACTCAAAAGGCGATCGCTCTACTCCCCAGGTAATTTGAGGTCAATCTCTACCTTTCGATGCTTGACATGGAAAGAAAATGATCCGTCATAATAGAGATATACTGTTAACAAGAGGTTCTGCTTAGTGAAACATAGAAGTATCACACCAAAAAAGAATACCACGCCGATCAACGAGGATATCCGTTTTAAGGAAGTGATGACCATTGATCACAATGGTTCAAACTTAGGAACAATGTCTTCCCAAGAAGCCTTATCTCTCGCCCAGGATAGAGAACTCGACCTTGTATTAGTGAGTGATACAGCTACACCCCCAGTTTGTCGAATTCTGGACTACGGTAAATATAAATATCAACAGTTAAAAAGTAAAGACAATCGCCGTCAGTCGAGTAAGAGTCAACTGAAAGAATTAAAGATGCGCTACAAAATTGAAGAACATGACTACACTGTGCGCGTCAACCATGCCAAGCGTTTCTTAAGTTCTGGGAACCCGGTTAAAGCAACCGTGACCATGCGAGGACGAGAAAATCTACATGGTGAATTGGCAACAGGTTTATTAGAAAGAATGGCAACGGATCTCGAAGAATTTGCCCAAGTTCAACAATATCCTAAACGAGAAGGAGGTCGTATTACGATGTTGTTGACTCCTAAAAAAGCAGAATAATGATGATTGATATAGCACAATAACTTAAGATGATCAAATCTCGAGACGTAGTGCTATAAAAAAAAATAGTCAAACCTGTAGAGGGTGGGTTCCCTAAGATAGAATCTCTAATTAGGGATTAAACGTAATCCCGCCCTTCACCTAATTTTATATGAAACTGCTCTAAAAATCCGCTACAATATCTATCGTTAACTTTATTCAATTCTTAGATTTAAATCCTTGTATTCTACCTATTTACTCGTTTCTCACGGTAGCCATGACCCTCGACCGCAAGAAGCCTTAGAACAGCTAGCTAAACGGTTGAAAGATCGAATTTCCCTGAGATTATTACCCAGTTCCCCCTCTCCAGTGTTGGCGACGGCAACTTTAGAATGTTCACCGATGCCTTTACATCAACAAATTCAACAGTATGCAGAATATACCCGAAATTTAGGATTAAATCAAGTCGAAATTTTACCGTTATTTTTACTTCCAGGTGTTCACGTTAAAGAAGATATTCCCCAAGAAGTGGCGATCGCTCAAGAAGCACTCGGATCAAGCGTTCATTTAAAGATCAAACCCTATTTAGGATCGCAACTCTCTCGTTTAGCAACTGAACTCACCTATCAAATTACTGATATTTCTTGTGAAGTTTGGATTTTACTGAGTCATGGCAGTCGTCGTCCTCAAGGAAATCAACCCGTTGAAGACTTAGCCAGTCGGTTAGGGGCAATTCCGGCTTATTGGTCAATTTCTCCCCGTTTAGAATCACAAATTGAAGCATTAGTCCAAAGGGGATATCATCACATCGGGATTTTACCTTATTTTATGTTTGCCGGAGGGACAACCGATGCGATCGCTGTTGTAGTAGAAAAACTAGCAGGACAATTCCCCCAGGTCAAACTGCACGTTACAGAACCTTTAAGTCTGAATGAGGGTCTAATTGATTTAGTCGCCGATTCACTGATAGAATCGTGATTAAGATTGTTTTTTAAAAGAATACTTTTTTGAAATGGTGGATGTTTTTTTCCCTTTTAATAAATAAGTCGTCATTTCTCCTTTTCCTTTGACTAAAATTGCCCCCCGTTTTTCAAAGAAATATTCATCCTTTAAACAATTAAAGGTGGTTTCAGTGACTTGAATTTCATTTGCAATCCCATGAGATTCCATCCGGCTAGCAATATTAACGGTATCTCCCCAGAGATCATAAATAAACTTTTTCAAACCAATCACACCCGCCACAACCGGGCCAATCGCAATCCCAATTCTCATTTGAAATGTTTGTCCAGTTTCTCGGTTAAATTCCTGGAGAGTCTGCTGCATATCTAAAGCCATATCTGCAATCGCTTGGGCATAATCTTCTTGAGGAACAGGTAATCCTGCAACCACCATATACGCATCACCAATGGTTTTAATTTTCTCGAGATGATGCTTACCCGCTAAATGATCAAAACGAGAAAAAATTTGACCCAAAAGTTGTACCAATTCAGCAGGCGGCATTTTTCCGGCTAACTCAGTAAACCCAACAATATCACCAAATAAAACCGCAGAATTTGTAAAGTTATCAGCAATAGTGACCGGATCTTGCTTCAGACGTTCGGCGATGGGAACAGGTAAAATATTGAGTAATAATTTTTCAGAACGTTCCTGTTCAATTTTAACTTGTTCGTAAGCCTCTTGTAAAGCTTTACGAGAATTAAACTCAGCCCTGGCTAACCGATCATACAAATAAACCGAAAGATTACTAATTAAACAAATCCAGAAAAAATAGATCGCTAAAAAATCGGCAGTCATCCAAGCGCTGGGAAATTCCACCTGTAAGTTTAGTAGAGTTTGTGTTCCTAAATAATAGGCAAAGGTTCCCGCTTGCCCCAGAAAATGAAGCAGCCAACACACCGGGACTAAAGTAGCCAAAGAAAAAAACGTTAACGGCCATTCAATAATAGAAGGCTGAGACAATCCTTGTAATGTTGCTCGAACTTGGGGACTCAGTGTAACCAACCAAGTTAATAATAGAAAAATCAAACCCGGATAACGAATACCGATTGCTGTTTTAAGTAAAAATAAACCCAAAAGTAAACCCAGTTCAACACTTAATTGAGTCAAAAGCCAAGCCAGTTTAAAATGTTCGGGATGAAACAGTAAATTATTAATCTGTGATAACGTAAACGTTAAATAGGCAATCAAAGCGAGTCCTACACCTAAACTGAGTCGTTGATGAATAAAACGATGTCGCCAAGTTTCATAGTTTGGTGCTTCCAAAATGTTGGGACTCTGAAACAGTGCTGTGAGTCCCTGGTGAATCAAATCTCTGAACCCCTGATCGTTCTTCAACTTTTCCATGATGGCTCACCTTAGTTATACTTTTAAGTTAAGATGTTTAGCTCTATTCGTCAATCTAATATCAAAATTTAAGGTACAATACTTTAAGATTCAGCCTCTATCCATCCCCGAGAAACTGAGTTTACACAGAAGTTCCTAAGTTCTGTTCATGTTTATATTTTGAATGAGACGGGGAAAATGAGCAACAGTAAAAGTCAATTGTTTTGATCAAGATTGGATTAAAAAGGTCAAATTGTAATGAATGATAATCCTCGCCAACTTGCATTTTTAACACTTCGAGAGGTTGAGCGGCAACTGTATGCTGATATTGCTTTAGATCAAAGATTGCGTCAAACTCATTTAAATCGGGTTGACCGACGGCTAACAACAGAATTAGTATATGGTTGTGTCAGAAGACGGCGATCTCTAGATGCGTTGATTAATAAATTTGCTCAAAAAAAATCTCACCAACACCCCCCCGATCTGCGAATTATTTTACATTTAGGATTTTATCAACTGTGTTATTTAAATCAAATTCCCGCTTCGGCGGCAGTCAATACAACCGTTGAACTCGCTAAAAAAAATGGTTTTTCTGGCTTAAGCGGGTTTGTTAATGGAGTTCTCAGAGCCTATTTAAGACAACAGGAAAAACAGAGCCAATCTTCTCCTATTTTCCACAGCGAAGACCCAAACTTAATTGAAAACCTCGGTGAATTTTATAGTTTTCCAGATTGGATGATTGCCTATTGGATGCAAGAGCTAGGATTAGCAGAAACCGAAAAACTGTGTCAATGGTTTAATCAATCTCCAGCTATTGATCTCAGAGTTAATCCCTTAAAAACAACAATTGAAACCCTGGAAACTGAACTCAAACTAGCCGGAATAACCGTTCATAAAATTCCTCATTTACCCCAAGCCTTAAGACTATCCGGAAGTATCGGAGAAATTCAAAAGTTACCCGGTTATCAACAGGGATGGTGGAGCGTTCAAGATAGTAGTGCTCAATGGGTGAGTCATCTTCTCGATCCTCAACCGGGAGAAATAATTATTGATGCTTGTGCAGCCCCCGGGGGAAAAACCACTCATCTGGCAGAATTAATGCAGGATACCGGAACAATATTAGCCATTGATCGTGCTAAATCTCGACTCAAAAAAGTTCAGCAAAATCTAGAACGTTTACAACTCAAATCCATTCAAACAGAAGTCGGTGATATTCGGGAATTTCCCCAATATAATCAAAGCGCAGATCGCGTTTTATTAGATGCTCCCTGCTCGGGCTTAGGAACCTTACATCGTCGAGCAGATGCCCGGTGGAGACAAACACCCAAAAATATAGAAGAACTCTGCCAACTCCAAGTCGAACTGTTAGAAAAAACAGCAAAATTTGTTAAAAATGGAGGATATTTAGTCTATGCAACCTGTACAATACATCCTCAAGAAAATGATCAAATTATCGACTATTTTTTAAGTCAAAATCCAGATTGGACAATTGATTTACCCGAGATTCCTTTAGAGAACGTTCTCACCAGCAAAAGATACCTAAAAGTTTGGCCCCATCGACAAAATATGGATGGTTTCTTTATCGTTCGACTCAAACAAAACTGAAAACAGTTTACCCTCATCAAACATCCCGATCCCTCGTTCTCCCCACACCCATCTCCCCTATTCCCCGAAAAACCGTATCAGAGATGACTTGTAGTGGCTCCAATCTCAGAAACAATAAGGACAAAAGTTAAAAAAATTCGGCAACTTACCCCTGAAGGGATGAGGAATAGCCCCAAAATGTGTAAGAATAGCAGCCAATTCTTATGTTAAAACCGCAGAGGTGTTAAATATGCAGACCAGATATGATTCATCCTCAACTCCTTCGGAAGTTCAGCGTTCTCACCTGACTCCTGTGAAGTCCGTCGCGACATCAGAACTTCCTCCCGCAGTAAAAATTGGCTCTAAGTTAAGCTTAGGGTTAATTCTCTTAGCCACATTCTTCGGTTCTTTACTCGCGAGTCCTTACCCCTATGAGGAGGACACAACGACCACTACTCAAGGAACAGAAACCACAAGCCCCGCCACAACCCCTGAAACTCCCGTCACAATGGCTCCTCCCCCAGCGACAACACCTCCAGTGGAAACAGCCCCCACACCCCCCACAGCGACAACACCTCCAG
>JBJHBL010000065.1:1910-35023 GCA_050485465.1 Limnoraphis sp. | reverse complement strand
ATAGTAATATCACCCAATGGTGTTTGTAGGATTAAAGGGTCATTAAATGTAACCGGATTAACAACTGTAATCGTTCCACTGCTGTTATCACGTCCAATAATAATCGAGTTAAAGCCATTTTGAATTAAATTAATTTCAGCTTGAGTAAAATTCAGAGTTTCAGTATTATTATTATCTGGAGTTGCGATATTAATTCCTCGGTTTGGGGTAAAGGGTTGTAGGGTTAAATTTCCTGTTCCTGAAATAAAGCGATTATTAACGGTATCAAAGTTGATTTCATTGGCGGTGAGATTTAAGTTATTATTTCCCGCAGCAATACCAACGTTATCCAGGCTAATTGTTCCGGTTCCAGCGTTAAACGTTTGGCTATTATTTAAGGTAATCGTTGAACCATTTTGAGTCTGATTAATAATGCCATCATTTTCAGTAATACTGGTAAAGGAAATATTCGCACCCTGACCTGTTTGAATTGTAGGATTAATATTACCAATTGTTATCGTACTATTTCCAGTATCTGAACCTGCATTAATATTAACTGTACCTGTCTGGCTATTCGTAGAAGTCGAGATTAAATCTCCGGTTTGGAGGGTGGCTGTTCCACTCCCCGACTGAACATCCAGGGTAATACTTCCGCCGTTAGTTGTTGTTGAGGAAGTGTTAATATTCCCGCTTTGAATGAGAGTAGATTCTGTTGTAAAACCATCCCCAACTCTGAGATTAAAGTCTTGACCATTAGTAGAAATATCGCCAGTATTAACTTGAGAACCAAAGAGAGAAATTAAACCGCCATTAGAAATTAAATCTCCCGTTGTAATCAAACCATTGTTGGTATTGAGTTGAATATTTTCTCCATCGGTTTGAATATTTCCAATATTGATTTCACTATCTGCATTCAAGGTCACTGACGCATCATCTGTTCCGGTAATTCCACTATTATTACTCGATATAATAGAACCGCTACCTGCTTCTAAAGTTACAGGGTCAGAAAATTGTACATTATTCTCAATGGTAAGATTTCCTTCAAAATCAATCCGTCCAATGGTAATTAAATTTAAATTATTTAAAGCTGCTAAATCAGTTGTGGTGAGGTTCAGTGTTCCTGTGTCTGTATCTGTTGAACCTGCAATGGCTATATTATTAACGGTATTGGGTTCGAGTCTAATTTCTTGACCTGTAACTGAATTTTCTCCTCCTTCAAAATTAATTTCATTACTCCTGAGTCTAATCAGATTATCAACAGCTAAAGTATTGCTAAATGTCACAGTCTCGGAATTGCTAATATTAACTTGAGACACATTGACTGAATTTTCAAACTGAATATTTGTTCCACTTTCAATATTGAGTTCAGATAGAGGTTGACGACTTCCAATAGTTCCTAGAGTAATATCACCGCTACCTGCATTAAGTTCGAGATTAAAGCGACCATTAAGGGTAGAATTATTTAGGTTTATTTCTCCATTTCCTAAACGGGTATCAATGATAATATTCTCTGTGAGTTCAACGGTTGAGTTATTTGTAAAGTTAACACCTATTTCACCGTCTGTTGTAATGTTTCCCCCTAAGTTTACTTGACCTGTAGAATTAACCCTGAGAGAAGATAAGGGAGTATTTTGACCAAGCGTTTCTAAGGTAATTTCTCCACGACCTGTATTTAGTTCTAAATCAAAATTTCCATCAACTTCCCCACCATTTAGATTAATTCTTCCATTTCCAGACTGTGTATTAATTGTCAGATTATCTGCTAATACCACAGTTGAAGCATTTTCTAAGTTAACACCTGTTTCACCATCTGTTGTAATATTTCCAGCTAAATTTGTTTCACCTGTCGTGTTAACAGTCAGGAAAGATAAAGGAGTATTCGTTCCCACTTCACCTAAATTAACCTGACCACTTCCTGCATTAATACTTAATCCTCCTTCTCCTTCAACTAAAGTTCCAAAGAGATTAACAATCCCATTATTACTCTCTGTTTGTAAAAGGATAGAATTACTGATAATATTAACGGTTTCTGCGCCGGAAAAGTCTATATTACTGTTAATAAAAACATTATTTGAAAGGTTTAAATTATTCGTGTTATTAACGATGATTTCATTGAGTTCATTTCCCTGAGTTCCCACTGCATTTAAAGAAATATCCCCGACTGCTGCATCCAAAGTTAAACTGCTATTTATTCCGGTAATATTTTCATTAAATAAAAGATTTCCTTGATTGCTTGTTAAGGCAATATTACCAGAAATCTCAACAGTATTATTATAGGTTTGATTATTAGTGGTCGTAATATTTCCACCAATCTCAGTCGTTCCGCCTACATTCGTTGTAATACTCTCTGCAAAAACAGTGTTATTAAATTGAATAATATTATTATTATTTACATTAAGACTTCCTACAGGTTGAGTTTCAGTTCCAACCGCAGCAGAAATATTAATATTAGCAGTAGGTGCATTAAAATTAACATCTCCTCCATTCGTCCTCAAGCTACCTGCAATATTAAGAATACTACCATTAGGTGCATTAAAATTAACTTCCCCTCCCCCTGTTAAGATAAATCCTCCTCCTATATTACCCTCCCCATCAACCGTAACAATCTCACTATTATTTCCTAAAGCATTAAGAGTTAAATTTCCTCCACCCGTATCAGTATCCGCTAATAAAATATTACCCCCATTATTAGCTGTCTCATTACCTGCTGTAATGACAATATCTCCTCTCGTTATTGTTGTACCTGTGGTAATTTGACTCCCCTCTCCGGTCGCAGATAAGGTCAAATCTAAACCCTCATTTGATGTTCGGTCAACGGTAACTGTATTAAGTTCTATATTGTCACCTGCAATTAGACTGATTGAAGCATTTTCCTCGCCTCGTAATGTTCTGTTATTTCTAGAGATGATTGAACCATTGGTTGCTTCTATACTAACCGGAGAACGAAACCCCACAGTAGGTTGACCTTCATCTGCAACACCGTCCAGAAAAATATCACCATTTCCTAAAATAATTTGAATTAACTCAAAGTTATTGTCTAAAGTATTTAAGCTATTCTCATTTATTTCTAACGCATCGGGATTCGCTGTAGTATCGGTTCCTAACACGATTTGATTGGCTGTTGCAGGTTGAATTGTCAGTTGACCCCTCGGACTTTGAATCGAATTAGCAGGACTATTTAATTGAATATTATCCCCGGTGAATTGAATATCTCCTCCCCCTGCATTAATAGAACCCGTTTCTTGAACTTGAATGGTATTTGCAGTTAAATCAAAGTTATTTCCATTCGTTAAAACTTGACCTGTAATATTAATCTCACCTTGAGGAGATTCAAAGGTAATAGAATTGTTGAAACTCACATTATCAACTGTAACGATTCCACTACTATCAGAACGACCAATAATTAGATTACCTGAAAGTGTGCTAATTTCGTTTGCAGATAAATCAAGATCATTTATATTTGTTGTCTCTCCCCCAACGTTAATATCTAAAGTCGGTGTTTCTGGCTGAATTCTTAATATATTATTGGTTGAGATTAAACTCCCTGTAGATGTAGTATCAATATCAATTTCATCGGCTGTTAAGGTAATATTTCCACTGTTAGAAGTGATTTGACCATTTTCAATTAATATCCCGGGTTCTTGAAAAAAACCTGCATTAATAATAGTCCCATTGAGTGTAATTGCACCGTCTATGCTTGTAATTGTGCTATTTTCAATAAAAATTCCGATATTATTTTCAAAAGTAGCAAATTCGTCTGCTCCTGTTCCTGTTAAGATAATATTACCGCCAGTTGTTTGTAACGCGCTAGAATTTGTTATTGAAATTCCTCGGTATTGTTCAAATTCATTTCCCGGAGTGAGTTGACTTTGTCTACCCGTGAGAATAATATCAGCATTGCCAGAATTTAACGTACTATTATTAATATCAATTCCCGCGCTATTTGCGGTTAATCTAATCTCACCATCTAAAGTTGTAATGTTTTCATTGACCTCAATATAAGCCGCTTCAGCACTGATACCAATATTAGGTCTTTCCATGTTAATTTCAGCGTTGAAACGAATACTACTTTCAGCTTCTAATCTAACATTACTTTGAGCCTGATTAATCGTCGTTGCTGATAGTGTAGCATCATTAGGAGGATCAGTTAATAGTAAGTTTGTTTCTGTTGTATTGCCAACCCCTTCTACAATTACTATATTTTCAGGATCAAGTAATAACGTCCCAAATTCACCATTCACCGCAGAAGTATCAACAATTCCATCAAAAATTAAATGTTCTTTTCCTGAAACTTCAACAAACCCCCCATCTCCAAATTCACTCCCTCCCCTCGCATTAATATTCCCATAAAACCCTGTAACATAATCCGCCCAAATAATAACCCGTCCGCCATCTCCTGTTAATAAACCATCTGCGTTAATTGTCGTGTTGCGATTAACAAACGTCCTTAACGCATTGGGAACATCCCCTAAACCTCGATACTCTCCGCCGATTAAAACCGTACCGCCGCCATTGGTTCCAGAGGCGTTAATATTAGCATCAATAACCCCAATTCTTTCGCCAAAAATGCCAACGGTTCCGCCTATTTCTCCTGAAACATCCACCTCTCCAGAGGCAATAGTTGTCCCAGAATTAACGGGAATTGTTGTCTCTGAAACGGTTAACTCTACACTTCCATCGGAGTTAACTTTCGCCGCCATGTCGTAGCCGCTAACCCCTCTTGTTAATAAATCGGGTAAACTGGTAATCGGAATTGACCCATTATTGGGTTGACTGCTACCGGGAATAATCGGTTGAATTTCTAAACTTAAAAGCTGTCCGGGTTGACTAATTCTGACAAAACTTTCACCAGGAACGGAAGTAATAATTACCTGTCCTTCGGAGGCTGAAAGTTGTCCGGCATTAACAACTGTTCCGCCTAATAATGTTAAATTATTTCCCCGTTCAACGGCTAAGGTTCCTAAATTGATTACACTCCCCGGCGTTGCAGTTGTAAAGGCAAACCCCGTCGGATTTCCCATTAATATTTCGTAGTTATTTAACCCTTCTGCGTTGAACCATTCAGTACCAAATTGAACCCCGTTAGCTGTGGTTGCGGTAAAATCACCCGAAAGATTTAACTGAGAGTTCGGCCCAAATAATATCCCCGATGGATTAATTAAAAACAGGTTAGAAGTGCCTCCCGTCATCTCAATTAAACCATTAATAATAGAGGCATCTCCCCCCACAACTCGACCTAAAATATTACGAATTTGAGGATTAGATAAAAAGTTGGCAATTTGACCTGCATCCAGTCCAAATTTCTCGAAACTATGAAATAAATTCGCCCCATCTCCTGAACGAGTTCCCCCATCAATATTGAAGCGATTTCCCTCTGGTGTAACCACCGTACCCGTCCCATCATTTGCAGGGGTAATGGCTTGGGCGAGGAGAATTTCAGAACCGGGAACTGGGTAAAGTTGTGAAAAAGTTTCTGTTGATTGTAAGGGGGTTGCAAGGGCAGGTAAACTACTAAAAAGTGTAATGGGTAGTACCGAGAAAGCTGAAGAAAAATAGCGACTTAATATCATAGTACCCCTCACTCACAACAATGCCAGATGCTTTGGCTCAAATCGTACCTTATGACGTGCATAAATTGTTAATTAGACACAAAACTTTAACAAACTAGAATGACCTCTCTCTAAACCTCTCCTACGAGGCGAAGGAACTAGAAAAATGTTTTAAAATAACCTCTCCCTAACCCTCTCCTACGAGGCGAGGGAACTAGAAAAATGTTGGGAAATTAAAACGGGGATTTATGAATAATTTTTTATTTGTAATTATAAAAAAACCCTCCATTTTAGTAATTAGGAGGGGTAATTTGCTTCTTCCTTTTAGGGGGAGGTTGGTGGGGTCAGAGAGGTCAGTTTAAAACCTAACGTTGTTAAATTTCCCCCTTTGCTAACATTTGAATCAGTCGTGGAGTCCCCGGATCAAATCCTGCAATATCCCAAGAATTCTCATCATTTGGATCAACTAAGGTGATATTATAGGCTGCGAGGGAAACATAAACTGCCTTAATTTTTGGATTAACTTTTTGACGGTATTCTGCTAACGCCCGGCAGGGATGTTTTGATCCCACCCAAGTTTGGTTATCTGTCCAAAAACAAATGATATCGGCTTTGAAGTTATGACGAATCATCCAATTCAAAGCTACCGTTGCATCAGTTCCTCCAAAGTTCTTATTGTTGGCTTTTTGCATTGCCGTTTTGAAGGAATCTTTGGCGGTAATTCCTAAATCGATGAACTCCGTTGAAAACCCCCGAATCACATAATGTTTCTCGGCTTTTGCGGTTACTAAAGCCATAACAGTTGCAATTTCACAGCAGGTTAACCCGATGGAAGAAACCGTACTCCAAGACATTGAACCGGAGATATCAACGGCGTGTAAAAACACTTTGTTTGTCGGTTCAACAACATCAAATGATAACTCAACAGCCGTTTCTAAAATATCTACAATTCGAGGAACAGGAGTCCAAGTTTTTTTGCTTTTTCCTAAATGTCCTCCAGATTGATAAGTTTTTAGAGCTTTTAACACATCAATCGGGTGAATTCGTCCTTTTTTCAAGTATTCACGGTTATTTAAAACTAGGGCAACTCGTTCGATATTTTGACGTTCACTTGCTGTTAAAACCCCTAATTCTGTGAGAGAACCCAAGTTTCTCAACAGCGCTCCAATTGGCATTTCATTAAACAATAACTGCCAAGCTTGTTTATCCATTTTTCCCACAGGTGCAACCATTTCATGGGTTAAACGACCTTGAGAAATAGCTTTGTGAGTTTTGTCGGGATGACGTTTTAACCATTCATACCACCAAATTTGTTTTAAGGCTTCAGACGGAATCCCTGAAGGCAATTCATCCCATCCATTTATTACCCAATTAAACAGCAAATCATGCTCTGTGGTTGGTGGTTTAACATGGAATAAACGCAACGCATCACGGCTAGAAAATCCTTGACGTTGTTGGTATTTTAACAGTTGATAGGCGAGTCCTTTAACATCTTCCTTAGACAGCCAAGCTTTCCCCGCTTCTCGGATAATTTTTCCAAAGCCCCGCATTGCTTTTGTGTAGTTTAACCATTCATAGAAATGGCTTCCGGTTCTTACAACTTGTGGGAAGATTTCTATAAAAGCTTGTTTTGCTTCGGGTGTTTCTCCCATTGATAACAAAACTAGGGCGAAAATTGGCGTGCTATTATTAATTGAACGTCCATCAGAAGCATAACAAATTTCACCCGCTACTCGCTGAGGATTGATTTTAATTGCTTCTTGAATAACATCTACAAACTCTTGCGTTAATTCATGTTTTCCAGCATAGTAAGCGCCTTGAGCAGTTCCAATTAATAAACAACGTTTTAACCGTTGCCAGATATCTGCTTTAAACATCCATCCGCCCGAACGTCCTTGAGTCATTTCGGCTTGACGCCCCGGAAGCGGTTGATTTTGCGGGGTTTGATTTTGAGAGACAAAAAATTTATATTTCATGGTTTTCATCCTTGTTTTTTGGAGGTTTATTGGTTATAATTAAACTCAGTAAATCGTGAACCCCCATCATTAAAAATAGGAGGTTGATGTTGAGAGGAACCAGACCGACGATGTTCGCTAAAAGCCCAGACTTGACCCAGATTAAGCGTGAAGATGATCAAACAAACTTGAAAGGTGAATCGCAAATAAAGAGTATAATTAAACATTTTCTCCTCCAGCCCCTTGAGGCAAATTTGTTAGAAAAAACTTCAGTTTTAGGGCGAACCCTAATTGGCAGGGTGGGGGTCGAACCCACATCTCTCGCTTTTATACGAGAACCCTCATTCTTCGGCCTTTTCAGACAACAAGTGAACAAGGAGTTACTAGCGTTCTACCATTAAACTAACTGCCAAAGATTGTAGAAATTAATCAGATTTTGACTCAATTTTTTTCCTCTTTTTAGGGGGAATTTATTAGGGATCAAAACATTATAATTTCTGAATTTTTGTTGGTGTAGCGGAGCAGGATTTGAACCCGCATCTCGGCGATTAAGGGGGGAATCGTCTTTAGCGATAACCCTCAATCTGCGTCCCCGAAAGGCAAAAGTGCGCTTTACCGTTAAGCTACCCGCCACAGGAATAACTAGCAATTAATTGGATGAAAATGGGTGTTATTTCTAACGTTTAGTTTGCTTTTCGCATTTGTTAGAAAAAACAGGGTTTTAGGGCGAACCCTAATTGGCAGGATGGGAATCGAACCCACTCGTACACCAAGTTGATAACCCTCATTTTGCGGCCTTTTCAGACAAGAAGTAAACAAGGAACAAAGAGATCTGATATCGTGCTATCCATTACACTACCTGCCAAAGATTGGGGAAATTAATCAGATTTTGACTCAATTTTTCTTCTCTTTTTAGGGAGAGTTTAGTGGGGGTCAAAACATGATAATTTCTGATTTTTTGTTGGTGTAGCGGAGCAGGATTTGAACCCGCATCTCGGCGATTAAGGGGGGAATCGTCTTTAGCGATAACCCTCAATCTGCGTCCTCGAAAGGCAAAAGTGCGCTTTACCGTTAAGCTACCCGCCACAGGAATAACTAGCAATTAATTGGATGAAAATGGGTGTTATTTCTAACGTTTAGTTTGCTTTTGGCATTTGTTAGAAAAAACAGGATTTTAGGGCGAACCCTAATTGGCAGGATGGGAATCGAACCCACTCGTACACCAAGTTGATAACCCTCATTTTGCGGCCTTTTCAGACAAGAAGTAAACAAGGAACAAAGAGATCTGATATCGTGCTACCGTTACACTACCTGCCAAAGATTGGGGAAATTAATCAGATTTTGACTCAATTTTTCTCCTCTTTTTAAAGGGAGGTTGATGAGGGTCAAAACATTATAATTTGTGATTTTTTGTTGGTGTAGCAGAGCAGGATTTGAACCCGCATCTCGGTGATTAAGGGGGGAATCGTCTTTAGCGATAACCCTCAATCTGCGTCCCCGAAAGGCAAAAGTGCGCTTTACCGTTAAGCTACCCGCCACATGAATAACTAGCAATTAATCGGATGAAAACCTGTGTTATTTCTAACGTTTAGTTTGCTTTCCGTTTGCTATGTTTATAAGATAAGGTGAAGATATTCCCCTAATCGAATTTTTAGCTTGACGCTGCAAAGCCTGATATAGACTACACTTGAGAGATAGGGGAAGTTGTGTAGATGGGGGATTCCCCCAACTTTGTTGAAAAAATGCCTCGAACCAGTTATGGCCCGCAGACCCAAAAACGCACGAAACAGCTACTCGCCGCCTTGTTGGACTACGCAAACGACGAGTTAGACTGTGATGAAATCGCCCTAGAACGCCTGCAACGAGAGATTAAAATAGATTGGAAGGATGAGCGACAATTAATCGTACAAACGAAGCTGCGGTTTCTAGAAGTGTTGCTGGAACTAACGGGAAATTCGCTAACAATCCCTCAAATTAAAGAAGCGTTAAACCGTTTGATGGATTTTTTAGAGATTTTAGACGATCATCGTCCCGTGCGGCGAGGGTCAGAAACTTGGCATTTTACCTTAAAACTTTGGTATAAACGACGCGATCGCACTGCTATTTTACAACAGTTTGATCACGAATGGGAACAGCGCCATCCCCAAAACTCTAAACCCGTTCAAGCCCTTGGAAATCAAGCCGATACTCTCTGGTGGAAATGGTGTCAAGACAGTTTAGAAACTCAACAAATTCAACGTTTAACAACCAATCCTTTAACGGTTAGCGATGGCGTGACGTTTGAACTTCAGGAAGTTTATGTTCCGCTTGGTTTAGTTGAATGGAAATTTAAACCGGAGTTACAAACAGAGCCAGATTGGGAACTGAATGATAGTGAAAATATAGACTTAGAAAATATTATCACGCCAGAAGTCTTTTTACAACAGTTACTCAGCGCAGAAGTTCCTCAACGCATTGCCATTATTGGAGAACCCGGTTCAGGAAAAACAACTTTATTACAACGCATTGCAAAGGAATTATTAGACCATCAATTTTTCCCTTTGTGGATTTCTCTAGCTGATTTACAAGGAGAAAATCTAGAACAATATTTACTCCAAGACTGGCTAAAAATAGCAACCCGTAAAGTCATCATTTTACCCGAACTACAGCAAGAGTTTGCCGAATTATTTCAGCAAGGACGGGTTTGGTTGCTGTTAGATGCGATTGATGAAAGGGCAATAGAATCGAGTTCAGCTTTAAGCTGGATTGCGCGTCAATTGCGAGGCTGGATTGCTGATGCTCATGTTATTTTAACTTGTAGAATTAATGTTTGGGAAATGGGAAAAAATCCCCTCGAAGATTTTGTTACCTATCGAAATTTAAGCTTTTGTCATTCTACCTCTCAGTCTGAAAATCAAGTTCAACAGTTTATTAATAAATGGTTTCAGAATCAACCTGAACAGGGTAATAGTCTCTATACTGAACTACAAAAACCTGAACGTCAACGCATTGCAGATACCGTCAAAAATCCTCTCTGTTTAGCCTTGCTGTGTCGAACTTGGACGGTGATGCAGGGCAATTTCCCCAGTACAAAATCTGCTCTTTATCAACAGTTTATTCAAACGCTTTATGAATGGAAACAAGAAATATTTTCTACAACTCTCGCACAGCGTCAACGATTAAATCAAGTTTTGGGAAAGTTAGCTTTAAATGCTTTTTCTCAAACCGAAATGAAGTTTCGCTTCAGTCAATCCTTTGTCGAAACGGTTCTGAATACTGATGAAATTGATTTATTCTCTCTAGCCTTACAACTGGGTTGGCTGCATTCTGTTGGAATTTCTTCAACCACAGGAGATCGGGTTTATGCGTTTTATCATTCAACATTTCAAGAATATTTTGCAGCCCAAGCGATTGAAAATTGGCAGTTTTTTTTAAATCAAGATAATTCTAATCAACCTATTTTTTTAACTCAATGGCGAGAAATTATTTTACTGTGGTTGGGACGTTTAGATATTTCGGTTTCCGAGAAAGAAGCGTTTATTCAAGCCTTAGTTAACTTTCCTGATAATTGGGGTAAATTTTATTATTATAAAGCTTATTTTTTGGCGGCGGAGGGATTAGCTGAGTTTCCCGAATATCGTCAAATTGATGATATTATTAATCAACTGATTCACTGGTGTTATGGTGAATTTTATTCCATCCAACAACGATGGGTAAAAACCTTTCCCTCACCTATTGTAGAACGATCAAGACTGGCTTTGTTTGCAACGAATCGAAAACGAGTGCTTATACAACTGGAATATTATGTACAATCTTTATATCATCCCCGAGTTGCTTGGCTAGTCGCCTATAGCTTAGGTAAAAATTTCGATCCGGGGAATCAAGTTGCTGAAAATATTCTCATCAAACTGTTAGAAACAAGCTCCGATGAAGTGATACGAATTAATGTTGCTTATAGCTTAGGGCGAATCAAAATGAGTCATCCTCTAGCAGTTAATATTTTAACAGAAATTTTGAATGATGCTTCTCAAGACAGTCTCCGTCGTAAAGCGGCTTATCGACTGGGAAAAGTTGATCCGGGAAATCAAACTGCAATTCAGACTTTAGTGAATCTGATTCAATCTCCTACCACAACTCAAGATACTCGAGGAAGATCAATTAAAGATCTCAGACAAGTTTCTCCTGAACATCCGTTATTAAAAACACAATTTCCTTTAACTCATCTTCTGTCTCCATCTTCTTCGGTTCAAACTAAATACAAGCGAGAAGATTTAGATAAAGCGATAACCTCTTTAGAACAAAGAATAGCAACGACTAATGATATTATGCTACAACGAAAATATGCAATTTCTCTCCTTAAACTCCAAACTGGACATCCTCAAGCGGTTGCCGTTTTGCTAGAAAGTTTAAAGCTTCCTCAACAAACTCAAAAAACCTATAGAAGCACAATAGAAGCGTTGAAAATGGGACTATTAGAAGAACAGTTATCGTGGGTTGTCACAACTCTAAAAGATTACGCCATTGCTGTTAATCAAGGGGAACGTTCTCCTCAATCTCTAGAAATTTATAAACTCTTGTGGTATTGTGTTCAACAAATGTCTTATACTGATTTTTGTACAGCTTGGAATCAAGTTTAAAATAAAATTTAGGAGCGTGAATAAAAAATGGCAACCTATTTAGTAACCGGAACAAATCGAGGAATTGGTTTAGAATATTGTCGTCAGCTTCAAATGCGGGGAGATGATGTAATAGCCGTTTGTCGTTCCGCTTCTGATGAACTCAAGGCTTTAAATGTGCAAATCGAAACCGATGTTGATATTACATCTGAGGCATCTGTTGCTGCATTGGTTCAAAAATTAGGAAATCGCACCATAGATGTGTTAATTAATAATGCGGGAATTATCGAAAGAGTGACCTTAGATAACCTCGATTTTGAGAGTATTCGCAAACAATTTGAAGTGAATGCGATTGGGCCATTACGGTTTACTCAGGCGTTACTGCCTAATCTAAAAACGGGTTCAAAAGTGGTGATGATGACCAGTAGAATGGGTTCAATTGATGATAATACTTCGGGCGGTTCCTACGGTTATCGAATGTCAAAGGTTGCCCTATCAATGGCGGGAAAATCTTTATCCCATGATTTAAAATCTCGTCAAATTGCAGTCGCTATTCTACATCCAGGATTGGTGAAAACTCGCATGACAGGCTTTACAGATTCTGGAATTACGCCGGAAGAATCTGTGAAAGGTTTACTAGCTCGAATTGATGAATTAACCTTAGAAAATACAGGCACGTTTTGGCATTCTAACGGTGAAATTTTACCCTGGTAGTTTTTAATAAACCAGAATTAAGTTAGGGATTATGAGGGGAGTAATCTAGAAATTGCCAACAAAAAGATTGAGGTAAGCTGGTCTCAATCCACTGTTTTATGCTAAAATTCCAATAGCGTTTGGTTCCTCCTGTTTCGTGGGTGGGATCATCTAATTCCCAGAGGATTTCCGTTTTCCCTGTGAGTTGTAACAGGCGATTGGCTTCAAAATCTAAAAACAGTAATCCCGCACGAGGATTAACCACAAAATTTCCCAAAGTGTTAAACATACTATTCCCCAAATAGTCAGGAATTCGCAAAGTCTTTTCATTCAAAACTCGCACAAAACCCGGGTTTCCGCCTCGATGAGAGGTATCAACCCCTCGACTCGGATGAGCGCTAACCACAAAAAAGGTATCTGCTGAATGAATAAGCTTTTGTTGATCAATGTCTAATACTTTTCCTTGACGCTTAGTTTGGGTAGAATTTGAGGGGTTTTTTCCGACTAAATGTCGTCGTTGAATATATTTCGGACAATTCGGATAAGACTCCTCTACTGCAATTTGTAAACACTCAGGATTCTGTTGAAGAATACGTCCATTAATTCTTAAACGGCGACGATTTTCTAATTCAATAAACAGTAACCCAACTTGTTGATTATGTTGAATATTTTCCCAAAATACATCGTCAAAATTGTGGAAGATTTGAGTTAAATTGAGTTCAATCTGTTGTGAATTGATAGCTTTGGTAAAACCTGGATACCCCAAGAATACAGACGCCCAAAGGTTTTGCTGCTCATCAAGACTTCCAACAATCACCATTGGCTGTTTTTCAATAAATTCAATCCCATTTTGAGCGATCGCATTGGCAATAATAATCCGACCATTTTTTTGGGCTTCCAGGGTTTCCCCCACTCGTTGTTGTATCTGTAATTCCCCCTCATGGAAAGGATGTTCTTGAGTCATTTGTTACCTCCGGTTAGAGTAATTGAATTTAAATTAGCCTAATTTTCATCAAAATGAGAATACCTCTCAAAGCTGAGTCAAAGCTGATCATTTGCTGGGTATCGTATTTTTCCATGATCTATCTTCAGATAGAAGTTAAATTCGACTCAATCTTTTAACCTATCGATGTTGAGTTTTAAGCTTAAATTTTACTTGAGTTGTTCTTTTGTATGTCAATGAAAAATTTCAAGTTATTATTACCTCGAAAATATTGGCTCCCTTTAAGCATTTTTATCACGGTACTCGCCCTTTCTTTGATGGCTCCTTTAAGTTTAGCTCAAACTGAAGATATTATCGTTCCTAACCCCCAACAATCTCCCGCTAATCCAATCAATCTAACTCAAGATGGCTTGTATTTTGCCGATGTTTTAGTTAGAGGAAGACCGATTTTTCAGATCGGAAGTTTAGCCGAAGTGAATGCCACTGATCGCGCTAGAATTATTAACCGGAGAATTGCCAGTTTACTCACTCAATCTAACAGTATTCCTCCCGTCACCGTTAATCTAAATCCGGCTAAAGAATTAGCAACCTTACAAGTCAAAAATCGTGTTTTAATGACGGTTACTCAACAAGATACTCAGGACTTTGGTTTAGAATTAGAAGAGTTAGCAGATAGCTGGAAAAATCAACTGAATCAAGCTTTTGATCAACCTCCCTTAGCCATTGATGTTGGACAGCGTTTATATGAAACAATTCGTCAGTTTTTCCGAAATATTATTAGCAATTTACCTGCAATTATTGGTGCTTTAATCGTCATTTTATCCACCTTAGCAATAGCGAGTGGAGTGCGTTATGCTGCGTTTAGATGGGCGCAAAAAACCGAAGGTGATTCTAATACCGAAATTTTAATTGGGCGGTTAAGTTATGGTGGCGTTTGGGTGTTGGGAAGTATCATCGCTTTGGGTGTTTTAGGGTTAGATTTTGCCGCTCTTTTAGGAGCTTTTGGCTTAACAAGTGTAGCCATTGGTTTTAGTTTAAAAGACGTTTTAAGCAACTATATTTCAGGCGTTATTTTACTGGCAGCGCGTCCTTTTAAAATTAACGATCAGGTTTTAATTCAAGAATTTGAAGGCACGATTACTCAAATTCAACTGCGAGGAACCACTCTACAAACCTATGATGGACGTTCGGTTTATATTCCCAATCAAGAAGTTTTCCAAGCCAGCATTACCAATAATACAGCCTCTCCGCGTCGTCGTAGTTCAGTCCTAGTTGGAATTGATTATAGTGAGGATATTAGCACGGCTCAACACGTAATTTTCAAGGTTCTCCATGATTTATCTGAAGTCGAAAAAGACCCCGCTCCTGAGATTTTAGTCAAAGAATTAGCCCCCAGTACCGTCAATTTAGAAGTGAGATTTTGGGTAGATTCTCGACGGGCGGGCTATTTAGCTACAACCTCTAAAGTCACTCAAGGGATTAAGGAAGCATTAGAACAGGCAAATATTGATATGCCAACAGATATTTATACTTTAGTGTTTCGTAATTTACCCCATCAAAATGGTAAGATAGGTAAATAATCTAATTCTAAATCAGCCAGTCAGCCCTTAAGGTTTACGCTCTAAAACCGCTTCCATCACACTAACTAAATTTAGATTATGACCGGCCATAATCGCGCTAGAGTAATAGTATTGATTTCTATTCACCTGACGCAAGGTATCAAAACCACTTCGTCGTTGACGTTCATCACCCAAGACCCAATAGCGCTGAACAATCGATTCCGGGCCTATTAAACCTTCACCCTCAACATTACCTAACTCACTATGTTGTAAAACAAAAGTATATTGACGTTCATTGTTATCTAATCTTCCCCGATATTGTAAGATAATATCTTCGCGATCGCCATTGGGAAACACCAACTTTGTGACCATATTAAACCATTCCATTTGATTCCAAGCCACAAGGGTTTTTCCTTTCACCGCCATCGGAAGTTGGTTTCGGTCTATCCAACTCCCTTCTAACATCCACTGACCCGGCTGGATGAGAAATGTATGAGTCACAATACTATCCTCTACTAGCACGCGAGGGCAATTTTTCAATCAAAGTAAAGACACACTAAACCGAATAGACTAAACATTTAGCGATCTTTGCGTCTCTATCCTATCATGTTGACCTCTCCAATTGTATGAATCTCGCCCAACAGCATAGCCTTGTCCGCACCCGTCACTTCCGGTAAATTCCCCACAATACCCAATGATCGCCAATAGGCAAGAACCGCAAATGCAATGGCTTCTTTAAAGTCAGCATCTAACCCCACCTCAGAAGTCGTCAGGACAGGAATAGAATTTAACCGACTTTGTAAACTTTGTTTGAGATAAAGATTATGACTTCCGCCGCCACAGAGTAACACTTGATCCGGCATTTCCGGCAAAAACTGACGATAACTGTGTTCAATTGATGCGGTGGTCAGTTCTGTTAAAGTCGCTAAAAAATCAGCCGGACTTAAATTGTAGGGTTGAGCATCGGTTAAACACTGTTCAAGATAAGCTTGACCAAACAGTTCTCGTCCCGTAGATTTAGGCGGAGATTGCTGAAAAAAGTCTTGTTTAAGCCACTGTTCAACTAAACTCAGACAAGCCGTTCCCTCAGACGCCCAGACACCATTTTGATCATAGGTTTGAGTACCCTCAGAAAAAAATTGTACCGCCAAATCGAGCAAACTATTTCCCGGCCCAGTATCCCAACCGATAATTTCCGCCAGAAAATTCACCCCCTGACGGGGCAGATAAGTCACATTACCAATTCCACCGAGATTTTGAACACACCGACGGTAATCCCGATGACTGAGAATATAAGCATCAACCCGTGAAACCAGAGGAGCGCCTTGACCACCTGCGGCGATATCTGCAACCCGAAAATTACTCACCGTTGTTGTCTTCGTGAGTCGAGCAATCACAGCCCCTCGCCCCAACTGAAGGCTATAGCCTAATTTAACCTGATTTTGTTCAGGCGGACGATGATAAACCGTTTGACCATGAGAACCAATTAAAGTCGCAGGTTCAAGTCCTGCAGAGATCTTGAGTGCGGCTTGAGCAAATTCTATAGCGATCGCATCATCTAATTCAGCCAGTTCTGCCATTGAGAGTGACTCACCCCCACAGAGGCGAAGAATTTGCGATCGCAATGAGGGCGGATAGGGATAAGTTTGTGCGGCTTGCAATCTCACCTGTACATCTGTGCTGCCCTGAATGTCCACATAAGCCGCATCAATCCCATCAACAGAAGTACCACTAATCAGACCAATCACATAAACCATTATTGGATTAAGACTCACTGGAAACCGATGCAGTGGGTTCAACCGAAATAACAATCACCGTAATGTTATCTCGTCCTTCGCCTTGCTTGGCTTGTTTAATCAAAAGACTGGCAATTTGTTCACAGCTTTCCGGCAACTTTAACTGTTCAGCGATAGTCTCATCGGCTAATTCTTCCGTTAAGCCATCACTACATAACAGTAAGCGATCGCAAGCTTTCACCTCCATCGGTTCAATCTCAACAAAAGATAAATCCTCTCGGCCAAGACACTGAGACAGAACATGACGCCAGGGATGAACCCGAGCTTCTTCAGTGGTTAGAACTTGACGTTGAACCGCTTGAGCCACCCAAGTTTGATCCTCTGTAATTTGTTGAAGATCCTCCCCCCGCAATTGATAAACCCGTGAATCCCCCACATTCGCACACCAGGTTTGACCCGTCTCTCGAAACAATACAACCACCGCAGTAGTCCCCATGTCCGAGCGTTCTGGATGACTATGCTGATCGCGCACAATCGCCTGATTAGCGGCAATCAAAGCATCCTTTAACAAAGCTGAAGGATCTGGGTGATCCCAATGACTATTCAGATAATCTGTTATAGTTTGTGCCGCAATCTGACTGGCTTCTTGTCCTCCAGCATGACCCCCCATCCCGTCAGCCACGATAAAAAATCGTCCCTGGGGATCGATATAAAACGCATCCTGGTTAACGGTGCGAACATTTCCGATATCGGTCAGACCCGCAAAATCGAGTTTCATAAACGAACAGCTTAAGTGCTTCAGCTCCTTAGAAGTATTAATTTTAACCTGAATTTCCGATATCTCGGTAGTTTTTAACCTGGGTTACAGCATCCGGTCAAAGCGATCGAGACGTCGTAGCAAGCGCCAGAACGCCGTTCCCATCAAGAAAGCCAGAACAACCACTGCGATCGCCCATCCCACCTTCTCGCTAATAAACAACAACGTAGCGGAGATGATCAAAGCACCCATGAGTAAAGCATAATTGGTTGCCATTTGAACACTGCTAACCCGTCGTAGAATGCGATCCGTTTCCGTCGCCCGGACTCTGACCCGAATATCACCTTGATCAAGGCGATCGAGAGTATCTTCAATTCGTCGAGGTAAACCCAACGCCGTCGAACTAACTTGAGCCGCTTGACGTCCCAGTTCATTAAAAATGCTATTGGTTGTTTCAGAAAGATTACTTTCAGACATCAGTTGCATCGCAAACGGTTGTGCGACCTCCATAAAATTAAACTCAGGGTCTAAACCTTTACCCACCCCTTCCAGGGT
Organism: Limnoraphis sp.; assembly: GCA_050485465.1. Classification (GTDB taxonomy): domain Bacteria; phylum Cyanobacteriota; class Cyanobacteriia; order Cyanobacteriales; family Microcoleaceae; genus Capilliphycus. Next base: position 16,702 of record JBJHBL010000065.1, on the reverse strand, counting down.
TGAAAAGGCTCGCATCACAAAGGTAAAAGTCGCCGGAAAGCGAAACGGTTGATCGTAGGCGATTTCATACAAATCATCGCTAATCGCCGCTACAGACTGTTCCTCAAAGGGCTTATCCATGAAGTTATCCAGCATATACTGGATTGAACGTCGTACGGCGCCCATTTCTCCCGTGGGAGCTAAAGCCCCTAGATCAATTAAAGACTTCACCACCCGATCCGCATCTTTCTGAGCAATACCCCATAGGGTTTGCATCAGTTTCTCTCGCAGATTGTTGGTAATTTGTCCCATCATCCCGAAGTCATAAAAAATCAGTTTTCCTTCAGGACTAACCGCCAAATTACCGGGGTGAGGATCCGCGTGAAAAAAGCCATCATTGAGCAGTTGACGTAAATAGGCTTCCGCCCCCATATTGGCTAACTTTTTGCGATCGAGTCCCGACGCTTCCAGGGCTTCATAATTACTAATTTTGATACCCGGAACATATTCTAAAGTTAAGACCCGAGGCGAGGAAAATTGCCAATAGACTCGCGGCACTAATACCCAGTCACAACCCCGGAAATTGCGCCGAAAGGTATCAGCGTTGCGACCTTCATTGAGATAATCAATTTCTAGCCATAAAATCCGACAGCATTCGTCATAAATGCCGAGCCAATCTCGACCTCTACCCCATTTTGGATGGTTTTGGAAGTAACGAGCAATCCCTTTAAGAATCGCTAAATCTATCTCAAACAGCTTTTTGAGTCCCGGGCGCTGAACTTTAACCACCACATCGACCCCTGAACGCAGTTGAGCCTTATGGACTTGACCCAAACTCGCCGCCGCTAGGGGAACTGGCTCAAAATTGCGAAACAGTTGGTCTGTGGTTTTACCAAAGTCTTGAAAGATAATCTCTTCGCATTGTTGATCACTGAACGCCGGAACTTTATCTTGAAGCTTTGAGAGTTCTTCCACGTATTCAACCGGGAATAAATCCGCCCGGGTTGAAAATAGCTGTCCCAATTTAATAAAAGTTGGCCCTAAATCTAAAAACGTTTCTCGAACCCAAATCGCCTGGGCGCGTCGGCGACCGTCTTTTTTTTCATCGGAGTAGCCGCCCCAATAGCTCCATTGTTGGCCATTGAGCCATAACCAAGTGAGCCAAGTGAGAACAAACGTCCAGATATCAACAAAACGCCGTTTACGGGAGTAGTTTTTGCGATTCCAACGATAGGCTTTACCTCCATGTTTCCGACTGGTGACTCCCACGGAAGACGTAGCAACACCTTCGGGGTGTCGCTTGGGGTAAGTCGAGTTATCAAGAGGAATAGACACTCGAGTTTCCAAGTTTGATTTCCACTAATTTTCGTATTTGAACTAATCCTGTCAATCCAGTTCGTCTAAGATCGACTTACGGATTGAGATTGCGATAACGTTGTAGTTCTGAGCGCAGTTCAGCGACTTCTGCTCGGAGTTCATCGATAGTTGCTTGTAAATCGATGGATGATGAATAAGTTCGGCTATTAACCGAGGAAGAACTTCCCGGAGCCGTCATTTGTGCTTCTTGATTGGCCCGCTCTAAGACTTGATCGGTAAATTGTCGCAGACGTTCTCGTTGCTCTGCATCAAATTTTCCCAACTCACTCAGAGCATTAGTAAATAGGTTTTCTAATTGTTCATACAGGCCTTCTGCAACTGCTCTACCCACAAAAAAGGCTTCAACCGGTGGCTTGGTCATAAAAAAAGTTTTACTAACTTCCGTAACAAATTATAACGTGCTTATTCCCTGAAAGGGAGGCAATCCATTCAGTCTTTGCGCGATCTATTCAGACGCGATCTCTAAGCCAGAACTCCTACAGGGAGTTAACCCTGTTGAATAACCCCCTGATTTTCCTCGATTAATGCACCGACTGACTAACCTCATAAAAACTTAAGTTTATTCACGCAAGCTGGACAAAACGTGACGTTGATTTGCCGATCAGTTTAACTGGCTGAATTATACTCGGTTTCTGCTTCTGAGCGAGGAATAGGGGGTATGATCTCAAATTTCGGGAGCGAAATAGAACTAGAAGGAAGATCATATTCAAAGGTTTTGGAGTGCGGATCGCGATCAAAACTGGAAGGAACAGACTCACTCTCCCATCCGGTGGGAGCAGAATTTCTCGGGAATTCCTCCTCGGGGATTAAATCAAACTCGCTCTCCACTGAATGATCCATCTCCGATGAATTCAGATAGCTGGGAGAATCAGATTCACTCCACTCCCTAGATGAAGGAGCATAACCTCTTGATTCTGTCCGATCACTCGGTGGATCTAGTCTAGCCGGAGAAGGATAATCTCTAGAACTCTGGACGGGACTCGAGTAGGGATTTTGCAGATATTCAGAAGATGAATATCCCGAACTTCTCGGATACTCTGAAGAATAGACTTCGTCTACAGAGCCATAGGACTCGGAAGAATAGAAATCATCTCGGTTCCTTTGATAACCCGAATAATAACTTTCACCCCCGTAGTCCGGTTGAGACTCAACTATCTCATAGTCATCCGGTTCAGGTTGCCATTCTCTAGCATAGTCTTCTTCCCAGGCTCTTTCTGAAACCATTTGCTGTTGAGATTCATATCCTTTTAACTCATCCCCTTCCAGATTGTTCAAACCCCATTTATCCTTAGAAGACATCGACTCCATCATCCCTTGACTTCTCACCGATGGATGTTGAAACATCGGTTTGGAAGGATCATAATTGGGAAATTGCTGTTCAAATGATTTTTCGGATTTTACAACCGTTATCTGGGGACTTACTCTTGCATAAACTCGCGTTAAATAAAATCCCACATAACCGGATAAAATTGCTGTGATTCCAAACAACAGAGGCAAAAACTGAGAACCCGAAGAAAACCTTAGCGTTTGGGTCAACAGTTCATGCTCAGTTTGACGAGGAAAAGCATGATTTCCAGATGATTGTTCTAATGTTTGATCATCCATCTCGTTTTCTGAGGATCTTTGCTGTTGAGTCAGTTGATCATCTTGATTGGATTCAACCCGAGTATAATCTTCTAGTTGAGGTAGAAAAGCTAACCATTGTTCCAAGCTTTGTGGCCGATGTTGCTGTTCTAGCTCTAATCCCCACAAAATCACTCGTTCTAAGGTTGGACTCAAATCCGGTCGAAGTTGTCTTAAATTGGGTTTAGATTGACTCAGAAGCGTTTCTGTGACTTGAGATAAACACAATGGCGCTTCTAAAGGAGGTTGACCTGTTAGTAAGTAATAAAAAATAGCCGCTAAACCGTAAATATCGGTAGCAGTTGTTAAGTGTTCGTGGGGTAAATATTGTTCTAAAGCTGCATATCCTCCTGACAGGTTCCGACTACCCAAATAAGGCCCGTCGCTCATTGTATCGGTGAAGCGAGTCGCAATGCCAAAATCGGTCAAAATGACCTCAGAGGTCTGTGGATGTCGCAGGATGACCTCTGGCGTGAGATTACAGTGAATTAAACCCTGTTGATGAATTTCTGTTAAAGCAGATGCGATTTGATGAACAAACTGAACCGCTTGAGTGACAGGTAATTGCGAACCTGATGGAAACGAGTTGATTAGAGTTTGACCACCAATCGAGTTCATTACCATAAATGGTAAGCCTCGATCTTCAAATACCTCTATCACTTTAACCAGGTTTGGATGCTGACATTGGCTCAGGCGTCGAGCTACTGCCTTAAAATGATGGTGGAACTGAGCAAATTCGCTATGATGCCGTAAATTAGGGTTCACGGTTTTGAGTACCACGATTTGCTGACGACGAACATCTACAGCACTATAAGTAATACCATACTCTCCCCGACCTAATACACTCTCGATTTTGTACTGGCCATTATTCAGTATGGTTTCAGCTTTTGAACTCATTTGCTTCAATGCCAATTTTCCCCCTTATCCTACCGTCTAAGACCGTATATGAGTGATTTTAGTTGTGAAGTCGCCGTACATAGTCTACATCAGTTCTGAAAATCGTGAGCAGGTTTTACAGTGAACAGGTTACAGGTTACAGGTTACAGGTTACAGTTTACAGGGGTTAGGGGTTAGGACAACTGATCACTGATAACTGTCTTCACTGGTCACTAAGATTACAAACTTTGCTCTATGCACGTTGGCGTAGCCTGCCGCAAAGCGGCTTACTTTGCTCTATGCACGTTGGCGTAGCCTGCCGCAAAGCGGCTTACTTCCCTCTCGCGCCCATTCCGCCGGGTCGCAAGGAGCGCGCTGGTCACTGTTCACTGATCACTGTTTACAGGGGTTAGGGACTGTTCCTGATTCTCTGTTCACGGTCTATCATTCCCTGTATTTCGTACATTAATTAATTTTTTCAAGATATCAAACCAAAAGGTAGCTCCCATTGAAATTGCGATCGCGGTCAGTATCCATCCTAATAGAACTTGAGCAATTTCTAAACTGATTTGCCCTCTTTTCATCACTCCTTCCTGCTGATAGCCGCTTCTCAATAAACTAAATTGTTCGTTTAAATTACTCTTTGTCCACCCCAGAGGTAAAGATGACCAATCTAGGATAAATTCATTGAAATATTGAGCCAGATTTTCAGAAGATTTTTGAGGTTCCGACAAGTCTAAAGATTGATCAATAGAAGAAAAAATCTGTCGATCATAAAATCCATCTAGGGTTTGAATTAATTGAATTTGTAAAAAAGGTTCTTTGTATAAACGAGTCGCAATATTTAAAGTATCTGCATTTAAAATAACTGCCAATAAAAAGCCTAACCCTAATATCTTCCATTTCACTTGACGTTTATAAACGCCAGATGCTCGCTCCATTGTCTGAGAAAACCAGTTCATTATTTCGGCTTCTAAGGCTTCTAGATAGGTTTTAAACTCATCTTGTTTGAGGGCGGCTCGAACGGCTAACACTTTAAATAATTTTATGGTTTCTGGTGACAGTAAAGCTTGAATTTGTGATAAATTCAATAAATCTATAAACTGTTTAGACTGTAATTCTAAGAGATTTAATTCAACAGAAGACTGTTCTACAATAAGGTCAATTAAAGCGGCAGCAAAAATAGACTGAGGAATATAAGACGGCCCAAAAAATTGATCACCCTGTCCGATTTTATAATCTTTCAAGGATTGAATTAAAGGATGATTGTATAAAGATTCGGTCATCTTATCTCCTAAAATAGAAGCAATCGAACCCTTTAAACTCTTGGCTCGACTATCCCAAAAAAATGTCGATAAAAACTCTTGTAAATCAGACACTAATAAACTTAACAGCAAATAGACAAAAAACAAACCCAAAGCAATATTTAAAACAGAAGGTAAACTCATATTGTAGGGAATAGGGAATAGGGAATAGGGAATAGGGGTTAGGAGTTAGGAGTTAGGACAACTGTTCACTGTAACCTGTCCCCTGTCCCCTGTCCCCTGTAACCTATAACCGGGTTTAAAATTGATTTTGAACACGTTCGGTTAACGCTTGTAACCCCTCTGAAACTTCAACTTCAAATAACATTGGATCATCCAAACGTCTGACTTGAGAAGATAAACTCGCCACCGAAGCCGCAGTTCGTTTTGCGATCGCATCTAACGGTTCAGGAGAAAGCATTCGTTCACCCTGTTTCATCACCAACTGCATCAATTCTACCCGAGAAACTGAATGTCCGTTACGGTTTTCTTCCAGAGGAAGATCTTCCCCAACTAATACCAAACAGTCTGCTAGAATTTCTCCTTGTTTAAACTTCCGAATAATTTGCTTTCGTCCCGGATAAGTTCCCTTACCACTGGATTTTTTCATCACCGGATGACTCTCAATTTCCACTAACTTATACACCCCATTAACTGGAGTTCCCGTCACTAACTTTGTTCCCAGTCCATAACCATCAATTTCAGCCCCTTCAGCTTTTAGCCTCGCAATTTCGTATTCATCAATATCCCCACTGGCGAAAATAGCAACTTCCGGTAAAAGCGATCGCACCTGTTGAGATAACTGTACCAAATCTCCTGAATCTAATCTAACTCCAATTAATTCGATTTCACCTTGTTTCACCTTCTCTGCTAACCGTTGGGCGGCTTCTAGGGTGTCATAAGTATCTATTAATAGCGCGGCGCCGGGAAAATGACGATGAAATGCGGCAAAGGCTTCATCTTCTCCTCCTTCTAAAGCACCCACCGCCATGACTAAGGCATGGGCCATTGTTCCCACAGGTTCACGTCCGAGTTTTAACGCCGCCAACACGTTAGAGGTTGCATCGAGTCCTGCTGCTAAAGCCGCTCGAGCCGCCCATATTGAGCCTTGAGGACTAAAGGCTCGTCGAGTTCCAAATTCTAATAATTTGGTTTTTGGGCCGGCTACATCGCGCAGACGGGCCGCTCGAGTGGCAATCAGAGTTTGATAGTTGAGGGTATTGAGGAGGAAGGTTTCTACAATTTGAGCTTGCCATAAGGGGGCTTCAACCCGTAAGAGGGGTTCATTGGGGAAAATGGCGGTGCCTTCAGGGACAGCCCAAACGTTTCCGGTAAATTTGGCGTTTTCTAAGAGTGACCAAAAGGCTTGAGGGGTGTTGCTAAAGATTTTTAGCGATCGCAATTTTTCGATCTGAGTGGGAGTAAACTGAAATTTTTCTAAGTAGTCTAGGGCTTGGGCGAGTCCCATTGCTATTAAATAGCCGTAGTTTGAGGGGAGTTTGCGGGTGAATAGTTCAAAACTCGCCCATTGTTGATCAAGTTGTTCTCCTGCATAACAGGCCGCCATTGTCAACTGGTACAGGTCGGTTAACAGGTTATTGTCCTCCCCGGTTAGGGTGAGTTCTTGGTCTTCCGCTTCTTGGGGGTTGCAGGACAGAGGTTTTGGCTGAGTTCTCATCGGATCACTCCTTTGCTGATTTTTAGCTTAATTATAGTAATATTTACCAAATCTGTCTAGTTTTTCTCTCAGCGTATTTATTCAAAATTACGAATTTATCGGCTTTTATAGGAAAAAATGTCTGTTTTTATGTCGATATTGGCTTGTATTTTTGGTAATTTTAACTTAAATTTGTTTCTTCTGAGGGAGGCCAACGGAGTGATGTTCTCAAAGGGGATAGATATCAATGTTGATTTTTGTGTTATATTAAACGAAGTCGGAATGAGTCCGAGTTATTGAGCAAGTTTGGGATAATACTATGGTCAAAATTGTTGGTATTGGTGGAAGTCTGCGAGGGGAGTCTTATAGTCAACTCGCATTAAAAATAGCAGCCCAACGGGTTGAGGCTTTGGGTGGGGAAGTCGAAATCTTAGATGTGCGTCAAATGCGGCTTCCCTTTTGTGATGGCGGAAAGGAATATCCCGACTATCCCGATGTCGAAAAATTGCGGGAAACCGTTAAACAAGCCGATGGGTTAATTTTAGCAACTCCAGAATATCACGGGAGTGTTAGTGGTGTGATTAAAAATGCTTTAGATTTAATGAGTTTTGAACAGCTTGATGGAAAAGTTGCAGGTTTAATCAGTGTATTAGGGGGTCAGGTTAATAGTAACGCTTTGAATGATTTAAGATTAATTATGCGATGGGTTCATGCTTGGGTAATTCCCGAACAAATTGCGATTGGTCAAGCTTGGGGGGCTTTTAACGAAGAAGGAAAGTTACTTGATGAAAAGCTATCTGAACGGTTTGATGGGTTTGCCCAAAGTTTAGTAGAAAATACCGCAAAATTGCGGGGAAATTAATAAACTAAGACTTTTCAATTTACCCATTTTTTCATCGCCTGAGACTCTAGTCCTAGGCTGATTTTGCAAAGGGGTAAAAAACCCACTCAAATTATTTTGAATCTATTTTTTGAGTGACGTTCTGTAGGGTGGGTCAAAATTGATTGATTTATCCCAGAAACAACATCAATAAACTCGCCCTGTTAATATCGTTTCATTGTTGGGGCGGGTTGATATGAGTTATGATAGAATCCACTCGTTTTTCAATTCTCGATGATGGATGGAACTACAGTGTTGAGAAATATATTAACCGAGTCTCCGCATTTAAACTCGTTAAGAATACAAGAAAAATACAGTTGATCGCATTTATCAGAAAAACTCCGTATTGTCACGGAGACTGAACCGAATTTAAGCACTTCCAAGAAAATAAAAGTTCAGTAATTACCCCGTTTGAAATCGGGGATTTTCAATATAAGCTAGTAGATGTAGAAACGTGAAAAGTGGGAAATCTAAAAATTAAGGAGTAGAGCAAAAGTGTTATTTTTTATTTATTTCTTTATTGGGGCTGTAGTTTGGATAGCTGTGGTAGCTTTTGATTACGGTTCGCTCGATCAAATCCCTGGAATTTCTGAAATTGTAAAACCAGAAGTTAAGAAAGATTCTTTTACTGGCAGTACCAATGAATTAATTGGTGGTTTTTTGGAAACCTTAGAAATTCTCAATCCAAATTCTTCTAAAAATATATTTTCTGCCGCTTTAGACCAAGCCTTGAACAAACGTGATACAGTCACTTCACAAAGGAAACTATTATGAAAGCACAAGAGATTCAAAAACTAATTGACAAGTACCGAGATCATCCTAAGTTTGGTCGCCTGTTGTACCATCGGGATAAAATATTAGTTTCAATGGTTCACTATGCAGTTCGTTTGAATGATAACCAAGCCTTAATGTGGGAATCAGTTAGCGGGAAAACTCAAGGAAAGGGAAAAATTAAAGTTCATAAGATTAACTGGAAATATTATCGCAAAGCCAAGAAGGTACACCATCTATCAAAAGATAAGATTGCTGAAGCGATTTATAAATCTGCGGAAAAGCACCATCATAAAAAACGATATGATATTTTAAAATTCAATTGCGAACACTGGGCGCGTTGGGTGACTACGGGTAAATTTAAAAGTTATCAGATCAGTAAATTTCCAAATCATCTGTTAAAAGAAGGAGACAATTTCGTTAACTATCACGGTAAAAATATAGGAAAGGGAGTTAATAAGGTTTCTAAAACATCAACTAAAGTAGCTGAAAAAGTGTTTAAAAACATAGGTAAAACTATCGGATCTATTTTCTAGTGTAAAAACTTCTAGGAGTAAAAACAATGTCTTCAAATCAAACGCCCGAAAGCCAACCCAGAAAAAAACGTGCAGCAGCTTTGGTTGGAAATCTCGCCAAAAGAGGAACCCAAGCCGCTAAAAATTTAGCCCAAAATGAAGAAGTTAGAAAGATTGCAGTAGAGGCTTTTACAACCGTTACTCAGACTCAAACTGAACCCCCAAAAGAAACGATAACAGAAATCACCCTCGAAAAAACCTCGGTAGAATTATCAGCAATACCCCCTCAAACCCCGACATCACCCGTCGTTAATCAGTTGGCTGAAAAAACCGCTAAAGTTGCCACAAATATCAGCAACCGACCTATTACAAAATCAGTTGTTCAAGCTGCAAAAATATTATCACAGAATGAAGAAATCCGAAGTGTTTCCATAGAGTTTGTCGAGAACGTTACTCAAAATAACACCGAAACCGGAGAGAAACAAACCCGTCGAGAAGTTCTGAGAAAATCAGCCGTTCAAGCTACAAAATCCTTTGCTCAAACCGAAACGTTCAAAACCGCCAAGTCTAAAGCCATTCATTCGGCGAGTCAAAGAGGTCAAAAACTGGGTCTAAATTTAGCCGGAAAGTTAGCGCAAAAGATGATCGTTCCAATGATTATCTTAGTTCTACTTATCCTCGCTGTTCTTGTCGGATGGTTAATCTATTTTTAAACTGATTGAATAACCATTGAATCAACTGTGGAGTTGGGGTGTGTGAACCGCTCTATTTTGGGGAGCGGAATGAGCCAATGTCTATCAGGAGTTCCCGTTAGAACTTGAATCATTTTTCGGGTTTCATTTATCGGTTGAAAAATGGATGGGTTAACGACAATATAACCCATCTTATCGTTGAACTAATAGTTTTACAATTCGTCGGGATTTACTCCCAATTCTCGCAACCGTTCTGCGAATCTTTCTGCACGTTGTCGTTCTTGTTCTGCACGTTGATATTCTTGTTCTGCGCGTTTTCGTTCTTGTTGGCGCAATTGATCGAGTTCTACGAAAGTCAAAAACTTCTCCCCATCAGGTCGATAAATTTCCAGTCCGGTTTCTGTTAGTTCAAACCGAATTTCTAGGCGAGGACTCACCCAACCGTTTATCTGTTCGATGGGTTCTAACCAATTTTCTATCCGTTGTAATCCGGTTAAATCTTGTTTCTTGGGGTCATATAGATAATATTCTTCTACACCATACCGTTGATAAAAAAGTAACTTCTCTGCCATTTGTTTCGCTCGATTTCCCGGAGAAATAATCTCAAAGACCACTTGGGGTGCAATATTATTTTCTTCCCATTGTTGATAAGAACCTCTATCTGCTTTCGGACGACCTAAAACCACCATCACATCTGTGGCTTGGCGAATTTTATTGTTTCCTTCGACGGGATACCAGAGTAAATCCCCGGCAACAAAAACATCAGTAACAGAGGAAAAGAGAATTTCTAGATTTTCTTTAATGATGACAATCCAGCGAAATTGTTGGGTATTATCTGCCATCGGTTGACCGTCACTTTCTGGATAGATAATTTGAGATTCGGTTTCCGGTGTGAGTTGTTGTACCATGATTGTTTATAATAAAGTCATCTCAAACCTTTACTCAATATTTTACAACAAAATCAGAGAGTTATAAACAATAATATCTGGATTTTAGCAGGCAAACTCTACACAATTTAGGACTATAATTTCTAACTAAAAGGAATCTTCCTGCTTAAGCATCCAATGATGCAATTTCTATTGCTGTGGCTACAGTTCATAAAATAGACAACTAGCTAAACATTAAATTAACCTAAGATCTGGCTCTGGGGCATTGAAGCCGAGGGAAGAATGCGCTATCTTAGAAGACTTAGCATTTTACCGAGGAGTCCCTATGCGTCAATCGTCTTCTCCTAGCAAGGCCTGTGATACCCAAACCTCAAGTATTCTCTCTCTCAACATCGCACCAGCCCAAGTGTTGCGGGGAACTCACGCCATCCAACAAGCCGGAGAAGCGATCGCGAAATTGGGGAAACGTCCTCTACTGGTCGGAGGCGATCGCAGTCTCAGCCTCACTCAAACGACCCTAGAACCCGTCTTAGAACAACATCACCTCAAATTTTCCTCCGCGACCTATACCCCCGACTGTAGCGAAGCTAGCCTGGTGAAATTGCGCGAAAAAGCCAAAGCCCATCAAGCCGACTTGATCATGGGTATTGGTGGCGGAAAAGCCCTCGATACCGCCAAACTCCTCGCCCACACCTGTCAACTTCCCATCGTCACCATCCCCACCTCTGGGGCGACTTGTGCGGCTTGGACAGCCCTTTCAAACGTCTACTCAGACGAAGGCGCTTTCCTCTACGATGTTCCTTTAGCCAAATGCCCCGATCTGCTAATTCTCGACTACAATTTAATCCAAACCGCCCCCCAACGTACCCTAGTCGCCGGAATTGGAGATGCGATCGCCAAATGGTACGAAGCCTCAGTCAGTAGCGGACATTCCGAACAAACCCTATTAATCGCCGCAGTCCAACAAGCCAGAGTTCTGCGAGATATTTTACTCCAAAAATCCGTCACCGCCCTCGAAGAACCCGGCGGCGAAACGTGGCGAGAAGTGGTAGACGCAACCGTATTACTCGCGGGAGTGATTGGTGGAATAGGCGGCGCCCAATGTCGCACCGTCGCTGCCCATGCCGTTCACAACGGGTTAACTCATGTACCCGCCAGTCATGGTACACTGCATGGAGAGAAAGTCGCTTTTGGTATATTGGTACAACTGCGCCTGGAAGAAATGCTGCAAGGCAACCAACTCGCAGCCGCCGCCAGACAGCAATTACTGAAATTCTATAGCGACATTGGTTTACCGCAAACTTTAAACCATTTGGGCTTAGAAAATGTGACCTTAACCGAATTAAAACAAGCGGCAGAATTGGCTTGTAATGAAAATTCTGATATTCATAGACTACCCTTTCATGTCGTTGCTGAACAGTTAATGGCGGCGATGGTTTCAACAACAGCACCCATTGGAGAAGCCAAAATCAAAGCCTAAAAATTCATCCCCTCGGCTGCGCCATGTTAAGGCAAGGGGGGATAAAAAATTAGTAGAATTTGCCAACCTAAAACCTCACTCAATACTTGTAAAATTAACCGATGACTTTGGATTGGATCAACCCCGCAGATCGGGTCATGCAACTTCCGCCTTATGTGTTTGCGCGTTTGGATGAATTAAAAGTTCGCGCCCGTGAACAAGGCTTAGATTTAATTGATTTAGGAATGGGGAATCCCGGTGGCCCCGCCCCGGAACCGGTGATCGAAGCGGCGAAACACGCCCTACATATTGCGGATAATCATGGTTATCCACCCTTTGAGGGAACGGCGAATTTTCGGAAAGCCATTACCCAATGGTATTTGCGGCGCTATGATGTCAAACTCGATCCCAATAGTGAGGCGTTACCCTTGTTGGGTTCAAAGGAAGGGTTAACCCATTTAGCCTTAGCTTATATTAATCCGGGGGATGTCGTTTTAGCCCCAAATCCCGCTTATCCTGCCCATTTTCGAGGGCCGTTAATTGCTGGGGGGAAAATTCATAGTATACTTTTAAAGCCGGAGAATGACTGGTTAATTGATTTAGGCAGTATTCCCGATCACGTTGCAGAACAGGCAAAAGTTCTGTTTTTTAATTATCCCAGTAACCCGACAGGCGCAACGGCACCGCGAGAATTTTTTGAAGAAATTGTTGCTTTTGCTCATAAATATCAAATTCTTTTAGTTCACGATTTATGTTACGCTGAACTCGCCTTTGATGGCTATCAACCCACCAGTTTACTAGAAATTCCGGGCGGGAAAGAAATCGGCGTTGAGTTTCATACCTTGTCAAAAACTTATAATATGGCGGGGTGGCGTGTAGGATTTGTTGTCGGAAATTCTACAATTATTCAAGGGTTAAGAACGTTAAAAACGAATTTAGATTATGGGTTATTTGCGGCGTTACAAACCGCAGCAGAAACGGCGTTGAATTTGCCGGATTCTTATATTACAGACGTTCAAAATCGTTATCAAAAACGGCGAGATTTTCTGATCAATGGACTCGCTGAACTGGGTTGGACAGTTCCGAAACCCTTAGCGACAATGTATCTTTGGGTCCCTTGTCCGCCGGACATGAGTTCAACAGATTTTGCTTTATCTGTCTTACAACAAACGGGAGTGGTATTAACGCCAGGGAATGCCTTTGGAAGCGGAGGAGAAGGCTATGTGAGGGTGAGTTTAATAGCAGACTGCGATCGCTTAGGTGAGGCGTTGCGTCGGTTCAAAGAGGCGAATATTCGTTATCAACCCGATCTGCTTCCCGTACAAACCCTATGACCCGTGATGGGCGACTGAAAAGACTATTCTCCGAAAAAGCTATCCAATCAGAAGCTTTTATAGTATATTCTGAGTGAATAGGCTGTGCAAACTGAAGTTAACTTCGAGAGACAGCCCGAACTCTGAAAATGAACTAAAAGTCAAATATTAGTAGACAGGGGAGAAGTTCAATGGTTGGTTTTTTGATTTCTGTTGTTGTATTAGCAGTGAGCTTATTAATCATCTCTAAATTGCCGATAGGGGTTGAAGTCGATCACCCAACAATCGCGTTAGTTGCAGGCGCAATTATTGGGGCTTTTAATTCAATCTATGGAATTTTTCCAAATTGGTTTAGAACGTTTAATGCCATTGTTAGTATTGGGTTAATTCCCTTAATTGGAAGTATTATTGTATTTGGTTTGGCGGCTTGGTTAGTGGAAGGCTTTAGGCTCCGTCATGGAATCATTAGTGCAGTATTAGGGGCAATTTCTCTGAGTTTTGTGAACTCCATTCTGTTTTTTATTCTCCGTCAGGTTGGGATTATTGCCTAAACTTTTGTTCAACCCAACACATCTCTGCTGTAGAGGATATGCAGTTTTTAATAATGGATTAGATTAGAAAAAAAACATTTTCTATAAGCCATTATTCGAGTAAAAATAGGCTTGTAATAATACTTTTTTTTGTTTTTTTGATTCAAATAAAGGAATTTTGTACAGTAGAGAAAACCACTCACAGAAGACCAAAAAATGTTAGGTCTTTTCAAATCTGTAGCCAAAAAATATTCAATTTTATCCCCCAAACGGTTGTTAATTTAATTTAAAATTCAAAAACTATGTCTCGGTCTCGTCAAGCATTACTTCCAATACCAGTGGTGCTAATCGCTTTAGCATCTACTCCTGAACTTCTGACTGTTTCTGTCGCATCATTTCTCAGTCAATCTGCTTTCGCGCAATCATTAGAAGTTAATCTTTCAGAAGAACAAAATCGGACTCTAATTTTACCCGAAACTTTTGAGAGTAAACCCACCTTTGAACCCAGTCAAAAAATTATCGCCGATAGGGAAACTGGAGAATTAATTGTAGGGGAAGCGGGGGTTGTGACGACCACTTCTGGAAAAATAGCCCAGGTTCCGACGACGGTTCCAGAAGACGAACAACAACAAGAAGGCGATTTTCCCGGCTGGATACTCTTACTGCTGGGAATTCCCCTGTTAGGAGGGTTAATTTGGTGGTTATTCAAAGGGGATAAAGGAGAACCCATTAGAGACGACGAGACAGTTACAGCAACCGAAACAACATCCCAAGAAACTCAAACACCACCCCCAGTTACAGCAACCGAAACAACATCCCAAGACATTCAAACACCACCCCCAGTTACAGTAACCGAAACAACATCCCAAGACATTCAAACACCACCCCCAGTTACAGTAACCGAAACAACATCCCAAGACATTCAAACA
>JBJHBL010000065.1:0-1810 GCA_050485465.1 Limnoraphis sp. | reverse complement strand
CAAGACATTCAAACACCACCCCCAGTTACAGTAACCGAAACAACATCCCAAGACATTCAAACACCACCCCCAGTTACAGTAACCGAAACAACATCCCAAGACATTCAAACACCACCCCCAGTTACAGCAACCGAAACAACATCCCAAGACATTCAAACACCACCCCCAGTTACAGTAACCGAAACAACATCCCAAGACATTCAAACACCACCCCCAGTTACAGTAACCGAAACAACATCCCAAGACATTCAAACACCACCCCCAGTTACAGCAACCCCGAGTGCTGAAAATACAGGTTTAACACCTCCCGGTTTAGAGGCTATTGAACGAACAGAATTAGCAACAGAAGCCGCAGCTTGGTGGGGAGAACGAATACCCAGTAGTCGAATTACCCTAGCACCTGGCGATGGTCAAGATGTCTATGCCTATTGGCTGATCACTGATACAGACAAAGAGTTTGCCAAAGAAAACGGAGGACAACAACCCCAACTCCGAGTTTACGATGTCACCGATATTGAAGATCCCGATCAGCAGTCGGCGCACCGTGTTGAGAAATATGATCTTGATGAGTCTGTACAAGAGCAAGCTATTCCTAACCTAGAAGCAAATAGAGACTACCTAGCAGAAATTGGTTATGTTACCAATGATGATCAGTGGTTGATGTTGACTCGTTCTAACCGAGTGCAAATACCAGCATCTAATACTACCATTGCTGAAGAGACTCCGAATCTGAGCGGAATAGATGCAGGCGATGCTGCCATCCTTCCTCTGCTTTCTTCGTTTGGGAGTCAGATTACTTTAAACCTCAAATCAGAAGAAGATCAAGCCGCAGATGTGGCTTGGGATGTGCCAGATGCCGCGAAAATCGCCGCTAAACAGCAGGGAGGACGGCAGATGCAACTGCGAATTTATGATGTTACCGATATTGATCTCGATACTCAACCTGCTCATCGTGTTCGCAGATATGAATGTGAAGAATCAACGCAATACCGACGGGTTCCTGTTTTAGACTGTAATTGTGATTATCTCGCAGAAATTGGTTATGTCACCGATGAAGGTCAATGGTTGATGTTGGCTCGTTCGGAATCTGTTCGTATTTCTGCTAATCTGTCCACAGAGGATGCAGGGTTAGTCGGTGCGGGGTTAGTTGCAGGGGCAATTCCTTCTTTAATCTCCCTGGGGAGTCGTTTAACATTAACCCCTGGTGACAATGAAACGATTGATACTCATTGGGAAATTGGCGACGCAGCTAAAAACCAAGCTAAACAACAAGGTGGAAAGCAACTGCAACTTCGGGTTTATGATGTCACGGATGTTGATGTGAGTGATCTTAGTATTGATGAAACACTCAGTACAATGATTCAACAGTGGGAGTTGGATGAATCTACTTCGGATTGGCATTTAGAACTAGAAGGCAACCGTGATTATTTAACAGAAATAGGTTATCTAACCGATGCGGGTGAATGGTTGATGTTGGCTCGTTCAGAGTCGGTTCAGATTCCTCGTGCTGATCTGACAACAGAGGTGGGAGTTAGCCCAAATCAGGGATTAACAGGGGCTGGGGCGTCTCGTCGGAGTTCGCTGACAGCCAGTCATGTGACGCTCTGTTCCACTGATAATTGTACTGCAAATGTTTATTGGGAAGTGGCTGATCGTGAACAGGAAAATGCGATCGCTCAAGGCGGAGATCAGTTTCAATTGCATCTTTATGATGTGACTGATATTCCACCGGATTCTGTTGCGACTCGTAGTGTACAACAATACGATTTTCAGCCCTCTATTTCGACTCCCGAGATGATCACCCTAGAAG
>JBJHBL010000064.1:0-35516 GCA_050485465.1 Limnoraphis sp. | reverse complement strand
TATGATAACACCCTGAAACAGTGGGATTTGGAGACGGGGGATGTGTTAGCAACCTTTATCGGGGATGGGGTGACGGTGGTGGCGGGGGATGGGTTGGGGCGGGTATATTTTCTGCGGTTGGAGGGGTTGAGGGGTTGAGAAAGGGGGTTTCTTAACCCGATTGGGGTGACGAGGCAAAGGTTATGGCAGCAACCGGGTTCCTGGGATGTGGGTGGGAAGGGGTGGTTCTGGCTGAAACGTGCGATAAAATGAGAACTGTCCCACCTAACCCAGTGTCAAAATCACTCCTTTTTCAATTTATGATGACACTTACAGAACTACTCCCAGCCATTAAACAACTTTCACCCCTTGACAAAATTAAACTGATTCGCTTGTTGGCTGAAGAAATGGAATCACGAGAAAAAATTGCCCCTTTAGAACCCGGTAAAGCCTATAATTTACCCACCCCATACAATAGTTTTGGGGCGGGAGCGATTCTGATGCAGGTCATAGAGTCCAGTAATGATGCTTAATGACAATGCGATTTCCTTACTCTACCACTGATTCATCCCAAAACGAATTTGATAGCCTGCCGCGAATCCCCATAATTATTCGGCGAGAGGGTCATACGGTTGAAGCCCTTGGATTAGTTGATAGTGGTGCAACGGTAAACGTCATGCCCTATGAGATGGGAGAACAATTAGGGGCTGTCTGGGAAAACAACCAGGCAATCATTCAACTAACTGGTAATTTAGGAAAGCAACCCGCGATACCTTTGTTGGCAATGGTTCAAATTGGCGATATTCCACCGATTCAGTTGGTGTTTGCTTGGACAAAAAACCTCGATACATCTCTGATTCTAGGACAGACAAACTTTTTTATGGAATTTGATGTGTGTTTTTACCGTTCCCAGATGGAATTTGAGGTTAAGCCTAAGTCTCTGTAAACAATAGAGGGGTCTTGCATAATTCATTGCCTGAGATGTGGGTGGGGGGCAAGAAACCCCTTTCTTGACTTGCATCCGAATGACCTACCCGACAGCTATAATGGCGAGCAAGCAGGTTTCTGGAGAAAGTGATGCAAATTACCTTAAACAAGCAACAAGAGGCGTTTATCGCTGCCCAGTTAGCCCAGGGCAATTTTAGCCATCCTGATGAAGTGGTGAATGCAGCGTTTAAATTGCTAGAAAAATTGCAAAATGAGTACCAAGATTGGCTCACCGAAACCCGTGCTAAAGTACAATCTGCCGCCTTAGAAATGGATAGGGACGAAGGCTTAGATGGCGAAACCTTTGTTTTAGGAATTCTGGAGCGTTTTCACCAAGCCAAGAGAGAGGCTAAGTGAGTCAGTATCGGATATCCCCATCGGCTAGTCAAGACTTGAACCAGATTATCGTTATCATAACGGAAATTGCCTATTTGTTAGGATGAGATGCGGGGATTCCTACAGTGGTTCAATTTTTGCGATCGCCTTAGCCGATTTCAAGTCATTACAGTAACAAGGGGGTTTAACCGATGGGAAGTCAATCTGATCTAGATATTGATATCGCGCCTTTTATCGATCATACATTACTAAATCCTGCGGCGACTCCTCAGCAAATCGATCAGTGTTGTGAAGAAGCACTACGATATAAGTTTGCGGGGGTTTGTGTTTATCCGAGTTATGTGCGTCAAGTAGCGGATAAATTACAGGGTCAGTCCCCAAAGGTTTGTACCGTGATTGGGTTTCCCAGTGGTGCAACCACTTCTGCGGTGAAACTGTATGAAAGCTTAGAAGCGGTTGAAAATGGGGCGACAGAATTAGATATTGTGATTAATTTGAGTTGGGTAAAAATGGGAAAATCGGAGGAACTGTATCGAGAAATTGCGGAAATTTGTGAACAAACCGATCAAACGGTTAAAGCCATTCTGGAAACGGCACTTTTAACAGATGCAGAAAAACAATTCGCGGCCGAAGTTTTAATGGATGCGGGAGTTGCTTTTCTCAAAACCAGTACAGGCTTATATGGGGGAGCAACCGTTCACGATGTGCGTTTGCTGAAAAATATTACCAAAGGACGAATTGGGATTAAAGCTTCTGGTGGAATTACTACCTATGAACAAGCCTCAGATTTAATCTTAGCAGGCGCTAATCGTTTAGGAACGTCTCGCGGTCTTTATTTACTCTCTCAACGAGATGAAACGGATAACAATAATTAAGCAACCATGAGTCGAACCTATAGTGCTACTGGAATTAATCTCAAGGGAGTTCCTTTAGGAGAATCTGATCGCATTTTAACTATTTTAACCCCAGAATATGGTTTAATTCGCGCCGTCGCCCCGGGAACTCGCAAACCGAGATCGAAATTGGGGGGGCGTTGTGAGTTGTTTGTGGTGAATGAACTGCTGTTATCAAAAGGGCGATCGCTTGATCGAATTACCCAAGCAGAAATGATAAAATCCTATGGGGGTTTAACTCAAAATCTGGGTAAACTCGCCGCGAGTCAATATTTATCAGAATTAATTTTATTAGTCGCCCTCAGTGATCAACCCCAAGAAGAACTCTTTTTACTGTTTAATGAACATTTAGAACGACTGGAGGATTTATCCAATACCTCAGACATAGAAAATATTACCGCTATTATTGCTTATCTAACCCAGGGAATGTTTCACCTTTTGGCTTGGACAGGAATTGCTCCCCAAGTACAACAGTGTTGTATCACTCAACGTCCCCTCGTCGCTAATTTTAGCGATCCTCATTGGGGAGTAGGGTTTAGCCTCGATGCAGGGGGAACCATTAGTCCAGACGCGAATAAACCCATTGCGAAAACAAGCGATCGCCATCGCCCAGGGACAGCTAGAGCTTTTGGGGGTAGCTATCATGTTAAACTAAGTGCAGTTCAGTTAGCGATTTTGCAGGGATTAGCTCACCCTCAATTGAGTGATCAGTTAAAATCTGGGCTGAAGTCTCAACAAAGGGCTGATGGGTCATCTGATCTAAATGTTCCTCTGTCGGATTGGGTATCGGTTGAACGTCTTTTACGGCGATATGCAGAGTATCAATTAGGGCGTGCTATTCAATCTGCGACGTTAATTGACACTTATGTTGAACCCTTTCAACTGAGGGATTCATTTTGAGGTCTAGGAAAATTGAATTTTCTAGAGTTCAACCTGAATACTCAACAATGGGTTTGAGTTTATTAAAATGAGGGAAACCAACTAAAGGATTACCCATCATTAACCCGTAAAAATATTAAGTGAATAGTCTTGATTGTCTGTAAATCCCTCGATAGAGTCTGATTCAACCTAATCAACCCATTGTTTGATGCTGTTAGAGATATAAACATAATGCGATCGCTAAATCCCGAAAAAAAATCACCTTCAGAACAAAAATCTCACCTCAGTAAAGAGGTTAAAAATGGTTATCTAGATGAGACACCCGTTTCAGAAATTTCCTTCACTCCAAATAGAAGCAATGGCTGTAAAAGTAATTCTGCACAATCAACTTCTGATTTTATTGAAAGCCAGTCCTCTGAAACCTCAGATATGCTAACTCAAGAAGAACGGGGATTTTTACCAGTCCTAAAAAATCAAAACTTCTTGATTCTCTGGAGTGGACAAATCTTTTCTCAACTCGCAGATAAAGTCTATCTGGTGTTGATGATTGCTGTAATTTCTACCCGCTTTCAGCAACCCGATCAAACCATTAGCGGTTGGGTTTCCGCCGTAATGATTGCCTTTACTATTCCAGCCGTTTTATTTGGTGCAGCCGCAGGAGTTTATGTAGATCGATGGCCGAAAAAAGCCGTTTTAGTGTTAACAAATCTTCTGCGAGGGGGGTTTGTTTTGCTGCTTCCTGGGCTGCTTTGGCTTTCTAATAACATGAGCATAGGCCCCTTACCATTAGGGTTTTGCCTGTTACTCAGCATTACATTTTTAGTCTCAACTTTAACCCAGTTTTTTGCTCCTGCCGAACAAACAGCAATTCCTTTAATTGTTAAACGAAATCATTTATTATCAGCCAACTCACTGTATACCACAACAATGATGGCCTCAGTGATTATTGGCTTTGCAGTCGGAGAACCTTTATTAGCGATCGCTGATTTATTTTTTCAAAGGGTGGGTTGGGGACTCGGTATCGCCAAAGAATTAATCGTTGGGGGCGCTTATGCGATCGCAGGTTTACTATTAATGGGACTGAAACTGGGAGAAAAAAGAGACTTTAACCAACAAGAAAGCCCCCATATTTTAGAAGATTTACGGGATGGAATCAACTACCTGAGTAACCATCATAAAGTTCGTAATGCCCTCATTCAATTAATTATATTATTCAGTATCTTCGCCGCTCTTGCCGTTTTAGCGGTTCGTTTAGCCGAGATTATCCCTGCCCTAAAATCATCCCAATTTGGCTTTTTACTGGCTGCTGCGGGTATTGGGATGGGGGTTGGAGCCGCTCTGTTAGGTCATCTCGGCCATCGATTTTCTCATATTCAGCTTGCCTTAATGGGTTCAATTGGGTTAGCCAGTTGTTTGATGGGTTTAGCAGTATTGGGTCAACAATTAATCTCAGCTTTTGTATTAATTATACTATTAGGTTTTTGTGCCTCAGTCATTGGTATCCCGATGCAAACCACCATCCAAGCCGAAACCCCGGAAGAAATGCGAGGAAAAGTCTTTGGTTTACAAAATAACGCCGTTAATATTGCTTTGAGTTTACCCCTAGCCTTAGCCGGAATTGCAGAAACCTATCTAGGACTATCAACAGTTTTCATCGGTTTAGCAACAATGGCAACGGTTGGCGGTGTTTTAACCTGGTACATCTCCAGACAAGAAGGTTGACACTCCCCGCCCTAAAGGGACAGGGAATAGGCAGTGTCTTCACGGGTGACTGTAAACAGTATGTCCTCCCCCTCGGGAAGGATTAATCGGTGAATTTCGACGTGTAATCGCTTATTCGTGGTAAATTCATCCAAAACCAACGAATAAAATACGAATTGACCTGTGCATATAGCTTGGCTTGGAAAAAAATCACCGTTTTGTGGGAATGTTACCTATTCGAGAGAAATCACCAATAGCTTATTAGACCGAGGATATCAAGTGAGTTTCCTCCATTTTGCCTCCGAACTGTCTCAAACTGAACGTCGAGAAGAATGGCCGGTAGAAAATGGCAAATGGAAAATTGGGACTCAAAACTGGTCTTTAGGCGAGACAGGAACCCCGCCTGTGATGACTCAGGAAGTTCCTTTACCCTGTCTGTATAAATCTCAAATTTATACCATTCCCACGTTTAAATCGAGTAAAGTCTTAATGCAGTCGTTACGACAATTGCAACCGGACTTAGTTCATGCGTCGTTAACGCTATCTCCCCTTGATTTTGTGCTTCCTGAAATCTGCGAAGAACTGAATCTCCCGTTGGTGGCGACTTTTCATCCGCCATTTGATCGTAAACTGCGGAATTTAACGTCGGGTACCCAACACCTGATGTATCAAATTTATGCCCCTTTTCTCGCCCATTACGATAGTGTAATTGTCTTTTCCCATATTCAACGAGATTTATTAGTTCGGTTGGGTGTTGCAGAACGAAAAGTTGTGGTCATTCCCAATGGCGTGGATGAACTGAAATATTCCCCGGGTCCGTCTCGCCTGAAATCTCAACTGAAAACAGAACGGGTATTTGTCTATCAAGGTCGCATCGCCCCTGAAAAAAATGTCGAGTCTCTCCTCAAAGCCTGGAAAAAGTTAGATATGGGGCGAGATTCTCTGTTAGTGATTGTGGGAGATGGGCCGCTCGCCACCTCATTACAGATGTATTATGGGTTGGAAGATGGGGTGATCTGGCTGGGGTTTGTGGGGGATGAAGACCAACGCATTGAGATTTTACGGGGGGCTGATGTGTTTATTTTACCCTCTTTAGTCGAGGGGTTATCGCTGTCTTTACTCGAAGCCATGGCCTGTGGTGTGGCCTGTATTGCGACAAATGCAGGGGCGGATGGTGAAGTGTTAGACGGAGGGGCTGGAGTGGTATTAGAAACCCAAGCAGTAGCGACTCAGTTGAGAACGTTATTACCCCTATTTCGAGATCATCCCGAGTTGGCAACTCTTTTAGGGTGTAAGGCGCGTCAACGAGTTTTAGATCGATATACACTCAGTCGCAATATCACGCAAATGGAACAGTTGTATGCTGAGATTGTTCAACAAAAGCGTGTACCCTGTCCTGGTTAATGATCGCAACTCATTTTCCCCGGTGCTGACCCATTGAACTCTTTTTTGTTAAAATCAACAGGATTCTGAGATGGGAATAAACTATCGGGGGATCGAGAACATGAATAGACCATTTTGAATAGGATTGATGCTCAACCGAGAACAAATGATTATTCTATTAGGGGTTATCAGTGCGCTCGCTTCTCTGGGAATTGGTATGGCGAGAACGGCGATAGTTTCTGAACATCGTGATCAAAATAAGAAACCCGACTATGAACGGCTCTCCAAACTGTTGGCAGCGGGTGCTTTTCTGAAAGCAGACCGACTCACCTATCGGATGATGTTGATTGCGCTTAAAAAATATCCTGACCAACTTTCGGAATCGGTTTATTTAACGGAAGCGGATATTGCTAAATTCCCTTGTGAAGATTTACTCAAAATTGATGAACTTTGGCATCAATATACTCAAGGAAAATTTAGCTTCACAACTCAGCAGCAAATTTGGATGAATGTTCAACACCGCCAAAGTTCAGAGTTCAGTAGATCAGAATCATTTGAACATTTTGCTCAAGCGGTCAACTGGAAAGTTGCTCACAGTTGGAAATCCTACGAAGAATTAACCTTTGATTTACAGGCGCATCCCGGACATTTACCCGCACTCGTATCGGGCGGCTCAGTTTCTCAAGAGATTCAGATCAAAGGCTTAAAGCAGAAAACCGATCAGCCGCTTTGGGAATTTAATGTCAACTGTGTTCCGACTCAACGGGGAAGTTTATTGATGAATTGTACACCCAATCTTAGCCAGGCTATTTTTTCCCGTTTACAAAGTTGTCAAACGCCGAAGTTCATTAGAATTCCGACGTTTGAAATTTCAAAAAAAAAGGGGAATTCTGAAGAATAAACTCGAAACTCAATTTTTCAAAGATCATTCATCAAGATTTCCCCATTGAGTGATTTTTGATTTCTAATTTAAACGAGGATGGCGACTGGTTCCATCATGGAGATCCGGCGCATCATACACACCAAACTCACGAATTCCACAATCACGCATAATAGATTCAGCTTGATTTAATTGATCGCCAGTCCCACTCACCATCAACAAATATTCACCTGCTTTAACACTACCTTCATAAACTTTAGCCCGTTCTTCAGGAATTCCCATTCCGGTTAATGCTCCCACCAGTCCTCCTGTCAAAGCACCAACTCCTGCGCCTGCTGCGGTTGTTCCTAATGCGGCGAGTTCTCCTGCAACCAGTGCTGGCCCAATTCCGGGAATGGCTAATGTACCCAAACCAATCAATAAACCTGTAACACCACCGAAAAGGGTACCTGTTACCGCACCAATTCCTGCCCCTTCTGCGGCTTCGTTTCCTTCTGCATGATCTCTAATTTCCTCTGCTCCTCTAACATCATCAATGTTACGAGCAATTAAGGAAACTCGATCCATATCGTAGTTAACATCTTTAAATCTTTGAATGGCTCTCTCGATACCCTGGCGATCTCTGAAAACCCCTACAGCGCGTTGATAAATACCAGTCCGTTCTCTTGCGACTGTCATCTGATAAACCTCTTTTTTATTGAAATTTCATTTCTATCGTCTCTAAACTCAATCGCTTTTACATCCTTCTCAAGTTACAGTTTTTGTTCGATATCTATCTAAAAAATAGAAGAAATTTGAGAGTAATTCTACCCTCAGCAGGTAGATTTTGATCAGATTTCGAGCGCGATCGCAGTGTATCTATTTTGTGATAAAATACTAAAGACATCGATTGACATCTTTGATGCAGTGGTTTGAGTATTTTCTCCCATCTTGCTAAAAATATTCCAATCCGATGAACAACAGACAATCGGTCAAGTCGCATCAGACCAATTGTTCAGATTGAAATGATCAGATTGAAATAAAATGTTACTTAGCGGATAACCTCGGAGAAATGCGCTTACGGTCTGCTATTGCTCAGATTGTCGCTCGGTGTTTCCAGAATTGGATCAAATTGCGATCGCATCGGGTGATACTCTAGATAGAAGCATTCAAAATCATTAATATAAAGTAAAGTGAAGTTGAAATGAGTGAATCGACCCCAATCCCCTATCTGTTGCGGGCTGCGCGTGGAGAAGTTTTAGACCGCCCTCCCGTGTGGATGATGCGACAGGCAGGACGCTACATGAAAGCCTATCGAGACTTACGCGACCAATACCCCTCTTTTCGCGATCGCTCCGAAAAAACTGACATCGCTGTTGAAATCTCTCTACAACCCTATCGCGCTTTTGCTCCCGATGGTGTGATTCTGTTTTCCGATATTCTCACTCCTTTACCGGGAATGGGGATTAATTTTGATATTATCGAAAGCAAAGGGCCGATTATTGATCCGCCTATCCGCAGTTTATCTCAAATTGAACAACTTTATCCCCTCCAACCGGAAGAATCTCTACCGTTTATTCGCGAGATTTTACAAACGTTGCGTCAAGAAGTGGGAAATAACGCCGCAGTTTTAGGGTTTGTTGGTGCGCCTTGGACGTTAGCCGCTTATGCCATTGAAGGGAAAAGTTCTAAGGATTACACCGTTATTAAAAGTATGGCATTTTCTGAACCGGAAATGCTGCATCAATTCCTCGGAAAATTAGCAGATTCCATTGCGGTTTATGTCCGTTATCAGATAGATTCTGGCGCCCAAATTGTCCAAATGTTTGACTCTTGGGCGGGTCAATTAACACCCCAAGATTACGAAACGTTTGCGTTACCCTATCAAAAACGAGTGGTTGATCAGGTGAAACAAACCCACCCCGATACACCGATGATTTTGTATATTAATGGGAGTTCGGGAATCTTAGAACGGATGTCAAAATCCGGCGTTGATATGATTAGTGTAGACTGGACTGTAGATATGGCAGAAGCGAGAAGTCGCATCGGTCATCATCTGGGAGTTCAAGGAAATATTGATCCCTGCGTTTTATTTGGGTCAAAACAACTGATTCGCGATCGCATTTTAGAAACGATTCAAAAAGCCGGAAATCGCGGTCATATCCTCAATCTCGGACATGGCGTTTTGCAAAAAACCCCCGAAGAAAATGTTGCCTATTTCTTTGAAACTGCGAAACAAGCAGACCAATTGTTAGCAGTTCCCGTTTAAGTTGAACAGGCTGAAGAATGACGGGTAGCATTTTCGAGTTGAGTCTAAAATCTATCCGTTTATTCTTTTATTTCTTCTATGACTAAACGAATTTTAATCACAGGGGCGAGTGGCTGTATTGGTCACTATATTGCAGAAATTTTAATTCAACAAACGGATTATGAATTGTATTTTTTGGTTCGGAACCCGGATAAGTTAGGGTTTAATTATACAGCCCGTTCAGGTATTTTTATCATTCAAGCTGATTTACGAAATATTGAACAATATAGCGAACTTTTACCCACTATTAATATTGCAATTTTAGCGGCGACATCTTGGGGAGGAATTGAAGAAGTTTTTGAGGTCAATGTTAATAGTAGCTTGCGGTTAATTCAATCTCTCAACCCAGAAGTTTGTGAACAAATTCTCTACTTTTCAACGGCGAGTGTGTTAGGTCGAGATAATCAAATGTTAAAAGAAGCTGGAGAAATTGGAACTGATTATGTTCGTTCAAAATATGAATGTTTGCATCAATTATTAAACCTGAAACAAACGTTACCGCCTTTAAGAGTATTATTCCCAACTTTTGTATTTGGAGGAGATACAAATAAACCCTATTCTCATCTATCTTCAGGTTTACCCGATGTGATCAAATGGCTAGATTTAATTCGCTGGTTAAAAGCGGATGGAGGGTTTCATTTTATCCACGCCGAAGATATCGCTAAAGTTGTTTATTATTTTGTTAATCATCCTCCCAATTCATCCGAAACCGAACAGATTATTTTAGGAAATTCGGCTATTACTGTTAACGAAACCGTCGAAGAAATTTGTATACTTTATCGTAAAAACATCTATTTTCGCTTTAATTTATCTCCCGGGCTCACCAATATTATCATAAAAGTGTTTAAAATTCAAATGGCAGATTGGGATAGATTTTGTGTAAATTATCGTTATTTTACCTACGAAAACCCTGTTAATCCTTCTGTTTTTGATATTAAACCCTCTTATCCAACCCTTACAGATATTTTAAAAAAATAGAATTCCAAGAAATAAGTAATATTTTTAAATCAAGCAGCGTTTGCCTATCCACTGTTCCAAACTCTCCCTCAAATACTTTTATTCCAATACTCTAAACCCGTTACTATTATGTCTTCTAACCACTGCTTGAAACGTTCTACCAAATTATCTTCTTCATCTGCATAAGAAAACTGAAACGGAGAATCTGTTAAAGACTGAATCTCACTAATATTCCGCTCACCTTCTTCAGAATCATCCCTATGATAAGCACAGGCAGTACAAACAAGTAATCCCCGGTATTCATGTCCTAGAACATGAAATGAGAGAAGAAGTGTTGTTGATGTTTCTACATTAATAACTAATTGAATCCAAGTGTGGTAGTTCCGAATATTGGCAAAGTACCCCAACTGTTTAGCTGTTTCTACAACTTGGTAACGATGGTAATATGAGCGAGAATCGCCAACAGGGGCAGAAATCGTAAAAACCTGTGTGTCATCTATAAAATTCTGAACAGATAGCTTAATTTCATCAGCAACATCTTCTAGGCGATTAACAGCTATATCAAACAAACTTGAAGCAAAGCTTTCTGCTTTCTTACACCTTTCTTGAATTGATGCTGACTGATTTCGCTTTAATTTTTCAGCAATAGAAGAAATGATAACTTGAGTTCGTCGTGCCTCTGATAAAACTTGTTCTGACAGCCCTAGACTTCTTAAAAAAGCTTGCTTTTGACTTTTGGCAAATAGATTAATGAGACTGGATAGATTACCTTGATCTGCTTCTTCCAAAGCAGCTATATAGACTGCTCGATCATCACGAGTAAGAACCAAAGGAAACCAACTGGCTTGGATAAATACTAAACTAGCTAAACACCGAGCTACACGACCATTTCCATCTTGAAAGGGATGAATTTGAGTAAATCGATGATGTAACCATGCAGCTTCAATCTCAGGAGGAATTTTTTGATCACGATGTTGATGATGTAATGTAATTAGTCTATCCATCTCAGATGCAACCTGTTCAGGAGGACAATATTCGTGAACAGAACCATCTGGTCGCAAAGGATTATTAGGTTGACGTTTCCAGTCGCCTTGTATTAAAGAAACACGAAATATATTTCCTGTCAGTGAGTCTAAAGCTTCTGTACTATTCTGACTCTGAGTTAACAGTTGATGTAACTGCTTGATATAGAAAGTTGATAGTGTTCTTTGTCCACCTACAAAGTCAAATAGACCTTCAATTGCAGACTCTTGATCTTTAATAAGGGAAACCACCTGTTTAACTGGACGATCTGTAGCTCCATGAGGAATTAATGCCTCGTTAATTCCCTGTTCAATTAACAAACGAGTAATACCGCGATCTATTGTATATAAACGCTCAATGATTCCAGTTTCAATGGCTATTTCTCTACGCAGTTTCTCACTGAAAGCTTGGAACTCTCCAGATTGACGCAGACGATCTGCTTGCTCATTCCAAACAGTCACTAGGGGTGGCAATTCAGAACTTGCTAGATTTTTCCAGGTTGAAGGTAAATCTTCTATGGGTTGCCACAGCATAAACGTTTGTTGGCAAAGGGATTTCGGATATTGTAACATCTTGTTTTTCAAAGGTCGTCAAACTGTCAGCATTTCCTTTGCTAATTCAAGGGCTGCGATCGCTTGAGAGCGCTTAACACTGGGAAAATGATCTAAAAATTCATCGAGTGAATCACCTGCTTGGAGATAATCAAGCAAAGTTTTCATGGGTACACGAGTTCCAACCAAAATAGGGGTTCCACCTAACATATTAGGGTCACTCTGAATAACACGCGCTGCGGTTGCCATGTCAGTTATCCGGTAGTAGGAATCACTCTGATTTTAGCCGACTTCAAACACAATATTAACTTAGCTTATTGTTATTGATGGGCTTCCATTCTGCTTTAGACAGTATTCTGCACGACCCATTCCATGACTTCTTGTGCGTTTTTGTCGGGTGGGAAAACAGGATAAAAGACTTTAACAATTGTTCCCCCATCTGCAATTAGGGTGAGTCGCTTAATTAATCGCTTGCCCTCTACTTCAAAGGTAGGTAATTTTAATGAAGTTGTGAGCAGAAAATCTGCATCGCTGAGAAGTTCAAAGGGCAAGTGCAGTCGTTCAACTGCTTCTTGTTGGTATGATGAGTCTTGTGTACTAAGTCCGTATACCTGAACTCCCAGAGTTTGTAATTCAGCATGATAATCCCGAAAAGCACAAGATTGCCAAGTACAACCCGCAGCGCCTGGTATCTGTTCCCATCCATCGGGTATGGGTACGTTAGGTTGCTTCGTCATGGGATAACAGTAAAAAACAACCTTTCCCAAAAGAGTTGATAAGTCTAATTGATTACCGCCAGTAGAAGTGAGTGTTAATTGAGGTAATCTCTCACCCAACAGGTGATTACACGCCCCGTCATCCTGGGGAATCGGTAATTTTGATAAATCAGGTAAATATTCCATCTAAAACTCCCTACTCTAACCAGTAACTTAAGCGGTATAACTTATAATTTTAGATGAATAGTTGTTAATTATTGCTCCGAATTATTCACTAAATTAGATAGCCATCTTTCATCTATTTCTTGTCTAATTATGAGCTTAAAAGACAACAATAACTAATCTTATCCCTATTGATGTGTTTCCATATAAGCTCGTAGTAATTGATTGATTTGTTTTTGATAGTCCTGTTTTGAGACTTAAACCAATCCCATACATGACTGTCAATTTGGAGTGTAACTTGAGTTTTAGCTTCTTCTACAGGTGAACGTTTTTGGACTATAGCCTTTGCAAACATTTCCGGCGTAATCTCTGGACAATCTGAAAAATCAATGTCTTCATCCATTCATCCGTTTGACTTAGAGTTAACCCATCCGTTTCCGAAGAATCAACCCAGAAAACTAACAATCAACTCATCCGTTACCAGATACACCCTGAACTTAACTCTAGTTTAACACAGACTTAATATTGAGTTGCTATTGTCATTCTGTTTGACATTGTAAAATATTCAGCAGTTCCATGTGGATTTTTAATCACTTATTGAAGATTAGTTTTTTTACCCTCAGTAGTTTTTGGTTCTGGAGTTCGATTGCTGTTGCTCGAGTCAATGAACGTCATTTCACCATTGATGCTAACACTTCATCCTATCAAGTCCTAGTCCAAAGAGCAGAAATTTTAACTAAACAATCTATCGAACAAGCCTTTCAAGAAAACTCAACCCTTGAAGCAATTACAATTATAATTCTCGGTGAACGAGCAGGTCAAACTGTTCCTATTTTAAGAACTCGAGTCACTCGTAGTCAATGGCAAGCCAACACCAACATTTCCGAGTGGACGCGATACTTTCCCCCTTCACAGTCTTTACTCGGTTATCGAAATAATACCCCTCCCACTCAGTCCGCCTCTCGTTCTGCTCCCAGTCCCAGAACCCGTTCTCAACCCTCTGCTTCCCCAGTTTCACCGCCTCGAAGAACTCAGGCTCAACCCACTTCCCCACGCCCTCAACTTCCTCAAACCAATTCTCCCCAAACTCCTCCCCTCCCAGACGCCCCCAATATTATTCGACTCGAACCCCGTTCACGTCCGCGTCGTCAAGCGATCGAAAATGACCCTGGGTTCCGAGATGATTAGAACACAAAAAAGGGTAATAGGGAAGTTAAATTAACCTGATTTTAACTTTGATTTAATTACTTTTTAGTTAACGTTTTGATCAACGGATTTTAAACATCTAAGAATAAGCTACTAGAGGCTGACGTATTCGTTGAGTGAATCAATCAAAATTTAGCACCGATTGTCACCTGACACACCCAACCTAACAATTAATAAAACAACATCTCTCTATGTCTATCTTTCACATCTTGGGGAACCCGTTCCGGAGAGTATAAGTTTTATTGATTCATTTTAACGAGTCGTAAGTGTGGAGAAAGGTCATCTACCCTCTCTCTACCCCAACCGTAGAGAAAAATAGTTAAACTTCAATGTCTAAATACAGTCGTCGGCAATTTCTAATTTTCTTTGGTAGTAGTGCAGCAGCAGCTACACTTTCCCCTAAACTTGAGTCCGGTTTGTTTGGTACAAATAACGGTGTAGCTCAGGCTCAAATGCGGTCTTTAACCCCTGTCAAGCTACCCCATCCCCTAACAGCCTATACCCAGATGCCCAGCGCTGTTCCCATCTCTGGAAATGGGGGAACTTTACCCACAAGTATGGGAATGCTTGCACCGGGGGAAAACCTCAACCTACCCTTTTACGAAGTGTTTGATGACGTCGTTCTTCCACCCGAATTTGAATATTATATCATCGCTCGTTGGGGCGATCGCGTCTTCCCAGATCGTAACGACTACTTTGGGTTTAACTGCGACTACACCAGCTTTATTCCAACGTCTAGCGATTTCTCTGAAGGTTTCCTCTGGGTTAACCATGAATATGTCGGCTATCCCATCTCTCCCGTTGCACCAGGAACTGACCCCGACTTAGCGGCATTTGGTTCAGTCTCTCAAGAAGTAATCGGCTTAGACTTATCCACCCGCAACCGAGCCACTTTAGGTGAATTCATGTATAACCTGGGTGGATCAGTTCTGTTCATGAGAAAAGGCCCCGATGGTCGCTTCGTGGTAGAATCCGGTAATCCCTTTAACCGACGCATTCACGGACTTTCGGGTTTAGGAATCAACGCCGAACGCAGCGATGGTTATCAAGGCGTCACCTCCTGGGGAAATCGTCAAGGAGATCTGAACTATTTAATTGGTACTGGCCCTGCGGCAACAGAAGTTTTCCCCTTGAGTTCTGATGGCTTAGGCAACCGGATTATCGGCACAGGTTACAACTGTTCTGGTGGTACAACGCCCTGGGGAACGATTCTTTCGGCTGAAGAAAATTTCCAAGCTTCAGAAGAATTCTTTGTTGGTGTTCAAGAAAGCGTTCTGCCCAACGGGACTCAAACTGGATACATTCAAGGAACTGCTGGGGCTGAATTTGGCTTAGTTGGCGAGAAGTATGGCTGGATGGTGGAAGTTGCCCTTGCAGATCCGAACTTCCGTCCTCGTAAACACACCTATTTAGGTCGTTTCCGTCACGAAAATATCGGATTTCGAGCAGAACCGGGTCGTCCTCTAGTAGGATATATGGGAGATGACCGTCGGGGTGGACATACTTGGAAGTTTGTCAGTGCAGGGGTTGTTGAATCTCCCACCTCGATCACAAATAGCTCCTTATTTGACTTAGGAACCCTTTATGTTGCTAAGTTCAATGCAGATGGTACAGGAGAATGGATTCCTTTAACGTTACAAACTCGGACAAATCCCAATGTTCCCAGTGAACTGGCATCAGTAGAGTTGCAGTTCCGAGGAGAAGCCCTGCGAGATGGTGCTACTCGCCTACCCAAACGCTCAGGAATTGCCGGACAAACGGAAAATGGTGGTTCTTTTGTTGTTGATCTGACGAATGAAGCCAGCGCTCTTTCTGGTTATCGAGGCAAGACGTTAGCAGATTTCTACCCCACACAAGGCGCTATTTTAGTTGATGCTTTCCTGGCGGCGAATTTAGTGGGAGGAACCCCGACAGCCCGTCCAGAAGATATGGATGTTAATCCTCTAACTGGGGAAGTGTTTATTGCTTACACTGACGGAGAACCCGGTGGGGATGGTTATCCTGACTCTCGGATTTTTATTGTCAGTAAGTATACTGCTGATGTCAATGCTCCTCAAAGTTCTGGTGACTTGATTAGACTCACTGAGGTTAACAATGATCCGGCGTCTTTACGGTTTAACTGGACAAGTATTGCCAAAGCTGGAGAAGCCGGCGCCTTGAGTGGGGCTGGCTATGCCAATGTTGATAACCTAGAGTTTGACCGTATGGGCAATGTTTGGGGCGTAACGGATATGTCTACCGGAAACCATAACGGCTTTACCATTGGGGCAAATCCCGAAGCCCGGAGGATTGATCATACCACAACTGGAGCTTCAGGGAATTTAACGGGTGTATTTGGCAACAACTGGTTATTCTACATCCCCATGAGTGGAGCAATGGCGGGTGAGGTGATTCCTTTTGCCTATGGGCCTGTACGGTGTGAAATGACCGGGCCATACTTTATTCAAAATGCTGCGGGTGAGGATGAAACCTTGCTTCTGGCTGTACAGCATCCCGGTGAAGATTCCCCGGTTGGTGATGGGGTGAAACTCAGTCGTTCTATTCCGATGTTGGGTTTAGATGGTAATCTCTTCCTTCAAGAGCGTTTAGTCCCAAGAGGTAGCAACTGGCCGAGTAATGTTGAAGGCAACCCTAGCGGCCCACCTAAGCCTACTGTGATTGGGGTTCGGCGCAAAAATGGAGGTCGGTTTATTTAATTCAAAACGAGATAGGGGTACCAATAAAGTACCCCATCTTTGAGTATTGAAAATTGAGTTCAAGAATGAGAAATCCCTCTCGTTGACTTAAATTTGAGAGGGATTTGTTTTGATCGTAACTATAACTTTAATAATCGTTTTCCATGAACGACAGCCACAACTGTAACCGTCTCATCCTTAACTCGATATAAAATTCGGTAGGTATAAGCAAATTTCTCTCGAATAGTTTCATCACCAAACTCTTGAACGACATCACCCAATAAGGCACAGTCACTCAATTTGCGAGTTACCTCAATGATCCGTTGTACCACTGCGGCTGCATAGGAAACAGAATCCCTGGCAATATAAGCAGCAATAGCATCAATATCATCTAAGGCTTTTGGCGACCAAACTACTTGATAATCCATTTACTCAGTAAACCTTCTGCTTCATCTTGTGTCAACTTTCGAGCCGTATCTAAAACAGCGATCCCATGCCGAAACTTTTCAATCACATACAGGTGGTATTGGACATCTTCGAGGGAGCAATCATCGGGTAAATTCTTCAACAAAGACTCAATTTCCTTTTTGGTTGGACTCATATTAATTTGTTTTAGTTTAATTCGTCTAGGTCTATTATACCCGATCCCCCTAGCTTCACTCAATGCACAAGATTATCCTAAAAATACGATGTTCCCTCGATAGGATATCAGAAAAAACCGTAATATTACCTGAGAAAGTTCCAGTTTAGAGAAATTTTATGTCCCTTACACTCTATTGCACTCCAGATGAAAGAAACGGTCTAGTCTCAAAGATTTTCGGGGGTGAAGCAGTTTGTTCGTGAAACCCTTTCTCTCAAAGAAGGGAACTGCGTGATCAACTGCTATCACTTGCAAATCGATGATATCAAATTTATTCTCATCGGTCAGCATTCACTCAGGATTTTACCGACTGTTTTAGAAGTCTTGGAAGTTGGCGATCGCTTGTTGCATCCGTTCACAGACTTCATCAACGGGGATTGTTCCCAATTCCCCTGAAGCACGAGTCCGAATACTCAGACTATTGGCTTCAACCTCTTTAGCACCCACAACCGCCATGACAGGGATTTTTTCTTTTTCGGCGTTGCGAATTTGCTTTCCTAAGCGTTCCCGGCTGCTATCGACTTCGGCGCGAATTTCCAGCGATCGCATTTTCTGTACCACGTCTTGAGTATAAGGTAAAAACTCATCACTAACAGGTAACAAACGAATCTGTTGGGCAGCCAACCACAGAGGAAAATCCCCCGCATATTGTTCGATCAAAATCCCGATCAGTCGTTCGAGAGAACCAAACGGCGCTCGGTGGATCATCACTGGACGTTTACGGGTTCCATCTTCAGCTACATATTCTAAATCAAACCGTTCAGGCAAATTATAGTCTACTTGTACCGTTCCCAGTTGCCATTCTCGATCTAAAACATCTTGAAAGATAAAGTCCAGTTTTGG
This sequence comes from Limnoraphis sp., assembly GCA_050485465.1. Lineage (GTDB taxonomy): Bacteria > Cyanobacteriota > Cyanobacteriia > Cyanobacteriales > Microcoleaceae > Capilliphycus. The sequence goes on along the minus strand of JBJHBL010000064.1, from coordinate 17,418 downwards.
GCCATAAAATGCCGCTTCTCCAATTCCGAGAAAATGATCCATTCCTAACGTTTCTACTGCTCGTTTAATGGCTGACTCTGCGGTATTCCAGACTTCATCCGAGCCAATATATTTATCAGATTCCGGATCACGAAAGCTCAATCGCGCCTTAAAGTTCTTGAGTTGTAATTTACCAAAAACGGACAAGATTAAATCTACAACATTCAAGAACTCACTATCAAGCTGTTCGGGAGTCACAAATAAATGAGAGTCATCCACCGTAAACCCGCGAACCCTAGTTAACCCGCCTAATTCTCCCGACTGTTCATAGCGGTAAACCGTCCCAAATTCCGCCAGGCGGATGGGAAGTTCTCGATAAGAGCGTAATTCACTCTTATAAATTTGGATATGAAACGGACAGTTCATCGGTTTGAGAACAAATCCCTGTTCCAGCTTTGCTGCCTCCTCATCTTCTGCCATCATCGGGAACATATCTTCACGATATTGTTGCCAATGTCCTGATGTTTTAAACAGATCAATTCGGCCAATATGGGGGGTAACAACGGGTAGATATCCTCGTTTAAGCTGTTCTTTTCTCAGGAAATCTTCTAATATTGTTCTCAGAATGGTTCCTTTTGGAGTCCACAGGGGTAAACCTGGCCCTACAACATCGGCAAAAATAAACAGTCCTAACTCTTTACCCAGTTTACGGTGATCGCGTTTAAGGGCTTCTTCTTTGCGGCGTTTGTATTCGGCTAACTGTTCCGGGGTTTCCCAAGCTGTGCCATAAATTCGCTGTAGTTGAGCTTTGGTTTCATCCCCTCGCCAGTAAGCACCTGCTAAACTTTCGAGTTCTATCGCTTTTGGATTAATATCCCCAGTATTTTCAACGTGGGGGCCAGCGCACAAATCCCACCATTGCTCACCTAAATGATAAATTGTAATGGGGTCTTCTAAACCTTCTAAAATCTCTAATTTGTAAGGTTCTCCGAGTTCTTTGATCCGGCGTTTGGCTTCTGAGCGAGGAACTTCTTCTCGAATGACAGGCAGTTTCCGCTTGATGATTTTTGCCATTTCTTTTTGAATGGCTTTTAAATCTTTTTCGGTAAATGGCTCTGGGCTGTCAAAATCGTAGTAGAAGCCGTTTTCTATCCAAGGGCCTATCGTGACCTGAGCCTTCGGAAATAGCTTCTGAACCGCCATTGCCATAACATGAGAGGTGGTGTGGCGAATCTTTTTCAGCGTTTCAGATTCGCTGGTTTTGGGGAGATTAATTTTTTCGGGCTGTTCAGGAGAAGCGTTCGACTCTACAGTAGCCATCGATGACTTAACACTATTGTTTACAAAAAACGTTGAAGCACAATTTTTCTCTATCCTACCACTTTACCGTCACTCATTACCAGCCACCCACCCGTAGTGAATAGTCATCATCCTCACCCCTCTCCCCTCTCCATAGAAGAAGGCAAAAGGCAGTTTACAGTTTACAGTTACCAGTTATCAGTTATTAAAGGCAAGAGGCAAGAGGCAAGAGGCAAGAGGCAGAAGGCAGAAGGCAATAGGCAGTTATCATTGGTCACTGATAACTGTCTTCACTGGTCACTGGTCACTGATAACTGGTCACACTCTTACAAACTTTGCTCTCGGCGGAAACCGCCGGGCCGCAAGTTTGCGCTGGTCACTGATAACTGGTCACTGATAACTGTCCCCTGTCCCCTGTCCCCTGTCCCCTGTTCCCTGATAACTGCATTCTGAAAGATTTCTTAAAAAAAATGTTACAAAACTTAAAGAGTGTTAAAATTAACCATTAGTAAGTCGCAGAATAACGATCCATGCTCAGTCCCAATCTGCCTGAATCTGAACTCCTCAAAACCATATTGCAACCTCTGTTAGAAGACTTTCAGTATTGGTTTGAGCGATCGCGTCACCTTCTCGAAACCGAAGATATCTCTTTTTTGAGTGAAACTCAGCAAATCGATTTGCTGGAACGGGTGAAGCAAGCTCAAAAAGAAGTCGCGACGGCTAAAACCTTGTTTCAGGCTACCGATAGCCAAGTCGGCGTAGAAATGACTGTCTTAATGCCTTGGCATAAACTGCTAACAGAATGCTGGCAAATTTCGACCCGTTTTCGCTTAGAACAGTCTAGAGGGGTAGAACATTAGGAAAATGTGCTGATTACAATCATGTTTTTTCGTGATTGTGGACGAGAAACGGAGTCAAATGTGAACAATCGAATCATCGGATCGTTTCATCTAAATAGATATAATTACTCAACTCGTTAAACTCTGAGTAAGAGTATGTCAAAATCTATTTAGTGCCGATTTAAGTTGACACCTGGAAACGCTGTTCGGATTTACGGGTTATTCATTTTTAAAAATCTTTGTTACTTTCACTCGCCAACTCATCAAAACTAATCAAAAAGGAGAAAATAAATGTTACACTTGATTTACATCCTTGCTTTTACAATTCTTGCATTCTTAGCTGTGCGTAATTTAATTCACAGTTTAATTGTTGTGGGGATGGACTCTCAGCGTCCCCCCTCTCGGAATGGTTATCGTTCTTCGTCGGAATGGCTTCCTGGTGTTCCCCATCCTGAACTCTTAGATGAGTCGGGTAATATTGTTAAAGAGCCTTTGTTGGTTATGCGCTCTCTATCGATACAAGAAGCTCGTACTCAACTCGATAGTTTGTATCAGTCTTCTCCCAATTCCAGCGAAGAAGCCTCAGAAGAAAAACAGTAAAACGTCCGACGGAATTTAAGAAAGAGCAGTGCTGAACCATCTGAAGCAGGCTTAAAAGACTTACCTGAGCGAATTTAGCAACTTAACACCCCAGATCTTTAAATTGGGGTGTATAATTATGCCGCATCTTGGTTAAGATTTAAACAAGCTCTTGCCGAGAATATAGGCTCTTTTTAGCTCCGATCCTGGGTTTATGCTGCCAAAAAAGAAGACCACTGTCCTGACTTCCACTTTCTGGGTGACTCTCAACACGGCTATTGCTAGAGTTGTAGCAGAACCTCTCTCCGTATTGAACACCTCTCCGTCTCTCCTCCCACCAGAATTCATCTCTGACGGAAAAACAGTGCTGTTTAACGCCTTAGACTCAAGGGTGGTGATCAATGTCAACTCGAAACCCGAAGCGGATGGGGTTGTACTCTCTCCATTCTCCTCGCTTCCTGGCTTTGATCAGTTCTTCGATAAAACTCTGGCTTTAACTCCGCAATCTTTTTTGAGTGTTGTTCCTTCAAGTTCTATTTCACCAGTAGAAACAGAGGTTCTATTGACAACGCCAAGACAACCCAACTCAAATTCTGTGATCAGTTCAGAAGTTCAAACTCCATTATTATCAAACATTAATTTAACTTCTACATCAGTTATCTCCCAACAACCCACAACCACAGAAACTTCTCCTCAAATTGATCAAGAACCGACTATTCCTGAAACAACAGAAACACCGCTTTGGTTATGGGGATTGATTCCTTTTTTAATTTTATGGGGTTTAATTTCGGTTTGGAAGCTCAGAAATCGTTCGACAACAACATCTCCAGAAAGCGATCGCAGTTTACCTGTGACTCCTGAACCTGAAAATCCAATTTCTGAAATTTCTCCTGCGCCAAGTAATTCTGAAACTTCAGTTCATTCTATTGATGAAGAAGTTAGCCAACAGCCAAGTTCAGACATTTTGTCTCCTGTTTCATCTGAAAGTGTCTCAGCACCCACTGTTCAACTGACTGACTCAGAAGTATTATTTGTTGATGTGACAGAAACTGAAACTCAGAATAAAACTGAGCATTTATTAGACGAAAATTTGGTAGAACCAACAGTAGTTGTAGAAAGTCAACCCGAAAATCAAGAGGAAATAATTTCGGAAGATGATTTGGTAGAACCAACAGTAGTTGTAGAGAGTCAAGAAGAATCAGTAGAGAAAATAATTTCGGAAGATGATTTGGTAGAACCAACAGTAGTTGTAGAAAGTCAACCCGAAAATCAAGAGGAAATAATTTCGGAAGATGATTTGGTAGAACCAACAGTAGTTGTAGAAAGTCAACCCGAAAATCAAGAGGAAATAATTTCGGAAGATGATTTGGTTGAACCTACCGCAGTTGTAGAGAGTCAAGAAGAATCAGTAGAGAAAATAATTTCGGAAGATTATTCTGTTGAACCTACCGCAGTTGTAGAAAGTCAACCCGAAAATCAAGAGGAAATAATTTCGGAAGATTATTCTGTTGAACCAACAGTAGTTGTAGAAAGTCAACCCGAAAATCAAGAGGAAATAATTTCGGAAGATTATTCTGTAGAACCAACAGTAGTTGTAGAAAGTCAACCCGAAAATCAAGAGAAAATAATTTCGGAAGATTATTCTGTAGAACCTACCGCAGTTGTAGAAAGTCAACCCGAAAATCAAGAGAAAATAATTTCGGAAGATTATTCTGTAGAACAAACAGTAGTTGTAGAGAGTCAAGAAGAATCAGTAGAGGAAATAATTTCGGAAGATTATTCTGTAGAACCTACCGCAGTTGTAGAGAGTCAAGAAGAATCAGTAGAGGAAATACTTTCGGAAGACTACTGGAAAGAAAGTGAAGGAGACAAAGGAAACGAAGTGCTTTCCGAAGATTATTCCCTAGACACATCTTCTGGGTTAGAAACAGAGCAAAATGAATCAGATTTTGATATCAATGGACAAGAAAAAAAGACAGAACAGATTAGCTCACAAGAACAAGAAGAGAATTTAAGGGATTCAGACATTATAGAACTAGAAGTTGATGAACAAGCTCAATTACAAATCATCCCCGGAGAACCAAAAACAAGTTTATCTCACCCAGAAACCGGAGAAATTCTAGACGAAAGCCAGGAACAAGAAAGAGAAATTGACATCAAATCATTAGAGCAACTCGAAGAAATTTATTCTGCGATCGCAAAAGCTGTAAACTTGTCAGAAGAAGTCCGAGTTAAATCTTCAGAGAATCTTGAGGCGGTGATCCAATTAGACGAAACCCCAGAGATCCCAACGGCAACAGAAACGATAGAAGCCAACAGCGAGGATCCAGCAGAAGCCAAAAAAATAAATGAAGAAAACAACATCAGTGCAGCAACTTCTGATACCCTAGAGACAACAGCAGATAGTTCTACGCTCATTGGTGGAGCAACAGCAGGAATGGTTTTTCCAGGAATTAACACAGGTTCAGATTCTACCTTGGATGACGAACAAGAGATCAACCTGACAACAGAAGATACAATCAGTTCAAAAGCTGATGTTCCTCAACCCCAAACAGAGATAACGAAAGTTTCTGATTCTCTCGATCAACCGGAACATTTAGTCATTGGCGCGAGTGGGATCGATCCAGAAAATGCGATCGCCGCAGGTTCTCCCAAGAAAGAATCCTTACACCCAGAAGATCAAAGCTGGATTATTCTAGAACTTCATAATCCTGAAACCGTTTACGCCTATTGGAATATTGTCAGCGAAGACAGACAGAAACTTCGCCAAAAAGGGGGACAGCAGTTTGCATTGCGTTTCTATGATGTCACCTTTATCGATATGGATGTACAAAAACCTCATAGTTTACGAGAATATGAATGTGAGGAGTCAGCCAAAGAGTTGTATATTCATGTTCCGATGAAGGAACGAGATTATCTGGTAGAAATTGGTTATGTAACAGAAGAAGGACGGTGGTTAAAGTTAGTTCGTTCTTCTCATATTCATTTTCCCTGGGATTTTCCCTGGCCAGAAGAACCCCCAGAATCTACCGATGAAATGGAGAGTTCTACAGAGCGTGAACTCGAAGAACTAGAAGCAGAAACCTCAGAAGAACCAACATCAGAATCAGTTGATCAAGTTGTAGACTTAGATACGATTTCAACAGAAGAACCCACTCTCGAACCTCCGTCTATCTCGGTTGAAAATCTAGCCTCAGAAGATCAGATGACACCAACAGAAACAGTTGAAGTTGTTGAACTTCAAAATTTCACTTTTTCAACAGTAGAGTTAACGGAGTCGGTTGATCAGATCGATCAATCTGAAATCAAAACAGTTTCCTGTTCCGTTGAGAAAGCACCGTCAGCAACTCATTCCGCAATTGAAGATTCCTTTGCAGATGAAGAAACTCAATCTAATATTGCTGCAACTAAATTTAACTTAGGACCATCAGATACCGTAGAACAACTGGCTGCGGTTGATCAAGGATTACCGAGTTTACCGGGAGGGTATGGCGAGACGAAAATTGTCTTGTTACCCATTGATCCGAATTGGATTTATGTGTATTGGGATATCCCCAACGAAGATCGAGAAAAGTTACGCCAACAAGGGGGAAAACATCTCGCTTTAAAAGTTTCTGATGTTACAGAGATTGATATTACTGTTCAAAATCCTCATAGTGTGGAGTATTATGAGTGTGATGAATTGGCGCGAGAGTGGCATATTCCTGTCCCCGTAAGCGATCGCGATTATATTGTGGAAATTGGTTATATTACAGCGGATAATCGTTGGTTAGAATTGGCGCGATCGCTTCATGTTAGAGTCCCACCCATTTATCCTTCAGATCGCGAAGACTATCAACAAAAAACAGTCACATGGGAAGAAAACCTACGGAGGAAATTTTTTTTTAATCTGGGATCGGCTCATTCCCTGTTTTCCCTTTTAGCAACAACAGTGCAAATGTTTTTCAATCCCTTTTTAAACAGACTTCCCAGTTAGATCCTGGGGCGGGTTCTGCAAAAATGTATGTTTCCTAACCCGCCCCTAAACGGATAACAACTCCAAACTCCCACTCCAATGTTTAATTATTCCGCAAAATCTCTCGAACCGCCATCAAAATTTCACCCAATTTATTTTTCCCACTCCCATCTTCCCCACAACCCCAATAATAATCAATCGGTGAATTTTCGATAATTAATTCATCCCCTGTTGAAAGTAAGATTTTCCCAATATAATCATAGGTCTTAAACTTACACAAAACCACTTTTTGCATAATATCATCCTTCACCTGTTCCCAGTCTGAACGTAGGGGATGTTCACGACTTCGACCCATTCGAGCCGACTTTGCAGGAGTTTTAGCAAGGCGAATTTGTTCAAACCAATCTGGATCAGTAGACACAAATTTTTGCGCTTGAAAATAATGTTCGTTTGTCGGCCATAATAAACCATCCAGTTCAATATTATGGTAAGAAAAATTAGAAAAACAACCGTAGGGTTTCTCTTGACTACTATAAAAATAAATCGTCATTTGAATTAAAAATAAGACTTACACATCAACTGATTTGTTCGAGGCTATTTAGAAAATTATATAACAGGGAACTGGGAATAGGTGTAGGTTGGGGGCGCTCGGGTCAAGTCCCTTCATCGGTCGTGCTATATTGTATTAAAATTAATTTTAGTTTTTAGCATTTTTAATAAAAAAATCTAATCTTTACCCCCTTGAAGATTCAATCAATAGCGTGAATATACAGAAGTTATTGGTCTAATCAAAAATTTATATTTACATTTTTTCTTGAAAAAACACATAACTTTGAGAGGGTCAAGGGGAGGAGTAGAGAAAAGACATCTACAGCTACAAAGCAGACAGAGCAATACTTAGAGCTAATTTTATTCAGTCTATTTTATCCCCTAAACCCGTCATCCTGACTGATCCGACCCATCCCCCCAGGCCGCCTGTTGGTAAATTTGTTTCTTTTCTACAATGTAATTAACAAAACTTCATGTAAGATAGAGGAAGTGAACGCAATAGGTATTTATTCTCAACGATCATGAGCAGTCAACTTCCCTGGCTAACCACAATTATCTTATTGCCCCTTCTGGCATCCCTTGCTATCCCCGTATTACCTGATAAAGAAGGCCGCACTATTCGCTGGTATGCACTTGGAGTCGGGTTACTCGATCTAGCCCTAATCATCTTCTGCTTTTGGAACCACTACAACCTCGATAATTCCAGCTTTCAACTCAGCGAAACCTACGCCTGGATCCCCCAACTCGGACTGAATTGGTCTGTTGCAGTCGATGGCTTATCCATGCCACTCATTGCCCTCACAGGCTTCGTTAACACCCTCGCTATATTAGCATCGTGGAACGTTACCAAAAAGCCCCGACTTTTTTATAGCCTGATGTTGGTGCTGTATAGCGCCCAACTCGGAGTGTTCGCCGCTCAGGACTTGCTGCTATTCTTCCTGATGTGGGAATTAGAATTAGTACCTGTATATTTATTAATCTCTATTTGGGGCGGACAAAAACGCCTTTACGCTGCAACCAAGTTTATTCTCTACACCGCTTTGGGTTCGGTTTTCATCTTAGCTGCTGCTTTAACGATGGCGTTTTATGGCAGTACCGTAACCTTTAATATGGCCGAACTTTCCCACAAAAATTATCCCCTGATCTTAGAACTCTTACTCTACGCAGGCTTCATCATTGCTTACGGCGTCAAACTCCCCATTTTCCCCCTGCATACCTGGCTACCCGATGCCCACAGTGAAGCCTCTGCACCTGTTTCAATGATTTTGGCAGGTGTGTTGTTGAAAATGGGCGGTTATGGGTTAATTCGGATGAACATTGAAATGCTGCCCAATGCCCATCTGTATTTTGCACCTGTCCTGGCAATTTTAGGCGTCGTTAATATTGTTTACGGGGCGTTGAGTGCCTTCGCCCAAACCAACTTAAAACGCCGACTGGCTTATTCCTCAATTTCTCACATGGGTTTTGTTCTCATTGGTATTGCTTCCTTAACAGAGTTAGGGCTAAATGGAGCGGTACTGCAAATGATTTCTCATGGTTTAATTGCGGCGATGCTGTTCTTCTTAACGGGTGTGACTTACGAACGGACTCATACCTTAATGATGGAAAAATTGGGCGGTATGGCTGAGTCTATGCCGAAGGTTTTTGCCCTGTTTACTGCCGGATCAATGGCATCTTTAGCATTACCCGGAATGAGTGGTTTTGCCGGAGAGTTGAGTATATTTTTAGGGATTACCACGAGCAATGTTTATAACTCAAACTTTAAAGTGGTGGTGGTTGGTTTAGCGGCAGTTGGCTTAATTCTGACTCCGATTTATTTACTCAACCTATTGCGCCAAGTGTTCTACGGACAAAACAGTTTTGGTTTGATGATTGATGACTATCAAGGAGATGCTAAACCTCGTGAAATGGCGATCGCAGTTTGTTTACTGCTTCCAATTATCGGAATTGGCGTTTATCCGAAATTAGCGACTCGCACCTATGACGTGAAAACCGTTGAAGTGGCTTCTCAAGTGCGTGAAATCTTCCCGATTTTTGCTCAACAACAACGCGGGTCTGTATTATATTCTGGGGGTTATGTAGCGCCTAAGATTCCTGAACCGACACAACAAGCGTTATTTTCTGGAATTGATGTCAATACATAGGAAACAAGATACAGTGATCTGTTATCAATACACGGGTCACTGTCCGGCGTTCCCTGCTCCTGCCTTACCTGTTTCCAAACTGATCATTAAGAGTTGATTGTTTGTATGTCAGAAGTCTACAATAGAGGTTTGGTAATAAATATTATGGAGAGAGGAAGCTAAATGTCTCGATATAGAGGCCCCCGTTTAAGAATTGCTCGTCGGTTGGGAGACTTGCCTGGGTTAACCCGAAAAGTTGCTAGACGTGCCTATCCACCCGGTCAACATGGTCAAGCCCGTCGCAAACGCTCAGAATATGCTATTCGTCTAGAAGAAAAGCAGAAACTCCGGTTTAACTACGGTCTTTCTGAAAAGCAATTGCTGCGTTATGTGAAAAAAGCGCGTCGGGCTACAGGTTCAACGGGTCAAGTGTTGCTGCAAATGCTAGAGATGCGTTTGGATAACACGATTTTCCGTTTAGGCATGGCTCCCACTATTCCGGGCGCTCGTCAATTAGTCAATCATGGTCATGTTACTGTTAATGATCGTGTTGTCGATATTGCTAGCTATCAATGTCGCCCCGGAGATGTTGTTGGGATCAAAAATAGAGAAAAATCCCGCGAAATGGTGAAGGCGAACCTGCAATATCCGGGTTTGGCTAACGTTCCTTCTCATCTCGAGTTAGACAAAGAAAAACTGCTCGGTAAGGTCAATGGTGTTATTGATCGTGAATGGGTCGCACTTCAAATTAACGAACTGCTGGTGGTTGAATATTACTCCCGTCAAGCTTAGTTTTTGGCTGTGGGGGTGTTGTTAAGGCAGCAAAGAAGGCGACACAGTGTGATCTTCTTCTTGCTAACAACTAACCCCCAATTTGCGACATCGTGCGACTGTAACCATTGGTTGTCCCTGCCTCTCGTTGTTTGAAGTTGATATCGGGTTTGAGGCGAAGCAGGTACTCGATCCGCTCTCGTAGTTCCTCAAAGGAGATGCCTTGGCGAAGCGGGGTTTTTAGGTCAATTTGACTCGTTTCATTCAGCAGACAGGGACGCAACCAACCATCCGCAGACAGACGCATCCGGTTACAGCGATCGCAAAAACATTCGGACATCTGACTAATAAATCCTAACGTTCCTTTGGCTCCCGGAATTTGAAACACATCCGCAGGGCCGTTTCCCCGTACATAAGACTCGGTTAATCCCCAGCGCGTGCGAATTTGTTGTCTAATATCTTCTGAAGCGATCCAGCCTCTATCTTCAAACAGTTGATCATTTCCGATGGGCATAAATTCAATAAACCGAACGTGCCAACGTCGATCTATTGTTAAAGCAGCTAGGTCTAAGACTTCTTGATCATTTACCCCTGGAATCACTACTACATTTAACTTCAGGGGATCAAATCCGACTTGATAAGCTGCTTGAATACCATCCCAAACCTGTTGCCAGCGATCGCGTCCTCGATTACCAATAATCTGATTAAAAATATCCGGATCGAGGGAATCCAAACTAATATTAATCCGTCTTAACCCTGCATTATACAACGATAGCGCCATTGGTGCAAGTAAAAAAGCGTTGGTTGTCATGGCGACATCTTGGGTTTGCGGAAAAGCGGTTATTTCTTTAACTAAGTTTACCACTCCCGGACGCAACAACGGTTCACCGCCTGTTAGCCGAAAGCGAGTAAACCCGACTGGAATAAACACCTCTCGCAGCAAGGTTAACAGTTCATCATTGCTGAGGAGGTTCTGCTGCAAAATATAGTCGATTTCCGCCCCTTCCGGCATACAGTATTGACATCGAAAGTTACAACGGTCTATTAGGCTAATGCGGAGATAATCAACTGTATTCATAAAGGGTTTGTTATCCTGGCTGAGTCTATCTCCTTATTATGTCGAATTTTTCCACAAATTTCTGTAGGTTGGGTTGAGGTAACGAAACCCAACAAATATTCGGGCTAGAGTTAGGTTTCACTGAGTTTAACCCAAACTACTTTTATTAAACCTATCGCATACCCTTTTCCCTTAAAAGTTAAGTGTGATCGCTTTTTTTGTGAAGTTTGATCACGATACTGCGATCGCTGATCAAAGTTGTCATGTACAACCGGAGTCAGGGATGATGGTTGTTGGGTTTCGTTTCTCAACAGTCAGGGATGATGGTGATATGGTGATATAGTGATGTTGGGTTTCGTTCCTCAACCCAACCTACTGGTATTTTGAGTAATATCAGGTCAAAAAACTTTAATATTACAAAATATGTGTTAATCAGAGTCTATTGGTTTCTGCTGAAAATCAATAGGGTTGATTCGCTAAATATTTATATATTTTTACTATTATATTCCGGATTCCCAAAAACTGTAGACGAATTCAAGACTAAATCCCTAGAAACTTTAATTAGACGTTTATTTTTGAACGTCTCAAGGAAGTATAAACGTGAACAAACGGACAATATTTCAGGTATTAGGACAACCCTCACGAACAAATTTTCCAGCTTTATCTGGACAAATTACTTTACGCGCAGCAACTAACTTAACAGTTTATCATTCAGGACAAAGAGACTGGATGCCGTTTGAGATCAATTCTCCGATTAATGCGGCAGATGAATTAGAAAGTCGGCTTCTTGTTAATGGCGATCAACCCGGACGGGGAACAGCCGTTTTAGAACATCGGATTAATGAGACTCTTGTTAATCAAATAGAACTCGAACTCTATACCCTAAAACTTCAACTGATTAATGATGCCAATCGAGATGGCAAAGTTGATTTAACAGAAACAAACTGTAACAATTGGGTCTGGGGAGAAAAGAGTCCGGGTGCTATTTTACTGGTTAATAATGATCGCGATTTATCAGATTTTGATCCCAATTCAGAATCTCTTTCTGAACTTTCAGAATTAGTGCTTGCACCAACAGGCTGTACTGATTTACCGAAAGGAGTAGAAATCGTTTTGTACGCGACACCCGATGCAGCAAAACGTTTTTGTGTCTACAAAAAAAACATTGATGGGTTTCGTCGAATTTTAGGGAAAGATCCCCTATTACCAGATAGCAATGCCATTTCGATCTCACCCTCTCTTGCACCGACAGGGGAAACATTCTTTGTCGAAGCACTTCAATTTCCTGGGCCTTTTTTTGAAGGATTAATTACGATTGAAGTTCATTTGCGACACAATGGAGTTGTGATTGGAACCGATCAAGTCGTCTTCCGAGTCGCACCTTGGATTATGACTCCAAATACTCTCCCCGTTGAAAAAGTTTACACCTGTGAAATTTCAGAAGATTTCTTTAATCCTAATCCTAATTTTCTGAAACAGCTTCAAGAAGCACTCGATGAATTAGACGTTCCCCTGATAATAGTACCCCCTTCTCAACATAACGGCGATCGCTGGATTCAAGATGAAATTGAGTTTGGCTATTGTGAAAGTAGTAGTCATATTCTTCCTGTTGTTTTTGATAGTCCGCGTGATCGAGGTTTAGAGGGATTTGCCGAAGCCGAATTACTCGGCCCTGATTTTGGACATTTTCAAATTGGCGGAAGTACCCCTAATTCTTTGGATTCTTTTGGAAACTTAGAAGTCAGTCCTCCTGTTACCGTAAATGGGCGAGAATATCCTTTAGGTCGCATCGTATTTGGAGGTCGAAGATATGGAGATTTTGGGGAAGATACCCGACAAATGATGCCACAAATTCGCAGTTTTCTTTATGCACAAAAAGTCCAAAGTCCGATTGAAATTTATACCGATTGGCTAGCTGTTGGTCATGTTGATGAAATTGTTTGTTTTATCCCGGCTAATAATGCTAAAGGATTTAAAGTCTTACTGGCTTCTCCGGGAAGTTGTCAAGCCTTATTACAATCTCTCAGCAATGATGGATATGGTTCAACTTTAATGTTTGAAGGTCAAAATCGAAACAGTCCAGACAGTTCCTTCCCCGCAGAAATTGCCATTGATCAACTTCTTGATGATCAGGAATTTTGGGAAGCAAATGCTGTTTTTCAAAGCCACATGGATCTCAATCGAGAAATTCTGAAGCTAGAATTAGGATTAGATGAATCTGATTTGGTTGATATTCCAGTTTTGTTTTATCCTCCGGCTAAAGAACGAACTGTTGCTTACTTCCCTGATATGATCAATCATTTAGTGATTGGAAATGTCAGTCTCATTCCTAAGCCTTACGGGCCTATTATTAATGGAGAATGTGCGTTTGAAGCTGCATTCCGCAAGGCTGTTCCTGAACAAACCTGTAAGTTTATTGATAATTGGTATCCCTACCATGAATTGTCCGGGGAAGTTCATTGCGGAACTAATACTTTACGTTCTCCCTTTACTCATAAAAAATGGTGGGAGTTTAAGCCTGATGGTGCTTTTGATATTTAATTCAAGCCCCAACTGTTTTTGACGCTGACAATTGAGATCACATCGCTTTTGACTTTCTCTCGGAAAGCAAGAGCGATTTTTTTGTTGGATCAAACTCTTGGTCATTGTGGATCAATTCAAAATTTTACTGCATTATCTGATTTATTCCGAGTTGTCATGTACAACAGGAGTCAGGGATGATGATAATGTTGGGTTTTGTTCCTCATAAATAAAGGATAATGATAATGTTGGGTTTTATTTCTCATAAATAAAGGATAATGATAACGTTGGGTTTTGTTCCTCGTCAGTCAGGGATGATGGTGATGTTGAGTTTCGTTCCTCAACCCAACCTACTGGTATTTTGAATAATATTAGGTCAAATTAGAGCCTATTGGTTTATGCTGAAAATCTATTCTGCATCTAAGCTCCCTCGATAAAATGTAAGATTCATAGTAACATTGGATTGATTTATGACCCCTTCTCAACCCCGTTCTGGATATACTTTACCTGTCTTTGCTTGTGCGGCTGCTTTAGCTGCTTTAAAGCATTTACAACACAAAAAATACTCTTTAAATACTGTTGAACTTGATTTAATTGAACCTGCTCAAACTGTCGAAATTCCCCTTGAACAAGTTGCCACTTTAAAACCTAACATAGCTTTAGCTATTACTCGTTCGGATCCAGGGGATAATTTAGATTTAACCCGCAATACTCCAATTTGGGCGATGGTAGAATTGATTGAAAACTCTGTAAAAATCAGTGAGAGTACAACCGCTCAGGTTTCACAACCGAATCAACAAATAACCTTAATAGGCGGTGAAGGTATTGGTTTTGATCAAACCAGTGGAAATCCAGCAATTTACAGCTATGCTCAACGATTATTTCAAGAAAACTTAGAACGACAACTCAAACCCACAGATAGAATACAAATTACAATAATATTACCAGAAGGTCGGCAACTGGCAAAACGAACCTCAAACGAAGCCTTTGGAGTCGTTGAAGGCTTATCTCTTTTAGGCACAACAGGCATCTCCCAACCCCTGAGCGCACCGGGACAATTAGAAGCCTATTGCGAGGAATTAAAACAGAAAGCCACTCAGTATCAATCCCTTGTTTTTTGTATTGGAGAAAACGGCTTAGATCTCGCCCAACACCTCGGCATTCCCCGTGAACAAATTGTTAAAACCGCCAATTGGTTAGGGCCAATGTTAGCGACAGCAGGACTTGCAAACCTAGAATCAATCTTACTCTTTGGCTATCATGGAAAATTAATGAAACTCGCAGGGGGAATCTTTCACACCCATCATCATCTCGCCGATGGACGTTTAGAAATCCTCACCGCTCATTGTGCGAACCATAGCTTATCAACCGAGAAATTACAGGCAATTTTCCAGTGTGAAACCGCAGAAGCCGCGTTAGATATCCTGCGAACCTTAGACCAGAGTTTACCATCAGAAAAAGCCAATTGGGTCAAACAAGTTTATGGATCGATCGCATCTAGCATAGACCAAAAATCGGAAGCCTATATCCGCGATCGCACACAGCGTCAGGTAATGGTGGGTTCAGTCTTATTTGATCGCAAGCGCAAAATCATTATAAAAAGTGCAGCAGGTGATACACTTTTAGCGAAAATTTGCTATTCTAGTCAAAATAATCACTTGCTCTAACCAATCGGACAACCGAACTTTCACTCTGATCTGGAATCACCGCCGAAAAGATTCTGGGATTCGGTTCCCCAAACCCCGATCAAAGAGCAACTTGCAACTTCACGGCTGGGACTTCCCAGACAACGGTGCGCGAATCTGTTCCTCGCTGAGTAGGCAACAGAACTTACCCTCTCTATTTGCTGAAATAGGCGGACATAGAGAGGGTCTGGTTATAGTTATCCAAGTTCTTATTTATTCACTACTCTCAACGTCGATATGGCTCCCCAGACCGAGATACTAACTCAACCCCAATCGAACAACCCTGCTGTTGGGGAAGTAAACCGACAAATGATCGTTATCCTAGATTTCGGTTCTCAATATTCAGAACTAATAGCTCGTCGAATTCGAGAAACAGAAGTCTATTCAGAAGTCATTTCCTACCGAACGACTGCCGAACAACTCGCAACCTTAAACCCCCAAGGCATTATACTATCTGGCGGCCCCAATTCAGTTTACGATCAAGGTGCGCCCCATTGCGATCCTGACATCTGGAAATTGGGTATCCCCATTTTGGGGGTCTGCTATGGGATGCAGTTAATGGTACAACAACTGGGTGGTCAAGTCGAACGCGCCCAACGAGGCGAATACGGAAAAGCCTCTATACTGATTGATGATCCGACGGATTTACTCACAAACGTTGAAAATGGATCAACCATGTGGATGAGTCACGCCGACTCCTGTACTCAGTTACCCCCAGGCTTTGACATTCTCGCCCATACTGAGAATACCCCCTGTGCGGCGATCGCAGAACACGAACGGAAACTCTACGGCGTTCAATTTCACCCCGAAGTGGTTCACTCCGTCGGCGGTTTAGCCTTAATTAGAAATTTTGTCTATCATATTTGCCACTGTCAACCCACTTGGACTACCGAAGCCTTTGTCGAAGAAGCCATTCGGGAAGTTCGGGCGAAAGTCGGCGATAAACGGGTATTACTCGCCTTATCCGGTGGGGTAGACTCCTCCACTCTGGCGTTTTTGATGCACCGTGCTATTGGTGATAATCTCACCTGTATGTTTATCGATCAAGGGTTCATGCGGAAATACGAACCCGAGCGCCTGGTTAAACTCTTTGAAGAACAGTTCCACATTCCCGTACAATACGTTAATGCCCGTGAACGCTTCCTCACCAAACTTCAAGGCGTGACTGACCCAGAAGAAAAACGCAAAATTATCGGTCACGAATTTATCGAAGTCTTTGAAGAAGAATCCACCCGACTCGGACCTTTTGACTATCTCGCTCAAGGAACACTCTATCCTGATGTGATTGAGTCGGCTGATACCAATGTTGATCCGCAAACTGGGGAACGAGTCGCCGTTAAGATCAAGAGTCATCATAATGTCGGTGGTTTACCCAAAGATTTACGCTTTAAACTCGTTGAACCCCTGCGGAAACTGTTTAAAGACGAAGTTCGTAAAGTCGGACGTTCTATTGGTTTACCCGAAGAAATTGTCCGGCGTCATCCTTTCCCGGGTCCTGGTTTGGCCATTCGGATTATTGGTGAAGTCACTCCCGAACGTCTGCGAATTTTGCGGGATGCTGATTTTGTCGTTCGAGATGAAATCAATAAACAAGGTATTTACCACGATTTTTGGCAAGCTTTTGCGGTATTACTTCCGGTTCGCAGTGTTGGTGTCATGGGAGATCAACGCACCTATGCACATCCGGTTGTGTTGCGGTTTGTTTCCAGTGAAGATGGAATGACGGCTGACTGGTCACGGGTTCCCTATGATCTCTTAGAAACTATCTCAAACCGGATGGTGAATGAGGTTAAAGGAGTTAACCGTGTGGTTTATGATATTACCTCTAAACCGCCTGGAACCATCGAGTGGGAATAGAATAAGCAGGGGACAGTTTACAGTTTACAGTTTACAGTTTACAGTGACCAGCGCGCTCCGCAGCGGCCCGGCGGTTTCCGGCGTTCGCGGAGCGTGCAGTCAGGCGTAGAGCGCAAACTCCGGTGAGTCCAGTGCGGTCTTGCGGGCAGACCCCGCTCCGTCTCACGGAGCCAGGGAATGCTGCCCAAGAGAGGGGGTCTCCCCA
>JBJHBL010000063.1:0-35599 GCA_050485465.1 Limnoraphis sp. | reverse complement strand
TTGCAAACTATAGTCAACAGTTGTTCCATGTTGTGATTATATCACCCAGATGAAAGTTTGACTTAGGCGACTCTAGTCGCTCGTGTCGAGCTTCAGACCCGCAATGAATCACGGGGCTTCCTCTCTACCGGACTATTTCCCGTGATATATTGCCTAGTAGTCGTTCTTTTGCCTGACGCCACTTGAAACAGTCCTCTTCCTATTGGCAACTTCTGCCGTTCCTTCGTCCCCACTGGCCTACCATCACGAAAGCTTTGGTTTGTACTCTGGGTTTTACGGCATTCTGGCCGTTACTGGCTTGGTTGGTGGGCCGAATTGCAGGGTATATTGGTCAGGGTAATGTGGGTGCGATCGCTCAATTGGCCGGGATTACTGCGATTATTTTTGGGGTTCGGGGTGGGGTGCAATACGCTCAAGATACCTTAATGGCTAAGGCGGCGTTAGCGATCGCGTTTGATCTGCGAAAACATATTTATAGTCATCTCCATCAACTAAGTGTCCGTTATTTTGAAACGGCGAAAACCGGGGATCTTTCCTACCGTCTCACCGAAGAAATTGATCGCGTGGGGGAGGTGATTTACAAGTTTTTCCATCAGTTTATTCCCTGTATTTTACAACTGATTGTGGTTTTGGGGTACATGATTTTTATTAACTGGCAACTCACCCTCGCGACGTTTATTATTGCGCCCTTGATGGCTGTATTAATTGGTTGGTTTGGAGAAAAGTTACTCACCTTTAGTCGTCACAGTCAAACCCGCACATCGAATTTAGCCTCTTTATTAACAGAAGTTTTTAATGGGATTCGTTTAGTCCAAGCCTTCGCCGCCCAAGATTATGAAATTTCTCGTTTTTCCTTAGAAGCGGATCAGAACCGACGGGCGAAATATCGGGCTGAACAAATTAAAGCACTTCAGTTTGTGGTGGTGGGTTTTTTAGAAGCGATGAGTGTGGTTTTATTATTTTTATTAGGGGGTTGGCAAATCTCCCAAAATAATTTAACCGGAACTGAGTTTATTAGTTATGTAACTGCGGTGGCATTATTAATTGATCCCATTGCTTTAACAACCAGTAATTATAGTGAATTTAAACAGGGTGAAGCTTCTTGCGATCGCCTATTTGAACTGTTAGCCCTTCCACCGGAAATCCAAGACAAGTCAGATGCAATCATTTTACCTTCAGTTCAAGGCCAGGTAGAATATCAGAATGTTAACTTTGCTTATCTGCCTGAAAAACCCGTCTTAAAAAATCTGAATTTAGGGGTAAAACCCGGAGAAATGATCGCCTTAGTCGGGGCTTCTGGGGCGGGAAAAACAACGTTAGTGAATTTACTTCCTCGATTTTATCATCCTCAAGCGGGTGAAATTTTTATTGATGGAATCAATATTCAAGATGTGACTCTCAGAAGTTTACGGCGACAAATTGGAATTGTTCCGCAAGAGGTGATTTTATTTTCGGGAACAGTCGCTCAAAATATTGCTTTTGGTCAAGTTTATTATGATTTAAAAGAAGTACAAGTTGCCGCAGAAGTTGCGAATGCCCATGAATTTATTCGTCAGCTTCCTGAAGGATATCAAACGTTAGTTGGGGAGCGGGGGGTTAATTTATCGGGGGGACAACGGCAAAGAATTGCGATTGCCCGGGCGGTTTTATTAAACCCCAGAATATTGATTTTAGATGAGGCGACTTCGGCGTTAGACTCAGAATCAGAAGCGTTAGTTCAGGAGGCATTAGAACGTTTAATGCAGGATAAAACCGTTTTTATTATTGCTCATCGTTTAGCAACGGTTCGCCGGGCAAATCGTATTTTAGTGATGGAACAAGGTCAAATTATGGAGTCTGGAACTCACGATGAACTGATAGCAAAAGGTGAACGCTATGCCCGATATTATGCTCAACAATTTAGTTGATAATTTGAGTTAATTATTTTGTGATTTTATCATTAAGACATGAAAATTTTTATCAGTACAGGTGAAGTGTCTGGGGATTTGCAAGGGGCGATGTTAATTGAAGCGTTGTACCATCAAGCCCAAGTGTTAAATCTAGAGTTAGAAATTATTGCACTGGGCGGAAGTCGCATGGAGTCATCGGGAGCGAAACTCTTAGGAAATACGATTAGTATGGGTTCTGTTGGGATTTTAGAATCTTTGCCCTATGTGATTCCGACTCTACAAATGCAGCGACGAGTCGAGGACTATTTACAGAAAAATTTACCAGATTTAGTCATTCTCATTGACTACATGGGGCCTAATCTTAAAATTGGGAATTATATCCGTCGTCATTTGTCTACGATTCCGATTATTTATTATATCGCGCCGCAGGAATGGGTGTGGTCTTTGGGTTCAAAAAATACGGCGGAAATTGTCAAAGTTACGAATCGATTATTAGCAATTTTTCCGGAAGAAGCCCGTTATTTTCAATCAAAAGGAGCCAATGTCACTTGGGTGGGTCATCCTTTAGTTGATCGAATGCAAACAGCACCCAGTCGAGCAGAAGCCCGAGCCAAATTAGGGATTCAACCGGATGAAATGGCGATCGCGCTTTTACCCGCTTCCCGTTGGCAAGAAATTAAGTATTTAATGCCTGTGATGTTTGAGGCGGCGAAAATCATTCAGTCTAAATTACCCCAGGTTAAATTTTGGATTCCCCTCTCATTAAAAGAATACCAAGATTCCATTGAAAAGTCAATAGAAGATTATGGTTTAAAGGCAAAATTAGTCACGACTGATTCTGATCAAAATCAGACTTTAAGGGTTTTAGCCGCAGCAGATTTAGCCATTACAAAATCGGGTACTGTTAACTTAGAAATTGCGTTATTAGATGTTCCGCAAGTGGTGATTTATCGAGTGAGTGCGATGACAGCTTGGATCGCTCGAAAGATTCTCAGATTTTCAATTCCGTTTATGTCACCGCCGAATTTAGTGGAAATGAAATCGATTGTTCCTGAATTGTTTCAAGAAGAAGCAACATCAGAAAGAATTGTCTCGGAAGCTATGGAACTTTTAAATAATCCTCAACGACGCCAAAAAATGTTAGCTGACTATCAAGAAATGCGACAAGCATTAGGGGAAGTTGGCGTATGCGATCGCGTAGCCGTTGAGATTTTCAAAAGTGTAAGCAATTTGTCATAATACCTCTTGTTTAGGGAAGGGTTAAAACCAAGAGGGTAAAGTTAAACCTTTGAGTATTGGCAACTCTTCTAGAGGGGAATATAACCTCGCAGCTAAAATAAAGTTGAGTGTTTTTTGAGTCTTTAAATAGTGGTTTAACTGTTGATAAAACTCCTGTTCTGCTTGGGTGAGTGGTTCCCGTATAAAGTCACTCTGATCAAATAATTTAAAACATTTTCCCACAGAACTTTGAGCAACTGACTCTAATTCGCTTTCTGATAAATTCAACCAAAATTCTGCTAGTTGTCGGCGAATTTGACGTAATTCTTCCACAACCGATGAATTAGAGGGATCGATATAATAGAGATTGAGACAGCCTTGTAAGCGATTTTGAAATGCTTGAGTATTGAGATTGGGGTGATTGGGGCTGAGGGTTTCTGGTGTAGATTTTACCTGTGCGGAGGCTAAGGTTTGTTCAACTTTTTCCAAAGCCTGTTGATTTTCAAATACTGTTTTATAGTCTTTAATTAACCAATGAGGTAAACGTTTTTCTGCATCTCGCACTAACATTTTTCCGGGGACATAATATAACATTGCAGCAATCAAACAGTTAAGGGAATTAGGATGTTTTAAACCTGTTGCAACTTGTGTAAGTTTATCAACAAATTGACGTTCAGTGTCTAATAAAGGTTCATGTTGAATGCCGCGACTGAGTAAAATTTGATAGCCATTTCCGATATGTTCTTTATAGACTGCTTCTAATTTTTCAGGAGGAAGGGTTAACCAATATTCTGCCATTGCTTTACGCAGTTGACGTAAACGTTTAATAATAGGTTGATCGGAAGGATTGAGAGCGTAAAGATTAACATGATGAACTAACTCCGATAAATAGTTACGTTGATTGAGAGGAGTATTAAGGGGAATTGCCGGAAATTGTTGATTTTCTTTCCATGTATTAAACAGTTGTTTAAAGACTGACTCCATTTTTTTAGAATAACTAAAACTATCTAGAAATGAAGGGTTTTGCTGCATTTTTAAATTGATTTTTTGAGAATATTCTTTTCTGAGTTTAGTGTCTGTTGCTAACTTAACTGCTAAGTTTATATAAGCCTCCTCGCTGTTCGTAATTAAATCATTTAAAGCCAGAGACTTTAATAAAGAAGCACCCATGAGCGAGCGGAAAGAATCGTCCTCTTGAGTTACAGGAACCAAACCCAATTCTAAGGGATCAACTAAAGAATTAACCCCAGAAAATGGATAGGAATCGAGATAAACATCCGCCAGCTTTAGATATTGTTTAATATCGGTTCGACTGGGTTGAGTATCTAAAATCATTAGACGATTGAGTTTAACGTTGTACCGTTCAAAGGCTGTTTTGAGGCTATTAATAAAAGGAATTCGAGGATAATGAGATGTCCAGTTTGGGTTAAAAGGATAGAGAATTAAAACAGAATTTGGAACCTTTGCGAGAATTTTTGCCCAAGTTTCTCTCAATTCAGGTATAATTTTATAAAAGTTCGCACCCGACATAAAAACAACTGTATTTTGATCTAATTTCAAATCAGAACGTTGAGGATGAACGGTGGGTTGTTCCGAAGGAATTGCATAGTAATTAAAACAATGTGCAGTTCCGTCAATGACTGCTAATTTTTCCGAGTATTGATGAGATGCTTGAGAAGATTCTGTGAGATTTCCCGATAGATAATAATCAATATTCCGCATTCCCGTTGTTACACAGGAAGAAGTTGAAGTCACTTGAATTCTTGCGAGTCGATGTAAAGCGAGTAACGTCACAGAATGGGTGACTGCGGTGACATTAGTACCAATTAGAAGAATATCTAAATCATCACCTCGAATGGTTTTGACTTGTTCACTTAATTTTTGCGGAAGTTTCAACCCACGATCTGCACGACTCTGACAATATTGGTGTAAAGGATGATTGCTTTCTTGACAAGTATAGAGAATAATTTCAAACTGATTTCTATCCAAATGTTCAAAAACAGGTAAGGTTGAATAAGTTTCGGTTTGGGGGTTAAAATGTGTACTGAGAATTCCCAAGCGAATTTTATCTCTATTTTCCGCACGTTGAGGAAAGATATAGTCTAGTTTGTGACGATGACTTTCTAGTGCGAGTTCCATGATTTGAGCGCGTTTGATGTAGAGATCTCTGAGATTTTTATGACTAAAATACAGGGGAATTCCGTTCATTTTTTGTAAAAAGACTTGAGCAATATTTTGCCAAGTTTTAGAGTCTTTATCATTAAAGATGCGACTATGGAGATAGTCAACCCATCCCATTAAATAAGAAGAGTAACCTTCAACTTCTCCTTTGGCTTGAAAGAAATGAGGTGCAGTGAGCATAAATGTTAGATAATCATTCACAAACCAGTTAGGAATGGGAGCATTTTTGTACCATTCATGGGGGAATTGATGAGGATAGCAATATAACATCGTCGCCAGGAGATGTTGGATCCCATTAGGTTGATTTAAACCCTGAGAAAGATAGGCTATCCATTGATGAATAACTAACTGTTCCGTTTCGGTGAGGGGTTCATCTTTAATCCCACTATTGAGTAAGACATGATGAACTTTTCCCTCATTTTTTGTGTAAAGATTATCCAATTGTTCAAAGGGTGTATTTAACCACAACTGGGCGAGGGTTTGACGAATCTGTCGCAGTTGTTCCAAAACGCTTTGATTTTGAGGATTTTGGTAATATTGTTTTGATAAACTTGTAACTTCTGTTAAAATTTGATTAAAATCTTTAGATCCTACATTTTCTCGACTAAAAAGCTGAATAATTGCATCTTTAACCGCCTGAGACTGACTGCATTGTAAAGCAGCTTTAATCTGTGCAACTGCGCTTTTATCATCTTCCAGATTTAACATTTGTTTGGCTGTATTCAACGCATAAAAGGCATAATGTTCTTTCGCTTGTTTGGAGAGAATTTCAGCTTTTTCAGGGGGAAGATAAGAGTGAGAGATTTCAATCGATTTTAGCGTATCTATAATATTTTCACCCCCTGCAATTAACCGAGATGTTTCCGAATTTGAATGGAGACGGTAACAAGCTAAAGGCTGAGGTTCATAGACAACCGGATAATAAGCAGCGATGCGTTTCCACATTTCCCAATCTGCTGCTGAACCCGCCTCTAGACAGAATCCTCCTAATTTTTCATACACATTTTTCTGCACAACTATAGAAGCAAATTGTACTCGTTGCGTGACAGAAATTCGTTCAATCCAATTAGAAATTATTCCTGAATTTTCCTGTTCTAATGCTGAGATTGAACGCTGTTTTCCTTCTGAATCAACATAATAATGACGACAAAAACCTGCACCCGCTTGAGGTTCTTTTTCTAATAATTCTCGTAATTTTTGATAAAATCCAGGTAAGACAAAATCATCTTGATGGAGGATGTGAACCCATTTTCCTTTTGCGCGTTGAATACAGTTATTCCAATTTCCAATTAAACCTAAATTTTGAGGGTGTCGATGAAATGAAATGCGATCGCCTGCAAGTTGTTGAACCAGCGCTTCTATATCTTCATCTGGGGAACAATCATCAACAACCTCAATTTGCATTTCTGCGGAACTGGGCGCTTGATTTAAAATACTTTTTAGGGTATATTCTAAATATCTTGATCCGTTATAGCTAGGAATCATTACAGACCAAAACGGTGTAGAATTTTTTTCTAGATTCGGCTGAGTTTTCGTAAAATTTAGGGAACTCACAGGGGATTGAGTCGAGGGTGTTGATGTCTTTCTTAAAGTTTGCATTAATTGAGACTTTAGCTGAGAGTCTAAACACTCTAAATAAGAACTATTAACAATTTTTTGATAGAATTTATAAATATCTCGTTGACTATTCCCCTGACGTTGATTTTTGATTGATAATTGATCAGGATGAATCCGGAATTGAGATAAACTTTTATTGACAAAACCGATTTTATATTGGCTCATAATTCTGAACCACATTTCTACATCAACGAGTTGATTAAGTTCGGAATCAAATATTCCGACAGTTTGAAATACACTTTTGCGGATTAAAACGGTACTGGGTTCTCCAATTTTGTTAATGGGATGATTTAAAAGAGAGGGAACAGCAAGAAGTTTTTTACCATCTTGTATTGATTGAATATTTTTCCAATGTTTGGAGATATCATTAGCATAGACACTAATTTCTTGACAATATTGATTGGATTTCGCTTCCGGCGAGACAAAAACCTGCCGACGAGAAAAAACTAATCCAATTTTTTCATCTTGTTCAGCTAAATGTACTAATTCTTCAATACAATTTTTTTCTAAAAGATCATCTTGAAATAGAAATTTTATATATTTTCCTCGCGTTTGATCAAGGCAAGCATTCCAATTTTTAATCGCACCTAAGTGAGTCTGATTAACAATAACAAAGTTTCCCGTATATTTTTCTTTAAAGGTTTGAACAATAGCTAGAGTATTATCGGTTGAACCATCATCAGAAATAATAATTTCTAAATGAGGATAAGTTTGAGATAAAACACTCTCTAAACACTCGGCTAAATATTTCTCCCCATTATAGGTTGGAATACAAACACTCACTAAAGGATAGGTAACTATTCTCTGATGTTTATGAACCGTCGGAACTTGAACAGGTTTAGCGGTAAATTTTTGAATAAAATAGGAACTAAAACAGGGATCAGCTGTGAGAATTTTACTCCATCGCTGTTGCATGAGTTGTGTGGCTGACTGGTGAATGGTGTTGCGTTGTTCAGCAGTTAATTCTACATCCCAGCTTTTCAACTCTTGATGATAGAGTCGTACATGAGGAAGATAAACATTTCGATAACCCTGATCAATAAGTTTTAAACAAAAATCAACATCATTATAAATGAAAGGTAATTCTTGATCAAATCCGCCTACTTCTTCAAATACAGTGCGACGACAAGCTAAACAAGCGCCACTCAGTGCAGAAATATTGTTAATTAAGCTAATGTGTAAAAAAGTTTCATAATCATCAACTTTGGAAATTCCCTGATAAAAAGGGCTAGCAATTTGATGATCACTTAAAACAAATCCCCCGTTTTGAAGGGTTTTATCTGGATATAATAGTAATCCTCCAACCGCACCAATAGAAGGACGTTGAGTTTGTTCAACTAAAGCCTCAATCCAGTCTTCTAAAATAATTTTAGTATCATTATTTAAAAAGATCAAATACTCTCCAGTTGCCTGGCTAACACCGAAGTTATTTAACTGAGAATAATTAAAAGTAATGTCTAAACGATAGGTTTTAAATTGTTGGGGTTTTTGTTGCGCCCAAAATTTTAAAATCTTTTGAGTTTCAGCTTCTACACTACCGTTATCAATCACAATCACTTCATAGTTTGGGTAGGTGCTGAGTTGAAAAACAGAGGTTAAACACTGATGTAAAATACTGCCAGAATCTCGCGTTAAAATAATAATACTCACAACTTTAGAGCGATCAATTTCATAGCGAACCTGGTAATACCCAGAAGAATCTTTCAAGGGAATAACTCGTCCTCTTTCTTGGCGTCTTTGTAGGGCTTCTGTTAATGCTTGGGCTGCGGCTTCATAGGCATAGGGTTTAGCTGTTTTTGACATTGCAGCAGACGCTGAGTGCATTCTCCAGTGATACAGAATTTTAGGAATATGAAAAATTTTATCGGTTTTTTCAGTGAGTCTCAACACTAAATCATAGTCTTGGCTTCCTTCAAACCCAATTCTAAACCCTCCAATTTCATGGACTAATGATCGCCGATAAACTCCTAAATGACAAGTGTACATTCGGGAAAGAAAAGAATCGGGACACCAGTCGGGTTTATAAGCAGCTTCTCGAAATTGATTGTGATCATCGATTTTATCTTCATCAGAATAGATGAGATCGGCATCTGGATGCTGATTTAAAAGGTTTACAACTTCTTCTAAGGCATCAGGAGTGAGTAAATCATCGTGATCGAGTAAGGCAATAAATTCACCTGTGGTGATTTCTAATGCTGAATTAGAACAAGCCGAAATATGACCATTGTCGCTTCTGAATACAAGTTTAATTCTATTATCCTGTTGAGCATATTCTTCAAGGACCACTCTTACATGAGGCAAAGTTGAAGCATCATCAGCAATACATAATTCCCAGTGAGAATAGGTTTGATCAAGAACAGATTGTAAAGCGGCTCTTAGATAAGGTTCAGGGGGATTAAAAACAGGTACAATAATACTAATTTTAGGCTGATAGTTGAAGGAAGAAGAGTTCATAAGATTCAGTAAAATTTTGAGGTAGATATCCTTAAAAAATTTGATATTGACGGTAAAACTAGGGAAGTTGATAGGCTAGCCAAAACCCATTTCCGACTTTACTATCTGGATCTTCAACTCCAATTAAAGTCCAATGAAAATGAGGAATATTTTCAACGCCGGATTTCAGCTTTTTGATCAATCCTCTGAAAGTTGTTGAGGTAAATTTCCAATAGTGATCTGAATAACAGCTTCCGGGCGGTGCGGTTTCAATCGTCCAGTTTTCGTGATAAGCTTGAATCAGTTTATCATAACTCGATAAAGGTCGATTATCACCGAGTAAAGCATCAGGTTGAGGAACAATCATCACAACATAACCACCCGGTTTGAGGACTCTTTCCCATTCAATAAAAGCTTGGATAGGGTTGGGAATATGTTCAAAAACATGACTGGATAAAACAAAATCTTGGCTATGATTTTCAACGGGAATATGAGTCGCATCTCCGTAGAGATCAATAGGGATTGGTGTTTCACCCATTTCTACTTGACTCTCTCGATAAACCTGTTCATCAAACTGAGGAGCAATATTAATCGCATTAACACCAAAAGGATTATGTGCCGCAGCACCGAGTTCTACTCCTGATAATCCGTCTAATAACTCTAAGGTCGGTTGATGGAATCTAAATTTCATAACTCAACTCAATTAAAATTTAAACTAACGTCGAATTAAAAATCCTTTGGGAGCAAATGTAAAACCAAATTTTTGTTCGCGGTCTTGATCAAATTGATAGTCATGGGGATATAATGAAACATACTGTTCAATCGCTTCAAAAGGCCCCTGTCCCCATCCCGGTAAAACTGGATGACCATTAATATTTCCGTCTTCAACAATTAAATAATCTCCAGTTTTCAATAAAGGACGTAATAATAGCAGTTCTGCCAACACATGATTTTTTTCGTGATTACTATCTAAAATCACAAAAACTGATCCCGGAAACGCTTGGCGCAACTGAGTAATTCTCTGAGCAACCTGAGGGGCCGTTGAAGAAGCAAGCATCAATTCAATACGGGGATGATGGTTTAGACGCTCATCCATTATATGATGATCAATGTCAACGGATAAAATTTTAGAAGCCTGAGACATTTGATCTAACAACGCCGCAAAAAACAATGTAGCTCCGCCGGAATAAGTACCAAATTCTATAATTAAACTGGGTTTCAACTCAAAAATAATTTCTTGATAGTTCCACATATCGCAGGGAGACTTCAACGCTTTGACTCCCGCCCAAGTGGTCGTTGTCCAAACTTGCTGGTTATAATACCATAAATGATAAGCTAAACCTGCATTTGCTGCCGAAAGTTGTTGCTCAATCGCATCAGATCTAATTTTCCCTAAAAGATGAAGAGCAGGTTCGTAATTGGGGTGATCTTTAAGAATTTGATAACAAACTAACTCACTTTTCTGAGAATCACCTGTATCATAATAGGTTAAAGCAGCTTGCAATATTGCTTCTAGATGTTGCATGGTACGAAAAAAAATAGGATTGATCAGGTTCCAACCTGCCGAGATCGGGTCAGATCCTAAACTTGTATCAAATTTGAGGCTTTTTGGCGCGACCCCCAGGATTGGTGAAAAATACGTTAAGATTAGTAAACATAATAAAAAAGATACCAGAGTCTCCAGGACTCTGAGCAACATTAGGAGGATAGACCCCGGTGAACAAACGCTGGAGAAACGCAGGCTTATACGCACTTTTAGCAATCGTTGTCATCGCCCTGGCAACCGCTTTCTTTGATAAACAACCTCAAACACGGGAAACCTGGAAATATAGTACCTTTATTCAGCAAGTTGAGAATAACCAAGTTGAACGGGTTAGCTTAAGTGCTGATCGTTCAAGAGCGCTGGTAACAGCCGAAGATGGTTCTAAAGTGATCGTGAACCTCCCCCCCGATCCCGGTCTGATTGATATTTTGACTCAGAATAACGTTGACATTTCCGTAATGCCTCAAGGAGATGACAGCTTTTGGTTTAGAGCGCTCAGTAGCTTATTCTTCCCTATTTTACTGTTAGTGGGCTTATTTTTCCTGCTGCGTCGCGCCCAAAGCGGCCCAGGAAGCCAAGCCATGAACTTCGGCAAGTCCAAAGCCCGAGTGCAAATGGAACCCCAAACTCAAGTCACTTTTGGGGATGTCGCAGGGATTGAACAAGCGAAACTCGAACTCAGCGAAGTGGTAGACTTCTTGAAAAATGCCGATCGCTTCACGGCAGTGGGTGCAAAAATTCCCAAAGGGGTGCTGTTAGTTGGCCCTCCTGGAACCGGAAAAACCCTCCTGGCGAAAGCCGTTGCTGGAGAAGCTGGGGTTCCCTTCTTTAGTATCTCCGGTTCAGAATTTGTGGAAATGTTCGTCGGTGTGGGCGCATCCCGTGTCCGTGACCTGTTTGAACAAGCTAAAGCCAACGCCCCTTGTATTGTGTTTATCGATGAAATTGACGCGGTAGGTCGTCAACGGGGTGCAGGTTTAGGGGGCGGAAACGATGAACGGGAACAAACCCTCAACCAACTCCTTACCGAAATGGATGGGTTTGAAGGCAATACCGGAATTATCATTATCGCCGCTACGAACCGTCCTGATGTATTGGATGCAGCGTTAATGCGTCCGGGTCGTTTTGATCGCCAAGTTGTGGTTGATCGTCCCGACTACGCAGGTCGTTTGGAAATTCTGCAAGTTCACTCTCGCGGTAAAACCCTCGCCAAAGACGTAGACCTGGAAAAAATCGCCCGTCGGACTCCTGGCTTTACCGGGGCTGACCTGTCCAACCTCCTCAACGAAGCGGCTATTTTGGCAGCCCGTCGTAATTTAACTGAAATTTCGATGGATGAGGTGAACGACGCCATTGACCGTGTACTCGCAGGCCCCGAGAAGAAAGATCGGGTGATGAGTGAGAAGCGTAAAACCTTAGTGGCCTTCCACGAAGCGGGTCATGCCTTAGTTGGGGCGTTGATGCCGGACTATGACCCGGTACAAAAAATCAGCATTATTCCTCGCGGTCGTGCGGGTGGGTTAACCTGGTTTATGCCCAGTGAAGATCGGATGGACTCGGGGTTATTTAGTCGGTCTTATCTGCAAAATCAGATGGCTGTGGCTTTAGGCGGACGTCTGGCTGAAGAAATTGTCTTTGGGGAAGAAGAAGTCACCACAGGCGCTTCTAATGACTTACAACAGGTGACTCGCGTTGCCCGTCAAATGATTACTCGTTATGGAATGAGTAACCGTTTAGGGCCTGTGGCTTTGGGTCGTCAACAGGGTAATGTTTTCCTCGGTCGTGATATTATGTCTGAGCGGGATTTCTCTGAAGAAACGGCAGCAACGATTGATGAAGAGGTTCGGAAGCTGGTTGATGAAGCTTACGCCCGTGCTAAAAATGTGTTGGTGGAAAATCGCCACGTTCTCGATAAATTAGCGGAAATGTTGATTGAGAAAGAAACGGTTGACTCTGAGGAGTTGCAAGACCTGTTAGCAAACAATGATGTTCGGGTTGCTGCGATCGCCTAGTTGATCGTTCTCATCTCAGCACCTTAATCTTAATTAAATCTTAATCCGGCTACTCTAGGAAATTCTAGGGTAGCTTTTGTTTTTTATGCTAAATTAAAACTATACTTACGAAAACAAGGTAAATTGCTGTGGATGCAATAGATAATAAGGTTATTCAGCATCTCATGGTTCAGGGTCGCATCACCTGGTCTGAACTGGCTACCCTCTTGGGACTGTCTGCCCCCGCAACCGCCGAACGAGTCAAACGCTTAGAGGAACGAGGAATCATTCAAGGCTACAACGCCCGTATTAATGCCGAAGCCGTTGGGTGTCAACTGACTGCTTTTATTGCAGTAACATTACAACAACCCCAAAATCGTGATGCTTTTCTGCAAAAAATTCAGGAAATGCCGGAAATTATGGAATGTCATCACGTCACCGGAGACGATGACTATTTATTGAAGGTTCGTTGTCAAAATACTCGTCATTTAGAACGAATTGTTAGTGAAGAGATTAAAGGAATTGCAGGTATTTTAAGAACTCGGACAACGGTTGTTTTATCTACCCCCAAAGAAACGTCAGCTATTCCATTACCCCCCTTTGAATAGGAAGTTGAGTTGATTAATGGAAATTAGTTTTTTATTCAAAGGTTTATTGATCGGTTTTTCTATTGCTGCCCCCGTTGGGCCGATTGGTGTATTATGTATTCGTCGGTCTTTAACCTATGGCAAAAAAACGGGGTTTATCTCCGGTTTAGGGGCGGCGACGGCTGATGCAGTGTATGGTTGTATTGCGGGATTTGGGTTAACTTTAATTTCTAATTTTTTAGTCAGTCAACAGGTTATTTTGAAGAGTGTGGGTGGGTTATTTTTGTGTTATTTAGGCTTGAAAACCTTTTTAGAAAAACCAGCAACCGAACCTGCAACCTCTACTCAAATGGCTGGGGCTTTTGCTTCAACTTTTTTTTTGACCCTTACCAACCCGATGACAATTTTATCCTTTTTAGCCATCTTTGCAGGGTTAGGACTAGCAACGGCGACTGATGCTTTGGATGCGATTATTTTAGTCTTGGGTGTGTTTATGGGATCAGCATCTTGGTGGTTGCTGTTAACCAGTGGGGTGAGTCGATTTCGGGAAAAATTTAGCGATCGCATTTTGAAAGCTGTTAACCCCATTTCTGGTATCATTATCTTATCATTTGGTCTGATTGCCTTAATCACTAGCCTCAAAAGTTAGCTCTTTTTACACTTAATCATGTTTCCCTCTTTTCTTCCCACCCAAGCCCAACAATTAACTGAACTGACTTCTATTACTCTCGCCCAACAAATTGAATGTTGCCCCCTCTCTACCCCTCTGAGAAAAAAACCAATTCTCACCAGTTATGTTCATCAAGGCAATACAGGCACACCGATTTTATTGTTACATGGTTTTGATAGTTCCGTCTTTGAGTTTCGGCGATTATTCCCTCGGTTAGCCCCAGAAAATGAGACTTGGGCAGTTGATTTATTTGGATTTGGATTTACCGAACGGGATATTAAAATTGTTATTAGTCCCCAGTCTATTTTAACTCATTTATACAGTTTTTGGAAGACTTTAATTAATCAACCTGTGATGATAGTCGGGACTTCAATGGGGGGTGCAGCCGCCCTAGATTTTACGTTAACTTATCCTGAAGCAGTGGAGTCTTTAGTGTTAATTGGTAGTGCCGGAATGAGTTCTGGGCCAATTTTTGGAAAGTTTTTATTTCCGCCCTTCGATAATTTAGCAACGGAATTTTTACGCAACCCTAAAATCCGGCAGGGGATTAGTGAAACCGCTTATTTTGATAAAACTTTTGCCTCTAGTGATGCCCAAGTTTGTGCAGCATTACATTTAGAAACCCCCTTTTGGAATCGGGCTTTAATTAGTTTTACAAAAAATGGAGGATATCGGGCTTTTGGGAAAAAATTAAGTCAAATTCGGCAACAAACGTTGATTTTATGGGGGGAACAGGATCGGATTTTAGGGACAGCCGATGCCCCAAAATTTCAAAAAGCGATCGCTAATTCTCAGTTAATCTGGATTAAAAACTGTGGTCATGTTCCCCATCTTGAACAGCCCCAAATTACCGCCCAACATCTGTTAAACTTTCGATCCTAAAATTTGTGCAATGGGTGACAACAACAGAAGTAAAACGGGGTAAACTCATAACAAGAGTTGATGATTTGTGCCTAATCCAGACCCGCCCCTAAACCCATGAAAACTGTTTTAATTGTTGAAGATTCCCACAGTCAGCGAGAATGTATTTCCTATCAGTTAACTTGGAATGGAATGAATGTGATTCAAGCTTGTGATGGGATTGATGCTTTAAATAAACTGCAAGCAACTTGTCCAGATTTAGTCTTGTTAGATGTTGTCATTCCTCAAATTGATGGCTACCGCATTTGTCATTTAATTAAAGCCTATCCCATTACCCAGAATATTCCGGTTATTTTTATCACAGGAAAAGAACAACGCCTGGCAATTTATGAAGGTATCAAACACGCTGAAGCTTATGTGAGTAAGCCTTGGAAAATTCGTGAACTTTTACAAACCATTAAACGAGTGTTACTCGAGGCTAAAGGTTCTACAACAACCTTCTCGGCTGATGCTTGGTTTCGGTACGGTATTTTAGCGTTAAAACTCATTAAATTCTACGAAAGTCAAAAGTCCGAACAAACATCTAATAATCAAATTATCAAGCTGTATCAAAGTGCTTTAAACGCCTTTCAGCAAACCTTAGACATAGACTCGGATCATTTATTAGCCCGTCGTAGCCTAAGAATTACCCAAAAAAAATGGGATAACCTACAGGAAAGATTGAATCAAAGCCGACCTTGTTCAGTTTGTTTATATTATCATGGTCAAGATGGAATAAACTGTGCAGTTCACCCAAACAAGCCGATTGATTTACTGTGTTTGGACTGGGAGTTAAACTCAATCAATCCTCTGAATTAAACTTTGATTTTTGTGGTCATTTTTCCTTCCAGTTCATCGAGTAAAGTCTCGAAAGCTTGATTAATATTTTGAAAACAATCAGGCGGATTCACTTCAGGTTCAAAATAAATGAGTTTAATACCATTATTGGAAAAACCTATCATTAAAACTTCTTTTTCGGGTTGATAACCATCGACTAACCCTAGTATTTCTTGTAGCTTATTGTTAACACTTTTATTGAGTTTCTCTAGGGCTTCTCGTGAAGAATAAATAAAATGAGGAGTTGGGATGAAATCAATTCCGAGTATTTTATCTTGATAACTTTGTTGTTGATAAAATCCCCAGGCTAAAGCGGCTAACTCTAGTTGATAATTTTCAACAAATCGATCTAGCTGACATTGCCAACTGTTTTCGTTTGCTTCCGGTTGAGTGCTATCCAAAATAGTCATTTTTACCCCATTTTACTTATACTCAATCTATTTTAAGACAAAAGGGGACATCCTGAAACGATTTTATTTGAACTCAACCCAACTAAAAACTCTAATGGCAATTCAAAAACTTTTGAAAAATCTAAAACAACAAAAATTGTTAGAATAGATAGGTATTTAAAATCACATCGGGTTCTCGTTGATTTTACGGAAAATCGCGATAGTCTGTTATTGAATACTTAATTTTTTCCGTAAAAATCTATGATCAGGGTTTCAGTTTAGTTTTATTGAAAAAACCTCAAAAATCCTGATATATATTGACAGTCTAGAAGAAGAAGTTAGAACAAAAAAATCTTCTTTTCGGAGACGAGTCTATATGATTTTTAATAACGAAACCGAGGCTGTAATGAACAACAGCCTGGGAATTTTGCCGACAAATAATGATGTAGAAACTTTTAATACCATTCAGATTTCCTCCTCAAACGAATCTGATCTTATCCTGGATGTAAACTCCTTCGTTCCCACAGAAGGGGCTGATTATATTTTAGGAACACCCGGGAATGATACGATATTTGCTTTAAGCGGAGATGATACGGTTTTTGGTTTAGAAGGGGATGATATTTTAGGGGGAAATGAGGGAAATGACTTTTTACTGGGAAATCAAGGAAATGATACCCTCTATGGCGGTAAAGGCGATGATACCCTGAGAGGAGGTAAAGATAATGATGTTTTATTTGGGGATATTGGCAATGATGTTTTATTTGGAGATATGGGCAATGATACAATCTTTGGAAATCAAGATGATGATATTATCTATGGTGGAAAAGGAGATGATCTCATTGCAGGGGGTCAAGGAAATGATCGGCTATTTGGTGACTTAGGAAATGATCAACTCTTTGGTGATCGCGGATCTGATACATTAACAGGTGGGGAAGGGCGTGATACCTTTTTTATTGGGGAAGGAACAGGAAGTTTTATTCTAGCTGAAGCGGATTTTATTACTGATTTTACATCGGGAGAAGATGTAATTAGTTTACTGCATCAACTCCGGTTTGATGATTTGAATATTTACCAAGGTAGCGGTGATTTTTCCAGTGATACTATCATTCAAATTAAAAACACCAATGAGTTTTTAGCTATTCTTCAAAATGTTAATAGCAATATTTTGAGTCCTGATGATTTTACCTCATTAGACTCTGATAACGAACCAACTCCAACACCGGAACCCATTATTCAACCCTCACCCACTCCGGAACCGACACCAGAACCTATTGTTGAACCAACTCCAACACCGGAACCCATTATTCAACCCTCACCCACTCCGGAACCGACACCAGAACCTATTGTTGAACCGACTCCAACACCGGAACCCATTATTCAACCGACACCGGAACCAGAACCCATTATTCAACCGACACCGGAACCCATTATTCAACCGACACCGGAACCCATTATTCAACCCTCACCCACTCCAGAACCGACACCAGAACCTATTGTTGAACCAACACCAGAACCTATTATTGAACCGGAACTAACACCGGAACCTGAACCTATTGTTGAACCAACACCAGAACCAACACCGGAACCTGAACCTATTATTCAACCAACACCGGAACCCATTATTCAACCGACACCGGAACCAACACCGGAACCTGAACCTATTATTCAACCAACACCAGAACCCATTATTGAACCGACACCTGAACCTATTATTGAACCAACACCGACACCAGAACCCATTATTGAACCGACACCTGAACCTATTATTGAACCGGAACCAACACCCGAACCTATTGTTGAACCGACACCGGAACCTATTGTTGAACCGACACCTGAACCTATTATTGAACCAACACCGACACCAGAACCCATTATTGAACCGACACCGGAACCTATTATTGAACCGGAACCAACACCCGAACCAGAACCTATTGTTGAACCAATACCGGAACCGACACCGGAACCAACACCGGAACCTATTATTCAACCCTCACCCACTCCGGAACCGACACCAGAACCTATTGTTGAACCAATACCGGAACCTATTATTGAACCGACACCAGAACCGACACCCGAACCAACACCCGAACCAACACCGGAACCCGAACCTATTATTGAACCGGAACCAACACCGGAACCTGAACCTATTATTGAACCGGAACCAACACCGGAACCTGAACCTATTATTGAACCAACACCGGAACCGACACCCGAACCAACACCGGAACCAACACCGGAACCCGAACCTATTATTGAACCGGAACCAACACCGGAACCTGAACCTATTATTGAACCGGAACCAACACCGGAACCTGAACCTATTATTGAACCAACACCGGAACCGACACCCGAACCAACACCGGAACCA
Organism: Limnoraphis sp.; assembly: GCA_050485465.1. Lineage (GTDB taxonomy): Bacteria > Cyanobacteriota > Cyanobacteriia > Cyanobacteriales > Microcoleaceae > Capilliphycus. The sequence continues at coordinate 16,976 of JBJHBL010000063.1, read as the reverse complement.
ACACCGGAACCTGAACCTATTATTGAACCAACACCGGAACCAACACCAGAACCAACACCGGAACCTGAACCTATTATTGAACCTGGAATAATTAACTTTAGTACAGGTACATTTATTGTCAATGAAGACGGTACAGCAGTCACAGAAATTACAGTCACAAGAACAGGGGGAAGTGATGGTGAAGTCAGTGTTAATTTTATCCAAACAGATGGAACAGCTATTGCAGGTGAAGACTATATTCAAACACCCAAAACCATCAACTTTGCAGATGGGGATACAACACCCAAAACCGTCACAGTTCCTATTATTGATGATAACATTTTTGAACCCACAGAAATCATCAATCTTGTGTTAGAAGCGCCAACAGGTGGGGCAACCTTGGGAACTCAAAATACAGCCCTCTTAAAAATTATTGATAATGATTCAACCAGTAATTTGCAACTCACCAGTGCAACTTATTTAGGAACTGTAAATAATGACGTTGCCCGGTCTGTTCAAATCTCTCCAGTCGATCAATCCATTGTTGTCGCTGGAAACTTCAATAATGCAGGTGAAATTCGTCGTCTAAGTGATGCAAATACTCTCCTTTCAACAACAGTTTTAGGCGGTCAAGTTAACGATATGGATGTTGATCGTGATAGTGGTGAAATTGTAGCCGTTGGCAGTTTTGGGATTAAAGTTTATGATCAAACTGGAGGATCTGTTTTATGGTCACAGGCGGGAACATTTGACCGAGTTGCAGTCGCAAATGATGGTACTGTTGCAACTCTAACGAATAGTAATGATACCGTTACATTGTGGAGTCCGATGGGAACTCAGTTAGCCACAACAACGTTAACCGGAACAGATATTCGTCCGGCTGATATTGCGATTCATCCGACAACCAAACAAGTGTATGTAACTGGGTTTAATCAAGTGACTGCCAATTTACAAACCCCATTTTTGCGGGCATTTGATGGTAATTTAACGCAAATTTGGAATACTTGGGATTATAGTGCTGCCCAAGTTACCGGACAAAATTTAGGAGCAGATACACGGGGTGAACGGATTACATTTGGAGAAAATGGCGGGCTTTATTTCTTAGGGAAAACAGATGGCGGAAATAACGTTTTTCAACGGGATGGTCAAGATATTACTCAACCCTTAGCGACTAGAGTTCAGGTGGATCAATATAACAGTTTTGCAGGTGCAGGTGCAGGTTCATTCACCTTCCATGCTAAGATTAATCCTGTTAATGGTGATATCGAACGGGGTCAATTTATCTTAACATCAAGAAATGACGGAACACCGAATAGTTTTACCCCCAATTCGATCACCGCCGATCAGGTTGGAAATGTTTATATTGGGGGGTCATCAGCTGCCCAACTCCAAAACCGTAACCTCCAACAAATTAACGATCAACCTGTTGGAAATTATACCCTGGGTGAAATTGCAGTATTAGGATTAACGCCTGATTATACCGTGCGAAAATTCTGGACTCCGTTAACTCAAACAGGTGATACTGATGGTTCATCAGGAAGTATTAATGGGTTTGCAGTTCGTAATGGTACAGCAGCGATTTTTGCAACCATTACTAAACCCGCAGTTGCCACAACTCCCGGTGCAATTAATCCCAATCCAATTGGCGGAAATGATACTTATTTAGCCCTCTGGAATGTCTAGAATTCGCCGAAAATAACACCTAAAAAACTGTAGGATGGGTTAGCGAAAGCGTAACCCATCTTTCTTTTTTAACTTGTTAACTGAATTTAAACATGATTTGATCGTTGATATAAGTTCAAATCCTGAACATCAACATTTTGCGACAAACTAAGAAGCCAATCAATACTAGAGATAATATCAGACATGGGGATTGGAATTTGAGGGGAAAATCTCCCTTCTTGAATATCTAACATCACCTCCTCCGTTGCAACATTCCCAGGATTAATAACAGTAAACCCGATATTTTTATGACGAAGTGCGAGTTGGAGTGATTGTACCGCACCTCTCAAACCAAACTTAGATGCAGTATTTGCAACTTCAACTGAAGCACAATGATCTAAACCCGTCAGTGAACCCATGTAAATCGCTCTTGGATTTTTAGCTTTTGCCAAGTTTTCTGATAGTTTCCGGGTTATTTCAATCGGTGCAATTGTATTCACACTAATCACAAATCGAGTTTCTTGATCAGAACTTTTCAAAAAGTCATAATCATCTGTAAACGCGCCTTCTTCCCAGACCCCGCCCATAAATAATAACGCATCAATAGTCTGGTTTCCAATTACATTAGCAATGACGCTGATTCCTTCTGGATTAGAAATGTCTGCTTGAATCCATTTTCCAGAAACCGAGGTGCTTCTAGAAACAGAAAACACCTCATGTCCTGCACTTGAAAAATGCTGGGCGACAGCCGCACCAATGCCCCGACTTGCACCAATAACAACAACTGTTTTCTGTTCTAGATTAACCATCTCCATAAAAGCAGTCTACAGTCGAACATTTACCGTCTTAATTTCGGTGTATTGCTGCAAACCATACTCACCCAATTCTCGGCCAATTCCTGACTGTTTAAAGCCACCAAAAGGCGCCGCGACATCAAACGCATGGTAAGTATTAATCCAAACCGTTCCCGCCCGAACACTGTGGGCAACTTTATGGGCTTTGCTAATATCTTTCGTCCAAATTCCTGCGGCTAAACCATACATTGTATCATTTGCCCGTTGAATCACTTCTTCAATATCTTTGAATTTGATCACACTCATTACCGGGCCGAAAATTTCTTCACGGGCAATTTTCATGTTATCTTGAACATCTGCAAAAACCGTCGGTTCAATAAAATAACCGCGATCACCGACTCGTTTTCCCCCACATAAAACTTTAGCCCCTTCATGTATTCCCGACTCAATATAACTCATCACTTTTTCAAACTGAACATCATCAACTTGGGGGCCTTGTTGAGTGTTTTCATCAAAAGGATCTCCGACTCGGCGCTGTTGGGCTTTTTCTGCACATTTCTGCACAAATTCATCATAACAACTTTCTTCAACAAACACCCGTGAACCAGCGTTACAACATTGCCCTTGATTGAAAAATAAGCCCAGATGAACCCCAGCAATAGCCGCATCAAAATCAGCATCCGCAAACACAATATTCGGACTCTTTCCACCTAGTTCTAAAGTCACTCGTTTCAGGTTACTTTTAGCAGCCGCTTCCATAATTAAATGTCCGACTTCGGTTGAACCTGTAAACGCAACTTTATCAATATCCATGTGATGAGAAATCGCAGCACCCGCCGTTGGCCCGTAACCGGATAGAATATTTACAACTCCGGGTGGGAAGCCTGCTTCTAATATTAATTCCCCAATTCGTAAGGCAGAAAGTGGCGTTTGTTCCGCCGTTTTTAGAATCACAGTATTTCCCGCAGCCAACGCCGGGCCGAGTTTCCAAGCTTGCATGACGAGAGGAAAATTCCAGGGAATAATTTGACCCACAACGCCTACGGGTTCATGGCGAGTATAACATAAATGGGGGCCGTCAACGGGAATGGTTTTGCCTTGAATTTTATCTGCCCAACCTGCATAATACCGATAACAAGCGATCGCAAACGGTAAATCTATTGTCATCGACTCGCCGATAGGTTTCCCATTATCAAGGGTTTCTAAAAAAGCCAGTTCTTCCTTATTTTGTTCGATTAAATCTGCTAATTTGTAAATCAGTTCACCTCGTTTTCTTGCCGACATATTCGGCCAATCTCCCGAATTAAACGCTTTACGGGCGGCTGTTACCGCTTTTTCCACATCCGCAGCATCCGCTTCAGCGACATCACAAATCACCTCTCCTGTTGCGGGATTAATTGTTTCAAACCGCTTCCCAGAAACACTGTCTACCCATTCATTATTAATTAACAGTTTCGTCTGGCTGATTTTAACTTTTTCTTGAGGTCGTGCCGTCGTTACCATAAGTTTATCCTAAAATGAGTTGAAAATTGAGAGTTAGTTCTATTGTGATGATCAGATTGAACAATTTGAGTAAACTTTATATTTTTTTTAGACTCAGATTAACTTTCCTAAACTTTTTTCAATCCCTAGCAATCATCCCCCGTTATTCATCTCAGAATTTCGTCTCCTTTATGGAATGAACACTCTCAGCTAAAATTAACAATACAACAAATTTCTCACCTAATATTAAGAATCAACAACAAAGATGATGACTTCCAACTCTCTAACCGAACTCGCCCAACAAACCCGCCAAGCCGCCCAAAAATTAGCGGTTGTTTCTACAGAAGCAAAAAATCAAGCCATTGAAGCGATCGCCGAAGCCTTAGAAGCCGCTACACCCGACATTATCGCCGCCAATAAAACCGACTGTCAGCAAGCAGAAATTGATGGCATTCCTAAACCGTTATATAACCGCTTGAAGATGGATGAAACCAAGCTAAAAACTGCGATAACGGGTTTAATAAATGTTGGTAAATTACCTGATCCTGTTGGTAATATTCAAATTCATAGAGAACTGGATGAAGGATTAATTCTTAAACGACTCACTTGTCCGTTAGGCGTTTTAGGAGTGGTTTTTGAAGCCCGCCCCGATGCGGTCATTCAAATTTCAGCTTTGGCAATCAAATCAGGAAATGGTGTGATTTTAAAAGGCGGAAAAGAGGCAACAAATACCTGTCAGGTGTTGGTAAAAGCCATTCAAGCCGGACTCTCCGAAACGGCAATTAATCCCAACGCCGTTCAACTGTTAACGACTAGAGAAGAAATTATCGAACTGTTGAAACTCGACGAATATGTTGACCTCATTATTCCCAGAGGGTCTAACGCTTTTGTGCGATTTATTCAGGAAAATACCCGTATTCCCGTCTTAGGTCATGCAGATGGTATTTGTCATGTTTACATCGATAAATTAGCCGATATTCAGAAAGCGGTTAACATCACCGTTGACGCAAAAACGAACTATCCCGCCGCCTGTAACGCCGTAGAAACGCTGTTAGTTCATTCTGATATTGCAGCCGAGTTTCTGCCGAAAGTTGTGGGGGAATTACAACAGCATAAGGTTGAATTGCGGGGCGATGAACGCACTCAAAATATTACCCCGATGCAAGCGGCTACAGCCGAAGATTGGTCTACAGAATATTGTGATTTGATATTATCCATTAAAATTGTAGACTCCTTAGAAGATGCAATTACTCATATCAATACTTACGGTTCCAAACATACGGAAGCGATCGTTACCGAAGACGCAGAAACCGCCCAAACTTTCCTTGATTTTGTTGATGCTGCGGGCGTTTTTCACAACTGTTCAACTCGGTTTGCTGATGGTTTTCGCTACGGGTTTGGGGCGGAAGTTGGTATTAGCACTCAACAAATGCCACCGCGTGGGCCAGTGGGTTTAGAAGGGTTAGTGACCTATAAGTATAAAGTTGTCGGAAAGGGTCATATTGCGGCGACTTATTCCGGCGAAAATGCCAAACCTTTTACCCATAAAGACCTCTAATTTTATTGACCTCCTCCGCCCCTAAATTTAGCCTCCGCCCCCCTCAAATTTAGCCTCTCTCTGCCCCCCTCCGCCCCCAAATTTGGGGGGAACTTTATTGACCTCAACCCAAATCATACTTGATTGACCTCTCCCCCAACCCCTCTCCTAGAAGGCGAGGGGAGTAACAGGTTTTAGTAGTAGCTTGGGTTGAGGAACGAAACCCAACATCATACTTTTTCAGAGGGAAGCAAGCTTTTACATAAAATAATTTATGCCTCTTTTATCAAGTTTATTTCTAGCTATTAAAAGCTTCGTTGGGTTTCGCTATGCTACTCAGTTAATCAATTTTATCCCAAGTCTTGATTCGCTCAACCCAACCTACAGGTTAACTCACTACCCTAGCAACTCGCAGTTTTGTCCGTTTTTTAAGAAAATGTAAAAGTAAAGGGTACAGGATCAACTTAATTTACTTTTGGTTACAAAGTCCCCAATTGGCGATCGCACGGGTACGCAGACGGGTAGAAAGCGGGGGTCACAATATCCCAGAAGACACTATTCGCCGTCGCTATCAACGGGGACGAAACAACCTCACTGATTTGTATTTTCCTTTATGCGATACTTGGATAGTCTAGGATAATTCTGGAACTTTTCCTCAAGTCGTGGCTGCATTCGGAAACAATCAAGAGATAATCATTTATGAACCCGCAACCTGGAATCAAATCAACCTCTGAAAATAACCCGCAAATTCCTTTATCTGAACTCCACCAACAAATTGACGCCGGGGTAAAAAAAGCGATCGCAAACGCCATAGAAAGACATCGAAAACTCGGAGAATCAATCAGTATTTGGAAAGAGGGGAAAGTCGTCACTTTAACCCCCGATCAAATCCCTCCTTTATACATCAATCAAACAAAAGATGAAAATCCCTAGCTAATCAGCTAAGTCAGAAGCGCATAGGACTGATTATTCACCCAAAAAATGTAGTGATTAGCGATCGCTGTTGATCGCTAGACTCAACTAAACAAATCTAACAGGGCCAAACTCAAAATTATCTCCAACTTCAAAATTTTCAACTCCGGCTAAAATTGCAATCAATTCATTTCCCCCTGGAGAACGTAACAAAATAGCCGTTCCCTCTGGTAAACCTTCAGGAGATCGACTAAACACATACTCACCCGAACCACTCAATAGAATCACATCCTGAGTCGAATTAAAATCAAGAATCAACGCATAATCATCCGCTCCCAAAAAATCATCATCAAATTGATTGTCATAATAAGCCCGGGTTTCATCACCCAAAACAAACGTATCAAACCCATCTCCGCCGTATAGCGTATCAATCTCCAGAAAACCAGGTTTCTCACTCTCCGGATCAACCCCAATCAAAACATCATTTCCCTTATCTCCGCTGACATAATTATTACCCGCGCCGCCGATAATCGTATCATCTCCCCGACCGCCATAAAGTAAGTCATCACCTGGACCGCCATAGAGCAAATCATTGCCCTTATCGCCGCGTAGAAAGTCTTTACCCTCACCTCCAACCAGTGTATCTCCATCTTGACCCCCATAAAGGATGTCATTACCTGGCCCACCGTACAAGAGGTCATTTCCTTCATTTCCAAATAAAATATCATCTCCTTCGCGACCGTAGAGAGTATCATTATCAGCATCGCCGTAGAGAGTATCGTTTCGTTCACCTCCGTCGATGAAATCATCTCCTTTTCCCCCAAAGATCAGGTCATTGCCAATCCCTCCAAACAAGGTGTCATCATTCAAACCGCCATAGATGGTATCGTTACCACTTCCGCCATCAATAAAATCATCCCCATCATCTCCAAATAACAGGTCATCTCCACTTTCTCCATAGATGACATCGTTGTTGCGTCCACCGTAAATCACATCATTTCCTTCATTTCCATTCAGCGTGTCATCACCCTGAAAACCGAAAATGGTGTCATCTCCACCTCGACCTTGAATAAAATCTCGGTTATTCGTCCCAACTATAAAATTATTTCTGTCATCACCGTCTATCCCCGTCTGTGGAGGTAACGGAGTTGGGGGTGTGGGAGTTGGGGGTGTCGGTTGAGTGGGAGTTGGGGGTGTGGGTGTCGGTTGAGTCGGGTCTGTTGGGGGTGTCGGTGTCGGAGGTGTGGGAGTTGGAGGAGTGGGTGTCGGTTGAGTCGGGTCTGTTGGGGGTGTCGGTGTCGGAGGTGTGGGAGTTGGAGGAGTGGGTGTCGGTTGAGTCGGGTCTGTTGGGGGTGTGGGTGTGGGAGGCGTGGGAGTTGGAGGTGTGGGAGGTGTGGGAAGTGGGGGTAACGTGGGAACCGGAGTCGGAGTCGGCGCAATTTGAGGTGGAGTCGGTTCTATAATAACAGGCGGACTGGGTTCAAGAGGGGGGGGTACTTCATCGGTTTCATCCTGTCTTGACCTACGGACTACAACTTCGCCTCGACTTGCATTTAACGTTACTGTTCTGTTTACTGTCGCGAAATAGCTTAAGTCTGAAAATCTGTTCAATTCATCTTGATCACGAACCATTTAACGTCCCTTACCATAGTGCTGTCCCAACTAATGTAAACTAAGATCAGCACAGTAACTCACCCAAGCTGTCACTATGCAAGCGAACTACTCCCTATCTTATCCCCTCATTGCCACAAACACTCCCGCTACAGTCGATCTGATTCTCAATTTCAACGCCCAAACCCAAGCGGAAACGTCTCCCCGTCGTCCATGAAACCTCAGTTTGGTGATCGATCGTTCCGGTTCGATGGCGGGTCAATCTTTGCGTTATGCGATCAAAGCTGCTCAACAATTGGTGGAGTCTCTCACTGCTGATGATATCGTTTCAGTGGTCATTTATGATGATCAACCCGAAACAATATTACCTCCGCAAACTGTTGAAGATAAAGCCGCTATTGGTAAACAAATTGGTCGCATTCGCGCCGGAGGTTGTACCAACTTAAGCGGGGGTTGGTTAATGGGCTGTGATTGTGTAAAATCTCGGCAAACTTCCGACCGACTCAACCGGGTATTATTGCTAACTGACGGACAGGCGAACATGGGAATTACTGACCCCAAAGTTCTCACGAAAACTGCCCAAAATCAAGCCGAAACCGGAATTATTACTACAACATTAGGGTTTGGAAGCTATTTTAATGAAGACCTGCTGATTAGTATAGCCGATGCAGCCGGGGGAAACTTTTATTTTATTCAATCTCCCGATGATGTCGCCCAAGTTTTTCGGATTGAATTAGAGAGTTTAACCGCAGTTGTTGCCCAAAATTTAACCGTAAAATTACAGCCGGAAACCGGAGTTGAAATTACCGAAGTTCTCAATAATTATCGTTCGATCCGCCGAGGGGAACAGCTAGAGTTATTTTTGGGTGATGTCTATCAAGTCGAAGCCAAACAACTCGCCCTACAATTATCAATTCCAGCCCAAGCAAACCCAGGAGAAATAAAGCTTGTAACCGTAACCTACGATTATCAAACCCTGGTTGAAGACAGCATTCAATCTCAATCGGAACAATTCCCCATTTCTGTTACCATTGGTTCGGAAGAACAAGCCAGTCAATCCCAGCTTAATTCTACCGTTTTTGAACAAACCAGTCAACTGAGAATCGCCCGTCTCAAAGATGAAGCCATCGCTTTAGCCGATCAAGGTCAATATAAACAAGCCGCCGAAAAATTGCGTTCAGCCGTTGAAGATATCAGAAGTAAACTTTTAGATGAAATCTTTGAAATTGCTGAAGAAATCGAACAATTAAACTATTACGCCCAACGAATAGAAAATAAAAGCCTGGATGCGGCGACTCGCAAAGAAATGCGCGATCAGTCCTATCAAACCCGCAACCGCAGTCGCAGCGACTTAAAATTACGGGGAATTACATCAGGAAATGCGTCAAGTTTACCCGGAGTTGAAGAAGCCGGAGATGGGATTTTATTGAAATGTTTTCGCGAAGGCGGAAAATTACGAGTGCGGGTGATTTCAGAAGGATATAATCCCGATTTTAATGTACAGTTTCCCCGCAATATTCGTCAAGAAGGCGTCACTTATGTTGTTGATGAAATCACCCTTTCTCCCCAGGGTGATTTTTATCGGGTCAAAGGGGATATTCGACGTTTAGGAACAGCAACTCAGACCGAATTAAATCCAACTCAAACCCGTTCAAAATCACTACAAGCCGCCAAAGCAACGGGTAGCTATGAAGACTTAGAAACCGTCGATGAGGTGGGAAATGGGATATTAGTTCAATGTGTTAAAGAAGGCAGTAAATTGAGGGCGCGAGTCGTTTCTGATGGCTATAACCCGGATTACAATATTCGTTTTCCTCGCAATATTCGCGCCGAAGGGGTGTTGTATGTTGTTGATGAAGTCCGAGAATCTTCCGATGGAAAATCCTATGCTGCTTATGGCAAAATTCGTCGTTTGTTGCAATAGTTTTTGAGGGTATAGAGATCGGTGAATTGAGGCTGTTTGATCGAAAAAACTAACCCCGATTAAACCTAAAAAATCAGCAAAACCGAATTGACCCAGTGAGTCTAAATAGCAAACGTTGAAATATAAAACGGTAAACAAATGACCAAAGGGAATCTTAACATAATCTAAAATAAGATGATCACCGATTAAAAGTAAGTGTAGGATTATGAAGGAAACCTTCGGAACTATCTTTGGATTTTTGGGCGGTACTGTGATCGCCGTTGAAGGCGGATATAAAATACTACAACATCCGAACCCCTCACGAGTGTACCCTCGATTATCCGATGCAAAATGGTTTCTAGCAGTACAGTGGTGCGAACAGTTTTCAACACCCGCAGGTATTCTAACCAACGAAGGACAACTTTCCTTCCACAACATATTTTCCCTAAAACTCGGCGAAGAAGTTTTTCTTCCCACAGCCCATCGACAAGCAGTTTTCAATCAGTGCTTACCCCTCAAACCCGGTGAAAATATCCGTTATATTATTCCGCCAACCAATAATCATCGGAATCATGTCCTAGAAATATCGGGTGTAGAAATTGATCCTCGCTATGGAAAAGTTGCATTAGTGCGATCGCTCATGGTCGAAGATCAATAGCGATCAAGAAATGATGTGATACAATCTGTTCTCCGATCACTGATAATTGTAAAAACGCTTCACAGTCGGGGAGCAGGGGATTCGCCTTAACTTCTTGTGTAGTCTTAGTTTCTCAGAGACTCGCCAACTGATTGTGCAAAGATACTTTTTAAATTCTTAATTGTTATTTTTTTATTATTAAGCTGATGTTTTTCCACAGGTTGATCGAACATGATAGAGAAAGATCTGGAAACGCATTTCTAAAGATTCCCCCAGGAATCCAAAAGGCGTATGCTGTGCTGCCTGCCAAAAATTCATGGCAATTTTTAAGAAACTCTTGTCTAGTCAGAGATTTTTTTGTCTTGAGAGGTTTAACCGAGTCGGGACAAGTTGAAACAGATTGAGATCTCTGACCCAAAACATTGGTAAACCTGCCTCTGGTACTTCATCTGAAATTCAGTCGCAATCGGCTCTAGCAATATTTTCTATGTTTTCTTGCCCAACTCACCTCCAAAGCTTCATCCGGGCAGTCCCCGTTTGTCTTCAAACCGCCACTTTGAGTGAGGTTTGGTCAATATTCTGCCTAGAAAATTGCGATCGCATCATTGTGATTAATTCGACAAATCACCCTGTAGGGGTTGTATATTTGTGTCGTTTAGTTGCCTATTTGTTTCCTCAACCCTCGCTCCATCCCCTCAGCGAAGCCCCTCAATTGGCGGTTAACCTGCAACAGTCTTTTCAAAACTTAAAAACACCGCTCATCGAACCCCTAATCACCCTTTCAGCCCATCTCGACTGGTCAGAATTTTGGCAACATCTACAACAAATTGACACAGACTCTCAGACCCAATCAATAGACCAACCGTCTGACCCTTCTCTCAACTCTAACCTAAAGTCTCTGGCTTTAGTTAATTCCAACAATCAGTTCTTAGGCTTACTCGATCATCTCAAACTCCTGCAATTTTTAGCACGCAATTTCCAAGAACCTCCTCAACAATCTACAAGTACCTCAAACGATATTTCTACCCCCCTGATTGCATCACTCCTGCAACTGATCGAACAATTACCCATGCCGTTAATGATTCAAAAACAGCAAGGAGAAACGGTGGCTCAAAATCAGGCTTGGTGTTCTGAATTTGGTTTTGATTCCCAATATTTATGTGCAACAGAATCTATACCTCAATCAAATACTGAAGGTTCTGAAACCGCTAACCCAACAACAACCTCCCCCGGATGGATCTATTCTAACTCATCCGCTTATACACTCGAAGCCACACCCCCACCCTCTCAAGAAACACCCGAAAATATTAACTTTTTACCGGATTGGTCTCAAGTCGAAAACTCCAACAATACCTATGTTTGTGTGTGTTCTCTCCCCAACCGAAATGAACGAGTTTGGCAGTTTGTTCGTCAACCCTTGCAAGGAAATTGGGCGGTTGATCTTTCCCCAGAAACTCAATCTCAGTTGTGGATTGTATTAGCTCAAGATATTACAGAACAACACCATGTTGCTCAAGAACTCGCCGCTAAAAATGCCGACTTAGTGCAACTCAACCGACTCAAAGATGAGTTTCTCGCCTGCATTAGCCACGAACTCAAAACACCACTCACCGCCGTTTTAGGATTATCTAGCCTCCTCAAAGATCAAGCCCTCGGTTCACTCAATGATCGTCAAGCTCGTTATGCTAAACTCATTCATCAGAGCGGACGTCATCTGATGATGGTTGTTAATGATATTTTAGACTTAACCCGCATGGAAACAGGTCAGCTAGAATTAATTCCTGAACCTGTACAAATTCGAGCAGTTTGTGAACGAGCTTTTGATATTACTCTACAGCATCATTCTAATCTAGAACAAAACCCAAAATCTTCTAATTTAAATCCATCCAGCGAAGCCGTTTCTTCCGAAACACCCCAACCCCAACAACGGTTTATTTTAGAAATTGAACCCGGTTTAGAAACCATGGTCGCGGATGAGTTACGATTGCGTCAAATGTTGGTTAATCTATTATCAAATGCCCTAAAATTTACACCCGATGATAGTCAAATTGGATTACAAGTCGGTCATTGGGAAAATTGGATCGGCTTTACGGTTTGGGATAAAGGAATTGGTATTCCGGAAGATAAACAACATTTAATTTTTCAAAAATTTCAACAACTCGAAAGTCCTCTAACCCGCAAGTTTGAAGGAACGGGACTCGGGTTGGTTCTGACTCAACGCTTGGCCCATCTCCATGGGGGCGATGTTAGCTTTATTTCTAAACAAGATCAAGGTAGTCAATTTACCCTATTGTTACCTCCGAGTCCTCCACAGCGAAAAGATTGGGGGTTAGATACCCGAGACTGGCAGCCTTCTCATCCCACCTCCAAGGCGCAACCATCCACCGGTCATCCCCCCCGTCCGAGTCCAGAAATTCAGTCTCGGTTAATCTTGATTGTGGAAGCCGCACCGCGTTATATTTTTAGCTTGACTGAACAACTCAGCAGTCTGGGTTATCGAGTCGTAATTGCTCGATCTGGAACTGAAGCCCTAGAAAAAGCCCGTTTTCTACAACCTCGAGTGATTTTTCTCAATCCACTTTTACCGCTATTATCAGGTTGGGATGTCTTAACATTGCTGAAAACAAATACTCATACTCATCAAATTCCAGTGGTGATTACAGCAACTTTAGGCGATAAAAAACGCGCCCAATTAAATAAGTGTGATGGTTTTTTAAGTTTACCTGTAGAAAAACAAGAGTTACAGAAAGTTCTGACTGAACTGAAACAAGATTCTCTTTCTAATCCCACTCAGCGATTAACGCTACTTTGGTTAAATCCCATTGAACAGGATACCTCATTTCTCTCCTCTTCAACTCAGGAGTCATCTGAAAGTACACAAACAGTTGAAAATTCAATTCATCATTCAGCTTTAATTCTTCAGCATTTTTCAATTTGTCGTATTTTAGAAGCCGATGATCTCAATCAAGCTGAACTTTTAGCGCGGATTTGGCATCCTGATGCGATAATTTTGCAAAGTACCACAGGTGTAATTAATCCGGCGGCATTTTTACGGAAACTCGGTGAGTCTGATATTCTCGCCAGTCTCCCTTTAATTACCTTAGATCAACCGACCACAGAAGTTGCAAATCGTATGGAACAGTTATCTGTTTTTCCATGCTTTGCAGCAGAATATTTGGAGAAAAAAAACTCAGATCAAGAACCCACACAAACCCTAGAATCTGCTTTGTTACAAGTGATTCAAGTCGCAGTCGGAATGAATTGGAAACCGAATATTCTCTTAGTTGATTTCTCAATTATTCCCGATTTTCAAGAGTCTGATGCAGTTTCTCCTGTCAATGAGTTGACAGCCTCTGTCCCCGATGATAATTTGGAGCAAACAGAAGCCCAAACAAGCCGATTTAAAACCCGAATTGATCGCGCATTAGTTCAGTATTTGCAAACGGCTGGCTTTCGCGGATTAATGGCTCAATCTTGGTCAGAAGTTCTACAACAAGTTCAATATCAAAGTGTAGATTTGCTGTTAATTTGTACTCAGAATTTATCTCCGGTTCTTTTACAAGTTCTCTCGACTTTAGACCAAATTTCCATTAACTTTCCGATTTTGATTTTTAATCAATCCAATATTCCTCTTGATGCCTTTTCTGACAACAATGAAAGCCAAGATACATCTTCCCAACTGAATCAAGAAATTCAAGCTTTAATCAAAAAAATGGACATAAAAGTTTTACCCGGTCAGATTTCTATGTCCGATCTCCTCGAACACATTAAACAAGCTCTGCACGACAATCAAGAAACAGACAAACCTTAAACTATTCTACCTCACAGAGATGATTTAGCCTAGAGAGGAAAACCCCTATTTACAACGGTTACAAATCGTTTAAAATAGATGAAAAGAGAATAGTCAACAGGTAACAGTAAAATCCCTGCTGTCATTAGCTTTTATCTTTTCAGCTTGTCCTAACCGTGTCGGCGTAGCAGGATCAGAAACAATTAATATTCCCACCCAAAATCCTCAATCTTTCTTTGACACTACTCCTAACTAGCGTTCTTCTCTAATGAAAATTAACACCACTGAAAAAAAATACCGCCAACACAAACGACTTTTATTGAATTCCTTCTGGAAAAAAAGTGGGCTGATCACAATGGCGATCGCTCTATCTTCCGCATTACCCACCCACGCCGCCGAACGAGTTTATCTCTCCTTTGCGTCAGCTAATGTTTCTGTTTCTGTAAAATCCTTAGAAATCTACGCTCAACAGGGGAAAGTTCATGATCCAGAACTTCAAAACTATCTCCGACTTTTGAGTTTAGAAGATCAAAAACAATTTCAGAATTTATTACGAGAGTCTTATCAATTTAATCCGTTAATGGTGTCACAATTTTTGAACTCTCAGACGGGTCAAATCGTTTTAGAAAAATTAGGAGATTTAATTCAAGCCAAACTGAACGAAAAAGGAACCATTCGCCTCAGAAATGGTTCGGATGCAATTCGCACAGCTTTGATAAAATCCGCCCAAGATCCCGAAGGATTAACCCCTCTAAATATTTTGCGTTATTTCCCGAGTCAAGGAATTAAAGTCAATACTCAACTCCTATTTGAATTACGAGATCAAATCCAAACATTATCTAAAGAAAATAACGCAGTTGTCGATCAAATTGTCACCTTATCGATTGATGAAATCATCAGAGATACTCCTACAGACTACACCCAAAAAAGCGATATCCGCCAGCCCGGGCCTTATACCACTTTAAAACGAACGATTCTCCTCAATGATCAGCAACGAAATCGCAAAATTCTCGTCGATGTTTATCTCCCAACTCCACTCCATAAAGTCAACTTAGGAAAACCCAATTCTATCCCCGTCGTCGTTGTTTCTCACGGTCTAGCCGCTAGTAGAACCGACTACGCAGACTTTGGTGAACATTTAGCCTCCTATGGATTTGTTGCCGCCTTAATTCAACATCCGGGAAGTGATACCGAACAGGTTCAAGCCCTATTATCTGGACGGGCTTCTGATGTGTTTCAAGTCTCTGAATTCATAGACAGACCTGCTGATATTAGCTTTTTATTAGATGAACTAGAACGTCGTAATCTCACTGAATTTGAAGGGTTACTCAATACCAATCAAGTCGGCGTCGCGGGTTATTCTTTTGGGGCTTATACCGCTTTAGCTATTGCAGGTGCAGAGATAGATTTTGAGAACTTACAAGCCGATTGTTCTGCTCGATTTGATTCTCCCAACCTCGCTCGATTATTTCAATGTCGCGCCTTAGAATTACCTCGAAAACAATATCATTTTAGAGATGAACGAGTTAAAGCAATTATGCCTATTAATCCTGTTAATAGTAGCATTTTTGGAGAACGCAGTTTAAGTCAAATTAACATTCCCCTTTTGTGGAAAACCAGTGGAGAAGATAAAGTAACACCCGTTGCTTGGGAACAAGTACGATCCTTTACCTGGCTGACAACTCCCCATAAATATCTCTTACTCGCAGAAGGAGATCATCATATTCATCTCAATCTCAGTATGGTGAGTCAGGCGGTTAGTTCTTCTCTCAAAGAAATTGTTGATCCGGTTCCCCCCACGATCAATAATTATATTAATGCAGTGGGTTTAGCCTTTTTTAAAGTTCATGTCGAAAATGATCTGTCCTATTCTCCTTATTTACAAGCTGCTTATGCGAAAGCCATTAGCGAAGAAACTTATCCTTTGAGTTTGGTTCATTCCGTTACCCCTGAACAGTTTTTTCAAGCGATTCAAGAAGCCAAAAAACAGGGTTAAATTATTCGTTTTTTTTACCAATGGAGGTTTATGTCTACTCAACTTTATGATCTAATTTTGCGAAACGGTTGTCTACTGCGATCACCCACTCAAACTGAAATGGTTGATCTCGCAATTTCTGGGGGAAAAATAGCAGCAATAGCCTCGTCTATTCCCGAGTCAGCCCAACAAGAAATTAACCTCCAAGGCAAACTTATTAGTCCTCCTTTTGTTGAGTCTCATATTCATTTAGATTCAGCCTTAACCGCAGGTGAACCCCATTTTAATCAAAGTGGCACGCTCTTTGAAGGGATTCAAATTTGGGAAAAACGCAAACAAGAATTAACAATAGAAGACGTTAAACAACGGGCCATTTCTACCCTGCAACAACAAGCCCAACAAGGGATTTTATTTGTGCGAACTCATGTTGATGTGAGCGAACCGAGTTTAACAGCATTACAGGCGTTATTAGCCGTTCGAGAAGAAGTTAAAGACTGGATGACCTTACAAGTTGTCGCCTTTCCCCAAGATGGAATTTATAGCCGCCCTGAAAATGAATTATTACTTGAAAAAGCATTAGATTTAGGAGCGGATGCAGTAGGGGGAATTCCTCACTATGAGTTCACACGAGAAGATGGTGTAAAATCCGTTCATCGTATCTTTGAACTTGCTCAAAAATATGATCGTTTAATTG
>JBJHBL010000062.1:0-35660 GCA_050485465.1 Limnoraphis sp. | reverse complement strand
AATGCCCGTTTAAGTTCTCTCAGGTCAGGGTTAGATGCTATGAAGGTTGCTAATTCGTCCACTTCAATACTGAGTAACTTATCTTCCTGATTTTCTCACATCTCATTTGTGATTGCTATATATAGCTTCTCCTCTTAGAATTACACAACACGGTGAACCTCATGCACAAGTTATGACCTGGTTGGGAGTTTATTGGTCAGCAACTCCAGGAGTTCAACTCGGCGATAATTCTACGGTGCGTCTGGATGCGGATAATGAACCTCAACCCGATGCGTTACTGAGAATTGAAATAGATGGACAGTCAAGCATTAGTGAGGATGGTTATGTGGAAGGTGCGCCGGAATTAATTGTGGAAATTGCGGTGCGACCCTGCGGCTTTGTAAGCCGCCAAGGAACGCGCACCAAGAGAGCGGCGAGTAGTGTTTCAATTGATGTCCATGATAAACTGAAGGTCTATCGCCGGAATCAAGTTCAAGAATATATGGTTTGGCGGGTTGAAGATCAAGAATTAGATTGGTTTCGGTTACAAGAAGGTCAATATATTCGACTGCAACCTAACTCAGATGGCTTGATTTTTAGTGAATTTTTTCCGGGTTTGTGGTTAGATCAGACGGCTTTATTGACGGGTAATTTAATCAGAGTTATTGAAGTTGTGCAACAAGGATCAGCAACTGTTGAGCATCAGAATTTTGTAGAAAAGTTATCACTTTCAACGGGGAAATAGCTTGAATATTGGGAGTTTTTACAAGGTGAGGAGAAAACCACAAAGACACAAAGCGTCGATAGAAATACTCTGAATTTTTCTCCTCAAAAATGAGAAACCATTGAAGTGTTCTGACAATTTAGGGTTGTTTTAAAACTTGGTTATGGACTGTAATAATTCCAGGTCATTTTACTACGACGGTAATGATTTTGAGTCCACAAGGATGGACGCTGTGGGTTAGGATTTGGCTCAAGATTTTGATAAATGTGCAGTTTATTTCCGTTCAAAACAATAATTTCTTCTCGCCAATCTCCTTTTATATCTGCAACATACAGCCGATCTGCATTTTCTTTAAACTGAAACAAAAATTCGCCGCTAATCGGATCAAAAATTCCTACATCTCCGCTTTTATGACGTTCTTTCGCAACGGCTAACTGTTTCGTATCACCCGTCCAATCAATCGTATAAATTACTTCAACTCCTTTTTCTGTCCAGCCTGGAGGGGAGATTTCATTTAGGATATAATTATTAATTAATTCGCCTTTAGCACTTAATACAAAGGGTTGTTGATTTTTATCAAAACGAGTTCGACACCAAATTTCTAACCCTGGACGGTTAATATCAAAGTTTCCAATAGCGGCATTTTGGGGATCCCAGTTCCTATGGTGTGTTTCCCAAATTATTTTCTCTGTGTTATACAAGAAAACCCGATTGCGTTTTTTCCCTTCCCCACCATCTTCTAAAGCGACTACTTCTAAACCTGGAATATCGGGTCGAACATTAGCAACAAAGATAGAATCAATATGACCTTTGAGGGGAATTTTTATTAAAATTTCTCCTTGGGGAGAAACAATAGTTCCGCCTAAAACTTCATCTAATCCATTGCCATTTAAGTCAGCAACCCGCGCCCCATTATGAGCGTTTGCCAGAAAATCATTTCGTGTCCATAGGGGTTGAGGGTTATCGGTTTTTAAGAGTTCATCGATAGCATAGGCGGCGATATAGCTTCCCATTCGATACCCTTTAGCGTTGGTTGTTTGTAGTAATAAATCGCGATCGCCTTTTCCTCTAAAATTGGCAATCACTATATGTTCCCAACCTTCGGTTCCATTCGGAGATTTCAGTTGAATTTCTCGAATCGTTTTTCCGCTACTTCCTTCAACAATATGTAAGGTTTTATCGGAGGAAAGAAACAACACTTCGGTTTTTCCATTTCCATTAACATCTCCGGCTTGAACACCGGGAGCGTGTAAACCGGGTAAACCGCGAGTTTCAGATTGATGAGTGAGTTGTAATTGAACAGATTTCCTCCACAGTTGGTTTCCTGATTGATCATAAACTGCGATCAGATCCGGGTGAGTAATAATAAAATCTTTGCGGTTATCGTTGTTCACATCTGCAACAATTAATCCTCCTCTCCCATCTGTTAAAGGAGGTATATCGAGTTCAATGATCTGAGGATTGCGGTTATTATTAGAGGAATTGATAGACTGGCTATTAGAACGTTCTCCACATCCCCAACTGATGACAGCAAGTAATAGACAGAGGCTAAGAGGAGATGTTAGACAGTGTTTTTTTTGACAGATCATAGGTATGAAGAATAGATTCATCTGCTTTAACGAATAAAGTTGAGTATTTTTTGCTTCTGTTCCTATGATAATGTACTTTTCTCAAATCTCTTAATCAACTCGCGTTAGCTCAGGCTCGACGTTCTTTAAATCAAGGGATAGACTAAGTTCCAGTAGAATTCAAAAAACTGATCGAGCTTAGATTTTAAGAAAGCTTGGGTTTGATTTTTCAGTAAATCATCTCTCATATACATCGGTTTATTCTGGAGGATTTCTCGATCTGAAACCGTTTTTAGAGCTTGAATCAATTGGCGTTTTTTCATTAACTTTGGAAAAAATACAATCACCGCAAAAATTCCTTTAAAGTAGGTGATAACTTGACCATTCAGTAACAAAAAAGTGTTCAGAAAGAGTTCATAGATTAGTAATGCTGGTGCTAAAATTACTAAGGTCTTTAAAGAATAGATGGTTAGGATAAAATACCATCGATTTCTCACTTGGTAAAAGAGCTTAGAAAAACTTCGTTTTTTGACTTGATGATAGCAAGTTGCATCAGGAACTGTATAGAGTTTATAACCCGATATTGTTAATCTGAAAGTAAATTCGCCGTCTGTCCGTCCAAAGAAATAGTCTTCATCAAATAAGCCAATTTTTTCTGCGGCTGATTTTGAAACTAACAAACAGGTTCCCGAAACTGCATGAACTTGGGAAATATCTTGAATACCTTGATCAACAGGTTGATCGCTATTGAGCAAAACAGCTTCGCCTGTATAATGAATGAAAACTCCTTCATGTTGAATGGTATCTCGTCGATCATGGTACACTAAACGCGGCACCCAAATGGCGGCTTCTGGATACTTCTGATAGGCTTTGACTAATTCATTCAAACAGTTTTTTGCTAAGATGGCATCATCATCCACCAATAAGGTGAGACTGTTATCGGGTGTGTGAAGAATTCCTTGATTTCGGGCGGGATTTGGGCCACGATTTGAGTCTAAACGAACCACTTTTATTTGGGGGTAGTGACTTTCAACCCAATCTGCTGTATGATCGGGAGAGGCATTGTCAATAACCAGTATTTGAGTCGGGTGATAAGTTTGATCCAGCAATGAGTCTAAACATTGATGAATTATACTGCTACTGTTATATGTTATAACTGCAACTGTAATTTCAGGCTTTTTCAACAATGAAAAATGAGTCGTATCTGCACCAGTCTGAAGGATATTTGTAGAAGACATCAATAAATCTCCTCTCTCAAATTAGTAAATGTTCCTTAATCTTTCATGTCTTGCGTCTCGGATAGTGATAGAGTAGTGAACTTATTCAGCCAGTTGTAAAGACACTAAGAGAGTTGATCTCGATGCACAGGTTGAGAGATTGTAGGTGAACTGCCCAGACGCAGTATTCAAAGAAATTGAAATCACAGAGTTAAGGTCGCTTTTCGGGCGATCGCCAAATCCCCTATCGGATTGATGCACCCTTAGATACCTTATTATAACATCATTATAACATCAATCAATTTTTTGGGTACTCCGTTTGTGATTCAATTCTGATGATGATTGCTGAGGAGTAATATAAAGCAAAAAATTCTGGGTGTTGAGTCAAAAGCGGCGTTGAATGGGCAGATTGAACAGTCTCTCCAACTTGAAGATCATCTGTTGCATCTATTTTTATGTTTAATTTTAAATCTATATAAATCATCAAGAAAATTAGTTATAATGATGCAAAACCTCGCTTACAGATCGAGTTTTATCATGCCTTTTTGGGAAGATCTAAAAAAGATTAAAATTTTGACAATTGAAAAGATCAACTTAAACTATAAACAGGGAAGATTAATCGATAACCTTTAATGACTCTCTGAATGCTTAAATCATCTAGGAGTCTCCACATCCATATTTTCCCAATCTCCTGCTGCAACCTTTGATTGTGTGACTTTTTGCTTGTCTCTATGAAAAAATTACTGGCTCGCTTAGACTTTTCTTATCTCTATGCCCTATTAGGAGAGGCTACTTTAGCACTAACATTTGCCTTCTATATTACCATCGCTCGGGTTTTAGGGCCTGAACAATATGGACTTTTTGCAGCAGCTATTGCTTTAGCGGCTATTTTGTCTTTATTTATTCAGTTTGGACTTCCTACCCTACTTACACGAGAAGTTGCAGCCCATCCCGATGAAGCCCCAAAATCTACGGTTTTATTTTTAGTCCTTGAAGGATTAACATCTATCGGAGTTTTAGTGATTTTGTTACCGCTAACTTTGATATTAGGGTATCGAAATGAAGCCCTAATTATTTGTTATTTAGCTGTTCTTTCAGAAATCTGTCGCGCCGCAATTATGACCATCCGCAGTACGATGAAAGGCTTGGGATGGTTTAGAACTGAAAGTGTTGCCGTTGGTGTAGAAAGATTTGCAGTTGTTGCTATTGCCACTGTAGTTTTATTTAAAACAGAGAACCTTATTTTGGTGGTTGCGACGGTTGTAATTGTCCGTTTAGCTAATATTATTGGGCTGCTGTATTATCTCAGTCATCAGACGCAAATCTCCTCTCCAATCAGTCGAGAAAAATTAATTAATACTCTCAAAATTGCCTACCCGTTTGCTTTATCTGGAGTGCTATGGATTTTGTATTATCAGGTTGACGTGGTGATGCTTAAGTCTCTCTCAACCGCAGAGGAGACTGGTTTTTATAGTGCAGCTTATCGAATTTTAGAAATATTTTCCGCTTTACCTCGTGTAATTTTTCATGTCATTTTAACTCGGTTTTCTCGATACTATATCACTGAACCCGAAAAATTACCTGAACAGATTTACAAAGCCGTTAGACTTTTAATTGGATTGGTTTTACCCGCTATTTTAGTAGCAGGTTTTATTCAATCGTTCTTGGTAAAAGTGCTTTATGGAGAAGCTTTTTATCCAGCAGTTGTTCCTTTAGCAATTTTGATTCCTAGTCTCAGTATTAAGATGTTTGGGAGTTTATCAGAAGATTTTCTAATTGCTACTACAAAT
Source organism: Limnoraphis sp. (assembly GCA_050485465.1). GTDB lineage: Bacteria > Cyanobacteriota > Cyanobacteriia > Cyanobacteriales > Microcoleaceae > Capilliphycus. Next base: position 30,382 of record JBJHBL010000062.1, on the reverse strand, counting down.
GAGAAAAAACTCCCGGTTATCTTGTTTATTGCTGCTTTGAGTAATATTTTAATTAATGCAATTCTTATACCCATTTTTGGTGCTGTTGGTGCAGCATTAGCAACCTTATTGAGTGAGGTGATTCTCTGCTTCTGTGGATTGTGGATGATGCGGGATCTTGGCTATAACTATCTCAGCAAATATGTGAGCTTGATTGCCGCAATTGGCTTAATTATTGCCGCAGTTCCTTCTTTAATACTCAATGGATTGGCTCTACCTTTGGGAATTGCATTATTAATCCCAAGTGCTATTATTCTTTTAATTCTCATGCAAAAAAGTCGGTTTTTAGCTCGAATTAATTAGTCAAAAAACATAAAAAGGGCGACATAAACCCGCCCTCTCTGTTAAAATAACAATAATTTAAGCTAACTTACTCACCAGTCTACCAGAATTTTTGATAAACTTTCTTCCGAGTATTTCTAAGGGAGATTTTCGACCCTCACCGGGTAAACGATAAATCAGTTCATCACTCAGTCGAGCCACCCAAAAAGGATCATCTCCTAAACGATTATTTCCACGTCGTTCTTCTAATAAACCCCAATAATTGCAGAGATAACCTGCTTTTTGAGAGAGTTCTACCGCAACTTTACTCCCTACATAGTAGGGATAACACAAGTGTTGAACAACCGTTCCTAATTGTTCTTCAATCAAACGTTTAGACTCCACTAAATCGTTAAAAATTGCCTGATTTAACTCCTCTTGGCTTTCATAATATCCTCGATCTCCAAATTTAGCTCTATAATTTTCGACAACTTTATGAAGTTGTTGTCTCCAATTCCCTTGAGTAAAGAAATCTTGACCGCCATTTTGAGTCACAAACTCAACACATTCTTCTCGTAAATTCTGGTCATCTAAATATCTCAACTTTCCCCCCATTCGAGGTTCATGGGTATAAATTGGAGTTCCCCATTCTGCGGTTCTACTGATGTGATCAACACCATCCACTTGAAAAAGTGGTACATTATGATTTCCCGCATAGCTATCAAACCCCGGATAAAAGAAGTCAGCAACTTTTGGAGAGATAAAAACCATAGAATGGTACATCGTATGAGACTGAAAGTCTATCGTCCCATGACTCGCCATTTCTTTAATTTCTTGCCAAGTACAGTAGGGTTTTTCTGTGTTATCTCTATCGATCAGTTCATCCTGAGAAACCTTTCCATTCCAGACATCATTCAGATTAAAATAATACTGACTTTCCTCAGCAATGATTCCGGGAATAATAAAACAAACCCCATACATTCCATATTTTTTCAGAAGGGGATAAGCATAAGTCCACAGACTCCCCCAACCATCATCAAAGGTGAGTAAAACTGCTTTTTCTGGAATAGCTTGTTTTCCTGTCAGCATTTGATAAAATTCATCTGCTTTTAAGGTTTTGTAGTTATTTCTTGCCAAGAATTGAAGCTGTTTTTCAAATTCAACGGGTTCAATAGAATGAAAGGTAAAGACGGGAATCTCTGCTTCTAGGTTTTCAATTCTATTATCGAGAATGTAATCGGGGTAAATCTTATGTCGATAGGCGTTGATATCAGGTATATTTTTCTGATAACTCTTTTTGAGTTTGATGATCACAGATTCTAGGTTCATCACGTTTTTCCCTTTTTTGAATGTTAAATGTTTCAGCCGAACTTCAGACTTTTTTAGACATTTGGAGTTTCTCGCAGTGCAATTGATTCGGTAAAATGAGTCTGTTTGAAAGTCTGAGCATAACATCTTTCAATGGAATTCACTGTTTGCGAGATGTCAAATTCTAAAACTCTAACTTCTGCTTGATCGCTGATCTTTTTACACAATTGAGGATTACTCAACAGAATAGCAGTTTTTTCGGCTAAAGCTTTTGAATCTTTGGGCGGAACAAGATATCCCGTCTCACCTTCTATGACTGCGTCTGTTAAGCCAATTGTGTTTGTAGAAACAATAGCACATCCTGATACCATTGCCTCTAATAAAACGAGAGGGCCTCCCTCCATTAAGGATGCAACAATCACAATATCGATGATAGAAAGAATATCAGGAATATCCTCTCGATAACCTGTAAACCGAACAGCATGAGAAATATTCAAGGATTCTGTTAATTTTTCCAGAGATTTTCTTAATTCCCCTTCTCCAACTACTAAAAACGTCACATCGGTATAGTTTTGAAGAATTTGACTAGCTGCTTCTAGAAAATACTGATGACCTTTAATGGGATGTAAACGACCAAGAATTCCGACAACTCGATGAGAGTCGGGAATATCAAACTCTGCTCGTAAATCTTTTTTTGGAGTATTTTGAGTCTTTTGTGATGCTCTAAAAGCCTTCAAAGGAACACCGTTAAGAACAACTTCTATAATATCTTCTGGAATAGAGCGATACTCCATCATAAATTCTTTAACAGCACTTGAAACTGCAATTCCTTTTGTTGTTGCCCGAGACAATAGGGAATCTACTACTGTTTGATAAGAAGGTTGATTCTGTAAAACCGCGTGTTCGTGAACAATATTGGGAATTCCGGTTAATAAGCTGGCAATTCGCCCAAAGTTAGCGGCTCCGTAACCATGCAAGTGCAAAATATCAGGTTGTTGCTCTTTAATGAGTGTCAGTAAATCAAATAAGGTTCTGATATCAAATTTACTCCGTGCTAAAAAGCAAATCGGAATACCATTTTTTTCAAAAATTTCTCCCGCAGGTTCAACACTACGAAGGCTACAAACACTAAATTTAAACTTGTCTTTATTGGCATAAGAGGTCAGCCAATCTAATAGCTTTGTTGCTCCATGAATTCCTGAGCCATCAACACTTAATTTATCGATAATATGCAGAACCGTTACGGGGGTTGTCAATTGATGATTTGTGTTCATTGATTTTATCCTCTGATTTTTTAAGTATTTTTACCTCAATACTAAGGGTTTTATTTTTGAAGTTTTACCCTAATCTTTATACTAGGGGTTGACTAAGTTCAGTAAAAGTTAATCGATCAGAATCAGGTATTATTCCAACCGGTAAGCAAAAGGTTTAAGTCTTCGCAAGAAACGTTCGTTAATTCAAGCTCTGGGCTTGACTCATTGTTTATGCAGCAACCGTCGTCTTCTCTTGCACAAATAATTTTGTTCCCCTGCTAAAGACTTGCGAATAAGAGTATCTAGATGGTTAGACTGAGGTTGTAGGGTACGAGAGGAATACAAGCAGATCCCCCTCTTCGTCAGATCGGGGCAATATCTCCTGAACTGAACTGCTGGATTAAAGCAAGGTTATATCTCTATTTAGCAAGTAATTTAACGACTTGTCAATCTATCTTAGGAAAGTTTACAAACTGTTTTTTTTTGACTAGACTTAAACTTATACACAGGTTTAATATGTAAAAAAATGTAGGCTTATATAACAATAAAAATTAGATTGATTGTAGAGATAAACGATGCAAATTCAGTTTGAATATTTATACCGTAGCACTGAAAATTTAATTATTATTAATTTAAAAACAAGAAGTTAGCTTTTGATTTGTCATTGAGCTAACCTCTCTAATTTAGACTGGGTAACTTTTTGTCAAAACCTGTGCTGTTGAAAAGGAGATTTCGGAGCAAAAGTTAAGTCTTTGATCCAGGAGTATCTTCACCTCGCATTTTGATCATCTTTGCAGGAACTCCTGTGACGATCGCATAATCAGGCAAATTCTTCGTCACGACTGCACCTGCTCCCACAATACAGCCTTTCCCAATCTTAACACCATCCAGGACAGTAGCCCCCGCACCTAACCAAACATCATCGCCAATTTCTATCGTTCCTTTGGAAAATAGCCCCTGATCCATTAAGGGAATATCCAAACGATCAGAAATATAGCGTCCACCGCCAATATAACAGTTTCCAGCAATCAATACTGAGTCACCGATAGAAATTCCAGAAATTGAAGAAATAATGGTGTTACAGCCAATATCAGCGCGATTTCCGATGTTTAATGGCCCGGTTTTGGCTTGAATAATGCAATTTCTCGAAATCATGACATCATCGCCCAAAATTAAGCCTTTTTCTCCCGCCCCACTGCCATCAATCATGCTATAATCATCAATAGCAACGCGATCGCCTAATGTGATCTTTCCAGGATGACGCAGGACTATTCCCTTCCCAAAAATTACTCCTTTTCCAACTTGTTTCAATAAACTCGGATAGGTTAACTTTCTCAACGCATAACCTAACGTTCCCGACACATCACCAAACAATAAATTAGCAAGTTCATAGCGCAAGAAAGGCAAAAATCGTTCATCTCCTAATGCCTTCTGCTGATATTTTTTCAACAGCGATGATTTGCCTTGATTAAGCTGATCTGTTAAGGCAACTTTAGCAATTTTAATTCGTTCGTCTGGTGCAACCATAAGCCCAATTTCTCCCAATTTGTTGTAAGTTTAAACTAAGCTTTTTTCAGATTCACCCATCCTTGAACAGCATACCATTGAGCGGTTTCTTTAATGCCATCTACATCAGAGTGAGTCGTATGAAACCCTAAAACTTCTCGCATTTTAGACGTATTAAAAGAACGATCTTTTGTGTAAAAAGCCACCCGTCTGCGGTAAATTGGGGGTTGAACACCTAACGGTTTGCAAATCACTTCAAACACATAGCCTAATGCAAACAAAGGCGCAGCCGGAAGACGTAAAAATTGCGCTTTTACCCCATAAACTTCCCCAATAATCGAGATCATTTTCTCAAAAGTCATCGCTTCAGGACTTCCACAAATAAACACCTCCCCTTCAGCTTTGGGATGAGTCGCCGTACAAATCATAAAATTTGTTAAATCATCCACATGAATAAAGTGATAAAGATTGCTACCATCTCCAATGACAGGAACCCGTTTTTTACTGACCATTTGGAAGATTTTCAGCAATCGTTTATCGCCAGGGCCATAAATTCCCGCCGGACGAACAACGGTAAAAGACAGTCCGGCTTTGGGGGCAAAATCTCGAATCCAGAGTTCAGCTTCGACTTTGGTTTCTTGATAAATATCACCGGGTTTCATCCGGTAGTTTTCATCTGCAGGTGGATTTTCAATATGACCATGAACGCCAATGGTTGAAACATGAACAAATCGTTTAAAATTAGGTTCCTTTAAGGCTGCTTTTGCTAAGAGTTGGGTACTTAAAACATGAACATTAAAATACCCAATATCTTTCAGTTTTGGGTCGCGAAAGGGTGTGACCATATGAAAAATATAGTTAACCCCTTTGATAGCTTTATTAATTAAATCTTCATCAAAAACATCGCCGCGTAACCATTCAATATTCAGTCCTTTAAAGGGTTCTAAATTGGATGTTGGACGAGCGATCGCGACAACTTCGACACCTTGTTCAACTAATTTACGAACCAAGAGTGATCCGGTAAAGCCTGTTGCACCTGTGACCAAAGCACGAGAACCTGGAGGGAGTTGATAAAGAGCGTCTGTCATTGTTGTTTTTCGGGTATGATTTTAGTGAGTATGTTAATTTTAACCCTTTGTGAATTTTGCAATCACAGGAGATCCAAAAAAATTGGTTAATTTTAGCGATCGCACAGATTGTTCTAAAGTCGAAGAAAGACTCGGTGACTTCAGCATTCGGTGTAAAACCATCGGAAAGAAAAATTGCGGATAGCGTTCAGATAGTTGTAGTCCCCTGCTTTTTAAATAGTTTTGCAGTTGGGCTTCTTGATAACAAACAAATCGCCTGGTGTTCCCTTCAAACCGTTTTTTAAACGAAAATAAATAGGGTGCAATTGCATTCACACTTTGAACAGTGGGATAGTCAACAATAATAGCCTGTTTAGCAACTCTGGCTAGTTCTGACAAAAACGTTTGCCATTGAGTCACATGAGCCAAAAATCGATAACTAATCACCACATCAAAGCTGTTATCAGGGTAGGGTAAATCGAGAACATTACCCACTTGAAAAGAACAGCGATTATTGTTTAACCAGGACTGAATTCTCGCTTGACAAACCTCCGCACTGCCTAATACTGTCACCTGATAGCCATTTTCAATCAAAGGAGCAGTAATTTGTCCATGTCCGCCACCCACATCTAGAATAGTCGCCTGTGGATAAGGCTGAAGCAGTTTTAAAGTCGCTTCAGTTTGCACATTCAACATCCAGGTTCCAATAGCACCTGAAAATCGATCCGCATAGCCTTCTGAAGCTGTTTCAATATCGGCGGTTTCTGGAAAGTTAGAACTCACCTTTTGAGGGTCAGCGTTGAACTCAGCTTGGGTTAAACTTTCCATTGTTAAGCTTGGTTTTGATAACGAATTGCAACTTGATTGCGAATAAAATTCCAGGGGGTTTGTAAAGACCCGTAAGGATGGACAACCGTTTCGGGACGGAGTAAAATTTCTTTCATGCTTTTCCCAGGTTCTTGTTTGTTAAAAACCCCCCGAACTTGAAATCCAAAACTACCCGGTCGAGTCGTTTCAGAAGCAATGGGAAGCGGATCACTTCCGGGTAATACTCTTAATCCTTTACTTTCTGCGATTTGAAAATAAGGAGGACGACGCCAAAAAATCGGTCTTCCGCCGTTATCTCCCAAAAATAAGGGAGAAGTATCATCGGATTTTAGCAGGTGACTTAAGACTTTTCCCCGATGTCCGATCCATTTTCCAAACCCCCAGGGAAGGATAGGTAAACCCCCTGCTTCTCGAACGTTTTGGATGGTTTCAGTTAGGGGATAACCATCCTCAAAGGTCTGGTCTGTAATTAAGGCTAAAACTTCTAATTTTTCTGCGGTAATAATCTGACGACCTGCAATTAAATACATCCCTTGATTTTGGGAATTTTCTGCATAAATCGATTCAGCTTCAGAAGTTTTCTTAAATCTCCACCCGTTTATATTTTGTTGCGTTTCTGTGTCTTCAACTAATGTTTTAAACCAATCATTTTTACGGGTTTCTGTTAAAAATAATAAAGAAAAGGAGGGAATCTGATTTGGAAGTTTGGCAACGGTTTTCTGAAAGTTATGAAAGGCAGAATTGAGAAACTGTTCTAGGGAAAAACAGTCATAGATATGAACATGAGCATCTGCCAAAATCAGAGGTTGAGCAGCATCAATGGATTTACTGAGGGAAGTCATTGCTAGGGCTAACCAGGGGAAATGTGTACATCTTCTATTTTATTCTATATATTTTTGAGATCGGGTTTGTTTCCAAAACCATAATCCTGTTAGAATAATTCCCGAGTAAACGAGTTCCCAAGTAATGAAGAATAAATGACGGATATCAAATAATCCCCTCGAATGGTGAACGGGAGGAAATAATGGTAAAGAAGATTGAACATAGATATCTGAAAATGGCCAAAAAATTTGTACCCCTAACCCCCCAGCCGTGAAGATATCCAGGATTAGGTGAGAACCATATAACATGAATGTCCACGCCATTAATTTGGGGGCTGAAAATTTCCCAAACCGACTTCCCAAAAAACCAATAATTAAACTTAAAGCCACTGTAAAAATCAGGGTGTGGGTTAACCCGCGATGAAATCGTTCTCCGGTGATTAACTGCGGAATAAAATCTAAGTCTGCTGCAACAGCGAGAAAAACCGCAGAAAAACTTTCCCAATGATATCGCTTTCCTCGGTGAAGATAGCGAGATTTCAAGGGAAATAATTCCGATAAAACGTACCCAGAAACAGCGTGAGCGATAGGAGAAGGCATAGTTAAAAATGATTAAACGCCAGATAAAATAGGAGTAGGATGCTGACTCCTATTTTTCACGGTTTGGAGTTCTTGTTGTTTTTGGCTTGGACTCCAATTTAAGAGATTACCCATTGTTTCCGCACAGAGTTGTACAGAATGATCATCCAATTCACCTGCACTTCCGAGTTCAGTTCGTCTAAACACAACATCACTTAAGGTTTGTGCCATTTCATGTTCTACAGCATACCAAACTTGCGCTTGAAGAACTGCATCATCGGATGAATGAGGCGGTGGTAACTTCTTCACATAGCTTAACACATCTTCATAAGCCGATCCATAATTGTAGATTAAGCTCTGAATGGTTTCTGCTGCAAATCCTTCCGATTGTTGGGTGGTGATTTCTCGTTGAAGGAAGCCCGAAAAATCGTTAATTTCTCCCCCATAAAGGGCTGTTGTTGCGGATACAGAGGGAGGTGAAGTTTTTCCCCAGGATTTAAACACATAATCCAGGGTTTTTTGAGCGACATCCCGAGCAGTTGTATATTTAACACCCAACACTGAAATCAACCCCGGAAATCCTTCTGCGCTGAAGTCTTTAATTTGATACTGTTTGAGGATTTTGGCTTTATTTGTTTTCGGACTAATTTCTTGACAAGGAAGCTGACCTTGATGCACAAATAAAATATCTTCTCGCGTTAATTTTGCTGGGGGATAAGCTTCGTTAATTTGATTGATAAACTCTTGAATGGATGCTTCAGAAATTTGAAATTCATCGGGATGTTGGGTGCTGATGGCTTCCCATGTACCAATCATTGATTTTCCCCGCCAGGGAGAGATAAACCAGAACCGTTCAACACCGGGTAAACCGACGGCATACTTGTGATTAAATAAAGGACGAGTAATCAGGTTCATGGCTTGAGCTAAACCCATTTGATGTTTCGGGAGTTGAGGATCAACTAAACCGAGAACATGATTCACCCAGGGGCCACTGGTATTAATCACGGTTTTCGCCTGAATATTAAAGGTATCTCCTGTTAAAATATCTCTAACTTGAACGCCTGTAATTCGATGATCTTGTTGTAAAAATCTAGTAACTTTAGTATAATTAGAAATCTCAGCTCCTTTTACAACGGCTGAATGGAGAAACGCTAAGGTTAATCGTTCAGAGTTATAAACTTGAGCATCGTGAAAACAAGCGCCTCCGGTTAACTTTTCTCCCGTCAAACCCGGAATTAACTTTTCACACTCTTGTTTAGAAATGACTCGACCTCTGGGAAGATGTTTTTGTCGGTCAGAGAGTCTATTCCGGTCAAAACTGACTAAATCGTTGAGTTTTAACGCCACAGATAGTGCTTCTTTTCCTTTCGTTCCATGTCCGTAGGTAGGAATAAGAACGGGGAGGGGATGAATCAAATGGGGAGCGATTCCCATTAACGTTGTGCGTTCAGAAATGGACTCTCGCATCCGTTTCAAGTCCGCCGTTTGCAGATACCGCAATCCCCCATGAATCGTCTTTAAGCTATTTGCTGAGGTAGACCCCCCAAAGTCCGATTGTTCGACTAAGGCGACGCTCAACCCCCGTGAACAGGCTTCCCAAGCAACACTTGCGCCATAAATTCCGCCACCAATGATCAGAACATCATAGACATTTTGGGTTAAAGTCGCAAGGTTTCTTTTCATGCGTTTTTGTTGAGGACTTTATTATCCCAGTTGCAACCGAGTCGGAAGAACTTCACGCTGTAGCCACTGATAGAGACCGTTAACAGTTTTGCGAAATGCGCCGTAACTGTGTTTCTCTTGAATCATTTCTCGTGCAGCGCTTCCGAGTTCTGAACGCAAGTCAGGATTGTTGATCAACTCAATCATAGCTTGAGAAAAGTCTTCTGGGATCGGTTGAGCCAGTTTAGAAATTTTCGGGGTTAACACTTGGGTATGGGTTAACAAATCTGTGGCTAAAACAGCCTTTCCACTATCGAGGTAGGAGTAAACTTTCATCGGGGTATTGATCCCTTTTGTCCGAGGGGAAACTAAGATATCTGCTTGAGACAGATAAGCACTCAAATGTTGTGCGGGACGTTGACCGAGGAAATGAACTTTGTGTTGAATTCCCAGTTGTGCAGATTTGGCTTGATATTTTTCAATTCCCGCTTCATCCCCACCGATAATCACTAAGTCTACTTCATCGGTTGCCTTTAAAGTGAGAGCAAAACTATCAAGAAGTAAATCGATTCCTTGATAACCTTCTAAGTTTCCGACATACATCAGAATTTGGTTTTGAATACCGAGTTCTTGACGAAGATCTTCTGTGACTTCGGTTGTCGAATCTTCTAACAGAGAGATATCAGGAAGAATGGTAATATTTTCGGGTTGATACTGAGCAATATCATCGGCGATCGCATGACAAACTGGGACGACTGCTTTGGCATTTTTCACAGCCATTTTCTCAAACCAGTTAAATACTCCCGCTAAAGGCTTTAGCCGAGGCATTTGTTCAATCATTTGTTGAGCAATCGAGGAATCCATATCATATACATAGGGAATTCCCAGCATCAGCTTCATGAGTAAAGCAATAAATACTGATTCTTCAACCGCTTGAATCAGATGGTATTTCCGGGTAGCCACCATCTGCATCACCTTGAAAATCATCAAGAAGTCGTAGACTAATTTTTTCCAAGAAAATCCTGGACGAACACCTTCTACAAAAGGAACTTTCAGAGTCCGGTGAATGCTAACATTCTCCAGTTGAATATCTCGGCCTTCGGGAAACGCGATTACATCAACTTTATAGTTATTTTCCGATAAAACTCTCAAAAATAAGCAATCATCAATAGGAGTTCCTCGGTCTTGATAGAAAGGATGAGGGGCTAAAAATAAGATATTGAGTTCGTTAGAGTTGCTGGATTTATCTTGACGATTGAGGCGAAAAGTTTTGATTTGATGTCTTGCAGCATTTCTTAGTTTTGAGTTTCTATTGCTTGCGAGTACCATATTTAATCCCTCTAAGTTATCTAAAAGATTGCAGAATATGATTTCAGCTAACCACGAGCTGATTTACTGTGTTCCTTGTTGAGTAATCTCAGCCTTAACTGCGTTACAATTTTAGACTTGAGTCGTCAATCCATGAACCGAGCTTTTTCGTACAAGGATTAACTATTTAAACTCAACAACACCCTAGTTTTTTATAATCATGGGGTTATCCCTTACTATTTGAATCTTACAATAGTATTCTGAAAAAATACGGGGAGTTGTGTAAAACCTTGAAGAAAACTGCACCTTTTTCTGTAAAGCTTTGGTAAAGAGATGTATTATCGGTTTTGAAGCTAATCGGTAACTTTACGGAGATGATCAGATTTGATCGCTAGACCCGAGAATTCACGCCGCTTTCATAAAGGCAGTGCGGAAATGAGAAAAAGCTGTGTGCTATGGATCAATGATTTGTTAGAACACCAATTGATTGACAACCCGAAAATATTTTTCATCCAGGTTGGCTGAAAACACCGAAAATTTGACATTAAATTTAATATTTCTCAGCATATTGTTTGAGTTCATGAGCCATGCGTTCCATTCCTCGTTTTTCATCTTCACGAATAAACGGTAAAAATATCTGTGCCAGCCATCCTGAAAATTCTTCTCGGTGAATATACTTAGTTTGACTGCCAATATCTTGCAACTCAAACCAATACTCCAAACGAAACCCCGGAATTTCACAGACCCAACTCAAACAGATACCCGGTTGTACAACTTTCACGATCGCTTGAAATTGTGTATCTCCATCAGCCGGACTTCGCCAAACTGATAAGCGCACGATTTGATTCGCCTGAAATGGTAAACTCGAATCCCGGTCAAATAAAAAACTATTCCAGTTAATCCAATCTTCTTTATAATAGAGTGCTTGCCAAACTTGTTGTTTGGACGCATTCATTTCAATTTCTGTAATTAGGGTTGACATAGAACTTAATAATCGGGAAAGAAAATGTCTAACTCTGTTTCTTGGACACCCCTCCATGCTCAACTGCATCGAACTTTAAAAGTTCGTCAACTTCTACCGTCACAACAAAGTGTTTTAGTTGCTGTCTCAGGTGGACAAGACTCACTGTGTTTAATCAAGTTATTAATAGATTTGCAACCGAAATGGGGTTGGGACTTAGCGATCGCTCACTGTGATCATCGCTGGCGGTCTGACTCGGCAGATAATGCTGAATATATTAAACAACTTGCTGAATTTTGGCAACTTTCATTTTATAGTCAAAGGGCTGAACAAATCCCAAAAACTGAAGCGGATGCGCGTCAGTGGCGTTATCAAGTGTTATCTCAAACTGCACGAACCCATAACTATACTTATATCGTGACGGGTCATACGAAAAGCGATCGCGCTGAAACATTACTTTATAATTTAATTCGCGGTAGTGGTGCCGATGGCTTACAAGCTTTAACCTGGAAACGTCCTGTAGAAATTGAAGCTCATCCTCATCATACAATTTGGTTAGTGCGACCGATGTTAGAGATTTTGCGTTCGCAAACGGGAGAATTTTGTCAAGACCAACAGTTAAAAATTTGGGAAGATAGCACCAACCAAGACTTAAAATATGCTCGCAACCGTATTCGCACGGAATTAATTCCCTACTTGCAAACCCATTTTAACCCCCAAACCGAACAAGCTCTAGCGCAAACTGCCGAATTACTCCAAGCCGAAGTAGACTTCCTCGAACAAGCCACCGAAGAACTTTACCAACAAGCGATCGCACCCGTTCCCGATTCTACCGGATTACAAATCAACCGCCTGATTTTACGTCAAGCCCCCCTAGCTTTACAACGTCGAGTCATGCGCCGCTACTTACAACAGATGTTACCCACATCACCGAGTTTTGAACAGATTGAAAAGATGACTACCCTGATTACAGCACCCAACCGTTCCCAGACTGACCCTTTTCCTGGTGGAGCGATCGCCAGAGTCAACCAAGAATGGGTACGGGTACAATAACTCAGCATCGAACTTGACTATGTTTCGTTAATATTATTTTAAGACTTCCGTCATGCTGAAGCATTAATCAGTGTGGATAGTCTCTCAAAGCGGTTGATGTGTTCGTCTGGGCTTTGAACTGTCCTGAACCTCAAATTGTAATAGGATGTGTTTGTATGTACTTACCTGTCTGGCCCGGTAAACCTTATCCTTTAGGCGCAGTCTGGGAGGGTTCTGGAACAAACTTTGCACTGTATAGTGAAAATGCGATCGCCGTTGAACTGTGCTTATTTGACAGTAAAGACCAAGAAACCCGAATTTTCCTTACCGAAGTCAATAACTTTGTTTGGCATGGCTACATCCCCGGTATTGCCCCCGGTCAACGTTATGGGTTTCGCGTACACGGCCCCTATTCACCCGATCAAGGTCATCGTTTCAACCCTAACAAACTTCTGATTGACCCCTATGCAAAGGCTTTAGACAGTGAAATCAAAGACTCCGAAGCCATTTTTGGTTATCGTTGGGATGCGGAAGAACTAGACTTGTCCTTTTCCGAACTTGATGACGCCCACCTCGTCCCGAAAGCAGTTGTCATTGATGAAACCTTTGACTGGGAAAACGATCAACTTCTCCGCATTCCCGAACACGAAACCATTATCTATGAGATGCACGTTAAAGGCTTTACCCAGCAGCATCCCGATATACCCCCCGAACTTCGAGGCACCTATGCCGGACTTGGACATCCTGCGGCTATTGCCTATCTTCAGGCTTTAGGGGTGACGGCCGTGGAGTTAATGCCTGTGCATCATTTTCTCTCTCAACCCGGACATTTAACAGAACGAGGCCTAACAAATTATTGGGGTTATGACTCAATCGCCTATTTAGCCCCCCATTCAGGGTATAGCGCTGACCAAACACCTGGACAACAGGTGCAAGAATTTAAAAAAATGGTCAAAGCCCTTCATGCAGGCGGTATAGAGGTAATTTTAGATGTGGTTTACAACCATACCGGAGAAGGGAATCATTTAGGGCCGACGTTATCACTACGAGGAATTGATAATGCGGTTTATTATCGCTTAGTTGAAGATGATCCGCGCTACTACATGGATTTTACTGGATGTGGAAATTCTCTCAACGTTTGTCATCCCCAAGTGTTAAAGCTAATTATGGATAGCTTACGCTATTGGGTGGAAGAAATGCACGTTGATGGTTTCCGGTTTGACTTGGCCTCAGCGTTGGCGCGAGAATTGTATGAAGTCAATAGTTTAGCGGCCTTTTTTGATATTATTCACCAAGATCCGGTCTTATCAAATGTTAAGTTAATTGCTGAACCCTGGGATGTGGGAGAAGGCGGTTATCAAGTGGGAAAATTCCCCTTACTTTGGTCTGAATGGAACGGAAAATATCGGGATACTGTCCGAGATTTTTGGCGCGGAGAAGATAGTTTACTGGCTGAATTTGCCTATCGCTTTACCGGAAGTTCAGATTTGTATGAAGATAACGGGCGTCAACCCCACGCCAGTATTAATTTTATCACGGCTCATGATGGGTTTACCCTGAATGACTTAGTGAGTTACAACGAAAAACATAACGAAGATAACGGCGAAGAAAACCGAGATGGAGAAAGCTATAACCGTTCTTGGAATTGTGGGGAAGAAGGGGAAACCGATGATCCAGAGATTTTAGAGTTACGCAACCGTCAACGTCGAAATTTTTTGGTAACGTTGATGTTATCTCAAGGCGTGCCAATGTTAGTTAGTGGTGATGAATTGGGACGCACTCAACAGGGGAATAATAATGCTTATTGTCAGGATAATGAGTTATCTTGGATCGATTGGAATTTGCAAGACAGTAATACAGAATTACTGGATTTTACTCGTCAATTAATTGATTTTCGTCGTCGTCATCCGGTGTTTCGTCGTCGTCGTTGGTTTCAAGGACAGGCCATTCATGGAACTGGGGTGAGTGATATTTGCTGGTATAATCCAGATGGCGGTGAAATGACAGAAGAACAATGGACGATTGGCTTTGCTAAGGCGATCGCTGTTTTTCTGAATGGGGAACAAATACCCGAAGTCGGGTTTAAAGGTGAACGGATTATGGATGAGAGTTTTCTGATCTGTTTTAATGCTCACTATGAGATGATTGAATTTGATTTACCCGAAGGTTTACGCGATCGCAACTGGCGAGTCGTAATTGATACAAAAGAACCGTCTTTTATCACCGATTGGATTCCCTATACAGGTGATAAAGCTGTACCTGTTGCTGAACGTTCAGTGGTTATTTTACAACGCTGTTAACAGTTGAAAAACTATAGATAAGGGCAGGTCAATGCGATTTTTTCCTGGATGCGATCGCTTCTAACCCGCCCTTAAACCTTAAAATCGACTAATCAAACATCACAATAACTACTGAACAGTAACGACTTGTTCAATACTTTCATTCGCCATTCTATCCACTGCTTTAATCGCATAGGTTCCCGGTTGAAGACGAACTGCGGTTGTTTGTGCGTTGAGAATATTCATTAATTTCCAACCGCCTCCCTGTTGTTGATACACCGTCCAAGAGCGAATATCTTTTTCTGAAGACGGACTCCAACTCACTGTATCATAACTCACTTTAACATCTGTTGGTGGCGCTGGCGGTTCATTATCCAGCCACGTCATTGGAGGAACTAACGCCGGAGTTGGATAAAGAGAAGATTTGAAAATATCATTAACCCCGTTGCGGTTATCTCGGAACATCTTCATACTGAAAAAGATATTTCCCAGAGATAAATACTGCGCGTTTTCCCGAGAAATTTCGACTTGACGTCTAAATTCAGAAATTGGCCAACCGTTATCCAGTTGACTTAAATAATTTCCCGCATAAATATGACGTTGGTAAGGATTATGTCTCAGCCACCAATTCAACAACACAGGATAACTTTGTTGAGGGGGATCAATGCGCCAATATAACTGGGGTGCTAAATAATCAACCCAACCTTTTTCCATCCACAATTTCACATCAGCATAAAGCGCTTCATATTGATCTAATCCCACAATTCCCGGTGCTTTTCCAGGGCGATAAATTCCAAAGGGACTAATTCCAAATTTCACATAAGGTTTCGTTTCTTTAATTCCTTCAGCAATGCGTTGAATCATCAGATCAACATTCTGACGCCGCCAATTTGACAGGGATAATGTTCCCCCCGCAGCCCGATAAGCCGCGTAGGTTTTTGAGTCTGGAAACTCTATCCCAGATTGAGGATAGGGATAAAAATAATCATCCAAATGAACCCCATCAATATCGTAGCGTTTGACCACATCCATAATAACATTATAGGTGCGATCTTGTACTTCTTTAACGCCAGGATCCATCCAAATTAAATCCCCGTAACGATAAGCATATTGGGGATAAACTGCCGCCATATGATTGGGTGCAAACGGAGACTGTTGGCGGGCGAGTCTGGCACGATAGGGATTGAACCAAGCATGAAGTTCAATATTGCGTTTATGACATTCATCAATCGCGTATTGAAGTGGGTCATAATAAGGCTCAGGTGCGACCCCTTGCGCCCCCGTTAACCAACCACTCCAAGGTTCAATTTGAGAGGCATAAAACGCATCGCCATTGGGTCGAATTTGTAACACTAACGCATTGAGATTCAGTTCCTCCATGCGGCTGAGAATTGCTAACAGTTCAAACTTTTGTTGTGATACTGTTAAATTCGGTTTACTCGGCCAATCAATATTAACAACAGAAGCGACCCAGACTCCTCGAAATTCTCGTTGATGGTTAATATTCTCGAGGCGAGCCGCTTTTTGATTTTGAGGGATATCTGCTGCTTCAGTAATCGATTCAACTTCTTCCGTTAATTCACTTATTTTTTGTTTAACTTCGGGTAAGTCCGGGAAAATATTCTGAAGATTTTGAGGAAGATTAGCGGTTTCTGGAATAACTTCGATATTCTCCGTTAATTCACTTATTTTTTCTTTAACTTCAGGCAAGTTTTCTTGAAGGCGAGAGCGGAAAAATTCTCGTTTTTCTAATAAATTTGAACGCAATTTTTGCAGAATTTCGCCTTCAGGTTTTTCAACATTCGGCGTGGAAAAATTGGTGTAAATTGTATTGGGGGGTAACGAATAAGCTTGAACCTGAGTTAACATCAATCCTACGAACACAAAAAAGATGCTAATCACGGCTTTGTGTTGAAAGCGCGTTAGCTTGCGGTTGGCGGGTTGACGGTTATCTCCGTATCGGTTGTTTACTCCGAAGCGTATCCATTTCATAGCTTTCTGGGTGAAGGGTTAATACCCAAAGTCAGACAACAATCTAATAGGGTATCTGAGATTGGGTCTAGTAACAAGGGATTTTTGTAACAAAGACTGTTTCTCTTGTTTTTCTGGGGGATATGGGGTAGATCCGCATAATCTCCAAAATCATGTCAGATGGGTGACACCACATCCTATGATTCAATTGCTCTAAGAGAATTTGTTATTTTAGGAAAAGGAAGAATATTCTGTGTACAATGGTTTATCAATATCAAGATCAAAACTCAACTCAAACTTTACAAGAAGGACTGGCAGAGTATTATAGCAAAATTCCGGGACTGATCACCGAGGAACACCACAGTTTAGAAATGGAGACGTTTTTTCAATTTCACGATATCACTCATGTTGTCTTTGGGTGTAGCACTTCAATTGCAGAGGAAACGTTAACAGATATCTGGACTCTTTTCGGGTCAACGGTTGAGTGGTCTGCTTATTTAAGTTATCTCAATTCTCCCCAAACCCAACAAATTTTTAAAGAAGCGGGCTACTTCCAAACCTTTTGGATTTTTCTGAAGACTTTACCTCAAATTTTTCGAGTCATTCGACGAACGTTTAAAATGCGGAAAAAATGGAATTGGGATGCTGTTCAAAGCTATCTTGATATTCCTCTGAAAGATATTCGCCAAGAGTTTGGGATTGTGATTCTTTGACATGATATTTATACCAGATTGATAGCTTTTTCGGTTGGAGAAAGCCAAGAGTTAAAGTCCGTTTATAAATTGTTGCAAAAATCAACAGCAGTGGAGGATTGGGTTTCATTTATCCAGTCCTCAATCCCTCATTTTGGGCTTGACCTTCCTCTAAGTTTTGATAAACCAACACTGCGATGGCCTATTTAAGCATTTTTCCGAACAACTAGGGATTCTAAAAAATTGAGATATGATGTAAACAGCACTGTTATTAAGGAGAGTTAGACTCACTTGATTTAAGACTGCAACGATTGGTTAATACTCTACAAAAAATAATTTCAGGTTTTTTGGGGGAAAAGTGTTCATTCTGTTGTAGTAGTCTATAAGGACTTTTGGGGGGATGGGTTGCTTCTTGATTGAGGTCAGGAGGTCTGATCAAGTCATCTTTATAATCCTCAATATTGACTCGGAAACAAGTCGGTAATCAAATTTCTGTTAAATGTTCACATTCTGGTTCAAATTAGGAGAAGAGTTGGATTATGGACGTGATTGTTATTTTTCTAGGAATTGCCCTGTATTTAATTTGGGGAGAAGAAGAACCCAAAAAAGAAAAACCAAAAGAAGAATGGCAAGAAGTGAGTCGCAAAAGAGTGACAACTATTGAAGAACAACCCAAATCTAAAAGCTAATTATAACTTGAAAAAGATTTCAAAAAAAATTTTGGGGTGATTTTTAACGGGTAATGTCTCAGACTAAACAAACACTAATGGTTTATCTTTAAACGGTGCAAATGCTTCCGCGTCAAAGCGATATAAACTAGCGGGTCTTCCCGCCCCTCGTGATATTTTTTTCCCCGTATCACAAAGAAACCCTAATTTTAATAAACGGGCGCGAAAATTAGAATAATCTGAAAAACCTTCCCCTAAAACCGTTGTGTAAAGCTGGTACAAATCTCCAAGTGTAAAGAACTCCGGGAGAACTTCAAAAGCCACAGGACTATATTCGAGTTTATTGCGTAGACGTTGATAACCGTATTGTAAAATTTGATTATGATCAAACGCGAGTTGGGGAACTTGTTCGAGGGGATACCAAGCAATTCCAGTTACACCATCTGCAATGAGTTCAGCTTCTTCAAACCGAACTAAAGCAAAATAACTCACGGATAAATAACGCCCATGATAACTTTCTAGACTTTCGCGGAGATCTCGATGAAGTCCCCCAAAAGTATATAATTGTTCTAAGTATAGATTATTAACCCGAATTTTCTCTGATAAAATTCGATAGGCGGCATCTTCTAAAGATTCTCCCTGACGAACCAGAGTTCCAGGAAGACTCCAATAGTCTAGAAAGGGGTCTTCTTGTCGCATCACCAACAAAACCAATAGACGGTTTTGGCTGGTATCAACAGAAAAAATAATATTATCGACTCCAACTTTGAAGTCTTCTAAGGGGTAAGCGGTGGTTTTTTTTTGGCTACGTCCGGCCATCTAGCTGTTTAAGGTACTGATTTTTCAACAATCAAGTCGCTGATGTCAATTTTTACTTTAGCCTACAACTTGATGAACTGGGGTTTTCTGGAATATTATTGAGGAGATTGATACAAACGGTTTTGTTCGATATAAGCTTGAATACCAGGGGTTAAGGTTTCAGGATCTCCGTTTTCACGATAGTTTGACGAAGAAACGGGTAAACCTACAATAGAGGCGATCGCAACATTGGCGCCGAGTTCTTGCAGGGGTTTAATCTTCTGATCTTCGACTTGATAACCCGGTCGAGGAATCACTAACAAACTCACTTCAGCCAGTAGCACTCCTATTTTATACCAACTGGGCATCTGGGCGATTAAATCTGAACCGACGACTAGATGTAACTGGGCATCTGGCCAGTATTGTCTAACACCTTTTACTGTTTCTAGGGTACGACGACTGCTGAGTTCTTGGAGAAGGGCGATATTATCGTGAGGGGAAATCTCCTCAATCAACATTTTCAGCATGGTTGTCCGATGTTCTATTGTTGTCTGGTGAGACTTAAAGGGGTTATCCGAAGCCCAAACCACCACTTGATCAAAGTGTTGAGATAGCCATTGCACAATTTTTTGATGACCTGCGGTTGGCGGATCAGCACTGGTGCCAAATAGAGCGATTTGCATTGTACAAAAGAGTCAACTGCTGAATTATACAGCACTTTTGGGGGAATCAGAAACAGTTTACAGTGAACAGTGACCAGCTTTTACAGTTTACAGTTTACAGTTCTCCTAACCCCTAATCCCTAACCCCTGATAACTGTAACCTGATAACTAATAACTGATAACTAATAACTGGTCACTGTTCACTGTCTTAACTGGTCACTGATAACTGTCTTAACTGGTCACTGATAACTGGTCACTGGTCACTGTTTAAGTCCCGATCGCAAATTACACTTCTAAGGGTGTTTCAATGGGTTCAAATAGGGTAAAATCTTGAGGACGAAGATCAACTGCGGCTACACCGGGTAAAGTTGCGAGAACTTCATTGCTACTGCTAACAATCAGTTGAGTTAACCCTGCAACTTGAGTAATGGTGAGTTGATCAAAGGTTAAACCTTCACCCAAGACGATCAGATCTTGACCTCGTTCAAAGTCAGCAATTGTGTTTGTTCCTGACCCTGCAACGAGTAAGAAGCGATCGCGTCCACTCCCTCCGACTAGAGTATCATTGCCCAGATCCCCAGAGAGGAAATCATCTCCATTCCCCCCAAAGATCAAATCATCCCCTTGTCCACCGAAAATAATATCATCTCCGTTACCCCCGATCAAGGTATCTGCACCTTGATTTCCGAAGATAATATCATCTCCTTCGCCACCGTCGATGTAGTCGCGATCGCTAGCTTCACCGGGCAGTGTACCGCCAATCCCCCCGAAGATGGTATCATTACCTTGATCGCCATAAACCACATCATCCCCTAGACCTGCAAAGATCAAGTCATCGCCGACACCCCCATAGAGGTTATCATTGCCATCAAGTCCAACAATGGTATCATTTCCCTGAAAGCCGAAAATCAGGTCATTTTCAGGTGTTCCGACCAGTTCGTTATCGTCTTGATCCCCTTCAAGGGTACTGGTTGTAACGTTCGGGGGTTGAACGGGAATTTCAATTTCTAGGGGAGGAACAGGCGCCTCTGGGGTTTCACCGTCATCAACATCATCCCCATCATCAATGTCGTCATCAATATCGTCATCATCATCATCAACGGGAGGTTGAGGCGTTTCATCCTGATCATCATCATCCTCATCCTCAACAACAGGAGGTTCAGAAGGTTGAGGCGTTTCCGGGAATGGTGGGATAACAGGAATAATAAACGGTGACACCACTAACTCAAAACTGGTTTCGACCTCTTCTTGACCATCACTAGCGATCACCGTAATATTGAACGTTCCATCATTAATGGGAGTTCCAAACAGTAACCCGGTTGTTTCATCTAGGGTTAACCCCGTCGGTAAATTCGGACTACGGAAAGTGAGGGTATCATTATCCTCATCCTCAAAATTATTAGCGATATTGAGGGTAAAACCAATATTAACTTCTGCCGTTTGGTTAGCAATTTCCTCGACAATAACGGGAGGAATATTTCGTTGGGCAACAACATTGAGACTAGCCGTTTGGAAGTTTTGGCTAAAAGCAGTCGTACGTCCGGTTTGAGTCACATTCACAAAACTACCACTTTGCCCAAATGTACCATCCCAAGCAAAGAAAGTAATCGCCCGTTGAATGGTTCCTGTAAACTCAAGACTGCTGGCAATAAAACGAATGCGGGCGGTTGAACTCAGCAGTAATGAACGTTCTTGGGAAACATTGGTAATGCTAATCCAAGTTTGACCATTATTAACAGAATATTCCCAAGTTCCATTGGTCGTATCAATCCCTGCGATCGCAATTCCGATTTGATTATTATCGCTATCGCGGGCAATTTCCCCAATAAACTCAGCAATTGAAATCCCTTCTAAGTTATCAGAGTCTTCACGGTTTTCCAACTCACCCAAACTCAAATTCGGCGTTTCAACTAACACCGGGGCGCTGTTACGGGGAGTAATAGAATAAAGCGTTGTCGTTCCACTGACTTCATTACTCACCAACAAACGAGGGTTATCCCCGCCAATAAAGGTTACACCTTCTGCGCCTAAATCTCCAACGGTTCCATCTAGGGTTCCGGCTTCCGGGTCAACCTCAAAGTTGCGAGGATTGATATATTCGATAAATTGGGGATTACGAGGATCGGTAATATCATAGGTCATAATCCCGCCAATTCGTTCTAAACCGATAAAGGCATAGGTTTTGCCGTCAATTTCCCCAATGGCAACCCCTTCTGGTTCTGGCCCTTTATTGTCGCTGCGGTTATCAAATTCGTTATTGGTGTTGCTGGCGTTGAAGAAGTCGGGGAAGGCTTCAGCAGTGATTCGTTCAAATTGATCTTCGCTATCAAAGATTAATTCTAAACCGTTTGCTGTGGGTTCCCAAATTGAGAAAGATCGGGCGCCAAAGACGTAAAGTTCCTCGTAGAGACCTTGATCATTTTGTCCGAGGGTGGTTGTTACTGTTAAACGACCTAAGTTTTCTGGAAGTTGTAATTCTGCTGCATTGGGAAATGCAATGGGGTCAAGGGTTAAGGTTGCAACTCGGGCTTCTTCACTAAAGCCGTCATAGTCGCGGCTGTCGCCTTCGTTTGCAGTGACAATATAAGTCACGCTATCGACTTCGTAGAGGGCGATGCTATCGGGTTGATACATCCCGAACAGGTTAGGATAGGTGGTGATATTGATTTCCCCGTCTCGGTCACTAACATCTAAAGGAATACGGCTATGATCTTGGAAGCCAAGCGGGAAAATATCTGTAATTTCGCCTGCGGCTATATCTAAAACCGCGATCGCATTATTTTCTTGCAGGGAGACGTAAGCTGTCGTTGAGTCTGCCGTAACAGCAATATATTCCGGTTCCATATCTTGGGCAACGGTGGCATTCGGCCCAAAAATCCGGACACCTGCGGCCCGTAATTCGTCAGCTTGGTCGTTAAAGGCGGTAAAGGTGGCGGTAGTAACCGTACGGGTTGCCACGTCAATAATACTGACTGACCCTTCTGGATCTACGGTATAATCTGCGTTGGGTTCTCCTTCGTTGGCTACCAGAACTTTTGTTCCATCGGGGGTAAAGGTCAGCATATCGGGTAAAGCCCCGACTTCTACCGGATCACCCTGAATATTCCCTTCTAGGTCAAAAAAGACAACTTGACCATTCTCTTGGATGACTTCGGCTTCAACCGCAGCTGCGAGTAACCCGTCAAACAAAGTAACACTATTGACTCCACCGCCAAAAGCAGAAAGATCAACTTGTTGTAATAGGATGGGTGAGGCGGGGTTAGAAAAGTCGATCACATCGATAGCGACTTCATTGGCTTTAACAACGTAAGCCCGTTCTGTTTCAATATCAAAAACGCTAATTTCACTGGCAGACTCACCAAATATCCGGCTTTCATAGCGTCCTTGAACTTCTAGGAAGGTTTCAAAGGGTTGAGGTTGTGAGAAGTCATCATCAGTCTCATCCCCATCATCAGTCTCATCCCCATCATCAGTCTCATCCCCATCATCAGTCTCATCTCCATCATCAGTCTCATCCCCATCATCAGTCTCATCCCCATCATCAGTCTCATCCCCATCATCAGTCTCATCCCCATCATCAGTCTCATCTCCCCCCATGATCACCGTATCTTCACGGAATGCTATATTTTGAATTCGTTCATCTTGTTCTCGCGGCGTATCTTCTTCTGAGAAAGGTTCCTGTCCGTTTTCACGGTTGAAGAAAGCGGCTAAATATTCTGCTAAAGCATCCTGTTCACTTCCAGAAATTAAATTAGCACGACCCAAAGTATCAGGTTCAGTCAGTGTAATTAGTGGAACTTGATTTTGAATAAAATCGGGGTAGCTATCTCCTCCACTAGCAAGGAAGCTTAAGGTGACAATGCTAAACGTTTGTTGAGGATCGGCAACCAGTTCACCATTTTGAACAATAATTTCTCTAACGTTCCCCTCATCATCAGTTAACGCTAGGTTTTGAATTCGTTGTCCCGGTTGTTCACTGGTTCGAGGTTGGGCTGTGGGGTCAAAACTATATCGGAAACCACTGACTTGGGCAAACTGACCGCCGACATTTTCCACGCGGGCGACCATATGTTCTACGATGTCATAAAAATCGGCTGCCGTTATCGTCCCAACAACCAAATCATTATTAAACCGCAGAGAATTTGATAAATCTAACTGAGAAATGTCTCCTTCTTGTTTACCGACGTTGGGGTTGGCAGCAGGTGGCCCTTGAACGAGTTCTCCCCCACCACCGGGAACGAAAGAAACACCGATTTGGTCACGGATACCGCCTCCGTTTTTGAAAGAAATATCAATACTTTCAAATTCGCTGAAGGCTTCTCCGAGTAACCCGGCTGCTAAATATTGTTCGGCGTAGAAGGTTTGGGCATCGGCTGCCAGGTTTCCCAGGTTAGTTTCTTGAGTGCGAACATCACCTCGAATACCGTTGAGGAAAACGGAGGTTTGACCAAAAATATTAGCATCCAGTTCGTTAATGAAGTTCCCCACGCCTTCAACAATGGCAACAATTTCAGGGTCAGCAACCTCTCTAACTTGGGCAAAGGTGGTGATGTCTTGGTCGTAAAGGCGATTAACTCCTGGAATATCGGTGGCAAAGGTACCGCTATCTTCTTCGAGAACATCTATAATAACGCCGTTTTCGTCAAATTCAACCACTAACCGACTGAGGTAGCGATAGTTAGAGTCGGTGTTGATGTAGAAGATGCGATTATCTTCGTTTTCAAAGATTTGAGGATAGGGTTGCAGGAGTAGACCTGTGTTTTGCTGGGTTTCGTCTCCTCGGAGGGGGGGAATGGTGGCTTCATTTGCCATCACGCGATGAGAACCCCCGCCAATTAAGATATCAATGGGGATGTTTTCATCTAAAAAAGCTTGGGCGAGGGCTTGTTCAATTTCGGCTTCCTGAAGGTGGGTCATCAGGATGATTTTATTAATCCCTGTGTCTGTGAGGATCTCAACTTCTGGTTGAATATTGGCAACTAAAGCAGCAACTTGTTGTTCAATAGGGGTGCCGGAGGTGATGTTGTCTCCGGTTTTCATTCTGACGTTGCCCACGTTGGTAATTGTAGGCAAATAGGGAGTTACAGCCCCGAGTATAGCAATTTGTTCGCCGTTGATTTCTACAATAACGCTACTGGCGAGGGTGTTGGGTTGGGCGGGGAGTCCACTGTCAACCACGCTGAGTCCGTTGGGTAGGGTGGCGTTGCTGTAGTCGAGGTTGGTGGAGAGATAGGGGAATAAAGCACCGGGATAGCCTGTTTCTCCAATACCTTGACCCCCCCTTGAACCATTGACCCAGTTGGCGTTGGGGGCGAGGAGGCTGAAGAACACACTGTCTCCTGCATCAAATTCATGGTTTCCGACGGCCGCAGCATCCCATCCCAGGGCATTTTGAATCAGGATATCAGCAATACCGGGTTGTCCTGCTGACCCTCCACTTGTTGAGTCGTAGAGGTCGCGGCTGGCCTCAAAAAAAGGCCCAGGGAGAAAGAGGTCGCCTGATGTGAGTTTGATGGTATTTTCAAAGTCATTTTCCAGGGCGTTCATCACGGCTGAAAAGCCAATCGCGTCTTGCAGGGCGGGGATTCCTGCTTCTTGGTCGGAAGCGTGTAAAACTTGTAGAGTAAATGCCATTAGAATGAAGTCTCCTCACTAAATACATTCAATTTTTCCAATTACAACCAAGTTTCATTGCTGTCTATGTTGAGGTTTTTGATTAGGAAATAATTCCATAGGAAACCTCCCTCAACCTTCAAAGAATGTTGAAGTGAAGACAAAAAATGATTTGATGTAAAGGCTTAGGGTATTGGTATTATCAGGGTATTGTCACGCTTCAAAAAAGCTAGACTCGAGGAGTCGTTTGATCGAGTCTAACTATATTTGATGTAAGTTTCCCCAGCTTTTGTTGATCATACTGATATCCGTTAGATATCGTATAACAGAATGACGCGAGATGAGACTAATGCTGTTTAAATAGATAAATTGACAACAATAGAGACTCTCTTAGTCTTTTCGTTACCCTGATCAAAAGACAGAGTATCAAAGCCAGATTAAATTTACATTACCTCAAGGTTAAAAAAACTTTATCGTCTCTCAAAGGATGATCAAATACTTTCTAGACTCTGCTTGATTTTGATGAGATTCAAGGGAAGTTTTACTGGGCAGGTCTCAAAATAATACAATGGCGGCGAGGACGCAAAATAATACCACGTTGTTCTAATTTTTGCATCATCCGTGTTACACTCACTCGCGTTATACCAATCACATCGGCGATTTCTAAGTGAGTTAAACGCACATCAATTAATAGCCCAGATTCAGTTGGATTTCCAAATTTTTTAGCTAACCAATTGAGGAAATTCAACAAGCGTAAATCGGTACTTTGAGTCTGAACAATGCTATGGAGTTCTTGTGCCTGTTTGACATGAGATAAAATTGATTCTAATTCCTCTGACCACTGTTGAGGGGGAATTAAAGTGACGGTTACTGGCGTCAAACATTCGACTTGAAAGGGGTCGAGTTGAGACAAGGGTTGACCAATTACATCTCCGACCCCCCAATATCCTAAACTAATTTGGTTTCCTTCTTCACTCCAGGTTACTGTTCGGACAATTCCGGCTTCAATTTTCCAGAGGGCTTCTGGCCAAAGTGGAATCAAATCACGTCTGCAAAAATCACGGGATTTTTGACTGCAAGTTGGATTAAAAGGAAGTATAGCAAGCTTAGAGATCGTCACGATAAGACCCTGTTGAATGCTTACACCTTACCCTACACCTTTTAGGTTAACTTAAGGTTTAGCCTAGGTTAAATTTTCAAAATTCGACGACTCTAAAAGGGAGAGAATTCAGTTAATTTTTTTACCGTTTGAAGGTATCATTTCAGACCCTCAGACTCAAACAATCTCTGAATTCTGTTAACGTAGAACTAAGACTGGACAGTGAGCAATACGAATGACTCGTTCAGCAACAGAACCTAACATAAATCGCCGAATTCCTTGTCTTCCATGAGTTGGAATAATAATTAAATCAGCATTTTTTTCTTGAGAAAAATCAACTATTTTTTCAGCGGGATGCCCAATTTCAACATGAATGTTAATGCCTTCATATTCAGGTTTATTTAATGCTTTTTCCAGAAATTGGTGAACATTTACTTTCCGTTTGTCATCATCTAAGGTGTTCCAAATTATAGCAGGTTCACTGGCGGGGAGAAGTTCTAAGACATGAATGGCATGAATTTGAGAGGGAGATTTTACATATTCTAAAGCGGTGGGAATGGCGTTGAGGGAAAGTTCCCCAAAGTCAACGGGAACGACAACGCAGTTTTTTTCGATAGTACTCATTTTTTTGTCCTAAATTTATTTTTTCAATCCATCTTTTTATTATCTCATTAAATCTTCATTCTGAATCATTTAAACTTGCGGTTTAACGGGAAGCATTTTTCCAGATTTCAGGCGACTCATATAGTCTTTGAGATCTGTTGCCACTTCTGTTGAAAGGATGTAACATCCAATTAAGTTGGGAAATGCCATCGCTAATAACATCATATCGGTAAAATCCAGCGCTGCCCCCACACTCACACTCGCCCCAATCGTTACACCGAAAATATAAATTATTTTGGGAACTAAGATGGTATGATTTCCAAACAAATAAGCCCAAGAAATCATGCCTTGATAAGCCGTGCCAAGCATCGTAGAATAGGCAAATAAAAAAACGGCAACGGCTAATAAATAGGGAAACCAACTAAACACTTGACTAAACGCCCCAGCAGTCATTTGAACTCCGGCTAAATCTCCGTCTAGACTTTGATAAATTTCCTGTTGGTATTCTCCAGTAATAATAATCACTAAAGCCGTCATATTACAAATTATAATTGTATCAATAAACGGTTCTAACAGAGCAACTAAACCTTCTCGAATAGGTTCGTGAGTTTTTGCGGCTGCATGGGGTATGGAGGCAGTTCCTAACCCCGCTTCGTTAGAATAGGCTGACCGTCTTAAGCCAATAGAAAAAGTCGCCCCAAACCCTCCCGCAACTAAGGCAGAGGGGGCAAAGGCTTCGGTGATAATTTTGGCAAAAGCATCGGGAATTTGTGTAAAATTTAGGGCTAAAATCCATAAACAGGCGACGATATAAATAACAGCCATTGCGGGAACTAAACTGCCTGCAACAGCCCCAATTCGTTTCACACCTCCAAAGATAACAATTGCAACCAAACCTGCAACAATCATGCCATAAATAATGGGGGATAAATTGGGGATAACATTAGCAACGGCAGCATAGGATTGATTGGTTTGAAAAATACTCGCCCCGACTAGGGTTGAGAGTCCACAAAAGAAGGCAAATAAGGTCGCTATTCCTTGTCCAAATTGACCCCATCCTCGCCGCGATAACCCTTTGGAAAGGTAATACATTGGCCCGCCTGCAATGCTGCCATCAGGGTTAATATTACGGTATTTTAAGCCTAAAGTGACTTCGGTAAATTTACTACTCATCCTCAATAAACCACCTAATGTCATCCAAAAAACCGCCCCAGGGCCACCGAGTTGAATGGCAATGGCGACGCCTGCCACATTTCCAATCCCAACCGTTCCTGAAACGGCTGTGGCTAAAGCTTGAAAGTGGGTGACTTCGCCGGGTTCGTTGGGGTTATCGTATCGACCCCGTACAATCTCAATGGCGTGTCGAAATCCATGAATATTGATAAATTTCATTCTAAATGTTAGGAAGGTTGCCCCAACAATTAACCAGAGAACAATTAACGGAAACCCCGCAATATCATAGAAAATAACAGCACTGAGAAGATCAACAATCTTTTGAAAGATTCCATCAATGAGGGTAAACGTTTGAGGGATAAATTCTGAGGGATTAGCAAGTGCTATTCTTGGAAAAAGCCCGAACAAGATTATTAACAAAATTGAGATTTTTAAAGGAAGCTGAGAAAGAATTTTAAAGCGCAAATATTGTCTCCTTGAACCCATAAAAATAATCAGTAATTTTAGGGAATTTGTCTAAAATTTTATGTGCGATAGACTACAAATTATTCTTTTTTATGACTCGATAGAGTAGGATAAGCAATCTCTACTCTATCCCTGTTATCCACTCCATGTCTTAGCTTCTTTCAGTTAGAGATTGTAAAGAAGGGGCAATGGTAAAATTACCATAGGCGAGTTCAGTGATAGCCGTCCAGGGATAAACATTTTCTCGAAAGGTTTTCCACTGTTCATAAATGGTTTTAAAGGTATTATCTCTACTGGCGTTATTTTCATAAATTTCAAAGGTTTGTTGTTGCGCTGCTGTCATAATTTCGGGGGAGAAAACTCTCAGTTGAGTTCCTCCGTCAATCATTCGTTTGAGAGCGATGGGATTTTCGGCATCATAAATCGCTAAACATTCAATATTGGCTTGCATTGCCGCAGCTTTAACAATCGCTTGATAATCTTTTGGAAGTTGATTCCAAGCATTTAAATTGATTTGTAAATCGAAGCTAGAACCGGGTTCCCACCATCCCGGATAGTAATAATATCTTGCAGCTTTGTTTAAGCCTAAAATCTCATCATCAAACGGCCCGACCCATTCTGCAGCATCAATTGCACCACGTTCTAAAGCTAGAAAAATTTCACCCCCGGGTAAGACTTGAACATTAACGCCTAAACGAGATAAGACTTCTCCCCCTAAGCCGGGAACTCGCATTTTTAAGCCTTGTAAATCTCGCACAGTATTCACTTCTCGCTTAAACCAACCGCCCATTTGAATGCCAGAATTTCCGGCTGTAAATGCAATGGTATTAAAATCAGAATAAAGGTTTTGAATTAATTCTAATCCACCGCCATGATAGAGCCAGGCGTTTTGTTGTTGGGCGTTTAATCCAAAAGGAACACCTGTTGAAAAGGCTAAAGCGGGATTTTTTCCAATATAATAATAACCCGCCGAGTGACCGCATTCAACAGTGCCTTGTTGAACCGCATCTAAGACTTGTAAACCGGGTACTATTTCTCCAGCTGCAAAGACTTGAATGGTGAAGCGTCCGTCTGTCATTTCGCTGACTCGTTGGGCAATTCTTTGGGCGGCACCGTAGAGGGTTTTTAGAGAAGTCGGCCAACTGGTTGCCATTTTCCAGCGAACATTCGGTGATGTTCCTCCTGTGGTGTTGATGGTATTGCTGGGACTACAAGCGGTGAGGGCGGCAGTTGTGGCGGCGGCTGTGGCTGTATAATTTAAAAGAGAACGGCGTTTCATGTTGTTAGAACTAAAGATAAACTGAGGATATTAACAAGGAATTGAGATGAAATTTATCATCGGACTCAATTTTAACAAAGTCCTGCTGATTTCAGGTTAAGAAATGTAAAATTTTCTTTTAATTCTCTGTCTGTTTTTCGGCAAAAATGCCTAAAATAAACGGTTTTAGAATTGATTTAAAAGGAGGGCTTGAACTTGAACTATAAATGAGTTTTGATGGGATTTCTGTAGAAATTGAAATGTAGTTTTAAAAGGGTTTAAAGTTTTATGGGTTTGAGTGTTATCATCAGTATTGAGTTGAACTGCGGTTATCTTGCTACTTTTTCCCGGGCTACCAACAGGGCTGTTTCAAAGTCGGGTGAAAAATAGTAAATAAATAGCGATCGCTACCTGATAAAATCAAGAGCAATCGCTAATTTTTACAAAAATAAAGATGTTAACAACTCTAATAGAAA
>JBJHBL010000061.1:0-35944 GCA_050485465.1 Limnoraphis sp. | reverse complement strand
GAAGCGATGATGATGATGATGATGACGATGACGATGATGACGACGATGACGATGATGACGACGATGACGACGATGACGACGATGACACCGATGATGGCGTAGATGAGGATGACGATGACACCGATGATGGTGTTGATGATGGTGATGATGTTGAGGGAGAACCTATCTCGCGGGTTTACCTGAATGTTAATGTTATTCGGGCTAACGCTCAACTGTTACAACAACTCGGTATTAGCAGCGAAGTCAGCAGCACAGAACTACAAAGTGTATTACTGGAAAAAGATGTCTCCGAGTTCAAAGGAGTTAGACTTTCTCGGTTCTTTGACGTTAGTGCAATTCTCCGACAATTTGAAGTTGAACTGAAAGAATTCTACAGTGTTGAATCTGTTGAAACTCTGAAGTTAGGACAGTTAATCCAATTTGTTCAACAAGAAATTGTTGCTCAAGGAAAGAGTCCTGCGGCTAAAGTCAGCTTTGATTATCTCAAATCTATTCACGGCGAGAAATTAACCGAAGAACTGGGTGAAAATCCAAGCTTTGAAGCGATTCTGGAGTATGTGGAAAAAGAAGGCGTGAGAAAAGGTTTAAATACCTCAGCTTTCTTTAACTTTGGGTTCCTCAGAAAACAATTCGGTGACGAGATTCGCGCAACAGTTGATGTTGAGAGCGTTGAAGAACTTACAGATAAACAAGTTCTCAATAGTGCGAGCTTAGGAATTATCGTTGATGTTGACTACTCCAAAACAAGATATGCGGCTCAACTGGCTCAGTTCTACAATATTTCAATTGAGGAAGTGAGCAGCTTAGAAGCCACTCAAGTCAAGTCCTTTGTCCTCGACCGAGAACTCAGTGGTTCTGTGATTGACTTCAAGAAAGTTCGCAAGGAACTGAAAGGATTTGAATCTGAACTGAAAGACTTCTTCAAAGGTGGAGTGAGAGAGTTTGATGACTTAACCGATGGTCAACTCAAAGCCTTCTTGAAAGGTAAAGGTTTGAAACTCGGACTATTGCAACAAGTTGTTGATGTTGAATACCTCAAAGAAGTCTACCAAGAAGCTTTAGAAGCTAAATTTGGTGCAAATTTTTCAGTGGATGATACCCTGGAATTTGTCTTCGGAAATAAACAACCCTTCATCGATGAAAAATGGGTTCGCAAACAGTTCAAAGATGAACTCAAAGACTTTGCAGAATCTATCGGGAAAACATCCAAAAACCTAACGATTGAAGAAATCAGAGAATACTTCTTCACAACTGGGTTTGAAGCCGAAAGACAACTGTCTGCATTCCAAGTTGAACTGTATCGCACTGAAAATGCACAAGCACTGACCAGCTTCTTTGAAGTTAGCAACGTTAGTTTAATCAGCGCGGAACAAGTCTACCAATACATGGTTACAGTAGGCTTACAACAGGGAATTAATCTTTCAACTTTTGTTACAGAAGAAACAATCGAAGTTTATCGCCAAGAATTCGCTGAAAAACTCGCCGCTTTCTACAACATTGAAGTCAGTCAAGTTAGCACACTAGATGCTAACGTTGTGATTGATTTCGTTATCGGTGGCTTATCTCAAGACATAGACTTTGACTTCTTCCGTCAAACCTTTGAAGGAGATGTTCAAGCTGTCTTTGGGGTTGAGTCGATTACCGAAGTTAGCAAACAGCAAATTGTTCAGTTTGTCTACGAACAAGAAGGCGCAGTAGACTTCAGCCAATTAAACTGGTTCAACGCTAGAGAATACAAAGCTAAATTCGGCGAAGAATTGGAAGCTGCACTGAAAGAATTCTACACAGAAGTCGAAGATGTTTCAGAACTCTCCTTCCAACAAATCTTCAAGTTTGCGATTGAACACGCCGAAGAATTTAGTCTGGAAGAAGTCGTCAACCTGGAATACATCAAAACCACTTATGCGGCTGTGATTGCTCGAGCCTTAAATGTCAATATCGCTGCAATTACAGGTGAAGAAGTTGAGATTGTGACTAACACTCAAATTCTAAACTTCTTAGCGGAAACTCAAGTTGCTGCAATTGCTGAGTTTGCGGAAGTTGCTGAATCTGAAGTTACTGAAGAATTAGCGACAACATGGTTCACCCAGTCGAATGTTGTTAGCGTCGAACATGGAGAACAAGAGGTTAATTATGACTTCATTCGCTATCAACTGACTCAGATTCTAACGGTAGAAACTCTCAGCATTGTTGCGGAAATTCTAGAGGTTGAGTTAACGGCTGTTGAGGAGATTAGCAGCCTGACTGATGAACAAGTTGCTCAGTTAGTTTCTAGTAGCGAGTTTGAAGAAGTTCTCGGCGAAGAAACTCTGGAACTTGTACCCACTGAGTTTAACTTAGAGTTCATTGTTTCTATCTACGGCGAACAAATTATTGAGGCGCTGGAGTTAGAAGCAGATGCGGAAATTACCGAAGCACAAGTTATTCAATTCTTCAGCCAAAACTTCGCGACTGAAATTGAAGACTTCCTCAGTGGTGATGACGACGATGACTCCGATGATGACTCTGACGACGACTCCGATGATGACTCCGACGAGATGGATGATGAGTCTGATGATGATATCGAAGGTGGTGAAACCGACGATGAAATGGATGATGAGTCCGATGATGATATCGAAGGTGGTGAAACCGACGATGAAATGGATGATGACTCCGACGATGATATCGAAGGCGACGACTCCGACGATGAAATGGATGATGACTCCGACGATGATATCGAAGGCGACGACTCCGACGATGAAATGGATGATGACTCCGACGATGATATCGAAGGCGACGACTCCGACGATGAAATGGATGATGACTCCGACGATGATATCGAAGGCGACGACTCCGACGATGATATCGAAGGTGGTGAAGCTGAGGATGACATGGATGATGTCGAAGAACCTCCCTTCAGTGATGCGGATGTTCTAGACTTCATCAAACAACTGAATGTTACAAGTGTCGCTAAAGCCGTTGAAGTTGATGAACAATATGTTGAGTTCCAACTAAGCAGCTTAATTGAAGCAGGAACAGTTTCCTTTGAACAAATTAGCACTATCCTCGAAGTAGAAATTACCACCGTTGAAGCGCTAACGGTTGAACAACTGGTTCAACTCTCCAGCAGCGAAGCATTCCAAAGTGTTGAACTCAAACTGGTTCAGTCTGAAATTGACTACGAGTATATCCGTCAAACCTTAACCAGCGATATTGCGGAATTCTACGAAGTTTCTGAAGACGATGTTCTCCAAGGAGAAGTTGTTCCACTGACAGATGCAGAAATTCTTGATGGCTTGGGTGATACCTTCTCCAACTTTGATGTTAACTACCTGCGTTATCAAGTCTCGCAGTTGACGGTTGAACAACAAACTCAATTGTTCAGCAGTTTAGAAATTGAAGTTACTGAAGTTTCTCAACTCAGTGTTCAACAGTTAATTAATGTCTGCTTCAGCAGTGAGTTTGAAGAAATCGCCGGAGAAGTCAAATTAAGCGCGATTGACCTCGAACAATATCGTCAAGATAACGCCGAAGAAATCGCCCAGTTCTTCAATGACATGGATGATGACTCCGACGACGACATCGATGATGACTCTGACGACGACATCGATGATGACTCTGACGACGACATCGATGATGACTCTGACGACGACATCGATGATGACTCTGACGACGACATCGATGATGACTCCGACGATGACATGGATGATGACTCCGACGACGACATCGATAACGGTGTGGGTGATGACTCCGACGACGACATCGATGACATCGAAGGTGGAGAAGTCGATGTGACTTCCATCTCAGACAAGAAATTGAAGAGATTCATGTTCGGTCAAGGATGGAAAAACGGAATCAACCCGTTAGAATACGTCGATGAAGAGTACCTGCGTAGCGAATTTGAAGTAGAACTTGCAAAACGATTTGATATCGCCCTGGAAAAAGTCACAGGACTTCCCGCAGAAATGGTTGTCGGTGGTTTGTTCAGCAACTTTATTGCAGCCAATGAAGTCGATGTTGAGTTCTACAAATCCACTCATCAAGAGGTTTTAGAAACCAGTTTCGGTGTCTCAATTGAGGAAATCAGTGCAAGCCAAATTATTGAACACGCTTCTACTTTCGGCTTGGCAAATCGCTTAGAATTGTCTCCGATTGATGTTCGTGGATTTATCGCAGAATACAAGTCTGAACTGGCTGAACACTTCGAGATTTCCGTTGAACAAGTTGCTCAACTTGATGCGTCACTGGTTAAAACCTTTGTTCTAGAAACGGCTTCTAATATTGGTTTAGATGTCAGTGAGTTCGTGAATATCGATTACTATCGCAGTTTAGGTGAAAACCTGCTGACAAACTTCCGCATTGAACAGGTCTTTTCCTTCAATTACGAAGCGGCTTTCGACTTTGCTCAAACTCAACAAGTCAGTACGTCTGCGTTGTTGAATACCGAATGGTTCCGTCAACAAAATGCAGCATTAATTGAGCAGAATCTAGAAGAACTTGACCTGAACGGAGACGGTGAGGTTCAAGATGATGAATTAATCGGTGGAATGAAAGGTAAATTCCTCGAAGATGGTTTTGAAACCGACGACTCCTATGACCTTGATGAATATATCGAAGCCAATGGAGATGTCTTAACTGATTTCTACGGTAAATCGTCTATCGATGAAATTAGTAAACGTCAAGTCGTTGAGTTTGCCTTCGGTCCAGGATTAACGAAAAATATTAATCCTTACAGCCAACAGTTCCTCGCTGAAAATCCTGAATTGAACTTTGAGAACTTCATCACTGAAAATTCTCAAGACTTAACTCAATTTTCAGGAGTTCAAGAAGTTACTCAAATCAACTTCTACGAAGCCTACCAGTATAAAGTTTCCTTCGGTTTTGTTGGGTCGTCTACCACTGAGTTTTCTACTGAAGGAATTGTCTAACAGTTAGCTGCATTCTCTTCCTTCCGGGTTGAACCTGGGAGGTGAGATGACTCCCCTTTCGTCACAATTGGTCTAAAATTAACGAGGTGTTAGGTCTTCTGACTTAACACTTCTTTTTAATGATGTATGAAATCTCTAAAGATTTAGGAAGGCTAATTTTCGGATTTTTGTCGAGTTTCATCCTTCAATCTGACCCCTTGGACTTTTCTAGTCAGATTAGATTTATAGTGATAGATTTAATAGACAAACAATCCTGGAGTATTAGGATTTGCATTGTAAACTTCAATGGCAGATGAGTCAATCTAAATCGGGAAAGGAGAGAGAACATGAGGAGTTTAGTCAGACCTGTAAAATCGCGCCTTGGGGGATTAGCAATAGTGGCAGGAATTACTTTTGCAGCGATTCCAGTGATTGCCCAAGTTAACTTAGCGATACTAGCAGAAATCGTCGGAAATAACAACGAAGTCTTTATCGAAAACCAAGTTGCCCAACAAAATGATAACGCCACATTAGGCGAGGAAGTCCGGACTCAACAAGCCAGAGCGCAATTGAATTTTAATACAGGGGCATCAGGACGGATGACTGAAAATTCTTCAATTGTGGTCGGTCAATGTATCGAAGTTCAACAGGGAACTTTAGTTGCATCTGGCCCGGCGAATGGCTGTCTTTCTGGGTTCGCAGTCGGTGTTCAAGGAACGATTTATTTAATGAGTGCCGATGAAGAAGGAATTGGTACTATCAACGTCTTAGAAGGAGAAATTCGGTTGGCACTGCAAGATAATCCTGATGACCCCGATGCTTTGGTCATTACCGCCGGACAACGAGTTGGAGACTTAGCTCAGGGTTTAGCCCTAACTGCAATTCTCATCGAACAGATGACCCAAGAAGAATACGAAGCAATTATTACCGGGCCTTTGTTTCGAGGATACCAAGAACCTCTTTTGAATCAGGATAGAATTGATGAAGCTTGTAGAACCCTGTTTGGCAGTTGTGTTGCTGTAGGAAGTGAACCCCCTCAACCTCCCCGTCCCCAACCGCCTCAGCCTCAGCCTCAACCTCAACCGCAACCCCCCGCAGGTACACCCGTTCGCGGTCTATGGTAAGGGGGTACAATAGAGCAAGTGAAGCGCGGGTTTTAATAAGCTCGTGACTTCTCTTTTGGTCTTGATATCAGGTATGAACTTGAAACGACCCCAACGAATCAAATGGTATCAGTGGAAGAATATCCAAGCGCGCTCCCCTTTGTTTCGCTCTTTTGATCAATGTCTGTGGTTTCGTATTAAGCTAGCATTAGTGATTGCTTATATTGGCTTATTATTTGTGAGTCGGGTTGAACATCGAGTTGCAGGTGAAACCATCTGTCAAGTTGAGGATGATGCTTTCTACTGTCTAACTCAAGAAATTTTATCCCTGATTACGGTTGAAAATATAGAAAGTTTTAGTATTTCAACGGTTGCGGTTTTGTATTTATTAGAAAGTCGTCAACGCCGACAACGCTCCATTTATGAGGCTTGGCAGGTGATTGATAGTGCAGCAACATCAGGAGTCTCAAGCAGTCGAGCGCGCCTAAAAGCTCTACAAGACCTCAATAATGAAGGGGTTTCTCTGGATGGACTCGATATGGCTCAAGCCTATCTCAAACAGATTAACTTATCGGGGGCAAGTTTAAGCGAAGTTAACCTAGAAAATGCCAATTTACAGGGGTCTACCTTGAGTCATGCTAATCTCAGTGGCGCGAATTTGCAAGGAGCAGACCTGCAAGGGGCAAATCTCCATGAAACTAATTTTCATGGAGCAAACCTCAGTGGAGCTAATTTAGCAGGTGCGAGTCTAAAAGGCACAGATTTTCAAGGAGCGAATTTACAAGGAACCCATCTTAAACAAGCTTATTCTGTCCGAAAAGCAATATTTACAAAAGCGAA
Source organism: Limnoraphis sp. (assembly GCA_050485465.1). Lineage (GTDB taxonomy): Bacteria > Cyanobacteriota > Cyanobacteriia > Cyanobacteriales > Microcoleaceae > Capilliphycus. The sequence goes on along the minus strand of JBJHBL010000061.1, from coordinate 29,115 downwards.
TCTTGCAGGTATAGATTTACAAGGTGTTAATTTACGGGGAGCAAATCTTCAACAGGTCAATTTATCTGAAGCCAATCTCACAGATGCAAATCTTACAGATGCAAACTTAGAAAAAGCTGATTTAATGGGTGCTGAATTACAAGGGTCAAATTTTAAAGGGGCGAACTTGTGTCAAGCTTATTTAGTCCGAACCAACCATCTCCGAGAGGTACAAAACCTACGAGAAGCCAATTTACAGGAAGCCAATTTAACTCGAGCAAATTTACGAGAAGTTAACCTACAACAAGCCAACTTACAACAAGCTAATTTACAACTGGCTATCCTGCAAGGGGTGAACTTAAAAGAAGCGAATTTAATGAAAGCTAACTTAAAAGAAGCCAAACTCCAAGACTCACAATTGCAAGGGGCGAACTTACAACGGGCAAATTTACAAGCCACAAATTTAGCTCAAGCTAACTTGCAAGCTGCTAATTTAACAGATGCTAGTTTGTGTGGTGCTTGTTTGAATCAAACTCAATTTTATCAAGCGATTCTGATTAGAACAGATTTTTATTCCCTTGATAGTCTATTTTACACCGATTTTCAAGATGCAAATTTTCAAGGTGCTAACCTCAAAGGTGCTAACCTCAGAGGTGTTCATCTGAAAAATGCTAATTTTCAGCAAGCCAACTTGAAACACGCCAATTTTAGTGATGCAGAAATTCGGAATCCTCAACAAATTCAAGTGGCTCAAAACTATCAGGAAGCTGAATATAATGAGGAGTTTCGTCAAAAACTTAATCTTTAATTTTAGCTTAAATTTGGCATAAGTTTGAGGAGATTTCCTGAACAGAAGGTTGAGTTTTTTCTAAAGGGTTTTCTTCCGCAGTTTTCGGAAAATTCCCTTGTTGATAAGCTGCTATTTGCGCTGGAGTTAGCATATCCATAAAGTCAGCAAGTTCGCTATAGGTAATACATTGAACCTCGGGTTGACCACAAACGGTTTCTGCAAACCGAAATAAAGCATTCCAATAAGCCCCATTATTCCACGCTGAGAAGTGATGTCCGATGTGAATCGGGGCGCGATTTCCGTTATAGTTTTTCTTAAAATAGTTGAGGTAGCTTTTAAACATATCTTCTTCATAATATTTCGCTTGACTGGGATTAGGTTGAGCTTTAGAATGAAGATAATAAAAGTTATAATCCATTGATAATAGACTTTTTTTTGTTAAAGCTGTTGTAATACTGGCTAAGGGAAAATTCCAAACGCCGTTTTGTTTTTGCGGCCAATAGTTGGGTTGATTGCTGCGGCTGGTATCATAGCGAAACCCGGTTTTTTCTAAAGTTTTAAATAATCCCGGACTGATTCCTAATTCGGGGGCGCGAAACCCTTGAATGGCGCTGCGGTCAAAGGCGAGACGTCCTGTTAAACCGTTGATTTGATAGGCATTAAAAATAAACTGATTAAAATATTCAAACTCTTGTTTCCAGTCTGTTTCACTCCAGTTATTCCCGTTAAAATGACCGACTGCATGAGAGGCGATTTCATGTCCTTCTTGATAGGCTAAATTTAGCTGTTCAAGGCGTTGTTTCACGTCATCGGCTGAACCGCCCCAACCAATAGCTGAACGTCCGCGACCTTTTCCTGCCGGGGCATTATAGAGATTGCGCTGCTCATTGTTAACAAAATAAACGGCACTAATAAAATAAGTAAATCTCAGATTAATCCCTTTCTGTTCTAAGGTTTTTGCAAAGTTGCGGGATTTATTCCAAGCCTCTAAAGAACGAGAACCATCAAAGGCTAATAAGACAAATTGTGGGGGAATTTCAGAAAAAGTTATTAACTTTTCATCTCGCAAAAGTTTATATAATAATCGACTATCCCAACGACGGGATTGACAAGAATTTCCCCCATTATTCTTTTCACAAGCTGTAATTAATTGTGGGGAAAAAGGGCCGATTGCATTTTTTCCTTCTACACAATACCCGATAATAGAATTGAAGCGGGAACCATCAGGACAGCGTTGATTTCCATAAGCTTTAAGAAATAATGTTTCCGACCATTGCTTCTTGTTGCAACTGCTTCCCCCTCCCCAGTCAACACATTTTTCAATCATTCTTTGAGTTATTGGCCCGAAAGCTGTTTCACCGTTTGAACAATAATATCCGCCTTTATCGTTCACCTGTTTAGCTTCAAATTTAGGAGAGTTTACCTTCTCGTTTGGAGATATTTCTGAGGCTTTTAAAGAAACAATCGATGAGGGTGTACAGGCAGATAGCGAGAGGAATAAACCCAAGAAAATACTGAATTTAAATCTATTTAATATTAATGTTAATGATATTGGCATCTGAAACCCCCTTTTAATACTTGTTGTAATACCCGAAGTTCTATGTATTTAATTTTGGGTTTCAGCAGATAACTTATATTCTAACGGTTCACAGAATTGCTGAATACCTGTTTTTACAGCATAAATCACAACGGGAGTCACTAACAGTTGCGGACAGAGATTTTGTTCTAGTAAATGTCCGACCATTTTACTTATATTTCCTTGCAACAATTCCTCGCGGTATTCTTGATTACAAATAGTCACCCGATAGCGTTTCGCCACACCATCTAACCAATTATCAGAAGTTGTTGGCATTTGTCCAACTTGTATGGCAATAGAAATCGCCGCATCTTCGATATCACCTTCACAGTCTTCTATGGTATCTAAAGCTTCTAAGGCGTGGGAATATTCAGATAATTGAGAACGAAATTGAGCAATTTCTTGAGAGGTTAAAATAATCATTGATTTTCAATTAATCTCTTTTTATATTTTATAACTTAGGAACAATTTCATCATCAAACCAAGCCGTTAAAGCCACAGCTAAACCATCGGCTGCATCGTCCGGTTTGGGAATTTCATCTAAATCTAACTCCCGAGCTACAGCATTCTGAACATCCAGTTTATCGGCGTTACCATAACCTGTTAATGCTTGTTTAATTTGAGCGGGAGTAAATTCAAATAGGGGAATTTTTTCTTGGGCTAATACTAATATTAAAACCCCTCTCGCTTGAGCCACAGAAATGGTATTTCCCATGCGATAAAAAAACAATTTTTCAGCAACCGCTAAATCGGGTTTAAACTGTTCAATTAACGTATGTAAATCATCATAAATCGTACAAAGACGCTTTCCCATGTCTTGATGAGCGGGGGTTTTAATCACCCCAAAATCTATTAAAGAAACGGGATAACGACCATCCCGTTCCCGATGATTTTGACAATGAATCACACCAAAGCCCAAGGTGGCGAGTCCAGGATCAAATCCAATAATAGAGATTGGCATGGGTTAGGTATTTTTTAAAAGTTTAAATCTTGAGTTTCTAACCCTTAATATCTTCTCAATCGGTTAATTATCCTCCGGGTCGGGTAAACCAAAAACTTGACGAAAAATTTTCTGGACTTTATAACCTGAATCTATCGATTCTAAGGGATCTTTTCGCAGACGATGACGCAAACATAAAGTAATCACTCGCCCAATATCTTCGACCGTGACTTCTGTGCGACCTTCTAAGGCGGCTAAAGCTTTAGCGGCGCGGTTCGTCACAATATCTCCTCGCAACCCATCTACATCGAGTTCTGAACAAACTTGAGAGATTTTAACGCGGAAATCATAGCTAATTTCGACAGAAGATAGTCTTTGTTGCGCTTCAATAATCGTCTGTTGTAGTTTTTCTTGATCGCTAATATATTGAGCTAAAAACTCGTTAGGAGCGCGATCAAAAGCTGTCCGTTGTTCAACAATTTTCACTCGTAAATCCGGTTCTTTAACGGTACGAATTTCGGCGTGCATTCCAAAACGGTCTAACAGTTGGGGGCGCAGTTCTCCTTCTTCGGGGTTTCCTGAACCGACCAAGACAAATCGGGCGGGATGACGAATGGAAATTCCTTCTCGTTCAACGGTATTCCAACCACTGGCGGCGGAGTCTAACAACACATCAACCAGGTGATCATCTAACAAATTCACCTCATCGACGTAGAGGATACCGCGATTGGCTTTTGCTAACAAACCCGGTTCAAAGGCTTTCACCCCTTCAGCTAAGGCTTTTTCAATATCAATGGTGCCACAAACCCGATCTTCTGTCGCCCCCAGGGGTAAATCAACCATCGGGACTTTTTTCGGGGCTACGGGAACTGATTGTTGGTTGAAGACTCGTTCCCGGACTTCATCACTCATCAATTCTGGATCATCAGGATGGCTATTGAAGGGGTCATCTGCAACAACATCAATTTCGGGTAATAAGTCAGCTAACGCCCGAATTGTAGTGGATTTACCTGTACCGCGATCGCCCATAATCATAACACCACCGATTTTAGGGTCAATCACGTTTAGCAGCAAGGCTAGTTTCATCTCTTCCTGACCGACAATGGCGGTGAAGGGAAAAACAGCACGACGGGTTACGCTAGCTGTTGATTTGGCATTTTCAGTCGTGACGACGGTTGGACTCACAGTTTTTCAATTCTCTATTCCGATGTACCGTCTTTCATTTTTGCACATTTCAGTCCGGAATCAACACAAAACCGCCACTTGTCCCCCGCGCCAGTCTGGGTAACTGGGATCTAGGGCGGGAAACTTCGTTGGCAATCTTAGCAAAGTTTATAAACACCAAAAAAACCCGACTTCTCAAAGAAACCGGGTTTATGGGTTAGTGATAATCCCTATTTAAGCGGGCTTGGCTTCGGCGTTACGTTGTAACACTTGGCGAATTGAGGCTTTTTCAATTAACCCGACTAACATTCCATTTCGCATTACTGCTAATTCGTCGAGTTGTTCTTTTTCAAATAAGGTGACAACATCGAGTAATGAACGTGAAGCATCTACGGTTTGGGAGAGTTCAACGGGTTGCATCAGGTCTTTGACTGAAGTCGTTGTCCATTGAGAAGTTGGAATAAATCTCATGTCATCTACTTTCAATTGACCTAACCATTGACCTTCGTGATTAACCACAAAGAAGCGTCGAGTTTGAGTTTTTCCGATAATATATTCGTTGGCTAACTCCCGCAAGGATAAATCCTCAGAAATAATCGGACTTTCATTGGTCAGGGCATCTTCTGCGGTAAACTCAGACAGTTTGCTGCGGAGAGTTGCATCTTGGGCTAAAACGCCTGCATTTTGTAAGAGGAACCAACCAATTAAGATTGTCCAAACATTTGGGAATTGACCCATGAATAAGGTTGGAACTAATCCTAATGCGATCGCTGTCCATCCTAACGCTTGACCGACTCGACTTGCCCAAATTACCCCAGTATATTGTTTTCCGGTAATTTTCCAAACGATAGCTTTGAGAACGTTTCCGCCATCGAGGGGTAAACCGGGAATCAGGTTAAATAAGGCGAGGGCGAGGTTAATATAGGCCAGTAAACCGACCATTGCCCCTAGTGGCCCACTTGTGGCTATTGTGGTACCGATTCCACTTAAGAGTAAGAATAGAATAATACTCACTGCCGGGCCTGCGATCGCAATCCAAAAGGCACCGCCTGGGGTTTTGGCTTCTCTGTCTAAACTGGCTAACCCTCCAAACAGAAATAACGTAATTGATTTGACGTTTATTCCTTGTTTAATCGCGACAAAACTATGTCCGAGTTCGTGGGCTAAGACGGATGCAAATAACAGTAAAGCAGCAATTAATCCTAGAAATACTGAAGTTGCACCGCCCAAGGTTGGAAATTCTGATGCTAAGTTGGTTCCGTAACTGAAGGTCATTAATGCCAGTACGATAAACCAGGACGCATTTACATAAAATGGAATCCCAAATAAGTTACCGACTCGTATAGAGTTATTCATTAAGAATGTCCTCTGAATTTAGCTTGTTTAAAAGGTTGATTACCTTTATTTAATCTATGGTTCTATCGTAACGAAATGTAAACAATGAGTGCAATCTTTTATTTTTCGTATCTACCGTCTATTTCGGTACGGTTCTCGCCTGTCAAAGAAATATTATTCCTCTAGGGGCGGGTTTTTCAAGATCTGTTATTTGAGTCCAGGAATAGAATTTTCAAATTTTGATGTTCTCAAAGCCAAAAAGTGGTATAATTACCTGTGTGATACAAATCACAGGTTAATGAAGAAACCAGTCACTAGAACCTTCTAGTGCTGTCACTGAGAAAGAATTCAATTGGTCACAACTTAGGTTAAGAAAATAGGAGATAATTAAGGGTGATAAAAACTCAATTTAAGCCCATGCCCTTAATTAATCTTCTTCCTGGTGCCGTATACGCAATCATTGCATCCGTAGGAAGTAACCATTATTTGACTCAAGCAGATCGCTACGGATTAATGGCTGCTATCTTAGATGAAACCCTGAGTGAAGATGAGCGAAAATCTGTTGATCGCTTACTTCGAGGGGTTGCACGTGGACGAATTCATGTTGTGGATGAGTTGTCTGTTCTCAGCCCTTCCTAACTTTAATTCTAGAATAGAGTTAAATTTCCAGACTCTATCTTAAGGCAAATATCTTAGGGTAAATATTTTTGTACAACCGTCCAACCTGTTAAAGAAACAACAGCAAAAGCAAAGAAGAGCGCGATATTAATCTTAACATGAAGCGATCGCGCCCAAGAATTTGAAGGATTAATTTGAGTTGCACTCCAAGCTGAAGCCAGGACTAAACTGACCACTGTTAATCCTGCAGGCAAGTGGGCTGAATGACCCAAGTTCCCATAATAACCAATTGTACCCATCAAACCAATTGCCAACAGGAGTAAGACTAACCCGACCATTGTAGCGCCCATGAGATAATGAACAGTTCGTAAACTTTGAGGGCGCGGTAAATTCCCATTACGAGTATAAAACATCCAATTACCTGTGATGGCGAGTATCAGGTACGTCAGAAGTGAAAATCCCATTGACCAAGCGGCTATCTTCCACAACCAGAGAAAAGACGGAAGGTTCATCAGAAGTTTTGAATTTGAGGTTAAGATTTGCAGGGGGTGGGTTAGACAAACCCTCAATAATGGCTAGGGCGATAACAACAAAGATAGCATTGCAGGTGTAGCCAACTCCAGGTTTCGAGAAAAATTGGGTGAGACTAGGAGTGATAGGAGTTTGAGAATGAACGGTTTCTGAGATAGGGTATGTTGAATTTGTACTAAACATGAGGAATTAAACCACTCTACTTAATACTAGAATGGCTTAAATAAAAGTGGACTGCGTTAAATTTCGATAAAAAACAAATGAGAAAATATTTACTTCATGTGAAATCAGCTTAATTCATGTCTTATCTAGAAATAAAATGAACCCAAAAGTCACCATCTGCCATACAAGTTCGGCGAATTAAACCATAAGAATAGCGTAAATAAGCCCCACTCAAATCGGTTCGGTATCCACTGGAAAACCATTCCCCATAGGGATCGTGAACAATTAATCCATAATCATCATAACCCACCACAGGCATAATATGACCAAAAGCCGTAAAATAGCCGTGAATGACACAGGGTTTTCCTTCGGCTAACCAATCTTTTAAGTCATCCATGTCTCCTTTTTCGGTGAAATAATCTTGACAACCATACTCCCGGACAATTTTAGCTAAATCATAGGGACTCCAACGACTGTAGCCTCTTTGAATGGCATATTCATACAGTTCATCCTCAAACTGTCCGTAACTTTTTCGACGCGGAGTATTGTAATAGGCTAAACACATCGCCATTGATGTAACATTACAAGATCCTGTAGGATTAAAAAAGTTATCCATTTGAGACTTGTAAGGAAAATTTTCTAAGCGAACTTGTTTGGGTCTAATTTTCGGAAAAACCAGCTGACTTCCTTCGTAGATTTCCAGGTGTTTTTCAAAGAGATACCAAAGAGATTGATATTGAAAAGATTGATCTCGAAATGCGACTCTAACATGACCCCGAATCGGTTCAAAAGCAATCAGAGAAAAAGACTGATCGGCTTTCATTCCCTGTTTTTCAGAGTCATTCAGTTCACTCGATTGAACAGGTCTAAGTTTTAGAATTGTGTCTTGAGTAATCTTCAGGGTGAGGGCTGGACTGGGTAAATCTTCGGGTTTAGTTTCAATTAACTTTTTCGCCGTATTTGTCCCTAAATAACCGGGTTCTCCACAGTCCATTAAGGTTTGAAATCGATGAAGGGCTGCGGTCGATAGGGGGCCAAACTTACCATCAACAGGGGGGTCTAATAAGCCTAAATTCACCAACAGTATTTGAATTTGACGAGTTAATGCTTCATCGGCAGCGATCGCAATGATATCATAACGCTGATCGGTTCCTACAATATCCTGTAGTTTCATCTTTAGATGGGAAGATTGCGAGAGTGGTTGACCTTCTCGGTTATTATATCCCTGAAGTTAGACTTTAGCGTTATCAATTTTTGGGCTTCCAGATAGTTATTGAATATCGGGCGCTTGGGGGGTTTGTTTAGCTTTAGGTTTACTCAACATAAACCACCAGATTTCTAATCCTATTAACCCTAAACCTGCGGCTGTTACTGCAATTTTAACCGGGAGAGGTTGTGGAATTTGACGAAATTTTGCTGTAGATTGAGTATGGGATTCTGGGGAAGCCGCTTCTACGGAAGTGATCAAAATTAAAGAGAGTAACAACTGACTCAAGTAGAATCCGATTTTTTGAGGTTTTAGCATGATTTGAATCTCCGTTAGGGTTGACATTTATAGCAATTTTAACTCTTACAGGTACTTAAACAAATTTTAAGCTAAAACAAAAGCTTTTGGGCTTGCCATCTGTCCAAGTTTTCAGGTGCAAGGGTATCGAAATTAGAAGTAGACTTCGGCAATTGGGACATTTGAGGGTGAGAGGAGTCATATCGATATGCTTGGTGAGAGGTTGAAAAATAAATCAAACTTACACTCCAATCAGCGCTACACTAGAAAAAAATCACCCAACTGTTGCGGGGATAGAGCATGATCACTGACAACAATCCACAAATTACTTCCAAAACTGCCGTTGTTGAGTCGGAACCCCCCATCCTTCAAACTGATCTCATCTTTGATGACGGAGAATTGATGGAAAGTAACCGTAACTGCTTTGCCATGAAGGTTTTCAATAGAGTTTAACACTTAGAAGCTTTTGACCCCAATTATAAGGAGTAGACATGGTTAATACTTTACAAGAGGGTGATAATGGTCTGGTTCGTGTAGACTACAGTGACTTGTTCACTAATATTTTAAAAGCTTTACAGAATCAAGAGACTAAAAATCCTTTCAGTTTATCTCAAGATAACAACCGATTACTGATTGATATTGATGAAATAGCTTTTCAGGTAGCTTCTGCAACAATTGAAAACCCCTTGGGCGCTTCTGCCAGTAGTGCTAAGTCAGCTACAGTAAACCTTAGTCGGGGTTTGAAATCTCATTTTATTAGTCAAGTTCAGCAGATTAGAGACGGTTTAAAACAGCATATAGAATCTCTCTTTCCTCCAGAAAGTGAAGCCATAAATTTAGAAAAGTTTATTGAAAATTTAGCGACCGATATCAATCAATTTAAAAGCAAAAGTAACCAGATTAATTTTAGGTATAATTTTGATAAAAAATATGACTCTCTCGAAAAACGACGCTTAAGTTTACAACCGGAAATGGCTAGTAGCGATCCATTACTAAAGTTTCATAAGCTAACAATTACCATAGAAAATACGGGTAAGTTTGACGAAGAATTACAATCGAGTCTTAAAAATCTTATCAGTCTTAAATTTTCTTCAGATGAGCAAGAAGACCTCAACTATATTCTTGACGATTTAGTAGAAGATTTAAAGTCTAACAAATCCGATCTTTACTATTTAAGACGGCTAATGGATAAAGAAGCACTTGGGAAAGTTCAAAGAGAAGCAAAAATTAAGTATTTAGAATTTTTGAAAGAACATTTAGGTAATCATAAGGATATTATCTATCTAGAAGATTTTATCCGCAGACTTAGATTGATAGAAGACTATATTAACGATTTGGAAAAAGTAGACGGCTACTATGATGTTAACTATGCAGGAATATCATTAAATTATCGGACAATTTTTTCTGAATCTAACGCTTTTGATGAACTGCCTATTATTCCTTTGATAGTTGGTTATCTTGGAGAAACTACAGATGAGAATCAAGGTAGACAACAGTTTATTTTTGGGCTGAAGCTCAAGTTAGGTGGGAAAGTTCAGGCTCGCGGTGGAAAAGCTGTTATTGACTACTATCTTAACTTATTAGATACAAATAGTGAGGAACATAAAGAAGGACTTGCCGATCCATTTAAAAAAGAGTATTTTGTTAGAAAAGTATTAAGACTAACCCTATTATATTACTTTGTATTCGCTACTATTCCTCCTTCTACTAAGGGATATACTCCTGAATCTGACTTAGAATACGATCCTAGAAAAACTTTTGAAGAAAAAGTATTACCTATATTACAGGGTTCTGATGAAAGCGAAAAAGCAAGTAAGATGCGAGGCATAAAAAGAGGAGTGGAGGAATATCAGGCTAGCCATAAGATCGAAAAGTTAAAAGCGATGTTACTAAGTATCCTTAAGAAAAAGCAGATTTTGCAGTCGAGAAGTTATCCAACTCATATCAGCCTGAAAAAAGTAATTTTGGAGGAATATTTTAGCACAATATCTAAAAATAGCACTTTCTTTCAAGGTGTCTTGAGAGAAAATCCTAAAGCTGCTTTGAAGTATATATCAGTTGGTTCTGCCAATGTCAACACGACTTCACTCTGTACATTAACAGCTAATATCCAGATTAGTGAGATTCAGTATTTCTCTACTAACGAGAGTCAAAGCTTTAGTATGGAATACGATATTAGAAAAGTCTATACTATTCCAGTTCTATTGGCTCCTCAAGAAAGCAGGCATAGAGAAATTTACAAGAATAGCTTTAGCCAACAAAAGCTGTTGGAGTTTAATTATAATCACGAACGTCTTAGAGAAAAAATCTTCAATAACCTGGAATCGCCACAGGCTTTTGTTTATCAAGTTACTTTTGCTTTACTTGCTTATACGAGTCTAAAAATTTTACTGGACGCATCCAAACGCAGGTTATTTATCCCGATTTTGAGGTTGCATTTGAACGATAAGCAAGATCCATCACCGGAAGAAAAATTTTTCCGCTCTATGTTCGCAGTGTTATCTCATTTATTGAACGAAACGCATCGCTCTAATTCCCAAGGTTTATATATCAAAGACATCAAATCCTATAAAGTTTCCAATGCTTTGAGTTCCCTGTACTCTGTTCTTCCTAAAACATTTAGGTTGAGTCAGTCTTCTAGCAAACCAGCACTCGATAAATTGGCGATTATTGTTGTATCAAGTCGGGAGTGCGATCGCGCTAAATCGAGTGATTATAAAATTGCTAACTTAATGGGAGAAATGATAGGAGTACAGCGTCAAGCTGATGGTTCTATTCGCTTATACATGATTGGAACTTTCTCTGATAACTATAATAGCCAGGAGATTCATAGCCATCCTGATATTCTTATAGATGAAGTCAATAAACTTTATCAAAAAGGCTTCAGACATTTTCTATACATTGCTAAATCTCCTTATTCTAATAATTTAAATATGACTAGAACTGAAGAGGATGAAGAGTTGTATTTTATGTCAAAAGCTGTTTTACGACATTTAAAAGGGAAAAGAGATGATCTCAAAATATATCCAGTTTTCTTTGATAAATATTATGCCGTAAAACTTCAAAATTTAACAGCTAGTTCTTTGTATATACAAGATGTCGCTGAATTAGAAAGTTTGGTGAAAGATCCTAGCAAACAAGCCGTCGTATTTTTTAATCTATTTAACGGAATTCAAGTAGGTCGTGAAAAATACTATAATGGAGTTATTTCCTACGCCACACTCTTGAACCTCTATGAAGGCGTATTAGATGATAAAGACATTCGTGAAGGGTTGATCTATGATACTTATTTAAAAAATGAAATTCTTCAAATGCTTACTCTCTATCATTTTTCTCGATATGAAGCAGGTAGCACTAAGATCAACTTAAAACTTGATCCCCACGAAAATTTAATTGGGGATGATAGTGTTGGAGCTTTATCCATATTTAAACACATGACAGGTGGAGTTAAATTTAATTCCTTAGCCTTTTTAACAGAAGTTAGAAAAGCTTTAAACGTACAACCTGAGAGTGAAAAAACATGATCAAATCAACTTTAGGACAAGAGTTAGGTCGTTTGTTTGAAGTAGGGTTCAATATTGGGATGCTTACCTATATTGAACAAAATAAATTATCTCATAAATTTGGGGAATTATATCAGCAAGATTTGCAGCAGCTAAGTTTTCCGAAAATGGTTAGACGGTTAGCGGATCGAGAACAAGTTATTAGCGAACAAAATAGACAAATTATTGGCAAGTGGAGTACCTTTTTTGTACAAAAAGGTTTTCTAGCGGGGTTAAATTTATTCAGTGAATACATTAAATCTACAGGTTGGAGTAAACATCAGCTAAAGCGTTTAGAAATTTTATACTACCAGTGCTATTTTTCTGATGATAACAGTTTAGGAACTTATACTAAAGGTGAAGAAAAGTCATTCAAGGAAGTTTTAGCACAGTTTGGAGAGATAAACGTTGATATCGCCAAATCTTCAAAAAAAGGAGAATTTTTGAATGCAGATACAATCATGCTAATCCGTTGTAGTAAGCAGTTTAGGGTTCTCTGCATAGATTATTCAATATTTTCGATTAAATCAATTCAGGATTTAGTTGATGTAGATAACGTCGAGGTACTACGAAAGCTGTTACTCAGCGAGATTAGCTACTTGAAATCTAAAAGTGTTTTTTCTAATTTAGGAATAGATACAAAGAATGCTGAATTGAATTTATCCAAAAATCTTAAGGGTTACTTTAAGGCTTTCAAGCGAGAAGATAAAGAAACTGCTAAGTTAATTCAAGCAGGTAGCTATAGCTATAGTTTCTTTCAATTTTTGCAATCTCAGGGTTTACTAACAGAGGAAACACCAGTTATTTTTAATGTAGTGGGATATAGCGATCGCGCTATTAGTGCTATGTCTCTTAATAGAGATAATTTAGATATTTTAGAAACCTGTTCCCACATTTACAAGCACGAATCAAAAGAGGAAGAAATCCAAGATGCTCGTAAGAAAGTTTTACGACAAATTCAGCGCAATGCGGCTAAGAGCTTTCAAAATGGTAGAGATTTTCTTAATAAGTTTTCAGAAGTTGCTAAAGATGGGATAACATCTATTGTTCATCAAGAATGTATAAAAGATTTTTTTAACTCTATAGATACAATTCCGGCTGATTTAGCAAAACAATTGCAAGTCACTCCAAATTTAGATATGAGAAAGGCTCATGCCGAACTCATTACTAAAGCATTGAGTTCTGATGCTACCTACATTTTTTTAACAGGTAATCCTGGTATTGGTAAAACGACAGCAATTGCTAACTTTTTAAAAAGCCAAAATTGTCTAGATGAAGGGTTTTTATTTTTCTACGTCAGTCCTAGAAAACAAGTTAACCTAGACATTATCGAAAAATTTAAAAATCAACAAACAAATTTACTGGATGATGACCGAATATTTACGCTGACTACATCAGCTAATTTGATTAAAAATAACGGTGGACAATTTACTGTAAATTACTTGTCAAACGAGCGTACAGATGATTTTATAGAGCAGACTATACATTTTATTAATCAAACCAATGAATTAACCTCTACCTCATTATCCAAAAATCTTGGCAGACTAACGGAAGACCAAATTCAAGATATAGGTCAAAAAAATCGAGGTGTTTTAGATAGTATTTGCCAAGCCATCTATACCGCTATTAAATGTGATCTATCCCCTAACATAGTAGCGACAGTTTCTATTCAATCTTTGAAGAAAACTCAAAGTGGAAAAGATACTTTAGATCATTTTGAAAAAATCTTTAAAGATGCCTATAACTCTACAGAAGGAATTGTAGTTCCTGCTGAGATGAAAAAAATCTCTAGTAAAATTAAGAATTTATTTATTATGATAGATGAAATCACAGGTGATGATAGTGGAGTAGAGTTTCTCAACGGAATAACTAGGCTCTTAAAAAAATATAAAGTAATTAACAGTCAACATGGTTTTAACACAAAAATTATTGTAGCGGATGCTTCAATTGTTGATCCAGATGTAATTAAGCAGCATCTAGAGGAAACTTCCGCAGAACCCAATAAAATCTTTTTTAGAAAAGTTACTTCTAATAATTTACCTTTATCTGTGCAATCATTCCAGTTTAATGAATTAGATGCTACCGTTATTAATGCTAACTCTTATCCAGCTCAAAGTTTAGAAATAAAATATAAAATTTTGATCGAATCTATTAAATTTAATGAAAATCTTTACCGAATCAAAAAATATGACTTAGAAAAACGTGTTCAGGAGGAAATTGTAGAAGACATCAAGACTTTTTTAAATCAAGCTAATTCTGATCAAGTAATTGTCTACATTCAGGATAAGCAGAGATTAGCTGACCTCATTGAAAAAATTAGAGAGCAGCAGGGTGAGTTTAAACAATATAAAGACTACTTAGAAATTCACGCAAGTCTTTCTGAATACGAAAAGAAACAAATTCCCCAGAAGAAAAATCAAGTAAAAGTCATCTTTATGACGGCTTCAGCGAGTCGAGGTTTATCATTTCCTAAAGCCAAACATATTCTGGTTGATATCCCTCGTTTTGAAATTGAAAAGAACCTAATGGAAGTCATTCAGGTAATCTATAGAGGTCGTGGATATTACGAAGAAGATGGTATTCAAAAAACTCTGGATAGTCAAGACAAGGAGTTAGTTTTTTATTTATCTGAACAAATTGTGTACTACCCCAAAGCTCCTCAGTCATCCTTACATAACTGTAGCGATGAGCAGAAGCTATCCTTACAGGAAACTCGTCTAAACTTTTTGAATATTCTCCTAATTTTAAAGACTTCCATAATGACTAGAATTTTTGGTTCTGGTAATATTGGTGGAAGTAATTTCATTATGATTCCCATAGGTGGAAAGTCAGTGTTTGCTGCGGGTCAAACTTTTAGCAGCAAGATGAGTATGCTAATTAAACAACTCAAAAAGGAACAACGTAAACGTCCTAATGATGAACTTTTGCAAGAAGTTTATTCTAGCTTAGAAGGTCTGTTAAATTCAGTCGATATCAATATAGGGAATGGATTAGCTTTTAAAGAAGACCAAGGACTGTCCTATCTAGAATTGCGAGAGTCATTTTCGACTAAATTTTCAGATTTAATCAATACAACTTTAGATAGTTTACTTAGCTTTACTCCAATTAAATCGGGTTATATCAATGGTAGTTTATTAGTGGTTCCTCTCGCGGGTAGAACTGTAGAGGAAAAGTATAAAATACGGATAGGACAAGATATTGTTACTTTTAATAACGGTAAATTATTGAATCAGATGTTAGAAATCAAAAATAGTCCGGCTTATCCAGAAAGTATCCGCTCTGCTCTTAATGAAGCAATAGAGTTAGTCAACTTACTGGAGGAGCAACCGAATAAGACGCAAAAATTTGAACAAAATAGCCTGTACTTTGATCAATATTATGCTCTGCCATTATTTACATTTATTACAGGTGAGACGATGAGTCAATATTTTTCTAAGAATTATGAAGAACCAGAAGATCAAAGATTTCGAGATATTCTAGCAACCTATATTAGTTCTCTATATCCTGTTAGTAATATTCTGCCAATAGGTCATAAATATAAAGATTTCCCTTGGCTAGTTTTTAGAAGTTATAGCTTGAATGAGATGAGAAGTAAACTTTTCACAGAGAAGTATTTTTTAACCTCTAATGAATTGAATATTTTAAATTTAATTCTTTCTCAAGATTAGATTTAACTTCAAGTAGCTAGAGTCTAATTATCTCAAATTTCAAGATAAAAATTATAGTTTAAAATTCCGCAAACGCAAGGCATTGGTCACAACAGAAACCGAACTCATCGCCATTGCAGCCCCGGCAATCATTGGATTAAGTAACCAGCCAAAAAACGGAAAAAGAATCCCTGCGGCAATCGGAATACCCGCAATATTATAAATAAACGCAAAAAACAGATTTTGACGAATATTTTTCAGGGTAGCCCGACTCAGTTTAATTGCAGTGACAATTCCTGTTAATTCTCCAGAAATCAGAGTAATATCTCCGGCAGCAATTGCCACATCTGTTCCGGTTCCGATGGCAATTCCGACATCAGCTTGGGCGAGGGCAGGGGCATCATTAATCCCATCTCCAACCATAGCAACAATACGATGGGTTTCGCTTTTTCTTCTCTTTTCTTGTTGAATGGATTTAACTAAGTTTGCTTTTTGATCGGGACGAACTTCTGCAAATACTCGTTCAATTCCCACTTGGGATGCAATAGCTTCGGCTGTTTTTTGATTATCTCCCGTAATCATCACCACTTCTAATCCCATACGTTTTAATGCTTTGACTGCATTTTCAGAGGAAGGTTTAAGAGTATCTGCAATTCCCATAATCCCTTCAATTTGTCCATCAATTGCAATAAAAGCAGTGGTTTTTCCCTCCGTTTCCCATTGTTCTTGAAAGGATTTTAAAGATTCAATATCAATCCCTAATTCTCCCATCCAGCGACTCGTTCCAATTTGAACAAATCGATCTGAAAGATAACCTTGAACCCCCATTCCCATCATCGCTTCAAAATTTTCAGGTTCAGGTAAGGGAAAATCAACCCCTTGAGACTCAGCATATTGTACAACAGCTTCGGCTAAAGGATGTTCTGATTTGCGTTCAATTGCCGCAACTAATCGTAAGAGTTTCAGTTCATTATTGTTGGTGGTTCCGCCTGTGGTAACATAGTTAGTAACGGTGGGTTTTCCGGCGGTTAATGTTCCGGTTTTATCCAGAATAATTGTTTGAATTTTGTGGGCAATTTCTAAACTTTCTGCCCCTTTAATTAAAATCCCGTGTTCCGCCCCGAGTCCGGTTCCCACCATCACAGAAGTTGGTGTTGCTAGCCCTAATGCACAAGGACAAGCTAAAATTAAAACCCCCACAGTTGTTAAGGTAGCTAATGTTAAATTACCCGTAAAATTAAACCAAATGACAAAGGTTAAAATAGCGATTGCCATCACAACGGGAACAAACCAACCTGTGACTTGATCGGCTAATTTTTGAATCGGTGCTTTTGAACCTTGCGCCTGTTGAACCAGTTGAACAATTTGTGCTAAAATAGTATCTTTTCCGACTCTCGAAGCCCGAAATTTAAAGCTACCTGTTTTATTAATCGTTGCACCAATAATTTCATCTCCGGATTGCTTTTCAACAGGTACACTTTCCCCTGTTACCATCGATTCATCAATCGTTGAATGTCCTTCAATTAATTCGCCATCAACGGGTATTTTTTCACCGGGACGAACAATCACAATATCTCCAACATTGACTGTTTCTATAGGGATATCAACTTCTTTTCCTTCTCGCAATACTCGTGCGGTCTTCGCTTGTAATCCGATTAATTTCCGAATCGCTTCTGTGGTTTTTCCTCTAGCATTATGTTCAAATAATTGTCCAAGTAAAATTAATGTAATAATAACGGCAGCTGTTTCATAATAAACAACAATACTGAGTCCTTGACTGATAAAAAAGTCAGGAAAAAGTGTGACTACTACCGAATAAAGATAAGCCGAACCTGTTCCGACTGAAATTAAGGTATTCATATCGGCGCTGTGACGTTTTAACCCTTTCCAGGCTCCGGTAAAAAAGGTTTTTCCGCACCAAAACATCACGGGAGTGGTTAAAATAAATTGTAGCCAGGGGTGATGTAACCACATGGGGATAAACGGAATATTTAACCCCGTCATCATGGGTAATCCCCCAATCACTAAAATACTGCTAACAATAGCACTAATAATCAGTTTGTTGCGTAGGGTTTGAGAAATTTGGCGGTGTTCTTTTTCGTGTTCTTCTAGACTGTTTTGAGTATTTTTTAGGGGTTCTGCGCCATATCCGCCATCAATAATGGCTTGTTGAATGGTTTTCAGATTGGTTTGTTGGGGATGATACTGAACGGTTGCCTGTTCAGCGCCAAAATTAACATGACATTCAACGACACCCGGAACTTCCTGAATAATCTGATCAATTTTATTCGCACAAGCGGCGCACCCCATGCCTTTCAGTCGCAAATAGATCGTTTCCATCGCCTTGACTCCATGAGAAGTATGCTTTAAACATACAGTCTCCAGTAAACTGGAGAGTCAAGGGCATATTAACGGATCTCTTGAGAAAGGGAAATTTATAAATAATGATGATCTTCTTCGATGCGTTGAGGAAGTTCTTGAAAATCCGGTAACTGAACGGTTTCTTTTTCAGTTTCTTTGACATTCACCGGGAATTGTAACGGTTGACGTTTTTCTTCGATCCAACAACTGGCTAAGGGTAATGTTTGTTCTAAATCATCTAAAGGTCTGGGAATCACCATAACAGCATTGAGTTCCCCAATCCTTTCAGCCTCTAGCATTCCGGCTTCGACGGCTACCGCCACATCAGCCACTGAACCGCGAATAATCGCTGTACACAAAGCATCCCCAATTGTTTCATAGGATGCCAGATAAACTTCCGCCGCTTTTAACATGGCATCACAAGCGCCGACCATTGCCGGAAAACCGCGTGTCTCGACTAAACCCACAGCTTGATTGCTTAACCGACTCTGACCCCCACTGGTAGCTAGTTGAGATAAACGCGCACTAATGGGTAAGACATATTCTAAATTGGGGAGAGGTCGGGCAATCACTAAAGACGAAACAAATTGATTAAACTGTTTGGCGATATCTGTCCCGGTTTCAACCGCTAATCGAATATCGGCAATCCGCCCTCGGACAATGGCAGTACAATACCCACTGCCTATTTTTTCATAACCGACCAGATGAACACCTGCTGACTTCAGCATCATGTCAGCTGTCCCGACAATAGCCGGAAAACTGCGAGTTTCAACTAAACCCAAAGCCATATCTTGGTATTCGGGTCGTTTCATCCGTTGAGGGGAAACAAATTTTTGCAGGTGTGCATCCATGCTAACAATGATTCGAGTTGGGACTATGAATTCGGAGTGAGGGAGTTGGGCAAAGGGGTATAGGCACGCAGAGACACTTCACAATGGAAGAAAAATCTTGATTCTGTTGTCTGTTCTCCCCTTAACCCATTTAGCGAGTGCTATTCTCCGACTCTGCGAAACCCAAGGCTCAATTTTGAATTCCCTATCTTTATCTTACTCATTTTTTAGGAAGAGCGATCATTGAGTTTGGAATTGTTAAGAGATTTACGATGGGGAAGGAGTGTGTTTAATAAGTGATTAAGATGAACTTGTCCGTAGACAATTGTTGCGGTCGAGTTAGGGGAATTTTGGATCGCAGGGGGTGTCTTCGAGTCTAAATCTGACGAAGTTTCCGGCGATACTGTTGAAGATTTCTCCGACGATGAATCGCCTTGTTGATCCGGGAGGGATGTTTCAACAACAGGGGGGTCACTTTCTGAGTCAGAATCAGCAGAAAGATTCACACTACGAGATTCATCCCCCAAAATCGTACCTGTGGGTACGACCTGTTTGGTGGCGATCGCGGGATTGAGGAGGGTTGTTTCCGCCCCAATACAAGCTTTCGCCCCAATTGTGCCATGACCCACCACCAATACCCCTGCACCAATCGTTGCTCCGGCTTCCACTTCTATTTTGCCCTGATGAGCATGAACAATTGCTCCCATGCCAATACAAACCCCAGGGGCGATCACAATTCGACTGTCTGGATCAGCTTGCAGGATCACTCCGGGTGCGATCGCAACACTGGGGTCAATCGTGACATCGCCACTCACAAAAGCAGAGGCATTGTTCAGGGGTTGCGGTGGCGACCTATACATTCAGTGTGAACCTCTAAAAATATCAAGGCTGAGTTCAGTTCGGTTTTTGGATAACTTCTTCCATCACCCGACGCTTGGCGACTGGGTCTATGCCAATCATACGAACATACTCGCCGCTATGTTCTTGAATGCAGCCTTCTAAAGCAGCAATCACCTCAGAATCGCGGGTTGACTCTATCGGAGCGCAACTTTGCCAAGAGCTAGTCTTGAAGCGGCGTTTGTTGGCGTGTTCAGTACCGATTTTGTAGCCTTGAGCCAGTAAACTCCGAACCGATGCAATCACCTCTGAACTGAGACTGCCATTGGCGGTACTCACCGAAGCTGAGGGGCGAGGAGCGGTTGCAACCGGGCGAGAAGTCGGTACAACAGTGGATTTAGGTGCTGCTGACTGAGGCGACTTGCCATCGGGACGTTGAATAATTTCTTCAACAACGCGACGTTTAGCGGCCGGATCAATGCCAATCAAGCGTACATATTCTCCGGAATGTTCACGTACAAAGGCTTCGACTTGAGCGGCTACATCGGCAACACGAGTGGATTCAATCGCCGGGCCACTGCGCCAAGAACTGGTACGGAAGCGGCGCTTATCAGCGTGTTCCAGACCAATTTTGCAGCCTTGAGCTAACAGTTGGCTGATTTGTTCACCCAGGTTAGAACTCACCTGACTGCTGCCAACAGAGCCACTAGAAGAGCGAGGAGCGGCAGCCGGAGCTGAAACAGGGGCTTTTCCGTTGGAGGATTTTTGTACGGGGCCATCAGGACGTTGAATAATTTCTTCTAAAACCCGACGTTTGGCGGCCGGATCAATTCCTAATAGGCGAACATATTCTCCAGCGTGTTCTTTTAAACAAGCTTCGAGGGCAGCAACGACTTCTCTCGGGTTGTTAGAATCGATAGGCGTGCAACTCCGCCAAGAACTGGTGCGGAAGCGGCGTTTGTCGGCGTGTTCGCTACCGATTTTGTAACCTTGGGCTAACAGTTGATTGACTTGTTCAACGATATTGGCATCGAGGCTGCCGCTATTGCCATAGCTATAGGAGCGATCGCGTCCACCACCATTACTGACTTGAGGGCGAACTTCATTGCGAATACCCGTCAAACAAGTGGTGCTTTCTGAGCATTGATAACCCGCTTTTAGCTGTTGATTGACTCCAATAACGTGAGTCGAAAACTGGAGGTCAGTATCGTTAACATCGGGTAAGCGATCAGCTTGTTGTTGGTTGGTAATAATTGCTCCGGAAGGAATGTATTTGCCGGGGGGAATTGCCACATCTTGAATTAAGACGTGCATCATTACAATACAACCATCTCCTACTCGGGCGTTAAATACGGTTGAGCGGAAACCGATGAAGCAGTTATTTCCCACATAGGCTGGGCCATGAATCAACGACAGATGGGTGATCGAGGTATTTTTACCAATCCAAACGGAATAGGATTGACCATCATCTCCTTTGACTCGACCTTCATCTAAACCATGAATTACGACTCCATCTTGGATGTTAGAGTTTTCGCCGATCGAAAAGGGAAAACCTTCATCAGCACGAATCGAGGTTCCTGGTGCCACCATAACATTGGGTCCAATTCGCACATCTCCGATGATGTTTGAAAAGGAGTGAACGTAGGCGGTGGGATCGATTGTCGCTTCGGCTAAGTTTTTTGACCAAGGTGTTGGAGGAGCCGCCAGACTACGGACTGCCATAATTGAATTTCTCCTAACCAATCTTTAATGAGTTTTCTGTTGTTTGCTGTCGAATGGCTCAGGACTTTAGCCTCTGTGTTGAGGTTAACGTTCCTGATCTTTTTTGCTGTAGAGCGAACGATTTCCCGCTGTAATGGTATCTATAATTGCTACTACAGCCGCGTCACTAGGACGAGTTTCACTTCCGGGAACTTGACGAGCTGCACTTCCCCGTGTTACCAGAACCCATTCGTCAAAACCTGCACCGACGTAATCGAGAGCAACTTCATATTCGGGGAGGGTTTCTCCCGTTTCATCAATGAATTGCAACAGTAGAAATTTCGAGCCTGTTAAACTTGGCTCTTTTTGGGTACTGACGACGGTGCCAATGACTCTGGCAATTTTCATGGGGTTTTTGAGAAGGTGAGATTTTGTGGGTTTTTAAATGATTAGCTCGTCAACCTAGAAGGGTTTAGAGTTGACATTTTTCTGAGTACCCTTTCATCAGAATAATCTGTTGTGGGTACTTTCCCAATCTGTTTTTTTCTAAACTGCTTTGTTGTTAGGGACGGTTGAGTGAGCGAATTCCACTGACACTTTCGCGGAACTGTTCTACGGCTTCGGTATAACGAATCGGCAGAACATACTCTAAGTTTTCATGGGGACGCGCGATAATATGAGTGGATAGCACTTGACCCCCATTGACTCGGCGTACAGAGTCAATACCTGCACTTACAGAGGCTTGAACTTCTGAAACATCACCTCGTACAATCACGGTCACTCGTCCACTCCCGATTTTCTCATATCCCACCAGGGTAACGCGAGCCGCTTTTACCATCGAATCGGCTGCTTCTACAACAGCCGGAAACCCCAAGGTTTCAATCATGCCAACTGCAATGGCCATATTTAACTCCTGATCTCAGAATTTCTTGGACATCTTCACGACCGTTCAATCACGGTAATTCCTCAGCCTCACCACTCAGGCTTCTCCTTTGTTCACCAATACTTCTACATTTTTCTAGGTGTCAGAATCCACATGGGTGTTCTGTGGATTCCTCCCCATGTTCATCAAAGTTATCTTAGAAACCGGGTGTTTGACCCAATTTTGCTGATGATTAATCTGAACTTTACGGTGGTTTTAGTAAGCCCGGAACTGCTCTACCGCGTCAGTATAACGGATGGGTAGAACGTATTCCAAGTTTTCGTGGGGACGAGCAATAATGTGGGTTGATGAGACTTCACCGCCGTTGACGCGCTTGACTGCTTCAATTCCCGCCGAAACGGAGGCTTGAACTTCAGATACATCGCCTCTGACAATTACTGTAACGCGACCACTTCCAATTTTTTCATACCCAACTAAGGTGACTCGGGCGGCTTTCACCATTGAGTCAGCCGCTTCTACAACGGCTGGAAAACCTATGGTTTCAATCATCCCAACAGCGATGGACATCGTTTAACTCCTAATGAACACACAAACAGTACAATCTGCGTTAATTTTTAGACCAATCGGTAGAATTACAACTAGAATTGCGATTTTTCGCTTCTAGAAGCTTTCTGACCTTTCTCCCTGATTAATAGAATAGGAGAATTGTGTCTTCCTTGACAATATAAATCTCTATTATTCTTGCTGATAGAGTTAATTAAAATTGTTAATGTGTTATAAAAATTAATATTTTATTAAAAAACTTTACTTGAAGCATCTGTCTCTATTTCCCCAGGACAACGTGTTCCAACCCGGGTTAAGGGATCAAGGGTTTATACTGCTCAAAAAACCCATCTCCACTTTCAATAAGAACTATAAACTTTATTGACAAACAGCAGAATTTCCTCTACATTTCTTGACTAAATAACTTAATCTGTAACAATTAAAGGGTAAAACTTGCATTGCCAAAAGAGAAACCTTGTGGTAGAAGTGTAAAAATTAAAACAGAAGTGTAAAAATTAAAACCCCTCTTCTTAAAAAAAAGTGAATCAATCAGTGGAAAGTTTTTCTTCAAAAAAACCGTAAAAATACTTAACTAAAATTCAATGAAAAATCAAAAAAATCCTCATCAAACGCTCTTGAAAATTCTCCGTTTGTGAGTCAATTCTTGACAAAATTGATCAAAATTAAGCAGTCAACTGATCACTGAAATGGATCGGCTGGTGTCTCCCTTAACGATCTTCATCCGGTCTGATCAGCCAGAGTTGAGGCGACCCAATCTCCAGACAAAAGTAGAGAGTTGAACAGAAGTATAGACGAAAAAGGCAATCAATGAGAAAATTGTTAAATTAAATAACGAGTTTTAAAGAGAGTCAGTTACAGGAGCCATTGAGGGGAATATCTAAATGAATCAGTTTCTGATAGAAACGAGTTGGTGTATACCATTTTATGGACTAATGGGTGCAATTTTGACCCTACCCTGGGCGATGGGGCTAGTCAGAAGAACAGGGCCAAGACCTGCGGCATATATTAATTTATTAATGACGGTGATTGCCTTCATTCATGGAACACTCCTGTTTAGAATCACCTGGAATCAACCTCCACTGCAATTAACATACTCCTGGTTAAATGCGCCCGATCTTGATATATCCCTGGTTCTCGAAATTTCCCCCACCACAATTGGGGCAATGGAGTTAGTCGCGGGAGTCAGTCTAATCGCTCAACTCTACGCTTTGGGCTACATGGAAAAAGACTGGGCGATCGCCAGGTTTTACACCCTACTCGGCTTTTTTGAAGGTGCGATCAGTGGAATCGCCCTGAGTGACTCTCTATTCCTCACCTATGGCTTACTGGAAATGCTCACCCTGTCAACCTATCTGTTGGTGGGCTTCTGGTACGCTCAACCCTTAGTTGTCACCGCCGCCCGAGACGCCTTCTTAACCAAACGAGTGGGAGATGTGTTGCTGTTAATGGGAGTGGTCAGCCTATCGACCTTATCGGGCAGTTTAACCTTCTCCGACCTGGAAATTTGGGCAGAAACGGCAAAATTACAGCCGATCACCGCCACCCTGTTGGGTTTAGCCTTAATCGCAGGCCCGGTAGGAAAATGCGCTCAATTTCCCCTGCATCTGTGGTTAGATGAAGCGATGGAAGGCCCGAACCCCGCCTCAATTATGCGAAACTCCATCGTGGTTTCGGCGGGTGCTTTTGTGTTAATCAAGCTTCAACCCGTTTTAGCCCTCTCACCTATTACCGATGGGGTTTTAATCACCCTGGGCAGTGCCACCGCTATTGGGGCGAGTCTCGTGGCGATCGCTCAAATTGACATTAAACGAGCCTTCTCTCACTCCACCAGTGCCTACTTAGGCTTAGTCTTCATTGCCGTCGGACTGCAACGGGTAGACATTGCCTTATTATTACTCCTGACTCATGGACTAGCCAAAGCCTTACTGTTTATGAGCGTTGGCTCAATTATTATGACCACGAGTACCCAAGACATGACGGAAATGGGTGGACTTTGGTCAAGAATGCCTGCCACAACCACTGCTTATGTCGTCGGTGCGAATGGAATGATTGCCCTGCTTCCCTTGGGAACCTTTTGGACGATGAAACGTTGGGTGAGTGGGTTTGAAGAAGTATCTGTGTGGTTAGTCTTAATTGTGCTGCTGATCAATGCCTTAACCGCCTTCAACTTAACCCGAGTTTTTGGTTTAATCTTTGCGGGTCAACCCCAAGCCAAAACACGCCGCACACCGGAAGTTCCCTGGCCTATGGCGGTACCGATGGTATCAATGACCATTGTTACCTTACTGGTGCCGTTGATGTTGCAACAGTGGCAACTACTGCTGAGTGGGATACCCTCCTCAAGTGAGCTCCCCCAGGCTGGACTCACCGCATTCATCGATCAAGCATCTGTTGCTTTACTGTTGATGTCCGGCTTAGTGGGAGTGAGTATGGGGGGAGCCATTTATTTTTATGGTGCTGTTGAAAGACCCGTTCGCCTCCCCTGGAAATCCGTACAAGAACTGTTAGCCTATGACTTTTATATTGATCGACTTTACGATCTGACCGTTGTGTTTTTGGTGAGTCGTATTTCGGCGCTCAGTGCTTGGGTTGATCGTTATATTGTTGACGGTGTAGTGAACGCTTTGGGTCTAGCCACATTAGGAAGTGGAGAAGGCTTAAAATATAGCATTTCCGGTCAGTCTCAGTTTTACGTTTTAACGATTACTATCGGAGTCGGTTTGCTCATCATGTTGATGTTGTGGCAATTTAAAACTCCATTTTTGGGGTAATTTCAACAGAATTGACAACCGTTTTTTCATTCAATTACAAACAAAACATCATCACGATTTCATGCTAAGTGTTTTTATTTGGATCCCCATTCTTGGTGCTGGCATTATTGGACTTTGGCCGAAGCTGACTGCTAAACAAGCCCGTCAAGTCGCTTTTTTAATGACAGGAGGCTTATTTATTTGGTCGCTGATTTTAGCCCGTCTATTTAACACCAATTTTGCAGATTTGCAAATGAGTGAATTTATCCCCTGGATTGAACCTTTGGGATTAAATTACTATTTGGGCTTGGATGGTCTGTCCATGCCTTTAATTATTCTCAATGGTTTGTTAACAGCAACCGCCATTTGGAGTACAGAAAGCAATATCAGCCGTCATCGATTGTACTATATTTTAATTTTGTTCATTGCTGCGGGAATTGCTGGAAGCTTTCTCGCTCAAAATCTGCTGCTATTTTTGTTGTTTTACGAACTCGAACTCATCCCGCTTTATTTATTAATTGCAATTTGGGGTGGGAAACGACGGGGGTATGCGGCGACTAAGTTTTTGATCTATACGGCTGTCTCGGGGATTTTAGTCTTAGCTTCCTTTTTAGGAATTATTTTCTTGACGTCTGCACCGAATTTTGATTTAGCCATTCTAGGTTCAGGATCTTTAGGAATTTCAGCTTTACCGATTAGCACCCAATTAATTTTATTAACAGGAATTGTTGTTGGGTTTGGGATTAAAATTCCGTTGGTTCCTTTTCATACTTGGCTACCTGATGCCCACGTTGAAGCTTCTACCCCGATTTCGGTGTTGTTAGCTGGAGTTTTACTAAAATTAGGAACCTACGGTTTATTACGATTTGGTGTGGGATTATTTCCGGATGCTTGGCAAGTTGTCGCCCCTTGGATGGCAAGTTGGGCGGTTGTGAGTGTTTTGTATGGGGCTTTCTGCGCGATTTATCAAACCGATATGAAGAAAATGGTGGCTTATAGTTCCATTGCTCACATGGGTTATATTCTATTAGCTTTTGCTGCGGCAACGCCTTTAAGTTTACTCGGATCGGTTGTGCAGATGGTGAGTCATGGTTTGATTTCTGGGTTGCTGTTTTTATTGGTGGGAGTCGTTTATAAAAAATCAGGAAGTCGGGATTTAAATGTGTTGCGCGGACTCTTAAACCCGGAACGAGGTTTACCTTTAATTGGTAGTTTGATGATCTTAGCGGTGATGGCAAGTTCAGGAATTCCCGGTTTAGTCGGATTTATTTCTGAGTTTATTGTGTTTCGCGGCAGTATGGAAGTTTTCCCAATACAAACCTTATTGTGCATGATTGGAACGGGTTTAACTTCGGTTTATTTTCTGATTATGATTAACCGTGTTTTCTTTGGGCGTTTATCAGATTCTGTGGTGAATTTACCCCCTGTTCAATGGCGCGATCGCATTCCGGCTATTGTTTTAGCAATTATTATTGCAATTTTGGGGATTCAACCCAGTTTATTGGTTGACTTAAGTAAAACGACGACGACGGCTTTGGTTAATCTTTCCGCGACGGTTGCTAATGCTTCCCCAACCCATCAATTAAAATCATAAAAAAAGGGACTGGCTTCAAAATCAATGAAGTT
Source organism: Limnoraphis sp. (assembly GCA_050485465.1). Taxonomy (GTDB): domain Bacteria; phylum Cyanobacteriota; class Cyanobacteriia; order Cyanobacteriales; family Microcoleaceae; genus Capilliphycus. Next base: position 1,775 of record JBJHBL010000061.1, on the reverse strand, counting down.
CAGCCCCCTCAACGATTGTCATCTAGTGACAAATCAACGCTGACGAACAAACCAACGGATAACCAACTTATGACCAGTACCACATCTCAACCAACTATCCATCCACTCGCAGAATATATTCAACGACTGCAAGCAGGTGATGCCCTGCTCCCTGACTACCCAGAAAATGTAGTTGAAGTTGTTGGTATTCTGAAAAGTTATGGGGTGGTTTTGGATGCGTACTCTCGTAATCTAATTTACATCGCTGAAAATCAATTTCTGGTATTCTTCCCCTTTTTTAAATATTTCAACGGAGAATTTACGCTGTCAAAATTGTTACGGCATTGGTGGCATGATCGGATTAACTACGAATATGCAGAATATTGTATGAAAGCGATGCTGTGGCATGGAGGCGGCGGACTGGATGCTTATTTAGATTCTCCAGAATTTCAGCAACTTGCGAATGCCGCGATTCAAGCTCGGTTCAAAAATAATGGGTTAATATTAGGACTCAATAAACTGTTTCCTAATTTTCTGACTGAATCTATTCGTCAACTGTCCTATTACAGTGCGTTAGGACAATTTTGGCGAGTGATGAGTGATATGTTTATTGAACTGTCTGATCGCTATGATCGAGAGGAAATTCAATCGATTCCTCAAGTTGTTGAGCATATTTTAAACGGTTTAGTTGCCGCTGCAAATCAACCAATTACTTACAAAGTTAAACTGCGGGATAAATTTTATGAAATCATCCCCAAATCTGTGGGATTAACTTTTCTTGCAGATACCGCAGTTCCCTATGTAGAAGCAGTTTTCTTTCGAGGAACTCCCTTTCAAGGGGTTGTTTCTTATAATGCTCAAGTTCATCAAATTCCCACTGAACAACAACAGTTTACCTACGGTGCATTATACGCTGATCCGCTTCCGATTGGGGGTTCAGGAATTCCTCCCACTCAATTAATGCAAGATATGCGTCACTTTTTACCTGATTATTTACATGAGATTTATCGCACAAACTGTCGGGGAGAAGATGATTTACGGGTACAAATTTGTCAGAGTTTCCAAAAGTCGATGTATTGTGTGACAACGGCTGCAATTCAAGGATTAGCTCCTTATCCTTTAGGTAGCACTGACCCCGAACAACAGCAAGCGAACTATACTTATTTAGAGGGATGGATGGATCGATTTTTAACTTCTCGTTTGTTGGAGGTCAATCAACCAACTGCTCGAGCTTGTCAACTTTTCCCTGAACCTTCAACCCCAAGTGCAGGCTAGAAAACAGGGGAATTCTCCAGTCACCCAACGCCATAGCAGTCTCTCTTGTTTACAAACTTTGCAAGAGTGATAAGTTTCAATCTTCTCTAACCTCCATCCCCTACAACCTGATAACTGATCACTGATCACTGGTCACTGATAACTGTCCCCTGTTCCCTATTCTTTAACATGGCTTATTCAAGACTACAAAAACTCGGAAGTTATATTAAACCCCATTGGAAACAATCATTAATTGGGATTTTAGCTTTATTACTGGTTAATGGGTTAGGGGTTTATATTCCACTGTTAATTAGAAATGGTATTGATAGTTTAGAAACCGCAGTTGATTTCAGTGAAATTACAGGTTTAGCCTTGTTGATTTTTGGACTGGCGTCTGTGATGTGGGTGATTCGGATGGTGTCTCGTATCCTAATTTTTGGGGTGGGAAGACAGGTTGAATTTGACCTCAAACAAAATATTTTTGAACATCTACTCACCCTAGAGCCTTCTTATTTTTCTAGGAATAGAATTGGGGACTTAAT
>JBJHBL010000060.1:0-36060 GCA_050485465.1 Limnoraphis sp. | reverse complement strand
ATATCCCCCTTCGGGCTAAAAGCCACACCCCTGACAAAACTCTCATGCCCCTGCAATGTCTTCACCAAAGTGCCATCGGGCTTCCACAGTTTCACCGTCTTGTCATCACTCGCGGAGGCAATCATATCCCCCTTCGGGCTAAATGCCACACCCCTGACAGAATTCTCATGCCCCTGCAATGTCTTCACCAAAGTGCCATCGGGCTTCCACAGTTTCACCGTATTGTCCCCACTCGCGGAGGCTATCATATCCCCCTTCGGGCTAAATGCCACAGCGCTGACATAATCCTCATGCCCCTCTAGGCGATTAATCTCTCTTGGTTCATTTAGAAGCCGTCGCAGCAAGTCTGCCCCTTGTATTTTGATATCTGATGTTGTTGCCTTTGCCCGTTGCAATTTTCGACCGATTTCGATAACATCCATCTGCACTGACAAGCTATTATTGAAGCGAGATTCTAAGGTCGCTATTTCCGCTCTGAGAATAGCATTGTTTTGCCCAATAAGCGTTCTGTTCCGCAGTAAAAATGCAAATATTGCCAACCCTGAAGCAGCTAGAGAGACAACACTTAAAACTATTGCTCCGTTACGCAGCTTTTGATTGGATTGCTTTTGTTGTTCTTCCCTTTGTTCAGCTTCTTGACGAGCAAGTTTTTCCGCTTCTTGACGAGCCTGTGCTTCCTCTGCCAGTCGGTTAGCCGTTTCAATCTCTCGCTGTTTTCGTTCTTCTTCCTCTCGTTTGAGGCGATCGCGATCTTGAATACTCAAGTCAATAAATTCTTGTTCAGCTTCAGACAGTTCCGATCCCCGTTTTTTGAATTGTTCCTCTGCTTGACTCAGCGCCGCCCCCCGCAACAATAATCCATGATCTCGGTTCATTTCTTCCCACTGACGTTTGGACTCTCGCAGTCGTTCTTGCCAGGTTCTAAATTCTCGGTCGGTTTCCATCCATTGTCTGAGTTGACCCCAGTTTCTAATTAACGCTTCGTGGACGACTTCGACGGTTTCCTGTTCTTTTATATTGTCCGGTTGCGGTTCGGAATGGTCTGCTATTTCACGGGTTATAACTATCCGACTGGTAACAACTAACCGCGAATCTGCTAATTTTTTTACCAAATTCCAATTAGTTTCGTTCAGTTCGGCTTTTGTTGCCACTCGTCGGGTGTCTTCTGTTCCCGCACCGGGTTGTACTAACTGCACAAATATTCGCCGAACTTGTTGTTTTTCCTGTTCATTAAGTTTACTAAATTTATCATCAGCGTAGCGAGTTAAGGCGCCGGAAACTTCCCCAATTTCTCGATAAGCATTTTGGGTTAATTGTTTCCCTTTGCGTTTTTTCCAGAGTTCGGTTAATGCAAATTCTAATAGGGGTAAATTTCCCGGTTGTTTATCCACATCATCGAGAATGCGTTCAACCAGGTCGCTTTCAAAACTCACGCCTAATTTTTGGGCAGGTTTTTCAATACTATCTCGGAGTTCGGTTTCGTTCATCGGCCCTAACATAATATTTCCTTTTTGCAACACATCAGCTAAAGGTCGATAAGAAAGCGCATTTCCGAGAAAATCTGCCCGCATGGTGCCGACTAATACGGTTGATAAAGACGATTGTTCGGCAAGAGTTTTAAAAGTATTTAAGAGTAAATCTAGAAAATTACGTCGGATTTGTTCGTCGTTACAAAGAGTGTAAAGTTCCTCAAATTGGTCGGCTATAAGTAAAATTCTGTTGTTGGGATGATTGCGTTGGATGGTTGAAAAAACATCCGATAAAGGAAATTTCTTATCTTGAAAATATCCTGATAATTTCCGAGCTTTAGCCATGCGATCTTCATCATCAAGATCGGGTTTGTAGAGCGGAACTAATGCTTGAGCAAGTGCATGAAACGGGTCATTTCCCGGTCGAAAATGGGTAAATTGCCAATTTCCAGCTTGAACTAATTTCGGCACCAATCCCGCTAAAATTACCGAAGATTTCCCGCTCCCAGACGCACCCAATACGGGAATAAAATTGCGGGTTTCGGTATATTGATAGAGTTCTTCGACAAAGACATCTCGCCCGAAGAAATATTCTGAATTCTCGTAACTAAAATGAGATAAACCTTGATAGGGACAGATTAAGTTATCCTCTGTGTTTTCCTCAGTGAGTGTTGTAACGGTTTGTTGTTGATAATTATAGTTGTAGATGGTAATGATACGAGATTGATTAATATTTGCATTACCCATCGCATTCACTGATGCTATGGCATTATCATCTCCCGAAACATTCTTATTTCCAATACCCTGACTCTGATTAGATAAATATTTATCGTTAGTTTCTTCACTCATCATTTACTCCAGATATACAGTTTATTGTTCAACCTAAATATCAGTCCCCTAAATCCCCGCCCCCTAAATCCCCCTGCCCCCGTGACTGCCAATAATGGGGGTATTCTGGGGGACTTTGAACTGTATTTCCCCCCAAAGTTGGGGGGACAAAGGGGGGCTATCCTAAAGTTGGGGGTTGGGGGGTATTAAATCCAAACTTTTGCTAATATTGCTGCAACTTTCATCACGGGTTCAGCAAGAGTTTCAACACCTTCTAATCCTTTTTTAAGTGCTTCAACAGCTTCATCTATTAAACCTTTATCGGGTTGCGGTTTTTTGAGTTCTGTTTCTATCGTTTCAACGGGAAACTCTGCCTGTTTTTTCTGAATAGAGTTGAGTGCATTAGTTGCAGCAATTTCCTGTTTCAGCTTTTTAAGTTCATTTAATGCTGCTTCTAATTCGGGATTTTGTCCGAGAGTTTGCGTGTGCTGACTTTGATCAATATTAACATCACCGCCAGCGTTAGCCGGAGCAACATAATTATTACTACCGCTAAAATTAAAGTCGCCAATAGATTGCGTTTTGTTGATAGATGGGGTCTTTTCTTGATTAGATGTCATGGCTTTATTAGGTTCGTTGGTCGAACTCATGGCTAAGTTTTTATTTCTCGGTCTATATTTAATTTGAGGTTTATCGACTTCTGAAATGGCGTTTAAATCTATTAAAGTTCTGCCCGACTCAAAACAATTATCATAGGGTTCTCCCGCCCCTAATGCCCGATAAAACCCGACTGCAAATTTAATGGCGGCTTCGTCTCCTATGGCTTGATTCATCCCCACAACGCAATCAATATGTTGATGAATGGCTTTCGCTTGAATTTCACTATAACAAGCGTTTAGTAAGACACATTCAACTTCCGTTTGAAAACCTTGAAATAATCGGGCTAGTGCTTTCTCACTTACCAATACACTTCGCCCCGAATTGTCTTCTAAAATTAACCCATTATTTCCCGAACCATGACCCGAAAAGTGTACAATTGTGGGATGATAATCATAGAGGGTTTGTTGTAAATCATCAATCCGAACCGCCCCCACTGGAATCACAGTAAATTCGTCTCTGTGATGTGATTGTCTCAGGGTTTGTTGAATCTCCCTGACTTCTGTATCCAAACGCAAACGAGTTGTATCTACGGGATTAGCCGAAAGAATTAAGATAGTTTTCATAGGTTAAATGCACAGAGTTAAATAGAGGGCTTGGGGACAGACATTGCTGAGTGCAGGTGTAACTCGATTTTTCCTACAATATTAAAGGATGTCAAGTTAGTTCAAGACGAATCTCATTAACTCTTTATTTTTAGATGTCTGTTGATCTCCAAAATAGATCCAATAACATCCCCGAAGCAAGCGACTGTGTTAAACCCCTGAAAATACGTTATTCTCTTAATTTGAGGCTTTGATAGGGTTGTTCAACTTAGGGGAATTCCCCGAACTTTTTTATCGTTTTTCTGATAAAGTGAGAAACAGGAATATTAGAGCCAAATATTAGCGTGGTATCTTTTACTGTTAAAAATTATGTCAATTTGAGAACCGATGATTGGTTAATCGGGTATAATTCTGAGTTTAATAATATCTATCAACGTCGGTTTCAAGAACTGACTGAATTTATTAACGCTCAGGGTGTTCATCCCAAAATTATTCTCGCTGAACCCGAACCAACGGCTTTTTTAGCAACGTTTCTAGCCGCAGTTGTCGCTAAATGTCCTGTTTTTTTGTGTAATCCCAACTGGGTAAAAGCGGAATGGAAACAGGTTTTTAAAATCGTTCATCCCGATGTTATTTTCGGAACTTTAGAGGAGTTCAACCCCTCCTATATTCAGACAAATTCTGTTATTTCAACTCCTGGCGCTTCTATTATGATTCCCACTGGGGGTTCATCAGGACAGGTGCGATTTGTGATTCATACTTGGGAAACTTTAACCGCATCTGTGGGAGGTTTTAAACAATATTTTAATTTTAAAAATATCAATTCTTTCTGCACCTTACCTTTATATCATGTCAGTGGATTAATGCAGTTTGTTCGTTCTTGGACGACTGGAGGAAGGTTAGCCATTTTTCCATTTAAAACAGTAGAAACAGGAGAACTAACACAATTTAATCCTTCAGAATTTTGTATTTCTCTGGTTCCGACTCAACTCCAACGACTTTTAAATCATTCTCAAACCACTGATTGGTTATCGCAATTTAAGATGGTTTTATTAGGGGGAGCGCCTGCTTGGTTAGAATTATTAGAAAAAGCTAAAATTCATCAAATTCGACTCGCTCCCACCTACGGAATGACGGAAACTGCCTCGCAAATTGTGACTCTCAAACCCGAAGATTTTTTAGCTGGAAATCAGAGTTATGGTCAGGTATTACCCCATGCTAAAATCAAGATATATGGTGAAAATCATCAAGAACTAGGGGTAAATCAACTCGGAATAATTACCATAGAAGCAGATTCTCTGGCTTTAGGATATTATAGTCAAATTTATCATCCTAAATCTAGGCTAAAAAGGCTCGAATCTGATGATTTGGGGTATCTAGATGAACGGGGATATTTAACAATTATGGGACGCAATAGCTATAAAATTATTACTGGGGGTGAAAATGTTTATCCAGTGGAGGTAGAAGCGGCAATTCGTTCAACGGGTTGGGTAGTAGATGTCTGTGTTATCGGTTTACCAGATAGTGATTGGGGACAGGTCGTAACGGCGATTTATGTTCCGAATGGTTCTGATGTTTCTGTCTCCGATTTACAGACAGCATTACAAGAAAAATTGAGTAAGTTTAAACAGCCTAAATATTGGATAGCTGTTGATGCTTTACCTCGAAACGCTCAAGGAAAACTCAATTTTAAACAGTTGGAAGAATTGGCTCATGGGTTTCATGGGGTAATCGGGAAGCAATGCTAAAGTCAATTCATTAAATTTGTTGAGTTTCGGTTGGGGAATTAGAATTTGAGTAGGTTTTTTTGACAGGTAAAGTAATGATGAATTCAGTTCCTTTTCCGAGGGTTGAATTCACGGTAATTGAACCTTGATGTTTTTCCACAATAATTTGATGAGCAATGGCTAACCCTAATCCGGTTCCTTTCCCTACAGGTTTGGTGGTAAATAAATGCTCAAATATTTTGTTCTTGACTTCTTCAGAAATTCCCGCTCCATTATCTCTAATATGAATGATGATTGATTCTCCATCCGCAGACTTTTCTGTATTAATCCAAATCTGTTGAGGATTAGATCGAATTGTTTCCAGATCAACGCCTTGATAGGATTCATCAAGGGCATCAATCCCATTAGCTAAAAGATTCATAAACACTTGATTGAGTTGTCCGGGAAAACAATCAATTTCAGGAATTTCTCCATAGTTTTTAATCACTTCAATCGCTGGACGTTGATTATTCGCTTTGAGGCGATGTTTGAGAATTAACAAGGTGCTATCAATACCTTCATGGATATTAAAAGGTATTTTATAATCTTTATCAGCACGGGAAAAGGTACGGAGTGATGTGCTAATATTTTTGAGGCGATCACAGGCTAAGATCATCGCATCAATAATTTTTGGTAAATCTTCTAAGCTGTATTCTAGGTCAATTTCTTCAGCGTGGTTGAGAAGGTCTTCACTAGGGTTAGGAAGAGCATCTTGATAGCGTTTTAAATGGTCAATAATATCAGCAAATGTGGGTTGAGCTTGTTTGAGACTCGCTGAAATAAAACCTAAAGGGTTATTCATTTCATGGGCGACTCCAGCGACTAAATTTCCTAAAGCAGACATTTTTTCACTTTGTACAATTTGGAGTTGTGCTTGTTGTAAATCTTTGAGTGTTTGTTGAGCTTGTTGATAGAGTCGTGCATTTTCTAGAGAGATAGCGGCTTGGGAAGAGAGAAGTTTAATAACACTGAGGCGATCGCGAGTAAATGCTCCAGAAATCATGGAATTTTCAAGGTAAAGAATTCCGACTAAATGACCTTGATTAACAATGGGAGTACACAAGACACTCTGAGGTTGATGGGTGAGCATATATTCCCGAATCAGTCCTGGAATTTCTGTTTTTCCCTGATCAATTACAACAGTTTCTAGTGTATTTTTAACATAATGAATAATTTTTAGAGGAATATCTTGAGACGCATCTAATAACTGGGGTTGAAGAATAACTTTAATGTCTTGATGGTCAATGTAGGCAATTGCTTGAATCAACCAATTTTCATTTTCAGGAAGAATTAAGACTGCTCTTTTTGCCCCAGAGTTTTCGAGGATAATCCGAGACAGGTTACTAATAAGACTGTCTAATTCTAAAGAACTAGAAATTGCTTGAGCAGCTTTGATCACAGAGTTAAAATCTAACAAATCAGAAATGCTCGTGCTACCTGTACTAGAGGTACTGGTTGATAAGGAATTACCCAGAAAAGCAAGAGTTTCTAGAGGATTAAAATTGAGTTGTTGATGTTGTAAAATCGGGTGAAGTAGTTGAGGATAAATTGTTTCAAGGTGATGAACTTTAGCTTTAGCACCCCAACGAGCGTAACAGTAGTAAGCATTGGTAAGATAAATTTGAGCAAACTGTTCTTTCCCCCAGTTCAGATAAAATTTGGCAGCGAGTTCATTGGCGAGTGCTTCTTCTTGAAGATAACGGTTTTCTTTTGCTCCTTTAATGGCTTGATCATAGAACTCCATTGCTTCTATTCGTTGACCCAAAATTCGATACCGTTCTGCTTCAACTAAATCATATTTATGCTGAAAATTTATCGGAGCGTGAACCGCCCAGTTTTTCAGTTTTTCTTGATTTTCTGCAATAGTTTCATTCATTTGCTGCTGTTCAAGGGGTGAACGTTTATCAAACACAGCAAGGTAAGCTAAAGATTCATAAAAATGAAAGAGAGGAACATAGATAAAAGCAACAATAGCATCTAAATACTCTTTGGTTTTTTGGGCTTGTTTAGCAGCGTCTTCACCCTGATCAAAGAGACAAGAAATAACCAGTTTATTAAACCAAAGCAATGCTAGTCCTGTGCGATCACCTGTGCTTTCTTGTAAAGAAATTTGCTCTTGTTCATCGTAGGCATCACCTTTCAATATAAAAATATTTTCGACTTCTCCAATTAAGTTGAGGAGAATTTGTTGAACCAGTGTAGCATAGGTCAGAGTAAGGGTTTGTTTGAGTTGTTGGAGCGCTTCACAATATCCAGCCATTTCAGTCTCTAATTGAATTAAGTTTTCTCCTGCAAAATAGGAATATAAACCGTAGTTGTAAGCTGAGTAGCCTGCAAATGCTAAATCTCCCGCATCTAAACAATGACAATAAGCTGTTTGTAAAGGGTTTAATGTTTCCCGTAAAGGCATTTTCCAATGTCTTGTGTAGATAAAAGCCATTAATAGGGTTTTCCCTTTTAAGTCTGAATTGTGCTGACGTGATAATAAATCTAGAGCTAACTGACCGAATTCGTAACCGAGTTCAACGTTACCCATCACACCACACAGAATGGTTCCATAGGAAACATAAGCAAAAGGTGAGGTGGGTTCATTCCCATAAATAATTGAAAGATAAACTTTTTTTAAAACAACCAAGACATATAACAAGGGTTCAGACAGGTAGCTTGCAGGTGCAACTACGGTTAAAATTCTAGCAACGGCTATAATATCAGGATCGGTTGCTTCAGGTAAGTTGAGTAACTCATTGGGTAAGCGGTTAGCGATTGCATCTGAGACGGTTTTAAAGGCAATTTCTATATCTTTTGAGTTGGGTTTTTCCTGGATTTCAACACCTAATAACTGAGAAATATTCAGTGCTGTTTTAATGGCTTTAGCAAACTGACCTTGAGCGGTAAAAGCTTCAATTTGAACTTGAACAACACTCACTTGATCTAAAGGTGTTTTTGCAAAGTTTAGGACAGTTTTAGCTAAAGCTTCCATCTCTTCTAAATTGCCTCCTAAATAAGCAGCTTCGGTGGCAACTTGATACAGTTTTAAGGTTAACTCATATTGACTTTCCCAACAGTTTTCTGTGAGTAAATTTATCCCGATTTTGGCATATTTTAGAGCAGCAATATAGGCGGTGGCGGCTTTGGCTTTGCGACTCGCCATCAGGTTATACTCAGCCAGTTCTTGACGTGCAGTTAATGACGTGATTAATTCAACCGCAATATTCAGTTGACCAACAATTTCAAAAATACGTTCTTCTAGGTGAGCTTTGGGTATGTTACGTTTGAGTAACTTCCCAATTTTGAGGTGAACTGTTTGTTTAGTTTCTGAGGGAATTAAAGAATAAGCGGCTTGCTGAACTCGATCATGTAAAAATTTATATGTTACTGTCAAAGAATGATCTTGAGTCACACCTGAACTGTCTTGATCGACGTAAAATTTATAAACTTCATTGGTGGGTAAAATGAACCCATCTTGCAAAAGTTTCCACAAATGATATGCTGCCTCTATTTCAGATTTTTCAGAAATAATAGCTAGGGTTGCTAACTCAAACTGATTCCCAATACAAGCGGCTAACTTGAGAATATTCTGAGTTTCTACCGGAAATTTTTCTAACTGTACCCCCATAAACTCAACCACATCATCTGTCAAGACTTGTTGATTAATTTGAGACAAATCACAGCGCCAATATCTTTCGGATAAATCAAACTGAATCAATCCCTCTTGATATAAAGCTTTCATAAATTGAGTCGCAAAAAAGGGATTTCCTTGAGTCTTTTGATACACTAATTCAGATAAAGGCTGTGCCAATGCTTCTGAACATTTCAAAGTATCTGCTACTAATTGATTAATTTGAACTGCACTTAAGGGGGCTAAGGTAATCGTATTGAGAGGGGCTTGAACTTTTTTGATTTCATTTAATGTTAACATTAAAGGATGGGCTGGACTCACTTCGTTATCGCGATAAGCCCCGATGAAAAATAGATGCCGAGTCTCTAATAGCAGTAATTGCATTAACTTCAGAGAAGCTGAATCTGCCCATTGTAAATCATCTAAAAATATGACTAAGGGATGTTTGGTACTGGTAAAGACTTGGGTGAATTTTTGAAAGAGTAAATTAAACCGATTTTGGGCCGCAGACCCCGATAATTCTAAGGCGGTCGGTTGAGAACCAATAATTTTTTCTAAGGAGGGAATGACATCTATAATGACTTGTCCATTCTCTCCCAATGCCTCTAATATTTTTTCTTTCCACTCCTGAATTTGAGCCTCGCTTTCTGTTAGTAGTTGTCCAATTAAATTTTGGAAAGCTTGCACAAAGGTTGCGAAAGGAATATTTCGTTGAAATTGATCAAATTTTCCTTTAATAAAGTAGCCTCGTTTTCGCACAATCGGTTTATGAACTTCATTAACCACTGCGGTTTTTCCGATCCCAGAAAACCCAGCGACCAGTATCATTTCGCTAGTGCTTTTAGAGACTCTTTCAAAGGCTTCAAGAAGGGTTTGAACTTCGCTTTCTCGTCCATAGAGTTTGTCTGGAATTAAAAAGCGATCACACAAATCTCGTTGCCCAATTGGAAAAAATTCTATTTTCCCAATTTGTTGAAGTTGATTGAAACACTGTGTTAAATCATGCTTTAATCCCAAAGCACTTTGATAGCGATCTTCGGCATTTTTTGCCATCAATTTCATTACAATTTCTGATAAAACTTGCGGAATTTCTACTTTCTGTTTTCTGTCTTCCCTGTTCCCTAATTTTAAAGGCATTTTCGCTAAATGACAATGAACTAACTCCATGGGATCATTTGATTGAAAGGGTAACTCCCCAGTGAGTAATTCATAGAATGTTATTCCTAATGAATAAAAATCAGTTCGATAGTCAATTCCTCGGTTCATTCTTCCCGTTTGTTCCGGGGAAATATAAGCCAATGTTCCTTCTAAGATGTTAGGGTTTTGAATTTCTTGAGTTTCACGGGGTAAGAGTGAAGCGATACTAAAGTCGATCAGTTTAATTTCTAAGGTTGAGGGATTAATTAAGATGTTACTGGGTTTGATATCTTTATGAATAATCCGCTCTCGATACAGCAGGTCTAAGATATCACAAAGGGTGAGTGCTGTTTTGAAAAAGTCTTGTAAAGAGTGTAAGTTTCCCCCCGTTTTCCATTCTTTTAAGGAAATACCTCCAAAGTCTTCCATCACTAAAGCATAGCGATTTTGGTAGGGTTCTAAGCTATAAGTTTTAATAATCAGGGGTGAATTGATATTTTTAGCAATGGTATATTGATTGCGAAATTGCACCAATTCGCTAAAAGTTGGATAGGGATTTTTCAGGAGTTTAATAACAACAGGTAATTGTTGATTAATACCCACTGCCCGATAAACAATTGTGCGACTTCCTGAATAAATAGTCTCGATAATGTGATAGTTTGAAATTTTAACTGGGGTTGAAGGAGTAGAATAATTCATTGTTAGAGTTTTTAAAAAATTCAACGAAAGAAAAAAATGAGTTCTGATCCTATTATAAACAATTTAACCTGTTATTTCTGGCTTCAGAGGTAAAGTAATGATAAATTCAGTTCCGGCTTTGAGTTTAGAGTTAACAGTAAGAGTCCCGTGATGTTTTTCAACAACAATAGACCGAGCAATTGCTAATCCTATTCCTGTCCCTTTTCCAATGGCTTTGGTTGTAAATAAATGGTCAAATATTTTTCCTTTTGTCTCCTCAGACATTCCCGTACCATTATCAGAAATACGAATCACCACAGATTGCTGATCGCTTGACAGGGCTGTATTAATCCAAATCTGTTTAGGATTGGCTCGAATCGTTTCCAAATCAACCCCTTGACAGGATTCATCAAGAGCATCAATCCCATTGGCTAAAATATTCATAAATACTTGATTGAGTTGTCCGGGAAAACAATCAATTTCAGGAATTTCTCCATAGTTTTTGATCACTTCAATAGCGGGACGTTGATTATTAGCTTTCAGACGATGTTTAAGAATTAATAAGGTACTATTAATACCTTCGTGAATATTACAAGGAACCTTATAGTCTTTATCGGCTCTAGAAAACACTCTTAAACTGGTGCTAATCTCTTTAATGCGATCGCATCCAGCTTGCATCGACTTCAGGATTTTGGGTAAATCATTTAACTGATATTCAATGTCTAATTTTTTAGCATTTTCAACAACTTCATCTCCAGGATCGGGAAATTTTTCTTGATAACATCTGAGATGTTTTGTAATATCTTGAACCGAGAGTATAGCTTCGTGAAGATTGCCATCAATAAACCCAATTGGGTTATTAATTTCATGGGCAACTCCCGCAACGAGATTACCAAGAGCAGACATTTTCTCACTTTGAATCAGTTGTAATTGTGATTCTTCCAGTTGTTGAGCGTAGTTTTGAGCTTGTTGATATAAACTGGCATTTTCAAGAGAAATTGCGGCTTGTGTACAGAGGAAATTGAGAATCAGAATGCGATCGCGGGTAAAAGCACCACGAGTTGACTGATTTTCTAAATATAAAATCCCCGTCAAATTTCCTTGATTAAGGATGGGTAAGGTGAGAACACTTTGAGGGTTTTTTTGCTGAAGATAGGCATCAATAACTGATAAATCTGTCTTCAAGTTATCAAAGGTCACGACTTCTTGAGTATTTTTAACATATTGAACCAGCTTCACAGGCACATTCATATTTTCTTCTAAAGGTTGAGAACTCAGTTCTGTAACTCCAGCAGTTGCAATGGCGACAATCTCCCATATTCCCTGAGAATTAGGTAGGATTAAAGCACAATGATCACCCCCGGAATTTTTTAGAATAATTTGTGTCAATTCGCGGAGAAGTTCATTCAGTTGAATGGTGCTAGAAATCGTTTGAGATGCTTTAATAATGGTGGCGAAATCTAATGCAGTATTAATGTCGCAGCCCGTAGAAGATTGACTGCTTGATTGAGTAGTATGAATCAACAACTTGGGGGTAAAAGTTGCGAGAGTAACGAAGGGATTTAGAGTGTATTTTGCTGGCTGAAGAATGGGGTGTAGTAGATGGGGATAACGAACTTCTAAATCGTCTGTTTTTGCTTTAGCTCCCCAACGAGCATAACAATAATAGGCTTCCTGCATATAACCGCTCGCAACTTTTTCTTTACCCCAATTCAGATAAAATTTAGCCGCTAATTCATTCCCTAAAGCTTCTTCTTGAATATACTCGTTAGTTTTAGCCTCTGAGATGGCTTTGTCGTAAAGTTCAAGGGCTTCAGTGTTCTGTCCTAAAACGCGACATTTTTCCGCTTCTACTAAATCCACTTTATGCTGATAATTCATCGGGGCATAGTCCGCCCAGTGTTGTAATTGTATTTGGTTCAATTCGACCTGTTCTAAGATTTCTGAACTCTCCAGATCTGATAATCTTAAGGATGCTAAAAGCGTTAAAGAATCATAGAAATAAAAAGTCGGTTCACCAACGGTTGCTGTGGCTGCCTTTAAATATTTTCTCGCTTCAACAGTATAATCTTGAGCGGATTCTATCTGATTAAATAAAAAGCAAAGCATCAACTTGTATAAATAGAAGAAATAAAGTCCAAATAAGTCCTGAGCTTTAATCAAATGGGGCAGAAATTCAGCTTCTTGTAACACCTCTCCTGATAAAATACTCGGATGCTTGGTTGCTCCTAATAAATTTAAAATTGATTGCCAATAGGTGCGACACCAATTCGCTAATGTTAATTGCTTTAATTGCACCAATTCATTACAGTAGGCATGAATTTCCTGTTCCAAAGTAACCAGGGACTGACCACACCAAAAAGAATTAAGACAAAAGTTGTGGGCATTATATCCTGCCATATCCTGATTTCCAACTTCCAGGGCTGTTTCATACCCATTTTGTAAAAGTGGCAGTGTTTGTCGAGTATGAGAGTTACGATGTAAAATGAATAAACCTACAGCACTTATAACCTCGGGTTTAACGGCTTGATCCTCTAATTTAGAGACGACTTGCAAGGCTAATTTACCAAATTTAACTCCGGTTTGAATGTCTTTTAAAAGATTACAAGTAATGATGCTATACCAGGCATAAACAAAAGCTGAAGCGGGTATATTTCCATATTGAATCGAGAGTTTTACTGAGAAGCTAACCACTAAGGGAAGCAAGGGAGAACCTGTGATACAAGCGGCAGGTATAATGCTATTAGAAATCTGAACAATCGCAATTTTTTCTCCATCGGTCATCATCGGGAGGTGAATTAAGTCTTCAATTTCCCGCTCTCCAATTCGTTGTCTAATCTCTGTAATTTCCTGTTTAATATGGTTTTCTGTGGGTATTTCTGGAAAGGTGACTCCTAACTGTTCTAAAAAGTGTAGAGCGATTTTAATGGCTTCGGTCAGTTTATTTTGAGCAATATTAGATTGAATTTTAATCCGGTAAACATGAACCTGTTCAAGTAAACTATGTGCCTGGTAAATCACGGTTTCAACACAATGTTCCATCGCCTCAAAATCACCACAAAGAGCGGCTAATTCTGCTGAAGCGTTATAGAATGCCAGACTCATTTCATATTGTCGCTGCCACCCTTTTTCCCCTAACAAAAATAAGCCAGTTTGGGCATATACACGGGCAGCTTGATAGGCTGTGGCACTTCTGGCTTGATGACAGGCAATCAGATTGAGTTGGGCGAGTTCATCTCGTTTTGTTTGTTGGGTAATAAAACCTGTACCATAGTTTAATTGATTGACTAATTCAAAAATACGTTCAATTTTTGTGTCTGAGGAAAATTTTTGTAGGAGTAATTGCCCGATATTGTAATGGGTTGTTTGTTTTTGAGAATCGGGAATTAGAGAATAAGCGGCTTGTTGCACTCGATCATGTAAAAATTTATAAGAAACAATCGGTGTCGCTTGTTCTTCTGGGGTTTGTTGTAAATAGAATTTATAAACTTGAGTTTGAGGAATGATCAGACCTTCTTCGAGGGCTTTCCACAAAATATTTGCGGTTTCTCTTTCTGATTTTTGGGAAACAATAGCTAAGGTTGCTAAGTCAAAACAATTTCCAATACAAGCGGCTAATTTTAATATTTCCTGAGTGTTTGACGGCAATTTTTGTAACTGCTTTGCCATGAACTCTACCAGGTTATCCGTGAGGGAGAGTTGTTGAACTTGAACGATATCACATTCCCAATAACTTTCTTTCCAGTTAAAGGTAATTAAGTTTTCTTCATAGAGTGCTTTGAGAAACTGAGTCGTGAAAAAGGGATTGCCTTTGGTCTTACTCATCACTAATTCTGTCAAGGGTGATGCTAAGTTTTGTGAGCAATTTAAGGTATCTGCAATTAACTGATTGATTGAGGAGTATTGTAATGGAGAGAGGATAATGGTATTAACAATTGCTTGGGATTTTTGTATTTTTTCGAGGGTGAGAATTAAAGGATGAGCAGGTGAAACTTCATGATCTCGATAGGCACCAATCATTAATAAATACCCGATTTCATTGGGGTTCATTAACACTTGCATTAAGCTTAATGAAGCGGAATCAGCCCATTGTAAATCATCTAAAAAGATGACTAAAGGATGTTCAGATGTGGTGAAGACTTCGATAAATTTTTGAAAGAGTAAATTAAAGCGGTTTTGACTGGCATGACCCGAAAGTTCGGGGACGGGGGATTGTTCTCCGATGATTTCTTGTAATTCAGGAATAACATCTATAATAACTTGGGCATTTTTTCCTAAAGCTGCTAGGATATGGGTTTTCCACTGAGTGAGTTGAAAATCAGATTCACAAAGCAATTGTCCCATGAATTCCCGAAAGGCTTGTACAAACGCGGATAAGGGAATATTGCGTTGAAATTGATCAAATTTTCCTTTGATAAAATAGCCTCGTTGTCGCACAATTGCTTTATGAACTTCGTTGACAACTGCGGTTTTTCCAATCCCAGAGAAACCGGCAACAAGCATGAGTTCGCTATTCCCTTTTGCAACTCTTTCAAAGGCTTCAAGAAGTGTTTTAACTTCGCTTTCTCGTCCATAGAGTTTGTCGGGAATAACGAAGCGATCGCAGAAATCCCACTGACCAATTTCAAAAGATTTAATCTGATCTGTTTCCTGAAGTTGAGTTAAACACTGTTCTAAATCATATTTTAACCCCAAAGCACTTTGATAGCGATCTTCTGCATTTTTTGCCATCAATTTCATCACAATATCTGATAAAACTGGGGACATATTTTCTTGATTCCCTAAAGGGGAAGGCTGTTTCGCAATATGACAATGAACTAATTCCATTGGGTCATCAGATTTAAATGGTAATTCCCCAGTGAGTAATTCATAGAAAGTGACCCCTAATGAATAAAAATCAGTTCGATAGTCAATTCCTCGATTCATTCGGCCCGTTTGTTCGGGGGAAATATAAGCCAGTGTTCCTTCTAAAACATTAGGACTTTGAATTTCTGGAGTTTCACGGGGTAAGAGTGAAGCAATACTAAAGTCAATTAATTTAACCTGTTGAGTTTCGGGATGAATTAAAATATTAGCAGGTTTGATATCTTTATGAATAACGCCATGTTGATATAATTGATGGAGAATATCTGCAAGTTGAATCGCTATCCGAATAAATTGCTCTAATATCAGTGGTTTTCTCTGTGTAAATTGTTGTAAAGCAACCCCTCCAAAATCTTCCATCACTAAGGCATAGCCATTTTGGTAAGGTTCTAAATTGTGAGGTTTAATAATACCTGAAATGTCTAAGCTTTTAGCAATGGTATACTGATTACAAAACTGTACCAGTTCACTGAAGCTAGGATAAGCCCGTCGTAATAGCTTAATCACCACTGGACGCTGTTGGCTGGTTTGCATCGCTCGATATACCTCTGTGCGCGAACCAGAGTAAATTTGCTCGAAGATGGTATAGCCTGGAATATGAGGGAAAATATCCGTGCCTGTGTTGGCTATGGGTGTCATGGCTTTAGATGAGTAGCGTAAATTGATGGGGGTCTATTTCTACTATAGTCAATAAAGAGGGTGTAAGGATACGCGCACTTTGAATCAATGTTGAGATTTTTTACAATTATGATCGGTAATCTTAATGTTTTAAAATATTAGAAACTGGAATTTTAATTATAAATTCTGCGCCTTCTCCCGGTGTCGAAATGCAGATCAACTGACCTTGATGTTTTTCGACAATAATTGAATAACTAATTGATAGTCCTAAACCTGTTCCACTTCCCACAGGTTTGGTGGTAAAAAAGGGGTCGAATATTCGAGCTAGCACTGAACCCTCAATTCCCGGACCATTATCGGCAATGCTAACAACAATATTATCATTGTTTTCGAGAAAAGTCCGAATGGTAATCGTTGGTTGTTGGTTTTTATAATGCGGAGTTTTTTGCACCTGTTCTAAAGCATCTAAAGCATTGCTGAGAATATTCATAAACACTTGATTCAGTGCTGAAGCGTAGCATTTAACTAAAGGTAATTGACCGTATTCTTTGATAACTTCAATGTCTAAATCTGGGTGATTTCCCTTCAGGCGATGGTGAAAAATGAGCAACGTGCTATCAATGCCAGAGTGAATATCTACAAATTTAAACTCCGCTTCATCTAAGCGAGAAAAGTTTCGCAAACTCAGCACAATATCGCTGATTCGATTACTCCCTTCTGTGAAAGAATCTAAAATTTTATAAACATCTCTACAGACAAAATCAAACTCAATTTCCTCGAGTATTTCTTGAATTTTTGCGCTAGATTGAGGAAATTCTTGTTGATAAAAATTCAGTAATTTTAGCAAATCATCAAGATACATTTTAAGATGAACGATATTACCCTGGATAAAATTAATAGGGTTATTAATTTCGTGAGCAATACCCGCAACCAGTTGACCCAAGCTCGACATTTTTTCAGCTTGAATTAATTGCGTTTGCGTTTGTTGTAATTTTTTTAAGGCTTGCTCTAAATCCTGAGCTTTTTGATGAATATCTTGAGTTTTTTGCTCAACTTTTGCTTCTAGGATTTGAGAATAGTTTTGAGTTTGTTGATACAGACGAGCATTTTCTAGAGAGATGGAAGCTTGGCTGATGAGAAGTTGAAGAATAGTGATGCGATCGCTGCTAAAAGCTCCCACCGTCAAGTTATTTTCGAGATATAAAATACCGATAAGTTTTCCTTGCCGACTCATGGGAGTACATAACACTGATTTAGGTTTGTAGGTCATAATATAGTGATAAGCTGAAAAGTCTTCGGAATCACTCAAGTTATCAAAAACCGCAGTTGCTTTAGTTTTTACAACTGATTCAATCAAAGTTTGGGGGATTTTTTGGTATTCTTTTAAAGGCGTTTTTAAATCTTTCGTTTGGTCTTGTTCTGCCTCAGCGACGACAAACCATTGTTCATCTTGATGGAGTATTAAATTACCTCTTTGCGCTCCGGCATTGGTGAGAGCAATTTGCATCAAAGTAGCTAACAGTTTTTCTAACTCTATTTCTTGTGAGATTGCTTGTGCTGCTTGCATGACTGCTGGAAAATCTAACCACATATTCGAGTCACGACTAGAACTCGTGATCTTTTTAATGAGAGTTGTATCGAGCATTCCGACTGAGGTCATTCCGAGGCGATTGTGTTGCAAAATTGCTGCTAAAAGTTGGGGATAACGTCGTTCTAAATCAGCAATTTTAGCCTTCGCTCCCCAACGAGCATAACAGTAATACGCTTCCTGCATATATCCAGCAGCAATTGTTTCTTTTCCCCTGTTGAGATAGAATTGAGCGGCGAGTTCGTTTGCTAGAGCTTCTTCTTGGATATATTCATTTTTTTTAGCTCCGGCAATAGCACGATCATACCACTCTGCTGCTTGATAATGTTGTTCTAAAACGCGGCATTTTTCGGCTTCTACTAAATCAACTTTATGCTGGTAATTCATCGGTGCATAATTCGCCCAATACTGCTGCAATTGGGTTTGGTTTTGTTGGACCTGCTCTAAAGCTTTTGATTGATCCTGTTCTGATGAGATGATCTCGCTTCTGGGACTCCACAACGCCAGAATAATTAGGGAATCATAAAAATAAAATGCAGCTTCACCAATGCTCCCTGCACCACCAATTAAATTGTTTCTTGCTGCAACTGTATAATGGTTTGCTAATTCTATTTCTTCAAACCCGTAACACAGCATTATTTTATTTAGATAAAAGGTAAATAATCCATACAAATCATTGCTAGAGATAAGTAGGGGCAAAAACTCCGTTTCTTCAAGAGCCTCACCTGACAAAAGTGTAGGATTCTCTGATAATCCCAACAAATTTAAAATAGATTGCCAATAAATGCGACAGTAATTCGCTCCGCTTAACTGATGTAATTGTACCAAAGCTAGGCAATAAGCCCGTGTTTCCGACTCCAAAATCACAAGCGGTTGACTACACCAAAAAGAATTCAGACAAAATTTATTCGCATTATATCCAGCTACTTCAAAGCTGCCCACTTCTAAAGCGAGGGTATAACCTGTTTGCACAAGAGGTAGTGTTTCTTTAAGATGAGATTGACGATAGAGGATAAACCCTCCAAACACATCTAAAACTTCAGGTTGACTCGCTTTTGCATCCAGTTTAGAGGCGACTTCAAGTGCCAACTGCCCAAATTTGACCCCAGTTTCTATATCCTGCAAAAAATTACAAGCAAACATTCCATAAATCACATAACCAAAAGCTGAAGCTGATGTATTTCCGTATTGAATTGAGAGTTTAACGGACAAAGCAGCGAGTAAGGGAAACAAAGGAGAACCAGAAACATAAGCGGAGGGAATGACGCTATTAATAATTTTAACAATTGCAATTTTTTCTTGATCTGTCATCCTCGGCAAGTTAACTAAATCTCCGATGTCTCGTTCTCCAATCAGGTTTTCAACTTCTAAAACGGCTTGTTGAATATCATTTTTTGTAGGATATTCTGGAAATATTATCTCTAGTTTTTGCAATATTTCTTGAGCAATAGAAATTGATTTTTGTTGCTGATGACAGGAAAAATTTGTGCTAATTTTTAATCGATAAACAAAAACCAAATCAAGACAAGATTTAGCCTGAAATATCACCGTTTCTATCAACTGTTCCATTGCCTGAAAATCCCCACACAGGGCTGCTAACTCTGCTGCTAAATCAGAGAACGCTAGACTCATTTGATATTGTCGTTCCCAAGCCTTTTCTCCAAGCAGAGAGAGTCCTATTCTGGCGTATTCACGACTGACTTGATAAGCTGTTGCACTGCGGGCTTTACGACAAGCGATTAGATTGAATTGGGCAAGTTCATCTCGTTCTTTTTGTTGAGGAATTAAAGCGATTCCATAGTTTAAGTGATTGACGAGTTCAAAAATTCTTTCTTCTCTGAGATCTGGGGATATTCTTTTTAACAGCAGTTGACCAATGTGATAATGAGTAGTTTGTTTTTGGTCGTTGGGAATCAGAGAATAAGCTGTTTGTTGAACACGATCATGTGAAAATTTGTATATAATGGCTTGACTCATTTCTTGAGTGATGCTTTGATTTTCCTGGCTGAAATAAAATTTATAAATATCACGGGTTGGTAAAATCAATCCTTCTTGTAATGCGTTCCACAAATCAGTGGCTATCTCAATTTCTGATTTTTCTGAAACAATTGCCAAAGTTGCTAAATCAAATTGATTTCCAATACAGGCGGCTAACTTCAGGATATTTTGAGTTGACAAGGGTAATTTTTCTAACTGCAACACCATAAATTCAACAACATCATCTGTCAATCTTTGTTGATTTATTTGTGTAATATCATATTCCCAAAACCCTAATTTTAAATTGTATTTAATTAGCTTTTCTTGATGTAATGCTTGGAGAAATTGTGTAGCAAAAAATGGATTGCCTTGAGTTTTCTGAAAGACCAATTGAGAAAGGGGCTGCGCCAAATTTTCTGTACATTTTAGTGTTTCAGCGACTAACTGATTGACTTGCTCTTGACTCAATGGCACTAAAGTAATAGTATTAATTTTTGCTTGTGTTTTTTGAATTTCACTCAAAGTCAACATCAATGGATGTACGGGGTTGAGGAGGTACTGTGTTGGACGGGTTTCTTGGCTTGAAGCCAGTCCTGTTTCGTTATCACGGTACGCACCAATTAATAAAAGATGACCTGTATTAGCGATTAATAACTGTATTAACTTTAGTGATGCAGAATCTGCCCATTGTAAATCATCTAAAAAAATTACCAGTGGATGTTCAGCACTGGTAAAGACTTGAGTGAATTTTTGAAATAATAGATTAAATCGATTTTGAGCGGCTATTCCTGATAATTCTGGTGCCGGGGATTGAGAACCAATAATTTTTTCTAATGAGGGAATGACTTCAAGAATGACTTTTCCATTTGTCCCAAACGCATCTAATATCTTGCTTTTCCAGATCTGAATTTTGGCATCACTTTCTGTTAACAACTGTTCAATTAAATCCTGAAAAGCTTGCACAAATGCACTGAAAGGAATATTGCGTTGAAATTGGTCAAATTTGCCTTTGATAAAATAACCCCGTTGCCGCAGAATCGGTTTATGAACTTCGTTGACGACTGCCGTTTTTCCAATGCCCGAAAAACCTGCAACGAGTATTATTTCTGTTGCCCCTTTGCTAACTCTTTCAAAGGCTTGTAGGAGGGTTTTAACTTCAGTTTCTCGTCCATACAGTTTGTCCGGAATCAGAAAGCGATCGCACTGATGATTTCGCCCAATTTCAAAGTCTTCAATCTGACCCGTTTCTTGGAGTTGAGTTAAACAGTTCTCTAAATCCTGTTTTAATCCCCATGCACTTTGATAGCGGTCTTCTGCATTTTTCGCCATCAATTTCATCACAATATCTGATAAAACTGACGGAATTTCGCCTCTGTTTCCTCCTTCTTGACTCTCCCCTATTGGCTTTGGCATTTTCGCAATATGAGAATAGATCAACTCTATCGGATCATTAGATTTAAACGGTAATTCTCCTGTGAGTAATTCGTAGAAAGTTACACCTAAAGAATACAAGTCACTCCGATAATCAATTCCTCGGTTCATTCTTCCCGTTTGTTCTGGAGAAATATAAGCGAGTGTTCCTTCTAACAGGTTTGGACTAATCAGGGTTTGAGTTTCCTTGAGGAGTAAAGATGCGATACTAAAGTCGATTAATTTAACCTGTTGGCTTTCGGGATGAATTAAAATATTTCCGGGTTTAATATCTTTATGAATAATGCGTTGATTATACAAAAAATCTAAGATCTCACAGAGAGTAATCGCTATTTTAAAAAAATTAATTAAATCCGGGGGTACATTTTTCTGTTGAATGAGCCATTTTTTCAAGGAAATGCCCCCGAAATCTTCCATCACTAGCGCATAACTATTTTGATAGGGTTCTAGGCTATAAGTTTTAATAATTAAGGGTGAATTGAGATTTTTAGCCAGGGTATATTGATTCCGAAACTGCACTAATTCGCTAAAACTGGGATAGGGATTTTTCAGCAGTTTAATCACAACAGGTCGTTGGTCATCAATACGAACAGCCCGATAAACGATTGTTCGACTACCCGAGTAAATAGTTTCAGTGATTTGATAGTTAGGAATTGTAACCGTTTTTTTCGAGTGATAATTATTCAGAGTCATCATTCATTTAGGATTGAGCAACGTTTTTTTGTGCTTTCAATAAGATTCTAACTTTGAACTTTTGATTTAAGTTTTTGTCGGTAAAGTAATTATAAATTCACTGCCTTCACCCATTCTAGAATTAACTTCAATTAAACCCTTGTGTTTTTCAACGATAATTTGACGAGCAATTGCTAATCCTAAGCCTGTTCCTTTTCCGATGGGTTTAGTTGTAAATAAATGCTCAAAAATCTTTTGTTTAACCTCTTCGCTCATCCCATGAGCATTATCTGCTATGGCAATTTTTACCTGTTCACCTTCCAGTGATGTTGTAATGGTAATGCAGTTATAATCAACCGGGAGTTCTGCTGAAATTTTCACTTGACTCGCTTCATCTAAGGCATCAATTGCATTGGCTATTATATTCATAAATACCTGATTCAGTTGACCCGGAAAACAGTTAATTTTAGGGAGATCTGCATAGTTTTTAATCACTTCAATGCTTGAACGTTGGGAGTTGGCTTTCAGACGATGTTTAAGAATTAACAACGTGCTATCAATACCTTCATGGATGTTAAAGGGAATTTTGTAATCTTTATCCGCCCGGGAAAACGTACGGAGTGACGTGCTGATATGTTTCAAACGATCACAGGCTATAGTCATCGCATCAATCACTTTGGGTAAGTCTTCTAAGCTATAATCCAAATCAATTTCTTCGGCGTGTTCAAGAATTTCTGCACCGGGGTTAGGAAGACTATTTTGATAGAGTTTTAAGTGTTGAATCAGATCAGTAACAGTTGGTTGAGCTTGTTTGAGACTCGCAAAAATAAAACCCAAAGGATTATTCATTTCATGGGCTACTCCGGCGACTAAATTACCCAACGCTGACATTTTTTCACTTTGGATCATTTGCAATTGAGCCTGTTGTAAATCTTCTAATGCTTGTTGAGATTGTTGATAAAGTCGAGCATTTTCTAGAGAAATTGAGGCTTGGGAAGATAACAAGTTAATCACACTCAAGCGTTCACGAGTAAAAACCCATGAAGTTAAAGGATTTTCGAGGTAGAGAATACCAACTAAATTGCCTTGATTAAGAATAGGGGTACATAATACACTATGGGGCTGATATTTGAGCATATATTCCCCAATCAGCCAAGGAATATCAGTCTGGCAATTGTTAATTTCAATTGTTTGTTTGGTATTTTTGACATAATGGACAATATTCACCGGAATATCTTGACAATCCTCCAGGAATTGTGGAGCGACAATCGTCGGTATTTTCTCTTGTTCAACGGAAGCAATCGCTTGAACGTACCAACTCGTATTTTCAGGCAGAATCAGTACCGCTTTTTTAGCCCCCGAATTTTCCAGGATAATACGAGTTAGACTAGAAATAAGAGTGTCTAATTCCAAAGAACTGGAAATCACTTGAGCCGCTTTCAAAACCGAGGTGAAATCTAGAACATTAGAAACACTGTTATTAGAATTATGAGTTAATGAAGAAGTACCATGAAAAACAAGAGTTTCTGAAGGGTTGAGGCTGGGTTGTTGCTGTTCTAGAATCAGGCGAAGGAGTTGGGGATAATGAATTTCTAAATCGGCAACTTTAGCTTGAGCGCCCCAACGAGCGTAGCTATAGTAAGCTTCTGTCATATATTCCTGAGCAATACGCGGTTTATTCCATTGGAGGTAGAATCGAGCCGCTAACTCATTGCCAATGGCTTCTTCTTGAAGATATTGGTTTTCTTTAGCCAGTTGAATTGCCCGATCATATAAATTAGCAGCTTCCAGAGAATTTTCTGAAATTCGAGCCATTTCTGCGGATAACAGTAGAGATTTATGCAGAAAGTTTTCCGGGCAATATTCTGCCCAATTTGCCATCTTTTGCTGATGCTGCTTTAGCACTTCCCAATATTGCTTTTGTTCTTCGGAAGTCGCTTCAAAATAGATCGCTGTCAGACAGAGGGGATAATACAAATAATAGAGAGTAACGGGGAAAAACCCTAAATTAGCTGCGAATTTGCTTTCAAGTTCCGATATTCCTTGAATGGCTTCTTGATAGCGACCTTGTAAATAGAGTAATTTGAGCTTGAGAAGACAATACCAGCTGACACCAATCGCAAAGTTATTGTTTTGAAAAAGCTCAATAGAAGCGGGAGTCTCCGGATGGTCAGTCGCGAGAAAACTTTCTCCCTTAGACAAATTTTTCAAATTCAGTACAAATTCTCGTTGTAAGTTAAAAACCTCGAGCATATTTGCATCATTGACATGACAAACATAACTGAGATATTTTTCAGTTTCTGTGGCAACATCTGAAAGATTATCGCCTTTGATTAACATCGTAAAAATGATAAAGACAACCGCCCAGACCCCATAGAGTAAATTTCCAGTATCATTACAAACTTGAAAAGATTGCTGATAAATAGTAATATTCGTTTTAAGGTGATTAATATAAGGATTAATTGCATGACCAAAATGATTCAGATTTTTCGGCAACACTTCTAAGTTATTGAAGTGATGAGCAAGTTTTAAAGCTAATTCACCAAATTCATAGGCTGTTCGATATTCTCCCTGAGTCGCTAGATTAATCCCATAAAGATCATAAGCCATGCTGGAGGTTTCGGTATTACCATACTCCAAAGAAAGATTCAGAATTAATAAGCTACTGAGATAAGCGAGGGGTTGGTTTCCAGCAAGGAAAGATGCAGACCATAAAACCGATAAAATTCTTACACAAGCTTTCTGAGTGGAGTCTGTCATTTCAGGGAGTTCAAACAGATCAGCCGGACTCAGGATTTTGAGTTTGCTTTGAAGTTTCTCTAGTTCAGCTTCGGTTAAAATTTGCAGTTCTTCGGGGGTTGTGGGTAGTGTCATGCCTAACAAACTTAACCCTTTTAAACCCGCTTCAATGCTGGCATAAATATTATCTCCTTGAGACATCCGCAAAGCCATCAGCAATACATAAATATCGGCTTGATCAAAAATGTTTTGAGCCGAATTTAAAGCCACCTCAAAACCCGCTTCGGCTTGAGCATAATTTCCGGCGGAATATTCACATTCTGCCCATTCTCGATACAAGGAAAAGGTAAGTGAATAGTGGATTTTCCAGCTTTTTTCAGGTAGTGCTGCAATGCCTAAAGAAAAGTATTTAATCGCTGAGGTGTAGGCTGTAGAAATTTTCGCTTTATTTCCTGCCATGAGGTTGAGTTGAGCCAGTTCAATTTTGGCGGATTCTTCGGTGATTTGCTCACGGGCATGATTGAACTGATTAACCAGATCAAAAATACGCAATTCCAGATCTTCTGGAGATGTATTCTGTCGCAATAGTTGCCCAATTTTGTAGTGCGTTGTTGTTTTTTGTGACTCGGGAATGAGTGAGTAAGCCGCTTGCTGGACGCGATCATGTAAGAAGCGATAAGAAGGGTGGGTTATAGAATCTCGTTCGACATTTTTTCCTAAGTTATGAATGGCGATCGCATGAGCAGCATTTTCTCCGTCTGTCATTGCATCCTGAAAAAATTTATAAACCTGATTTTCTGGCAAAATGAGTCCTTCTTGAAGTGCGGGCCACAAATCTGCTGCCGTTTCTGCTAGAGATTTTTCATGGACAATTGCTAACGTTCCTAAGTCAAATTGATTTCCAATGCAGGCGGCTAACTTCAAAACCTCTTGAGTCGGTTGTGCAAGTTTTTGAAGCTGCATCGCCATAAATTCCACGACATCACCCGTCAGAGCTAGCATTTTCACGGGAGTAATATCACATTCCCAATGTCTAAGCTGAAAATCAAATTTAAGGATTCCCTCTTCATGCATAACTTTCAGAAATACAGTGGTGAAAAAAGGATTTCCTTTGGTTTTTTGATAGAGTAATTCGGTTAAAGGTTGTGCAAGTTTCAGTGAACAATGGAGGGTATCGGCAATTAGATGATTGAGATCTTTTTGACTTAGGGGTGCGAGGGTCATAGTCTGAGTAAGAGTTCCCGCTTTGTGAATTTCTTCTAGCATCAGCATTAGTGGATGCACGCTAGAAACTTCATGATCTCGATAAGCACCAATCAGTAATAAATACTTTGCTGTTTCATTGGTTAGCAGTTGAATTAAGTTGAGTGATGCTGAATCGGCCCATTGCAAATCATCTAAAAAGATAACTAATGGATGTTCTGCACTGGTAAAAACTTGGGTAAATTTTTGAAATAATAAATTAAATCGTTTTTGTGCTGCACCCCCAGAAAGTTCTGCAACATTGGGTTGTTCGCCAATGATGGTTTCGAGTTCTGGGATAACTTCAATGATGACTTTTCCATTTTCCCCTAGAGCGGATAGAATATTAGTTTTCCATTCCTCGAGTCGAGTATCCGTTTCACTGAGTAATTGGGCGATTAAATTGCGGAAGGCTTGCACAAATGCACTAAAGGGGATGTTGCGGTTAAATTGGTCAAATTTACCTTTAATAAAATAACCCCGTTGCCGCACAATGGGTTTATGAATTTCGTTCACGACAGCCGTTTTACCCACCCCAGAAAAGCCTGCAATCAGCATGATTTCTGTGTGACCTTGTGTGACTCTTTCAAAGGCGTCTAGGAGTTGCTGAACTTCTGTTTCTCTGCCGTATAATTTTTCGGGAATTCTAAAACAATCACAGAGATCTCGCTGGGCAATTTCAAAATAGCCCACTTGACCTGTTTCTTTGAGTTGAACCTGACATTTTTCTAAATCATCTTTTAAACCCAAGGCACTCTGATAACGATCTTCTGCATTTTTCGCCATCAATTTCATCACAATCTTTGAAATCACAAGCGGAATTTCTTCCCGGTTCCCTAATGCAGAAGGCATTTTCGCAATATGACAATGTACTAATTCCATGAGATCTTGGGATTGAAACGGTAATTCCCCAGTCAGTAATTCATAAAACGTGACCCCTAAAGAATAAAAATCAGTCCGATAGTCAATTTCTCGGTTCATTCTGCCTGTTTGTTCTGGGGAAATATAAGCGAGTGTTCCTTCTAATACATTAGGATTTTGAATGTCTTGAGTTTCATGGGGTAATAATGAAGCAATACTAAAGTCAATTAATTTAACTTGTTTAGTTTCGGGATGAATTAAAATATTGCTGGGTTTAATATCTTTATGAATAATTCCTTCGTGATAGAGAAAATCCAAGGTCTTACTGAGGGTAATTGCGATTTCTAAAAATTCGCTCAAAGATAGTCTTCTTTGTCTTTGAATCGCCCATTCTTGTAGAGAAATCCCGCCAAAATCTTCCATCACTAACGCATAGCTATTTTGATAGGGTTCTAGGCTATAGGTTTTAATAATGTCCGGTGATTTGAGGTTTCTAGCAATGATATATTGATTGCGAAACTGCACCAATTCGCTAAAACTGGGATAGGGATTTTTTAGAAGTTTAATGACGACGGGTAATTGCTGATCGAGACGAACTCCCCGATAAACGATTGTTCGACTTCCCGAATAAATGGTTTCGGTAATCTGATAGTTGGGAATTTGAATAGTTGTTTCAGAAGTTGAATGATTCATCGTTAGAATGGCTTGAGGGTTAACTCTAGAGTGGGTTGTTTTCAGAAGGGGGAAGATGATATAAAGATCTTACGGTTTATTTTAGCTTGATTGGTAAGGTAATTATAAATTCGGTTCCTTCTCCGATTTGAGAGTTGACTTCTATTGAACCTCTGTGTTTTTCTACGACAATTTGATGGGCGATCGCTAATCCTAATCCCGTTCCTTTTCCCACAGGTTTAGTTGTAAATAAATGTTCAAACACTTTCTCCTTCATCTCCTCAGAAATTCCCCTCCCATTATCGGCAATACTAATCACCACCGATTTTCGATCTTCTGACATTTTCGTAACAATCCAAATCTGTTTAGGATGGGCTTTAATCTTCTCAAAACTTACCCCTTGACTCGCTTCATCTAAGGCATCAATTGCATTGGCTAGAATATTCATAAATACCTGATTGAGTTGTCCGGGAAAACATTCAATATCTGGAATTTTCCCATAGTGAGTGTTCACCTTAATATCGGGCCGCAATTCTGATGCTTTGAGGCGATGTTTGAGAATTAACAGCGTGCTATCAAGCCCCTGATGAATATTCGCCAAAACGGGATGATTTTGATCCGCCCTGGAAAAAATACGCAGACTACTACTAATACTTTTAATGCGATCGCAGCCAATCTGCATCGATTCAATCATTCTTGGTAAATCTTCTATTAAATAGTCTAAATCAATTTCTTCTGCATGGTCATTTAGGTTTTTTGGGGTCGGGTTTGAGTGACACAAATGAACATGATTTATTAAATCTTCAATCCCTTGTTTTGCCTCACTCAAATTTCCTGAAATGAAGCCTACCGGATTATTAATCTCATGGGCAATTCCCGCCATCAAACTTCCCAAAGCGGACATTTTTTCACTTTGTACCAGTTGCAGTTGAGCCGCTTGTAAGTTCGTTAAAGCCTCGGTTGCTTGTTGATAAAGACGAGCATTTTCTAAAGAAATAGCCGCCTGAGTACAGAGGAAATTGAGAACCAATATGCGATCACGAGTAAATACCCTTTTTGTCAAGCGATGTTCTAAATATAATACACCGACTAAACTCCCCTGATTCAGAATAGGTGTACAGAAAATACTTTGGGGTTGATGTTCTAGCAAATATTCCTCAATTCCCCCAGGAATCTTTTTGTTGCCTTCATCAATCATCACAAGTTCTTGTGTCCGTTTAACGTAGTGAATCAGCCGCACAGGAACCTCATTTGAACCATTCAGGGGGGTTGTTTGTAGATAAGTCACAGGTAGAGAACAGCCAGATTCTATGCGAGTAATTGCCCGAATTTGCCATTGATTATTCTGGGGGAGCAACAGTACACAAGTTTCCGCTCCCGAATTTTCTAGAATAATCCGGGTGAGATGACTGATTAATTCTTCTAATTTAAGACTTCGATTAATCGCTTGCGCTGCTTTCAAAATGGAGGTAAAATCAAGAGCATTAGAGAGACTGCTACTACTCGGGGCATCACTCAAACGCGACTCTAAAGATCGAGAGGCTAAAGGTGTGAAACTGGCGAGGGTTTCTAGGGGATTAAAACTCAGTTGAGGTTGACTAAAAATAGGTTGGAGTAACTGAGGATAATAATATTCTAGCTGACGAACTTTTGCCCTCGCTTCCCAATGGGTATAACCATAGTAGGCCTCTTGCATATACCCGCTTGCTACTTTTGGTTTCCCCCAACTGAGATAAAATTTAGCGGCGAGTTCATTGGCGAGTGCTTCTTCTTGAAGATAGCTGTTGTCTTTAGCTCCGGTAATCGCACGTTCATAGAACTCAATTGCCTTTTCTCGCTGACCTAAAACCCGATAACGTTCGGCTTCGACTAAATCATATTTATGCTGAAAATTACTGGGCGCACCCGTTGACCAGTTTTTCATTTTTTCCTGATTGATGGCGATGGTTTCGTTCATCTGCTGCTGTTCTAAGGCTGAACGTTTTTCAAATACGGCTAGATAGGCTAAAGATTCATAGAAATGAAAGATGGGGACATAAATAAATGCCAACAAAGCATCTAAATAGTGTTGAGCTTTTTGAGCGTGTTCGACAGCCCCTTCAAAGTCGGCAAATAGATAGGAAATTACTAATTTACTAATCCAGAGCAAGCCTAATCCTGCGCGATCGCCTGCCGCTTCATGTGCGGTGATCTGATGGTCTTCATCGTAAGCCACGCCCTTTAATACTAAAACTTGATCGACATTTGTTGTTAAATTGAGCAGAACTTGTCGAGCCATCTGACAATAGGTCAGGTTAAGAGGTTGCTGAAGGTGGTTGAGTGCTTCACAATATCGGGAAACTTCCGACTCCAATTGTGTTAAACTTTGTCCGGTCAACAAGGAGTTGAAACTGTAGATCCATGCTGCGTAACCTGCAAAAGTAAAATCGCCTAAATCTAAACAAGTACAATAGGCGCTTTTTAAGAAATTTAAGATTTCCCCCAGGTGGATTTTCCAATGTTTTGTGTAGGCATAGACGAGTAATAAGATTTTCCCTTTCAATTCAGAATTGGGATAACGTGATAACAGATCAAGGGCTAACTGACCGAATTGATACCCAAGTTCAACGTTTCCAATTAGACCACACATCAAGATTCCATAAGAAGCATAGGCAAAGGGCGAGGTAGACTCATTCCCATAAACTATCGAGAGATCAACTTTTTTTAAAATAATTAGTAAATACAGGCTGGGGTTAGACAGATAGGCAACGGGGGCGGATGAGGTCAAAATCCGAGCCGCAGCCAAAATCTTGATATCTGTTGCTTGGGGTAGGTTGAGTAATTCTTGGGGATGGCGGTTGGCGATCGCATCTGAGACGCTTTGAAAGGCTGCTTCTATGTCTTTTGAATTGGGCTGAACAGGCAATTCGATACCCAGGGACTGTAATATGGTGATGACGACAGCGATCGCTTCCTTAAACCGACCTTGAGCCGTTAAAGCCTCAATTTTTACCTGATAAACTTTGACTTGATCAAATGGAGTTTTGGCAAATTTCAAGACTTGATTGACAAAGGCCTCCATCTGCTCAAAATCACCGTTTAAATAGGCGGCTTCTGTGACGATTTCATGGAGTTCTAATGTCAAGTGATAGTGAGTTTTCCAACCCTTTTCAGTCAAGATATCAAGACCGACCTTTGCCGATTTTATTGTAGCAGCATAGGCGGTGGAAGCTTTCGCCTTACGACTGGCTATTAAGTTTAACTCTGCGAGTTCCTGAAGTTCGGGGTATGATGTGATTAATTCAACTGCGATATTGAGTTGACTGACGATTTCAAAAATGCGTTCTTCGAGGTTAATTTCTGAGGTGTTTTTTTTCAGAAGTTGTCCAATCTTGAGGTGAACGGATTGTTTTTCTTCCCGGGGAATTAAAGAGTAAGCCGCTTGTTGTACTCGATCATGTAAAAATTTATAGGAAACAATCGGTGGGTTTTGGGTGTCAGTGCTTGGTTGTAAATAGAACTTATAAACTTGAGTTTGAGGAATCACAAAACCGTCTTGCAGTGCAGCCCATAATTCACCTGCAATTTCTATTTCAGATTTTTCTGAAACAATAGCTAAGGTGATTAAATCAAAAGAATTTCCAATACAAGCTGCTAATTTTAAGATTTCTTGAGTCTTGAGCGGCAATTTTTCTAACTGCATTGCCATAAACTCTACCACGTCATCCGTGAGGGAAAGTTGTCGAATTTTAACAATATCACATTCCCAGTAACTCTCTTCCCGATTAAAATGAATTAAACCTTCTTCATGGAGTGCTTTGATAAACTGTGTGGTAAAAAATGGATTTCCCTGCGTTTTCTTAAAGACTAATTTTGTTAAAGGAGAAGCTAATTGATTTGAACAATTTAAAGTTTCACAAATTAACTGATTCACTGATGATTCTGGCAGGGAATTGAGGGTAATTTCATTAACAGTTTTAGGGTTATTTTTCAGATATTCTAGGGTTAAAATCAAAGGATGAGTAGATGAAACTTCGTGATCTCGATAGGCTCCAATCATCAATAAATAACCCGATTCACTCTGATTAATTAACAGTTTCATCAAGTCCAGTGATCCTGTATCTGCCCATTGTAAATCATCTAAAAAGATCACTAAAGGATGTTCGGCTGTTGTCAAAACTTCAATAAACTTTTGAAAGAGTAAATTAAAACGGTTTTGACTCGCACTTCCTGACAGTTCAGGAACAGAAGGTTGTTCTCCAATAATCTCCTGTAATTCAGGAATTACAGCAATAATCACTTGGGCATTGTCCCCCAACGCTTCCAAAATCCGAGTTTTCCATTGGGCGAGTTGCATCTCCGACTCACAAAGCAATTGTTCGATCAATTCTTGAAAGGCTTGTACAAAAGCAGACAGAGGAATATTACGATTAAATTGATCAAATTTCCCTTTGATAAAATAGCCCCGTTGTCGCACAATCGGTTTATGAATTTCGTTGACCACTGCCGTTTTTCCAATCCCCGAAAACCCGGAAACCAGCATCAATTCTGTAACCCCTTCACTGACGCGATCAAACGCTGCCAACAACTTTTGTACTTCTAATTCTCGCCCGTACAGCTTTTCAGGAATTAAAAATTGATCGCTAACATCTTGTTTTCCCAAGGGAAATAATGTAATTTCTCCTTGTTGTTTCCATTCTTCTAAACACCGTTCTAAATCAAATTTTAATCCCCACCCACTCTGATAGCGATCTTCTGCATTTTTTGCCATCAATTTAGCAACGATATCTGAAATAATCTGGGGTACATTCGGATTAATTTCAATAACAGGTACAGGTATTTTAGCAATGTGGCAATGAACCCATTCCATTGGATCATCGGCAAGGAAGGGAAGTTGTCCCGTTAGTAATTCATATAATGTTACTCCCAGAGAATAAAAATCGCTGCGATAGTCAATTCCCCGGTTCATTCGTCCCGTTTGTTCGGGGGATAAATAGGCTAAAGTCCCTTCTAAAAGATTAGGATTTTCAAGTTCTGGGGTTTCTTTGGACAGTAGAGAGGAAATACTAAAGTCTATGAGCTTAATTTGTAGCGTTTCCGGTTGAATGAGAATATTAGCGGGTTTAATATCTTTATGAATCACTCGACAGCAATGGAGTCCCCACAGCGTTTCTGCGAGTTGCACTCCAATCCGCAGCGTGTCTTGAATCGATAGGCGAGTGACTCGTTCACCATCTGTTTTTGTCTGTTTGAGATAATCTGCCAAAGAAATACCACCCACATCTTCCATGACGAGGACATAACCTTGACGATATCGCTCTAATGCAATGGGTGTAACGACATGAGAAAGTGCCAGATTTTGAGCAATCACATATTGGTTGCGAAACCGGACTAATTCTGCAAAGCTGGGGTATTCCTCTCGCAGCAGTTTGAGGACAACGGGATACTGATCAGCTTCTCGAACAGCTTGGTAAACTAGAGTATGCGACCCAGCATAGAGTTGATTGGTAATCCGATACCCGGGTAAATTAATGTTAACATTCTCCATTGCCTGTCCTCAGATCAGTCTGCAAGTCCGTTATGGCAGCAGAAATGTTTATGCCTTGATGGTTGAAATGCTAATAAATCTGCTCTATTCCTCATTATACAAAAGTTTGCGGTTGCCATTCTTGCTCCGGAAAAAGACGAGCAAAAAATCAATAAGCCAATTAGTGAGTCGGTTTCCTAATTGGCTTTAGCGATGTGTTAAAAGAATTTTTGGGTTTTAATTTTTGACTTCTGCCATTTCTACCACACGTCCCTCTAGATCTTTAACTAAAAAGTTGAGCGGTTTTTCACTGCGAATTTTAAATTTAACCCCTCGTGTTTGTACCCGCATTAAGATTTGTTCTAAACAGTCGTGATCAAAGCAAACATGACGATGACGGTTCTTTGATCCGTAGCTTGCACCGCTAATGATATGTAACTGGGTATTTTTCATCAGTTGATACCATAGACCTTCTGAAGCTCCCAGGTCAGAGGGATTCGTCGCCGAACCGCCTATTGTAGTAGACATATACAAAGGATCTATTCCGGTTGCTCCCAGGGTTTGCTCATAGTTGTAATAATAGTGCAGGGGAACTTCTGCCACGGGCATATCGAGCAAGCCTTCGTAGAACTGTCGAGCAACATTGAGATCGCTCACCATAATGGTATGGACTTTCGGCGCACTGGTTAGAAACATCCACATGGCTACTGCATAAGCCGCCAGCAGCATCACCATGACACCTTGAGTGGAGAAAACACTATCGAGTGCTGGAAAAAAAGCACTTAGGGGCAAATGGGACAGCGAAAAATCAACGAGACGGATAGCTAGCATGAATGATACAAACGTATACTAAACTTAACAGTAGTAGCTTGAGACAAAGACGGTCGCCTCTCGGGAGTCTAACTTTAATGTTAACAAAATGTTGGGAGAAGTCCCTGCCTCAGTCTGAGGGGTTCGGATATTGACAAAAAATTTTTAATATGGTAGCCGTAAAACGGCGAGCAGGCAACCCGGGCAACCCAGGGGATGATTCCTCAACCATTCAATCAAACCTTAATCGGATTTTTGCTCAGAAGATGAGAGGACTTGAGAGGATATTTTGCTGATTTTATATTCGCTTGTTTTGATAGAATATTCTAGATCATTGACAACTTGTTGCGCTGCGGATAAACTATCTGTGAGTTCTGAAAGAGACGTTTGTTTTGCTTGGTTAATTTTTTGATGGGTTTGTGAGAAGTTCTGCACCGAAATCACGACCAATATTAAAACAGTGGTTACAGTTGAAGTAGAAACAATAACTGCAATCAAAATCCAAGTATTCAGAGCGGGAGCTATACGGCGAACAGTTGGAGCGATTTCCGCTTGAATTTCAGTGGCGTTGGGGAGAGTTGATTGAGCCAGTATTCCCCTGGGAAAACCTAGAAAACTGACACAAACGAGAGCCAAGAACCCCGTTAATTTCATCCCGTTTCTTACTAACATGATCCTAAACATGATATTGAATTAATTGTTGGAAACGTTCGTCATTGATTAAGGATTGAAAATCGGCTTCTTTTTTAGCTAAATTACGCACCACACTGGGTTTAATTTGCATCGCTTTTTCTAAGCTTTCTAAAGCTAAATCAACTTTTTCCTGAACGCCATAACATCGGGCTTGATTGTACCAAACTAAATAAAATTCTGGATTGATTTCAGCCGCTTTTTGATAGGAGGTAATCGCTTCTTCATAGCGTTGCAGTTGGGCGAGTGCAAATCCACGATTATTCCAAGCATCCACATAATTTTCTTTAAAATTAATCGCTCGATCATAGGACAAAACCGCCGCATCATAATATTTTAACTTTCCTAATGCAACGCCTCTATTATTCCAAGCATCTGCATATTCAGAGCGCAATTGTAATGCTTTTTCATAGGAGGCGATCGCTTCATGGTATCGTTGTAAACGAGTTAAAACCACACCCCGATTATTCCACACTTCCACGGCATGACAATCGAGTTGTAAAGCCCGATCATAAGCTTGAACCGCTTCATCATAGCAGCCCTGGGTAAAAAATTTCTCCCCTTGTTTGGCATAATCTTGGGCGAGTTTTGAGTTTTGTTGGGTATCGGGAGAAACAGGTTGAAGCAGTTGAAAATTAGATTGGGTTTTCAGGGCTTCTAAAGACTGATCAAGCTCTGCATTTTTTTCTTTAAGTTGATATAAAACCGTTTGAGCTTCAGAAACTAGGGTTTCTACCTGAGACAACGCATCCGCTTTCAAACTTTCGATTTCCTGTTGCACTAAAACCGTTTTTTGGGAAAGTTTAGACAGTAGAAACCACACGCCACCCGCCGCTAAAGTCGGTAAAACTAATAACAAAATCAGTAAGAAATTCAGCACCGAAAGGGTATGATGAAAAGCCCGATCCACTTCGGCTTGAATGGAGTTATTATTGTTCTGTGGTTCTTGAGAAACGGGGATTTGTGCCATTGGGATCAATCTCCCTGACAGCGACAAAATCGAAACTGGAGCCGCAAAAGTTAAGCTCGGAGAGAATATAATTGATAAAATGATGATTCCACCCCCAAGGATGAATGGGTTTGGAGTTGGATTAGCGTGTTGACGGACTCGTAGAAAAAATAATCGGGTGGCTTTTTCACCTTTGATCGCTTTCAAAGATGACCGTGAACCCCAAAGTAAAACACCTGCTCCCATAAATTCATTCAGTTTATTTAGTTTATAAGTGTAGAAATCTTGGTCAGAAAACAACACACTACATTTTACCGTCGTTTCAAGGCTTTTTTTGTAGTGTACAGTGTAAAGTTTTTAGTGAGTTTGTTAGTGAATCACTGAGACAGGTGTCTACAGTTGTTAACAGGGTGTCTACAGTTGTATGTACAGATGTAATGACAGGCGTAATGACAGGCGTATGTACAGGTGTATGTACGGTTGTATGTACGGATGTAATGACAGGCGTATGTACAGTTGTATGTACAGGTGTATGTACAGGTGTAATGACAGATGTAATGACAGAGTGTTAACAGGGTGTCTACAGGTGTTGACAAGGTGTCTACAGGTGTTGACAGGTGTTAACAGGGTGTCTACAGAGGTGTCTACAGGTGTCTACAGATGTTGACAAGGTGTCTACAGGTGTTAACAGGTACAGGCTAACTAAATCATTTATAGGTAAATAATTTAACCTAAACCCTAAA
>JBJHBL010000059.1:0-37308 GCA_050485465.1 Limnoraphis sp. | reverse complement strand
GCCCTACCCTATCTGCCTTACGGCCCAAATATTTCTACAGCACTATGCTGATTAATTCATTCGCCGAGTTTTCGGTTACTGCCCTGTTTAAAGAGTTTTCGGTAGCTCTTGCTTGTTTATTTTCTCCTCAAAAGTGCTGCGCTATTCCAGCAGAATTTTCACGATGTGAGCGGTATTGCAACCTGAAAGCATTACTATCGTATCACAAAGCCGTCCTAGAAGGACGGGGTTTTCAACCCAAAATCCCTGATAACTGTTGAGTTATTCACCGATCCCCCGTGATCGGCAGCGACTGTGATCAGCAAAAATTTCTAGGGGGTAGAATTATTGCATTGCGGGAATTGAACGGTTTTTCTAGCTCTTTGTACCCAGTGATAATGATGCTCCCAGATTTTCAAAAATCTCTCGTTCAACCCAGATATCCCCAACAACTGTTAATTGCCTTGCTCGTAATTTTGAGCATAGGCTTTTAGCAAGGTGCTAATATTACCCAACACGCCTTCACCAGATGATTGTCCTAAAACGGTTGGGTTTTGAGCCGCTTGATTGAGATTTCGGCTGATCGCTTCTTTAACTTGACTGGAGATCAGATGATACAGTTCTTCTCTGGCTCTTGAACGCTGATACTGGGCGCCTTCTTCGGTGGTTGCGTATAATGGGGGTAGTCGGTTGAGGGCATAGGCGGCAATGTCTCCAACATCTAGGGATTGTTCATTGCTGTCCTCAATATCTGCAACGCGGGCGATCGCTTCACTGAGAACCAATTCTTCCATAACGTTGATGAATTGTTTACGGGGTAGGACAACAACTTCGCCCGTTAACAAGGCTCCCATGAGGCGATCCAGTGCCATGTACTCTTCGATCGATAATTCGGAGGCTGTATTGCATATGCGTCCGACTTCGGCTTCCATTGAAGGTGTTAAATAACCATCTTGTAAGGCTTGCTCAACAATTTTCTCAATACTCATAATACCTTTACACTAAATCGCAGAACTGAGTGAATGGGCTTGGTCAGTTATTAACTTGCAGGGGCTATGGGGAAACACTTAAGACATTATTTTTGGTCTATTCTAGTGCCTTGGCTCAGAATAACATATTGATACTCCCCATGCGTAGAACCTACGGGATTCTTGCTTCACCGTTTGCCCGGGCTGGGATAGGACGATTCTTGAGCTAGGGAAAGGCTTTTGCAGAATGTTTTTAGCCGCGTTCACGTCACAATTTTTGTGTATCCGGGGATTGAGACGGGAAGTCAAAGCCTTTCTGGACAATTAAATAGATGGGTTTATAGCGAGTAATAAAATCAGTCATTATTTCTCGTTCGGCGATCGTCGGGGTAGCTAAACAGCCTGCTGTTCCTTTTTCGGCGTTATTTTTGAAGGCGGAAGGATCATAATGAACCCCAAACCCCGCACGCTTGGTTTTAAAGGTGGGAGTGACCGGAGACCACACACCGCCAAACTCTCCGGGTGCGTATTCAACATGACCGGGAATATCAAATGTATAAACCCCAAAGGGAATGGGGGTTTGAGAACCAGGGACATCAGAGGGGTCTTGTAAATGGACTCGACCGGAAATGCAACGGACTTGATCAATGATTTTACCTGTACTATCTATTAATTCTGTTTCATAGACTCTTAACCCTCCGGCGATGGTGTGCAGGGTTTGAGTGGAAACAACTTTAGCGCCTTGGAGTTCAGAAGTGGTTGTGGGTTGAGTGGTATTTGCCGGGGAACGCATTTCGAGAAATTCCATCGCCACCCAACGATTTTGGCCAATGGATACCCAATTCCAATTTCCGGCTTTGACTGGGGAACCGATCATGACGACTTGGGTGCCGTTGGGAAGACTATCAATAATTTGTCCATTGGGACTGGAACGAACATTAAGGGGACTTCCCTGGGTTCTGACAACGGCAGTACGGCTCATAAATTACTACTCCAAATTTTAGGGGAATATTTTGTTATTACGATGATGATTATCTGAGATCCTGACTTATTATTCGGTTAGAGGTTGAAGTCTTATTCTTCATTACGAGGATGAAATTTTGATGATTCTAGTTTGCGGGCAATAGACAGAATTAACCGGGGAATTCTAATGATAAATTCGGTGCCTTGTTGCGGTTGGGAACAACATAAAATTTCTCCTTTATGCTTTTCAACGACTATTTTATAACTAATGGATAATCCTAAACCTGTGCCTTTGCCAACGGGTTTGGTGGTAAAGAAGGGATCGAATAGTTTGGCTTGTAGCTCTTGGGGAATACCCGGCCCGTTGTCAGCAATGCGAATTTCGACCCATTGATGATCGACTAATAAAGTTTGAATCCGAATTTGATAGTGTTGAGATTTAACGCCTTGAGAAACTTGCTGAAGGTTATATTCTTCTAAGGCATCAATGGCATTGCTGAGAATATTCATAAAAACTTGATTGAGTTGACTGGGATAACATTCAACTAGGGGAATTTTACCATATTCTTTAACGATTTTTATTTCTGGATGATCGGCATGGGGCTTGAGACGATTTTGTAAAATTAATAAGGTGCTTTCTATTCCTTCATGGAGATCGACAGCTTTAATTTCGGCTTCATCTAAACGGGAAAAATTGCGTAAACTAGAGACAATATCTCGAATGCGTTCAGCACCGAGGCGCATGGAGTCTATCAGTTGTAAATAATCAGATTTTAGAAATTCTATATCAATTTCATCAGCATAATCTGAGATTTCAAGTTGAGGCTTCGGATAATGCTTTTGATACAGTTCAAGAAGTTTTAAAATATCTTTTGTATAATCTAAAGCGGGTTGAATATTCCCATAAATAAAACTTACAGGGTTATTAATTTCGTGGGCGACTCCCGCCACCATTCGTCCTAAACTTGACATTTTTTCGGATTGGATGAGGTGGGTTTGGGCTTGCTGAAGTTCTAATAAGGTTTGTTCGAGTTCCTGATTTTTTTGCTTCAGTCGGGCTTGAGATTTTCGGAGAGCTATCTCGGCTTGTTTGCGGGTGCTAATATCTTGAAAAGTTGCAGTATAAAACGATAATTTATCAGATTTAACTTGTGTGACTGTTGCTTCTAATGCAAATTGGGAACCATCAGATCGCAGCCCGATCAATTCGTGGCATCCGGTCTTGAGTAATTCTTGTAATAGTATGCTTGGATCATGAATTTCATCATCAGGCCATTCCCAGAGTTGATGAATTGACATTCCAATTAATTCGTGAATTGAATAACAAAAGATGCTAGAAGCTGAAGGGTTTGCTGTTGTAATTTCTAAGTTTGAGCCGCCAAAGGTGACAATACCATTCATGGCGGTTTTCACAATCGCTTCTGTGCGGGTAATCGCTTCTTCTAGAGCATCCATCACGGCGTTATACCGTTCAGCAATTAAACCGACTTCGGTAAAGGGTTCAACAGGGGCGCGTAAATTCAAGTTATGGGTTTGGGCTTGTTTTTCCATGACTTGAAATAAGTCATAAATTTCGGTTTTAGCCCGATGTTCGGAAATATTGAGACCGAGCTTTTCTTCAGAGAAAGAGACTCGCAAGGGAAAAATTTGATTAATGGCAAAAAGCAATAAATAAGATAATCCAAATCCCCAGCCAAACCCCACAAAAACCCCTAAAATTTGTACACTGAGTTGGGCGTATCGTTCTAAACCTGTTTCTAATAATTCAGGCTGACCAAAGAACCCAACAGCTAGGGTTCCCCAAACTCCGGCGCCACCATGTACGGCGATCGCACCCACCGCATCATCAATGTACCAATGTTCTAGAAGTATTTCAACTAAGAGGGTGACGGCGGCCCCAGTGACTCCAATAACTACGGCGAGGGGAGTGGTGACGGCATGACAGGAGGCGGTAATAGCAACGAGTCCGGCAAGAGTACCGTTAATCAGAGTTTCGACTTGGGGGGCTTTGCGATTGCCCCAACTGAGGGCGGCGGCAGCGGCCATACCTGCGGCTCCGGCTAAGAGGGTATTGGCCATAATATGAGGAACTTGGTCATTGAAAGCCAGGGTGCTACCGCCGTTGAAGCCGAGCCAGCCAAACCAAAGGAACATGGTTCCTAAAACGGACAGTTGCAGGTTAGAACTGTGAATGGCTTGGCTCGGCTTCTGTTTGGGAAAGCGACCAGAACGAGGGCCGATGATTAATAGGGCGGCTAGGGACACCCAGGCGCCGATACTGTGAACAACGGTTGAACCTGCAAAATCGACAAAGCCAAGAGTGCCTAAGCGACCTGCAAATAAGTCGTGATTGGCTCCGTTCCAAACCCAATGACCAAAAATCGGATAGATTAAACCCGAAACAAGGGCGGCGACGATTAAGTAGCTACTAAATTTCATGCGTTCGGCGACGGCTCCAGAGACAATGGTGGTCGCGGTACTGCAAAACATGACTTGAAATAGGAAAAATGTACTGAGTGTGGCGGTGTCGAGATTGACTAAAAAATGCTCGCTTCCGAACCAACCTAGATGGGAAGAACCAAACATTAAACCATAACCAATTGCCCAAAATAAAAGGCTGGAAACGGCGAAGTCGGCTAGGTTTTTGGCGGCAACGTTAATGCTATTTTTGGAGCGGGTGAGGCCTGATTCTAAGCACATGAATCCGGCTTGCATGATAAAAATAAGGCAGGAACAGATCAGGAGCCAGAGTGTATTAATCATTACTTGATGATCAGGAGAATGGGGGATTACAAGGAAGATGCCTATCAGGTTTTTCAAGTTCGGGAAACAAAAATCCGTATTTTTTCGGTTTTATCAAAGACGGGTTTGTTATTAGTTTGGCTTTGGGGAATTCTCTTTGTCAAGTCTTAACTTTTGACGGAGATTTTGAATCCGGAAGGTTACTCATTGTTTTTAACTGTTAATTTGAAAACTGATTTTAAGTCTGAGTTTGGTTACTTTTCTCCGGCTTTTGATGGGAAAAAGAGATTAAATATTTTAAATTAATTGTTTTCGTCTATTGTAATTGTGTATTTTTAATTTGTTTATTTATAAACAATTCGTTTTTTAATCCGGTTTTTTTGGATAAAATATGAACCTTAACTGCCCTGAATTGGGAGGGTGATTATAAATTCTGTTCCTTGACCCAGTTGAGAATTACATTGAATGTTGCCCTCGTGTTTTTCAACAATAATTTGATGACTGATGGATAATCCCAGTCCGGTTCCTTTGCCCATAGGTTTGGTGGTAAAAAAGGGATTGAATAATTGAGAGCAAACTTCCTCGGACATTCCTACACCATTATCAGCAATCCGAATTAAAACATGATTTTCATCAGGTGAGAGTTGAGTAGAAATGGTGATAATATTAGGGTTTTCCATGATTTCTTTATAGGTTTTGCCTTGATTGGATTCTTCAAGGGCATCAATTGCATTCGCGATTAGATTCATAAAAACTTGATTAAGTTGTCCGGGAAAACCTTGAATATATGGGATGGTTTCATATTGTTTGTTGATTTGTATTTCGGGGTGTTTTGCATTGGGTTGAAGTCGATATTTCAAGATTAATAATGTTTGTTCAATTCCGTCGTTAATATTGCAGAGCGTTTGGTTTAAATCATCGGTTCTTGAAAAAATTCGCATGGAATTACTTAGTTCTCTAACTAAAATAGATCCCTGTTTAATAGAGGCGATCATTTCGGGGATATCGGCTATTAAAAATTTGATATCAACGTCTTCCGCATGATCTTGAATATCTTGAACGGGATTCGGATAAAATTTTTGGTAGAGTGAGAGGTGAGTGATTAAATCTTGGATAAATTCATCTACTTGATTCACGTTACCAATTACAAAACCCAGCGGGTTATTAATTTCATGGATAATTCCAGCCATCATTTGACCCATTGAGGACAGTTTATCCGCATGAAATAATTTCATTTGTACTTCTTTTAGTTGATTATCTTTTTCATGGACTAATTGGGTAAGTTGTTGATTCAATTGATCGAGTAAAAGGTTTTTTTCACCAAGAGATTGAGTTAAGCTTTTAATCTTAAGATGAATTTTAATCCGAACTAAAACTTCTTCTTGTTGCAATGGTTTTGTTAAATAGTCAACCGCTCCCATTTTTAATCCTTTGATTTTACTGGAGATATCGGACAGGGCTGTCATAAAAATAATCGGAATAGTTTCAGTAACCGGATGTTCTTTGAGTTGCTGACAGGTTTTAAAGCCATCGATACCTGGCATTTGAATGTCTAATAATATCAGATCCGGATGATGCTCTAGAGCTTGTTTAAGAGCCATTTCACCATTCATAGCAACGACTATTTCGTATCCGGCATCTACTAAGCTCTCAGACAGCACTTTCAGATGGATGGGGCTATCATCTACAATTAAAATAACGTTAGTATTCCGAGTATTCATGGAATTTTCCCTCTGTTTGGCGGTATTATAGAGGTTGGGGATCGAAATAGCTTTGAGTGACATGGCTGAACAAGTCAAGTGAAAAGAGAGCAAAAATCTTCAGGCTAGGGACAGTATCAGTCCAAATGGTATTTTTTGAAGTGGAGCCACTCAACGGTTGATAATCGTGGGTTGCTCCCTGTGTATCAAACTCAAAAAAGGGTTTTAGGGTTGACTTCATTGTTTTGAATCTCAAAAATTTATCTTTAACCTTAATTTAATA
Source organism: Limnoraphis sp. (assembly GCA_050485465.1). GTDB lineage: Bacteria > Cyanobacteriota > Cyanobacteriia > Cyanobacteriales > Microcoleaceae > Capilliphycus. The sequence continues at coordinate 30,673 of JBJHBL010000059.1, read as the reverse complement.
AAAAAGCGCGGAAAAATGCGTGACAGAAATCACACGAATCGGGAAAACACAACGAACAAAGCAGTTATCTAATGGGAATCAGGATTTTGAATTCTGTTCCTTTTCCGAGGGTTGAATCACATTCGATCTGTCCCTTATGTTTTTCAACAATAATTTGATAACTAATTGAAAGTCCTAGTCCGGTCCCTTTGCCAACAGGTTTGGTTGTAAAGAATGGATCAAATAAACGAGAGCGAACGTCTTCTGTCATTCCTGGCCCATTATCGGCGATCAAAATCTGTACCAAATGGTGTGAAATTCGTTTTGTTTGAATCCAAATATAGCCAGAATCTGGTTGATGATTTGGAGAAGAATGAAAATAATGATCATCTTCAATGGCATCAATCGCGTTACTAATGATATTCATAAACACTTGATTGAGTTGTCCAGGATAACAGTTGACTAGCGGCAGTTGACCATATTCTTTAATAATCTCAATTCCTTGATATCCGGGTTTGGCTTTGAGTCGATTCTGTAAAATCATTAATGTGCTATCAATGCCTTCATGGAGATTTACTTCTTTTATTTCGGCTTCGTCTAAACGAGAAAAGGTTCGCAGTGATTTAACAATTTCTCGAATTCGTTCTGTTCCAACTTGCATGGACTTGAGGAGTTTTTTGATATCTTCTTGAATAAATTCAAGTTCTATCGCCTCAAGTTCTGCTTCGATTTCTGCCGAAGGCTGAGGATAAAAATCTTGATAGAGATGAATTAAATGAAGTAAGTCTTGAATATAATTTTTCGCATGAATGATATTTCCATGAATAAAGTTAACGGGATTATTAATTTCATGGGCAACTCCCGCGACCATTTGACCTAGACTTGACATTTTTTCATTTTGAATCATTTGACTTTGGGTGCGTTTAAGTTCTTTTAGAGTTCGTTGAAGTTGTTGTTTTTGTTCATGGAGTTGGGTTTCGGCTTGTTTGCGTGCTGTAATATCTGTAGCAATTCCAGTGATTTGATCGATTTCTCCTCTATCATTTTTCACGGGAAAACCCCGATCATAAATCCAACGAATGTTGCCATTGGGTTGAATAATTCGATACTCTTGTTCATACTCTCCGGTTGCCATTTCCGCTAATGCTAAAACAACTCTTTCACGATCTTCTGGATGAATACATTCAAGATAGGACTGGGGATTTTCATAAACTTCACGACAAGAATGACCCCAGATGTTTTCATAAGCTGGAGAAATATAGTAAATTTTTTTCCCATCAGGATTTGTGATCCAGAAGACGCTATCAATAGTTTCCGCAAGCTGACGAAACATTTTTTCACTTTTTTGTAAGGCGAGTTCCGCTTGTTGGTGATTTCTCGCTTCAATGGCTAACGAGATAATATTTGCAATAGAACGAACAAAGATTTCATCTTCGGCTGTCCAGTTCTGAATGGTTTCACACTGTTCAACACAAAGAACACCAATAATTTCTCCACTAATCCAAATGGCAGTATCGAGTAAAGAAAAGATTCCTAAAGGTTTGAAATAATTCTCAACAAACTCTACTGTTCTGGGATCACAACGAGCATCAGAAGCGGCTAGAATATCTTGCGAGTGAATCGTCTTAAAATAAATGGGATAATCACTAACATTAAGAACGAGTTCTCCGCTGTGTTGATCGATTGTTTTTTGGTAAAGATCAAGACAGTTGAAGTAGGTTTTTGATTCATCAAATAACCAGACTCCTACTCGTTCAACTTCTAGCATTTTTCCTGTTGCTTCGGTAATTGCTCGGATGGCGCTGAGTAAATCCCCTTGATTAACTGCTCGATGTTGAGCCAGTTCAATCAGAATGGTATTATGACTTCGCAGTTGTTCTGCTCGTTTTTGGAGTTCCGTTTGGGCTTGTTTGCGATCGCGAATTTCTAAAAGCAGTTGTTCTTGAGTATAATTCAACTCTCGTAATGTTAGGCTTTTTTCTTGGAGTTGTTTTTCTAATTCATCGGTTTGAATAATGGCTCGACCTGCTAACGGACGCAAGAGTAATATCATTCCTCCTGCACCGAAAAAGCTTAAAATAATTGTGACAATTCCAATTGTAATTAGCTGATGATTAACCGAAGCATACAATTCTCGACGTTCAATTTTAATAGCTAACCACCAATTCGTATTAGATAAAGCTTTAAAAGCAATCACTTGAGAGCGAGTGTTGATTTGATCTTGGGCAAATGTTAGCCCGGACTCGTGAGCAATAATCTTTTTTTCAATAGCATTTAAAATAGATTCTGATAAAGGTTGTGTTTTCTTGTTCAAGGAGAAAAGTAATTTAAATTGTCCGTTGGTAAAGCTTCCTAAAAAAATTTCACCACTGGGACTTAAACCTGTATGATCTCTTTTGATTTTTTCTAAACGATCTGTTTTAAACACAATTAAATCTGTACCAATTTGTTTTTGCTCAGAATTTTGGATCGGTGAAGTCACAATTAGATAAGATTGATGATTGAGGTGAACTGGGTTGCTAATTTGGGTGGTGGTAGAGTTTTGAGAAGATAATTGCCAAAAAACTTCCGGAATTGATAAACCCACTTGAACAACCAATTCACTATTTTGATCAAGGCGAGTAATTCCAGCAACATCTTCTGTTTGTAGCAGGGCATCAGTTAGAGTACGGGTGAGGTTAGCGATCGCAGCTGAACGATTATCCGAACTACTGTTGTAAGCTTCTAATTCTTGTTTGGCTTGGGTACGGGCTGAGATTTGTCCGGAAATATCTTTTACTCTTGATAAAAATTCTTCAACTGCTAATGCGCGAGATTGTAAAGCTGATTGTAAGTTTCGTTCTTCGCTTCTTTTTAATTGTTGATAGAGGGGGAAAATACTCAAAATTGCTACCAGTATACTAATAGCAAATATTCCCACAGCCGAATACCAAATCAACAATCGTTGTAAATTTTTAGAATTCATGGATAACTTTCTAGGTAAAGCTCGACATCTGGTAGTTGACCCTTTTAAAAAATCACATTATTTACAGTATAATCTATCTTTTTGCCATCTTGAGAACGGTATAATTCTCGGGGGGTAAAGCATGATTTCAGGATGAAACAGAATCTCAAGTATCTGTAGCGATCAAACGATCCTTTTAAAGAATTTATAACTCTTTGTTGCGTTTTACTAAGAATAAACACTTATTGATTTTTTGATCAAACTAGAGCCTAAAAGCCTCTAAAAGAGGTTGTGTTGCTTCCACCTCTTGCAGATGAGGGCCAGTGGGAGTAAGGTCTAACTTAAATTTACCAAACTTTTACATAGATATTACATAAACCCCTATTTTTCCGGTTGAGTCTCCGGATAAAATGAATCAGTGAAACAAGCCAAGATGTTCCTCTGAGAGTGACCTGAGAGATTAATCTGTAAGTGGCTCAATGTGGTGATTTGCTGAATAACTCCAAGTCGATTCTGGGGGTTCGTCTCAAATAAAACTCACAACGATTTATGGATTAGACTTTATAGAATTCAGGTTGGGTTCAGATTGTAGTTCTTATTTTCCTTTAGGAACGTTGATTCACACTCTTGTCTTCAACGAATAATTTTGGGTTTGCTAGTTTAAGCTTGAATAAACACAAGCTTCTAGCTCAATTTCCATTCTTTTAAAAAGGCCAGGTAAAACGATGTTACGCACAGAAAAAGTTTCCGGTTTTTTAAGGACTTCATCTCAAATTCAAGCTCCAACCTCCAACCTTCCTCCGTTATGGATACAACAAGCAGGATTGGAATGGTTATTTTTTCTTATTCAAAAGTTTAAATAAACTTCTAAATGAGGATTTAGAGTGGAAGGTTGGGTGAAATTGATTCAAACCCAACCCTCTGTGTTTTGAGTGATTAAGATTGAGATTCTAACCAACTGTACCAAGCGTCTAACCCTTCTCCGGTGAAGGCGGAAACTTGGAAGATTTGTATGTCCGGATTGACTTGTCGAGCATAATCTAAACAGCGTTGAACATCAAATTGAACGTAGGGAAGTAAATCAATTTTTGTTAAAATTATTACTTGACTCGCCCGGAACATATGGGGATATTTAATCGGTTTATCTTCTCCTTCTGTCACAGAAAGTATCGCAACTTTTGCCTTTTCTCCTAAATCAAATAAGGCGGGACAGACTAAATTTCCGACGTTTTCAATCATTACAATTGAGTTGAGAGGTGGGTTTAATTCTTCGCAGCCTTTTTCAATCATGGCGGCTTCTAAATGACACCCCGTTCCGGTATTAATTTGAACAACTTTACATCCGGTTGCCCGAATTTTTTCCGCATCATTAATCGTTTCTTGATCCCCTTCAATCACGCTAAAGGTTAACTTTGATTTTAAATCATTAATCGTGCGGGTTAATAACGTTGTTTTTCCAGAACCCGGAGAACTAACGAGATTTAAGGCTAAAATATTTCGCCCTTTAAACCAGCCGCGATTTTGAGCCGCAATCAGGTTATTTTTTCCTAAAATTGCTTCTTCTAAGGCGATACTATTTCCGTGCATTTTAGCATGAATTTCTGAAACTTTTGGTTCAGTTTGATGGGGTTTTGAGTCGTGAGTATGAGTGTGAGTGACAACGGTTCCATCGGCTAACGTATGGGTGTGTTCTTCGTGGGGTGATTTTGGATGTTGGTGAGAATGGGAATGGGGGTGTGTATGTTCAACAACAGTACCATCGGCTAAGGTATGAGTATGAGAATGGGGGTGATGAGTTTTCATGTTAATTTTTTCTCCAGTTTCAGGGTTTGTCATTGTGGTTTCGCTATCATCAGAACAGCCGCAAGTTACACACATAATTCTTCAACCTCCATTTCTTTAATTTTGAGTTCTTCGCCTTGAATAATATCGAGTTCAACGCTATTACAATTGTGACAAATTCCAAAGGGTTGAGTGAGAGGAACTTCTGTTCCACATTGGCGACATTTTCCTAAACCTGCCACTTCTATAATTTCTAACCTTGCCCCTTCTAAAACGGTTCCTTGTGTACAAACATCAAAACAAAATTGAATCGCATCGGGCATAATTGCCGAAAGTTTCCCAATTTCTAACGTCACTCGTTTAACGGGTGCGCTTCTGGCGTGTTCGCTAACAATTGCTACAATATTTTGAGTAATTCCGAGTTCGTGCATGATTGAAAATCCTCTTTAAAATAATCGTTAAAAATTTAACAAATTCGGGGCAATTGATCCCCGACTAACATATCAACAATGCGTTCAGTTCCAAAGGCTGTTTGTAGCAAAACAACCCCAGGGGGAGAAGCAATGACCTCCCCAATAATATGACTATTTTCTCCGGTTGGATGAGATTTCATCACCTCTAAAACGGTTCCAGCGTCTTCTTTTGGAATTACTAAAACTAACTTTCCTTCATTGGCTAAATAAAGCGGATCAAGCCCTAAAATTTCACAGACGCTTTGCACTTCTTCTCTGATGGGTAATTGCGGTTCAAACAGGCGAATTCCCACTTCTGAACTCATGGCAAATTCATTCAAAACCGTTGCTACGCCACCCCGAGTTGCATCGCGTAAAGCCCGAACTTTTGGGCAAATTTCTATGATTTTATCAATTAAATGATTCAACGGTTGACAGTCACTTTCGATAGCTGTATCTAAGGCTAATTCCCCTCTGGCTATCAAAATAGCAGTGCCATGATCTCCCAGATAACCATTGACTAAAATCACATCTCCAGGCTGTAAATTTTGAGCAGAAATATTGATTTTTTCAGGAATGATCCCGACTCCTGCGGTATTAATAAACAGTTTATCGGCACAGCCTCGATGAACGACCTTTGTATCTCCCGTAACGATTTTTACGCCGGCTTTGTCTGCGGATATTTTCATGCTTTTAACAATTTCCCGCAATGTTTCTATCGGTAGCCCTTCTTCGAGGATAAAACCACAGGAAAGATAAAGCGGTTTTGCACCACTAACAGCTAAATCATTCACGGTTCCATTAACCGCAAGTTCCCCGATGTTACTACCCGGAAAAAAGATCGGATCAACAACATAAGAATCGGTTGTAAAAGCTAACCGATCTCCGAGAGTTGCTAATTCTGCTAAGTTCAAACTGGCTTGATCTTCGAGTTGAGAGAGAATCGGATTATCAAAGGTTTTGACAAAAATATCATCAATTAAATCCCGCATTGCTTTTCCGCCACTTCCATGAGCGAGTGTAACGGTTTTATCTCGAATTTTTGCAGGGCGACGGCGCACTTTTTCGAGTTTTTGAAACAGAGGATGTTCGGCTGAGTTTTGACTTAAAGAATGTGTCATGGTTTTTAACTTTTATTTGTTAATAACTGAGTTTCAAATTCTGCTAAAGCTTGGCTTATTCCTATCTGTTTTGCTTTTGTTATGGTTTCTGGAATGACTTCAAAAATGGGTAAATCTGGAAAGATTAAACTGGTTTGAGATTCGATATATTTGCCTCCTTGAAATAGATGAATCGTTAAAATATTTTGGGCATAAATCCAAACTTCAGGAACTTTTAAAGCTTCATAGGCACTAATTTCTGTAAATGAGGTGACATCGGTTTCAATCGCCAAGTCTGGAGGCGGATCGTTATCCAAGTCTAACCTTTCTTTCCCGATAACAGCCCGATAATTTTTGATATAGAAACAGTCATCGGGTTCAACTCCAACCGCCATTATTTTTCGTTTTAATGTTGTCGAACGGAGAGACTCCCAAGGCTGTTTTTTTACTCTCAAAATAACTTTCACTAAGTCAGAAATTACAACAGTTGAGCGTTCATGTTCGGGTCGGGGAGCCATAATTTCTAAGGTTCCTTGATAGTAAGCCATGCGAACATCTCGCCGTTCTCCAAACTCATCGATCAGCCCTTCAAACTCCTGCCAGTTTATATCATAAATTTTGATTTTACTACCGGGATTGAGTTCAATTTTACTAAGCGGTTTAGTAATGAATGGCTGAGTCATGGTATCGCTGATTATCTAATAAATATTATTCGGGGAGTAATAGTTTAAAGTTTCCCTTGAACGGTTTAATCCTATTACTCCCAACACCTTAAGCGGATTTTTCAGCGTGACGTCCGGGGTGTTTGTCGGAGTGTAATTCACCACCTACCGCCCAATTATCCCGGTTAAATTCATCAATATGAATTGTCACCCATTCTCGTTTTGTTCCCAATGTTTCAACCAAAGTATCGGTTATGGCTTTTGCCAGTTCTCGTTTCTTTTCAATAGAATGACCTTCTCCAATTTGAATTGTGACAAATGGCATACCGTTTTACTCCTCGTTTGTTGCTATAAAAAAGATAGAAAGCTTTAGACTTTTGCTTTTGAACGTTGGGGTTTGTTGGCTTTTGCAACGGTTGAAAGGCGACCATATTTGTAATAAGCCGCACAAGCCCCTTCTGAAGAAACCATGCAGGTTCCGATGGGTGTTTCTGGTGTACAAGCGGTTCCGAATACTTTACATTGCCAGGGTTTTAAGACTCCTTTGAGAATTTCTCCACATTGACAAGCGGCTGCATCGGGAACTTTCACATCAGAAATATTAAACTTAACCTCCGCATCAAATTGGGCATAATTTGAATTAATTTTTAGTCCTGACTGGGCAATTTCTCCCAGTCCCCGCCATTCAAATTCTTCTCGCACTTCAAATACTTTTTGAATGGCTTCTAACGCCATCGGGTTTCCATCCGGTTGAACCAGACGTTTATACTGATTTTCGACCTCACAACGTCGGTCTACTAACTGTTGCAGCAACATCCAAACAGACTGCACAATATCTAAGGGTTCAAAGCCGGAAACAACAACGGGTTTATTATATTTTTCAGCAATAATTTGATAGGGATTTGAACCTATTACCATACTAACATGACCGGGGCCGATAAATCCATCGAGTTCTAAATCGGGGTTATCTAATAATGCTTCTAAGGCGGGAACAACAATCACATGATTGCAAAAAATACTGAAATTTTTGATATTTTCGGCTGCGGCTTGTAGAATCGTAAAAGCGGTACTGGGCGCCGTTGTTTCAAAGCCTAATCCAAAGAAAATTACTTGTTTATCGGGGTTTTGTTTGGCAATGGGTAAGGCGTCTAAGGGCGAATAAACCATGCGAATATCGGCGCCTTCCGCTTTGGCTTGTAGCAGACTTTTTTGGGAACCCGGCACCCGCATTGCATCGCCAAAGGTGGTAAAAATAACGTTAGGAATGTCGGCTAATTTAATCGCAGCATCCAGTCTTCCTCGCGGCATCACACACACCGGACAACCGGGGCCATGAATGAGTTCAATACTATCTGGAAGAAGTTCTTCAATGCCATATTTAAAGATAGAATGAGTATGACCCCCGCAAACTTCCATGATTTTTAACGGGTGTTCGGGTGTCCGTTCAAGTATTAACGCTAGGCGGTTTATTTCCTTCATTAAGGCTTGTAATTTTTGCGGATCTCTAAATTCATCAACATATTTCATTAGTGGTGTTCTCCTCGTTTTAATTGATTTATGAATGGATTTATAAATTTATTCTTCGTCTGGTTCACGGGTTAATACTTCAAAAACCGTTGTCGCGCTAGATTGTCTTTGGGTATCGATTTCTTTAACTTGTTCCGTGATTTGTTTGGCTTGTTCGATTTGACCTAAACGAGCTAAAATATAACCTGTTGCGGCATAAGCATTTAGGTAGAGTCTAATTTTGGGCTGATCTTTGTCTTGAATTAATCGTGGTTTTTGGTCTTCCCAATTTTCGGGTAATTGTTCCTCTTTTTTGATTTTATTCAAAACAATTTCTGCGATTTTTAACGCCATTTTGGGCTGATTTTTATAGAAAAAATAACGATACACCCCAATGAGTACATCATAATTTTCTCCCGCTTTTTCTAAGGCTTGATAGATGTACTGTTCTGATTTTGGCGTATCTTCCCACTGTTCGACCGCTTGCATTAACAAATCTTTAACATCGGTGGGAATATCAGACCAAGAAAGTGTTTCAGGGGCGGTTTGCATCCTTATTTTCTCCAAAGTAGGGAGGCTGGCTTGATTTTCTACTGAAGGGCCGCTAATTGCTGTAAAATTTCTAACGTTTCTGCGGCTTCTTTTTCATCAATTCGGTTCATCGCAAAACCGACATGAACCAACACCCAATCCCCAACACAAGACTCAACGGGGTGAGTTTCATCGACGATACAAGCTATATTAACCTGTCGTTTGACACCGCCAATATTAACCATTGCTAACTTATTGGTGATGTCAGTAATTTCAGTAATTTGACCGGGAATTCCTAAACACATTGTTTTTAGAGTAATTGATTATTTTTCAAGTTTAGCAGCCGCAATTACGGCTTGTCCGAGAGAGAGTCCCCCGTCATTCGCTGGAACTTGGCTAGGGGTTAAAACTTCGAGGTTTTTGGCTGTTAAATGCTTGCAAACTTGGGTTAATAAAAGTTGATTTTGAAACACACCTCCTGTTAAAATAACTTGATGAAAATTTGTTTCAGTCTTTAAGCGATCAACCAGGATTGATATCGCTTCACCTAACCCAAAATGAAACTTCGCCGCCATCATCCCCACTGGAATATTTTGTCGCAAGTCTGCTAACAAAGCTTCCAACATCGGACGAGGTTCGATAGACAATAACGAGCATTCTAATTTTCTCACCAGAAAAGGATAAGGCTCAATTTCTTCAGAGTAATTTAATAGATAGTCTTCCGCGATCGCTTCTAGTGTAATCGCCGCTTGTCCTTCATAACTGCAACTTTCGCGACAAATTCCGATTGCCCCCGCCACCGCATCAAACAACCGTCCACAGGAAGAAGCCAGAGGAGAATTAATCTGTTTTGTAATTAATTGATCCAGTAATTTTAACGGTTGTTGAACTAAAAATTCACCTAATCTTAAACCCATAACTTTTGTAGATAAATCCTCCCCAAAGGCTGCTTTTAAATGGGCGTAAGTATTCCGCCAGGGTTGATAAATTGCCTGTTCCCCGCCGATCATTTCTACGGGTTTAAATGTTCCCAAGCGTTTGAAACTGCGATAATCTGCTAACAAAAATTCACCGCCCCAAATCGTTCCATCTTCTCCATATCCCAACCCATCTAAAGCTATTCCCAAAACGGGTTTTGTATTTATAGATAAACCATTTTCTGCCATACAAGCGGCTATATGAGCGTGATGATGTTGGATGGAATAAATCGGAATATTATTGCTTTCAGCGATTTCTTTCCCGAGTTTTGTGGATAAATATTCGGGATGTAAATCAACGGCAATTGCACTGGGTTGATGTTCCAATAAACCTAAATAAAGATTCAACGTTTTCTGATAGGCTTCTGCGGCTAAAGCGTTTTCTAAATCTCCAATATGTTGAGATAAAATCGCCTGACCTTCTCGCAACAAACAAAAGGTATTTTTTAGTTCACTTCCCATTGCTAAAATAGCAGGTTTATCCAGAAAATCTGGGGGTAAATTTATTGGTGCTGGGGCGTATCCTCTCGCCCGACGTAGAATTTGTAAACGGTTATTAGAAATTCTGACAACTGAATCATCAACCCGGTTGACAATTTCCCGATTATGGAATATAAAATAATCAGCTACATTAGAAAGTTTTCTTTTAACTTCTCCATTATCAATACATTGCGGATCATCAGAAAAATTTGCACTGGTGAGAACAATTGGAATCTCTAATCTTCTCAATGCTAAATGATGTAACGGCGTATAGGGTAACATAAACCCTAAATAATTTTGATGAGGTGCTACAGAAGCAGCAATTCCATCTTTTAAGCTTTTTTCCCGACGCAATAAAACAATCGGTGCGGCTGAACTTTCTAATAATTCTCGTTCTTCTGGGGTAACAATACAATAGTTTTCAATAATATTAATATCTCGTGCCATCAATGCTAAAGGTTTATCGGGGCGACGTTTACGAAGACGTAATTTCTGGACAATTTCTTCGTTTGTTGCATCACAAGCCAGATGAAATCCCCCTAACCCTTTGATCGCCACAATTTGCCCGCGTTGAAGTAGCGTACAAACCGCATCAACTTCATCTAACATCGAGAACATATGGGCGGTTACGGGTTTACCATCCGCCCGTTCTAATGTTACTTGGGGGCCGCAAATATGGCAAGCGGTCGGTTGGGCGTGAAAGCGTCTATTGAGTGGATCTTTATAGTCTTCTTGGCAGTCTCCACAAAATTTAAACCCCGCCATACTGGTATTTTGTCGGTCGTATGGCAACTTTTTGATAATACTTAAACGAGGGCCGCAGTGTGTACAATTGGTAAAAGGATAGCGATAAAATCGACTTAAAGGGTCGAAAATATCCTGTTTACACGCCGGACAAGTTGCCGCATCGGGAGCAATTTTTGTTCTAATTTTGTTGCTTTTACTCAAAATTATGCTAAACTTAGAAAAAGTGCGATCGCCTGTGTAGGGAGAGCGAGAAATTGACTCTATTTTTGCTAAAGGAGGCGGTTCAGTTTTCAAACGATGAACAAATGTATCAATAGAATTGCGATCGCCCAGCACCCGAATTAACACCCCTTCTCCGTCATTGCAAACCTCTCCCAATAAGCCACAGTCTAGGGCAAGACGATAAACAGTCGGACGAAACCCCACCCCTTGAACAATACCGTAAATGCGAATTTCTTCAGCTATGTGACCCGTTATCGTAATCATTTTTCATTCATATAGACCCTATACCTTTATTGTGAATCTTTATTGGGTGATCGGGGGAATTTCTTTGGTCTTTCTTCAGGCTTTTTTGGCGATCGCTGTGTTATTTTTTGTTACAAAATTTTCTCAAAAATCAAATACTCTCTTTTATCGACTCTTTGAAGCCTTTCCGGGTATTTTTTTTGAACTGATTAATCGTTCACCCGAAGAAGCCGAAAATTATCAGTTTGCATCCGTTTAAATCAAACAACTTTCGTTTAGAATTGATGGAGTTTTTATCCCCAATCTTAACGCAATTAACCCGCCGATATACTTGGCAGAAGTTCAGTTTCAACCCGATTTTTGCTTTTATTCCCGATTTTTTGCCGAATTTTTTCTTTATCTTAATAAAACCGATCTCATGAACGACTGGCGAGGCGTTGTTCTCTTTCCCAGTCGCAATATTGATCCCGGAGAAACCCCCCGTTATCAAGAGTTAGGCGAGATAATTCCTATTAATTATAGGTTTAACCTATCGACCATAATAACACCCGATTATTCCCAGAATCGGCAATCATTGCCGTATTTCCATACACTTGAATTCCGTAGGGCCAACACAAACTATTGCGAGTTGCATTGCCATAACAACGGTTTTCACTTTTACTCTTAAAATTAGATTGACCTGTTAACATTTCCGCAGATTTTCCCGTTGAAATATCACCTTTCCATCCCATTAACCTTGAGTTTGCCGTATCAGCCGCAATCAACCATTCTGATGTTGCAGCCACCCCATAAGGCATACTTAAACTGGAGTCAGAGGGGAAATAAACCCCTTGATTCAATTCAACACTATCAAAACCCGTTTGACCCAAAATAAAGTCACAAGGTTGATTCGTTTCTGTGGGAATATTATCCCAAATCATTATCCGATTATTCCCCGCATCGGTAACAACAAAACGATGATTCCAAACCGTTAACGCATGGGGCCAACGCATACTCGAAGCCGTCGGACTATCGCCGCCATTTTCATTACGAGAAACCAAATCCGGCTGTCCTAAAACAAAGTCCGCAGGTTGACCATTTTCTGTGGGAAATTCCCGCCAAACTAACACCCGTCTGTTGCCCGTATCCGCCACAAAAAACAACCCATTATAATAGAAAACCCCATAGGGCCAGTGCATTCGATTGGCAGCCGTTTCAAACTCGCCTCGGTTCGGTTCGTTAGCAGTAAAATTGGCTTGTCCGAGAACAATATCCGCTGGAATATTGCTATCTTGAGGAACGTTTTTCCAAATTAAAACCCGATGATTCCACGCATCAGCAACCGCCAAACTTTCACCACAAACACACATTCCCGTCGGAACACTCACCGTTGCAGCCGTCGGGGAACCGTTGGCGTTTTGTCCTTCTTGCTTAAAGTCCGGTTGTCCGATAACCCAGTCCGCCGCCTGTCCGTCAATTTCTGGACATTGGCGCCATCCCAACAAGCGATGATGTCCGGTATCAGCCACCCACAACGGCCCATTTTCCACCCAACACAAGCCACGCGGCCCAAACATTGTCGTGGCATTGGGTTCGAGGGGAACCGCCAACACATCAGACGGTTGTTGTCCGAGAATAATTTCGGCACCTTCTGGGGAGAAAATATCTTGAATAGAAGAAGATTGAGAATTAATTGGGGTATTCATTCAAATATTAATTAAACTCTGACTAACACTCGTTCCCCCACTCGTTTAACGGGATAGGGTTGTAAGGGCATTTCGGGGGCGGTGAGACAGTCTCCAGTTTCTAAATTGTATTGAAAATGATGAAACGGACAAGTTAGAATTCCCTCTTTTATTTCTCCTTTATCTAACGGCATGGCTAGATGAGTACAACTGTTGCGATAGGCTTGAATTTGATCAGAAAATCGGGTTATAATGAGTTTTAAGCCATCCAATTCTAGGGCTAAAATTCCCCCCTCTGGAATCTGTTCAATTGTGGTTAACGCAACCCAACCTGCTTCGTTATCTGTAGAAAAGGGGCTGGTAATAGAAGAAGAATTGTTCGTAGAAACGGGAGTATTAACCGAGATAACCTGCTGAATTTCGGGACAATGATTTTTAATCGCTTGTTCGACCCCTTGTTTAAGCGTTAACGTAGAAGCCGGACAATTGCTACAAGTTCCCACTAATTTAACTTCTACTATATCAGGGAGTTTAATTGCTACTAATTCCACATCGCCGTTATGACTTTTTAATCCCGGACGTACTTCTTCTAAGGCTTGTTGAATGCGAGTTTCTAGCGGGGGTTGGGGTGGTTTAACGAGTTCGTGATACCGCAACAGTCCATAAACAATTTCATCTTCAACGGCATGACGTAAGGCGGGGAGAGATTCTTGTTTAATACTGCGAATTAACCGAATTAGCGCTTCTTTATGTAAGGCTTCTATCGATTGTTTTAACCCTTCAACAACCGCTAATTTTTCCGGTTCATGCCATTCTAAAACTGCATTTTCAAAAAATTTTATTTCTTGAACCAAATCTTCTAAAGTTATGGCATCTTGGGAATAAATTGGCGTTGAAGTCATAATATTTGTATAGTTTTATCTTGTTATTTTAATTAAAAGTTAACCCGTAGGGAAGCCAACTTGCGGCTATTTTAATAGGTTTTGATGGGTTACACTGCGCTAACCCATCCTACAAATTTGGGAAACTGGGGTTATTTCATTTTGACATCTTTCAACAGAAATGGCATGGCAATTCCCGTTAACAAACTCGATAAAACAATGGGCAACCACAAAGTTACACCAATTTTATCCAACCCCACAAACAACAGTAAACCTAATGTTAACCCGATAGCACTTTGACGAATAAAATAGCCCGGATTTCGCAATAATTTCCCTTTTAAGAGCAACTTGGTACTGAACCAACCTACTTCTAACATGAGAGGTTCTCCTTGATTCTAAACAAACTTCAAGACAATCAATCCGAGGGCAATCGCAGGTAAAACCCCCACAGGCCCAAATAAACCGCCAATCATCGCCGAAAGACCATAACCCAAGTCTTTTCTCGCGAGTAAAACCCCACCGATGGCACCGCCAACAATAGAAACAGCACCCGCAACGGCTAACCAAACAATTCCCGTTAATAGGGTAATTTCTCCGGCAATTAAATCCTGCCAAAATGTTTGTACAGCCGTTGTATTTAACACTTCTAAGAGGGCTTGTAGCAATTCATTCATGCTGTTCTCCTTGTGATGGTTTAAGACGACAACGCTTGTAATTCCGCATCCAAATCTTGTAACGCCTGACCTACCATTTCTGCCCGTTCTGACTCCCCATATTGAGTAAAAATAGATTGGGCTTCTTCGTAGAGAGTTTTTGCATTTTTGAGGTGATTCGGGTTTCCCGCTTCTGGGTTTTCTACGTTATCCGGAAGGTTAAATAAAATATTGGCTTTGTTGGCAATGGTATTGGCATATTCAACCGGAGTATCTGTAGCGGTTCGCACTTTTAACGCTTCGTTATAAGCCTTTAAAGCCCGCAGATTATTCTCAACCGGATGAACACTGGGGAGATATTGCAACGCATTTCCCAGATTATTTTGTAACATCGCATATTCAACCGGATGATCGGTTAAAGTAATCCAATTTAACGCTTCTTCAAAAGACTGTACCGCCAACGCCTGACGCATATCTTCCCCGTTTCCTGACAACGACATTGACAAATAGGCGATCGCAATATTATTGTGTAAGATAGCGTACTCTTGGGGATATTCTGTCGCCGTAAACACTTCTAACGCCTGTTGATAGGCTTGAATTGCATCTTTGGTTTGAGCCAGATTAAACGGCACCAACGCTTGAAAAATCAACCCCAAATTCATCTGCACTTCGGCAACTTCTTCGGGGGCAGCCTGTTGTTGTAAAATCGGTAATGCCGTTTCAAAATACTGTTTCGCCGCAACTAACCCTTCCGAACTTTCCCCGGGATAGGTTCGCAACGCAATTCCTACACCCACCGTCGCCCGTGCTTTTAAGAGGGGATATTCTGAACCGCACAACTCAATCGCTTGACGATATAATAACACCGCCGCTTCTATCTGTTCAATGCCTTTAGGTTTTTGCAGCAACCCCCGGGCAATTTCGGTTAACATTTGCACTTTTTCAGCAACAGTCGCGGCTTCAGACTCAACCGCAGCCGTAGCAGCTTTGACAGCAGACTCAGTAAAACTTTGTGTCACAACTATTCTAGGGGTAAACGAGTTGACAAATCAATTTAGAGATTAACGTTATCTTCTAAAAACTCAATACAAGAACCCACGTCAATCTCACAATTTCGAGAAAATATAATCACGCTATGTTGCTCAAACCTAATCCTTCTTGATCTTTAATAACTGTATTGTCTGATACGATTACAGAGTTTAATCCGATTGTTGTTATGAATAGCTGAATTTAACTATTTTTTTATTTTTTTTGTAAGCCTTGATCAGTCTAGCTTGCCGGAAATTTAAGAGAAAACACTGATCCTAGTTTTTCCGAATTAGCGAGAGACTTTTTCACAATACAACGAATAAAAACTTTTGTAAATTCTCCGCCAATAAATCTAAAAAAAATCGCCAATATCATCAAAATCTAAAAAATTGTAATAGATAATGGTCAAAACTCATCGTCATCTAATACCCAAATTTATCCGCATTGCAATAGGAGAATTACTGTGGCGAACGTCCTCTGGCTGCAAGGTGGGGCCTGTTCAGGAAACACCATGTCCTTTCTCAACGCCGAAGAACCCAGCGTCTGTGACCTAATAACCGACTTTAACATCAACCTTCTCTGGCATCCCTCCCTCGGACTCGAACTCGGAGACAGCCTAAAAAAACTCCTGCGAGACTGCATTAACGGCATCGTCCCCGTTGATATTCTCGTCTTTGAAGGCAGCGTCGTCAACGCCCCCAAAGGCACCGGAGAATGGAACCGTTTTGCAGACCGTCCGATGAAAGACTGGTTATCTGACCTGTCCAAAGTGGCTAAATTTGTTGTCGCTGTCGGAGACTGTGCAACCTATGGCGGTATTCCCGCAATGGCGCCCAACCCCAGCGAGTCAGAAGGGTTACAATTCCTCAAACGACAAAAAGGCGGCTTTCTAGGCCCTGACTATGTGAGTCAAGCCGGGTTTCCCGTCATCAACATTCCCGGTTGTCCCGCCCATCCTGACTGGATCACTCAAATTTTAGTCGCAGTTGCCACCGGAAGACTCGATGATATTACCTTAGACGAATTTCATCGCCCCGAAACCTTCTTCAAAAGTTTCACCCAAACCGGATGTACCCGCAATATCCACTTTGCCTATAAAGCCTCAACCTCCGACTTCGGACAACGCAAAGGCTGTCTATTCTATGACTTAGGCTGTCGCGGACCCATGACCCATTCTTCCTGTAACCGCATTTTATGGAACCGCGTTTCTTCTAAAACCCGCGCCGGAATGCCTTGTTTAGGCTGTACCGAACCCGAATTTCCCTTCCATGACCTCAAACCCGGAACGGTTTTTAAAACCCAAACGGTGATGGGTGTTCCCAAAGAATTACCAACCGGAATTAACCGCAAAGACTATGCCCTATTAACGATTGTCGCAAAAGATTCTACCCCAAAATGGGCAGAAGAAGATATTTTTACCGTGTAATAAACCGCTTTTAAGCCGATACCGACAAAGAGGAAATAGGTAATAGGAAAGATTCATCATTAATAACTGTCCCCTGTTACCTATCCCCTATCACCTAAATTAATTGAGAGGACAAACATGGTTGCACAAAGAACATCTATCGAAACTTTAGATATTTCTCCCGTAGGTCGCGTTGAGGGAGACTTAGATGTAAGAGTTGATATCCAAGATGGTCAAGTCGTTAACGCTTGGACTCAAGCCCAACTGTTTCGCGGGTTTGAAGTAATTCTCAGAGGAAAAGACCCCCAAGCTGGATTAATTGTCACACCGAGAGTTTGCGGAATTTGCGGCGCCTCTCACCTAACTTGTGCATCTTGGGCATTAGATACCGCTTGGGAAACCGAAGTTCCTCGCAATGCAATTTTAGCCAAAAATTTAGGTCAGTTAGTCGAAACCATTCAAAGCCATCCCCGTTATTTTTATGGCTTGTTTGCCATTGACCTTACCAACAAAAAATATCAAAATAGCCGCTTTTATGAAGAAGCTTGTCGTCGGTTTGCGGCTTATACCGGAACATCCTACGAAATTGGGGTAACAATTTCCGCCAAACCCGTTGAAATTTATGCCCTATTTGGCG
Organism: Limnoraphis sp.; assembly: GCA_050485465.1. GTDB lineage: Bacteria > Cyanobacteriota > Cyanobacteriia > Cyanobacteriales > Microcoleaceae > Capilliphycus. The sequence continues at coordinate 12,779 of JBJHBL010000059.1, read as the reverse complement.
GACAATGGCCTCATTCTAGCTTCATGGTTCCCGGTGGAGTGATGTGTGCGCCCACCTTAACTGATATTACCCGCGCTTGGTCGATTTTAGAATATTTCCGCACCAATTGGTTAGAACCTGTTTGGTTAGGCTGTTCCTTAGAACGTTACGAAGAAATTCAGTCCTATGATGATTTTATGGACTGGTTGAATGAGAGTCCGAATCATCTTAACTCCGACTTAGGCTTTTATTGGCGAATGGGGTTAGATATCGGTTTAGATAAATTTGGGGCGGGAACCGGAAAATACATGAGTTGGGGCTATCTCCCCCACGAAGACAGATACCAACGCCCAACAATTGCCGGACGCAATGGGGCGGTGATTATGAAAAGCGGGGTTTATGATAGTTTTAGCGATACCCATCAACTGATGGAACATCATTTTACTCGTGAAAATACCACCCATTCTTGGTACGAAGAAGGTAACGAAGATGTGCATCCTTTTGACCGTTTTACGGTTCCCCAACAAAACAACGATGTTAATTTCTTAGATGGGGCTTATACTTGGTCAACCGCAGTTAAACACCAAGATATGGGTCGTCTAGAAGTGGGTTCACTGTCGCGTCAACTCGTCGCAGGCGGACATCATGGCGAAAGTTGGCAGCATTATGATGGCTTCATTCTCGATATGTTCAAAAAAATGGGCGGGCCGAGTGTCCATCTGCGTCAGTTAGCCCGAATGCACGAACAAGTGAAATTATATCGAGAAGTTGAACGGTGTCTGCGCGAATTTAAACTACGCGAACCCTGGTATATTAAACCCACCCAAAAAGACGGACGGGGTTGGGGGGCAACAGAAGCCAGTCGCGGCGCTTTGTGTCATTGGGTTGAAATTGAAGATGGCAAAATTAAAAACTATCAAATTCTCGCCCCTTCGACTTGGAATATTGGCCCTCGTGATGGTGAAGGTGTTCGTGGCCCTATCGAAGAAGCGTTAATTGGTACACCCATTGCTGATAAAAATGACCCCGTAGAAGTCGGTCATGTGGCGCGGTCTTTTGACTCTTGTTTGGTTTGTACTGTTCACGCCCATGATGCCAAAACAGGGGAAGAATTAGCCCGGTTCCGCACGGCTTAAGGAGATTTGATTCGATGGTCTTTTTGGGCGCAAGCGTTGCGCCCCTACGTTAAATAATACCTGCTTGTTGAAAAATTTGTTGGGCGGTGAATGTTATTTCTTCTAATAAATTATCGCTCAAGGTTGCTTCGTCTCGTTTCGTTTGCGGGGGTGCATCGGGATAAAAAATGGTGATGGTTTTGGCTTTCGAGTCAATCACCCAAACTCTCGATACTCCTGCATTCAGATAATCCATTGCTTTTTCGCTCATCTCCCCAAATGTTTGATCGGGTGATATAATTTCAATGGCTAATTCTGGCGAAACTGGACAAGCTTCATCCTCAAATCGTTCTAACGGAAGGCGATTATAGGAAATATAAAGTAAGTCGGGAATCGGAACCCAATCTCGATTATTTCTTTTGAGAATAACGGCCCATTCTATCCCCACTTCTCCCCGGTTTTGACACCATTCGGTTAAGAGGGTATACAAAGTACCTGTGAGTCGAGAATGAAAACGTTTGGGTGCCATTTTAGGAACTGCTTTTCCGTTAATTAATTCACAGTTTAAGTCGGTTTCGGGAAGGGCGAGAAATTCTTCTAGGGTGAGTTGAGTGTTGGTTGTTATCATTTTTTACAACTATCGGTTACAATAGAATATTTAAGAAATCAATGTTAACAATTATAGGATGTGGTAATCTCAATCGCTGTGATGATGCAGTCGGGGTCATTATTGCTCAACGTTTACAACAATATCTTATCCAAAATTCTTATCCAAATGTACAAGTTTTCGACTGTGGAACGGCGGGAATGGAAGTCATGTTCAAAGCTAGAGGAAGCCAACAGTTAATTATTCTTGATGCAAGTTCAACGGGTTCTGAACCCGGCGCCGTTTTTGAAGTTCCCGGTACCGAACTTGAACAATTACCCGAAGCCAGTTATAATTTACATGATTTTCGCTGGGATCATGCTTTGGCTGCGGGTCGTCGTATTTTTCAAGACAATTTTCCCCAGGATGTCACTGTTTATTTAATAGAAGCTGAATGTTTGGATTTTGGTTGGGAATTGAGTTCCCCCGTTGAACAAGCAGCAGAAACAGTCTTTCACATGGTATTAGATAAAATTCACACCTGTTAAACACAGGTCACTCTGATTAACTCCCTCCAAAAATTCTGTTTATCGAAATTTTCGCGATTTTTTTGACCGACTCTATTGACTTTGGGGAGGGGTTCGAGTTATGATTGTCTCATAATGGAAATCTGCGTGAAAAAAATATTTTTGCTTACACTCGATTATAAAATACTTTATAAATATACCTTGAGCCGCTACCCCATGTCAACCCCCCCAACACACCAGGATTGATATCCTTTAAAACCCTAAATTCAAGTCGGTAAACTTTTCGGATGGGTGAAGACAAGTCTCTAATAAATCATTAACAGGAATATCTCCATGAGCTTGCACTAACCCGATGACACAAAAAGAATACCGTTCGGGTAACAGACTAGACACACAACCATTCAGTACATTTAAAGGATCAGCAGTACCCGCCACCTGAACAATACCCGTTACACAAGTTCCTAACTCTTGTGGACGGCGTACACTGACACAACCGACTAATGCTTCATCACTACTAATTACAGTAGAGTTGCGAATACGGGTCACACATTGAGCTAGATCTCTCGGACGAATGGCACCTGCACAGGCTTCTGCTGAGAGTTGAGAACTAATTCCTGCATTGCGTAAACCCTCAGCACACCTGCGATAATCGTGACGATTCAGTAAATTAAAAGAAGGAAACGCCGCCGCCGGAGCCGCTAATAAACTCACCGTACCAATTGATAATACAATTCGTGACAACCAGCGCCAGGTTTGAGGTCTGTCCTGGGGGAATCCCAGAAAAGTACAACGGGATAAGGGAGAAAAAACCATAGTGAATCTAGAAATAAGAAGGGATAGAGAAAATGCTACAGGAAAATTTCTGGATTATCATATCATCTAAACTTCGCTTTCCGGCTAATTTCAGGTCAGATCAAGGTTGAGGAGAAAAATGACAAGCCTTTTAAAAGGGATTCAGGTTGGGGTGATTGTACTGACCTACTTGGGGTTAGCATTGGGATATATACCCGGTTTACGGATGAACCGCGCCACCATAGCTTTAGTGGGATCAGCCGGAGTGATTGTATTAGGAACCCTTAATGTTGATCAAGCATGGAACGCAATTGATGGTTCAACGATTGTTTTTTTGTTGAGTATGATGGTGATCAATGCTTACCTTTCCTATTCAGGCTTTTTTAATCTAACTTTGGTTCATCTCCTGCGCTTAACCCGCAGTCCTTTAGGGTTGATTACAGTATTAACACTGGGAACCGCATTACTATCAGCTTTTTTTTTAAATGATACTTTAGCATTAGTTAGCACTCCCCTGATCTTGGGGTTAACCCAATCGCTGAACTTAAATCCAATTCCCTATCTTTTAGCGATCGCAGGCGCGACAAATATTGGGTCTTTGGCGACTCTCAGTGGAAATCCCCAAAATATTCTCGTCGGTTCTTTCTCTGGAATTGGCTATCTGGAATTTACTCAAACATTAGCCCCTGTAGCGATTTTAGGATTAGGCGTACAAATCGGGTTGTTATGGTTATTATATCCAGATGTGCGATCGCTTAAACCTTGTTCACCTCCCGAACTTCCTCGACTGCGCCTCCATCGACCCTTACTCGTTAAAACCTTAATTGTCACCAGTTTACTGCTAACCGCTTTTGTCATCGGTTTACCCCTAGCTGAGTCCGCCTTATTCGCCGCGTCTTGTTTGCTGATTACTCGCCGCATTAAATCCAATCGTGTATTAATGGCGATAGATTGGTCATTATTAGTCATGTTTTCCGGGTTATTTATCCTCACCAACTCTGTAAAAACGTTAAACTTAGTGAACTTTTTTGAGGAGTGGATTACCCATCCTGGGGGTTTATTAGCCGTGACAACAATCCTCTCAAATCTTATTTCTAATGTGCCAACGGTTCTCCTACTTCAGTCGTTTATTCCCCGAGATGCAACCCAGGCTTGGGTCTTGTTAGGAGCGGGTTCAACTCTGGCGGGGAATTTCACATTATTTGGTTCTGTTGCTAATTTGATTATGGTAGAAGCCGCCGCTTCTCAAGGATATTCTCTGTCTTTTTGGCAGCATTTGCGCTTCGGTGTACCGCTTACTTTAATCACTTTGCTGATGACTTATGTTTGGGTTGTACTGTAAACTATTAACTTTAAATCGTTAATTTAACGCTATTCAAAAATACGGAAGAGCTAATCTTAACCCTTCCGTACAATCTCTTAACTCTTAATATTCAGCGTTTAATGTCCGACACCAACATATTGGAATCCAGCTTTTTCTAACTGTTTGCGATCCAGATAGTTCCGTCCATCAATTAAAACCGCCGAGTGCATTAACTTCGCCATCTTACTGTAGTCGAGTTTCTGAAACTGTTCCCATTCAGTAATCACAACTAAGGCATCACAACCATCGGCTAACAGTTCGGGATCGGTTTCAACAATCACACCCGATAAACCATGACGCATTCCCGTTTGAGAAATAATTGGGTCATAGGCTTTGACTTTAGCCCCTAAACGATTGAGTTGTTCAATAATATTTAACGCAGGAGCATCTCGTAAATCATCAGTATCCGGTTTAAAGGTTAAGCCTAATAATCCGACGGTTTTCCCCTTCAGAATTTTCAGCATTTGTTGTAACTTTTCAATCGCGATTAACCGTTGACGGTTGTTCACTTCTACGGCTGATTTTAACAACTGTGCTTCATAATTATAGTCATCCGCCGTATGAATTAGAGCAGAAACATCTTTCGGGAAACAAGAACCCCCCCAACCAATACCTGCTTGTAAAAACTTACTTCCAATGCGTGAGTCTAAACCAATCCCCACCGCAACCTGTTTAACATCGGCTCCCACGCGATCGCAAATATTAGCAATTTCATTAATAAAACTAATTTTAGTCGCTAAGAATGAATTTGCCGCATATTTGACCATCTCGGCGGAACTCAAATCCGTCATCACCACAGGAACAGGGGGTAAAGTCGGATCATCAGCACATTTACGCTCTATAATCGGCGTATAAAGCTCCTGCATCATGTCTAGCGCTCTTTGGCTATTGCTTCCCAAAACAATCCGATCCGGGTTAAACGTGTCATAAATTGCCGAACCCTCTCGCAAAAATTCGGGGTTACTCACCACATCAAATTCTACTTCTCCGGTTCCGCTTCCTCCCGTTTCTTTTTGTCGTTCTGCAACTCCATCTAAAACAATCATCCGAACCCAGTCACCGGAACCAATGGGTACAGTGGATTTATTAACGACAACTTTGTACCCTGTTTTTAAGTGAGAACCAATTCCACGGGCAACGGCTTCCACATAGCGAGTATCACTTTCACCTGTAGGTAAAGCCGGAGTTCCCACCGCAATAAATAAAATATCTCCGTGACTCACCCCTGCACCTAAATCAGAAGTAAAGGACAAGCGTCCATCTTCCATATTTTTCTTCATTAATTCTGATAAACCCGGTTCATAAATCGGCGACTGTCCGGATTTCATCAATTTGACTTTTTCTTCGTTATTATCTACACAAATGACATCGTGGCCAGTATGAGCGAGACACACTCCAGTTACTAAACCGACATATCCCGTACCAATCACACAAACTCGCATAATAATGATATCCTCATTCTATGAACGGAACAAAAAAGCAATGTATTTTGAGATGGGATAGCTTTACCCATGACTGAACAGCAATTCACGCGGTATTCGATGCCTGTTGAATCCTGTTTCTATTTTATTGTTGTTTCGACTTTTCCTCGAAAATTCGTTGACGAAAGTCGTCTATTGTCATTTTTAAGCCGTCTTCTAAAGCAATGGTGGGTTCCCAATTGAGATAGGTTTTGGCTTTAGTAATGTCAGGTTGTCTTTGTCGAGGATCGTCTTGAGGAAGCGGTTTAAATTGAATTTCAGCATCGGGGTTAATCATACCCTGAATTTTTTGGGCTAACTCCAGGATGGTATATTCACCGGGATTTCCTAAATTAACCGGGCCAATATAATCCCCATTCATCAAACTCATTAACCCCTGAACTAAATCAGACACATAGCAAAAGCTACGAGTTTGAGAACCATCACCATAAACCGTTAACGGAATTCCTTGCAAAGCTTGTACAATAAAGTTACTCACGACTCGACCATCGTTTTCTAACATCCGAGGTCCGTAAGTATTAAAAATCCGAGCAACTCGAATATCAACTCCATTTTGGCGATGATAGTCAAAGGCTAAGGTTTCTGCGACTCGCTTTCCTTCATCGTAGCAACTGCGAATCCCAATCGGATTAACGTTTCCCCGATAATCTTCAGTTTGGGGATGCACGTGAGGATCTCCGTAAACTTCGGATGTTGAAGCCAACAAAAACCGTGCTTTTACCCGTTTGGCTAACCCTAACATATTCAGGGTTCCCATTACATTGGTTTTAATCGTTTTGACGGGGTTGTACTGATAGTGAACCGGAGACGCCGGACAAGCCAAATGGTAGATTTGATCGGCTTCTATCCGAATCGGTTCTGTGATATCATGGCGTATCAATTCAAAGTAAGGATTTCCCAGCCATTTAATTAGGTTTCGTTTCGTACCTGTAAAGAAATTATCCAGGCAAACAACCTCATGTCCTTGCTCCATTAATCGGTCAATCAATTGTGAACCGATGAAACCTGCTCCGCCTGTTACTAAAATTCTCATTGTTGCACTAACCACGCAAACGTAGAGGGTAATTCCATAGTACAAAACTCTGGCAAGAAATCCAAATCAACAAAAGTTGAGCTTTGGGGTTTACTGTATTAATCTGATGCAACCTTAGATGTTTTTACAGGGCAAATGCCACAAATGTCACCAAATCCATCGCATCACATTTCTCTGCCATTGTCAATGGGAACAAACGATTCTTTGATTGTTGCGTTCTAACTCGTTTTTCCCGCAAATTTCGCGATTTTTTTTCCTAAACTCTCTTGACTTTTTGGGGCGGATCCGGGTATTATTAGGTGATAATTGGATGGTCGCGTCAAAAATATTTTTGCAAAAGACCGATTATAAAAAACACTATCCATAATTTATCAGTATTCCTCACCCCTTGTCAACCCCTAACCGACGGGAATCTGAACTGAAATTTTGAAAAAAAATGCGACAACAAGCAACAGGGTTTAGAGCGGATTCATATAGACGTAGTCTGCTACGTCTATACTCAAACAAGCTTAATCAAAAATGCTCAGGTGGAAGTACATCACGATTCTTGATTGAGTCGTAATACCGCCATAAACGCTTCTTGGGGAACATCAACCGATCCGAGTGATTTCATCCGTTTTTTCCCTTTAGCCTGTTTAGCGAGTAATTTTTTCTTCCGACTAATATCTCCCCCGTAACACTTAGCTAATACATCTTTTCGTAAGGCGGGGATATGTTCACTCGCAATTACTTTAGAACCAATCGTCGCTTGTAAGGGTACTTTAAACTGATGGCGAGGAATTAACTCTTTTAACTTTTCGACCATTCCTCGACCCACATTATAAGCTTTATCCCGGTGAACAATCATTGAAAGAGAATCAACCGGATCACCATTAATCAACAAATCTAATTTCACTAACGGATTTGCCCGATAACCAATTAAATGATACTCCATACTGGCATAGCCGCGAGAGCGAGACTTCATCTGATCAAAGAAATCGGTCACAACTTCGGCTAGAGGAACTTCATAAACTAATGTTGTTCGTCCCTGAGTTAAATATTTCATATCCTTGAAATCCCCCCGACGAGTTTGACCTAAATCCATTAAAGTTCCCACATATTCTTCGGGGGTAATCATTTCGACTCGCACATAGGGTTCTTCGATTTTTTCTCGAAGATTCGGTTCAGGTAAATGACTGGGATTATCAATCATAATCACTTCCCCTTTTAACGTAGTCACTTGATAAACAACAGAGGGAGAAGTGACAATTAAATCTAAATCATATTCTCGCTCTAAACGTTCCTGCACGATTTCCATATGCAGTAACCCTAAAAACCCACATCTAAACCCAAATCCCATAGCAGTTGAAGTTTCGGGTTCATAGGATAAAGCTGAATCATTTAACTTCAGTTTATCGAGGGCTTCTCGCAGGTCAGGAAATTGATCAGAATCAGTTGGGAATAAGCCACAGAATACCATCGGTTTTGCTTCTTTATAACCGGGTAAGGGTGATTCTGCGGCACTTTTAGCTAAGGTAATCGTATCCCCAACTCGTGCATCTTCAACTGCCTTGATAGCGGCAGCTAAATATCCTACTTCTCCGGCGTGGAGTTCATCAACGGGTTTTTGAGTTGGAGATAATACCCCAATTTCATCAATTTCGTATTCTTTTTTAGATGCCATTAACAGAATGCGATCGCCTTTTTTCAGGGTTCCATCCATCACCCGAAAATAGACAATTACACCCCGATAACTATCATAATAACTATCAAAAATTAACGCCCGGAGCTTCTCGGAAACAGTATCTTGTGGAGGGGGAACTAACTGGACAATTGATTCTAAGATCTCTTGAATTCCAATTCCTTCTTTAGCGGAGGCTAAAATCGCCCCTGAGCAGTCTAAACCGATAATTTCTTCAATTTCTCCCTTGACTCGTTCGGGTTCGGCTCCGGGTAAATCTATTTTATTTAAAACGGGGATAATTTCTAGGTTATTTTCGAGAGCGAGATAAACATTAGCCAGGGTTTGGGCTTCTACCCCCTGAGACGCATCCACCACCAGTAAAGCCCCTTCACAAGCGGCTAAACTGCGGGAGACTTCATAGGAAAAATCCACATGACCCGGAGTATCAATCAGATTCAGCACATAATGATTGCCATCTTTAGCGGTATAATCCATACGAGCGGCTTGTAACTTAATGGTAATGCCGCGTTCTCGTTCTAAATCCATTGAGTCGAGAAATTGCTCTTTCATCTCTCGTTGGGCGACTGTCCCTGTTTCTTGTAACAGGCGATCAGCGAGGGTAGACTTTCCGTGATCAATGTGAGCAATAATTGAAAAGTTGCGAATCCGAGAAACAGGAACGTTTGTCATAGGGAGTTAGTCCACAGGGAGAGCTTGTGTTTGAGATGCCAACAGAGAGACTTACTTAATGTATTTTAACAAAACCCAGTCGGCCTTGATATCGGGTTGGGTAACTTTTTAATGTGATCAATTGTTTTGATGACTCAACCTGCACTCCCATTGAAACGACGTCCTCCGGGAAATTGCAGGTGTTAGGATTGCTTTTCTAACTCGGCTTTCATCCGTTCTAATGTTGTGTTCATCTGCATGAACATTTGATCCGGTGTGATGCCAAATTGACCCAGTTGAGTTTTTAACTGTTCCATCGTCATCTGAGCCATAAAATCTTCAGACAGTTCAAAGCGTTTCATAAAGATGCGATAACGATCCATAATCGACTCCATCTGTTGGATGAAGATTTTTTTCCCTTCACGGTCAAATTTACCGTAATCACCACCGAGTTGAATTAGAGATTGATAATCTTCAAATAACTGTTTGGCTTCTTGCTGAACGATCTCTGAATCAAAGAATCCCATAGCTACTCTTTTTTTATTGAACTGCAAGGGTTGACACTTAGAATATTCCTAAGTCTTTGTTGGTCTCATTTTAACAGTCAAGAGCAATAGTTTTCATCGGATTGTCAGTCGCAATTCCCGTACTGAGGATAAAAGTTAACCGTTGTGTTTTTGAGGAACCCTCTTTTTTGTTCCCTCTCCTAGACTTGTCCCCAACGTTCTAAAGGCCAGAAACGAAAAGCGGCATGACCGATAATATTTTTTTGAGGAAGAAAGCCCCAAATATGGGAGTCATTACTATCATTGCGGTTATCCCCCATCACAAAGTAATGATCCGGGGGAACCTTCTGAGGCCCCCAATTGTAGGCGGGAGGTTCTGCGATGTAGTCTTCTTGCAAGGGTTGATTATCCACATACACAATCCCATTCTGCACAGCTACCGTTTGACCCGGTTGGGCAATAATGCGTTTAATAAAGGCTTGCTCAATAGAATAGCCCTGAACTTGCAATTGTTTAGGCGGGCTAAACACGACGATCTCTCCAGCTTTTGGGGGATGGAGGTGATAAGAAATTTTTTCCACCACCAAGCGATCGCCAATTTCTAGGGTGGGTATCATTGAATCTGAGGGAATGTAGCGGGGTTCAGCGACAAACACTCGAATTAATAGGGATAATAAAAGAGCGATCACTAAAATCAAAAGATTTTCTCGCTGTTCACTCCAGATTTTTTTCCATCCCGTTTGAGTCATTAAGGTCTGACCTTCCTTTGCTTGTGAGGGCTTTTCCATCTACTCCAATCCCATCTCCCGTTTCTTGTGATCAATCTTGTTAATTTGGGGTTTGGATCCCCTGGATTTCACTGAGATTTATCAAAGTTTTACTCCGATTTGCACTCGTCTTTTTTACTAATGTTATGATGGAGCTAACTATCGATGATGAAAGCGAATTCCCAGAAAAACATCATAAAGAAAACCTCGAAAATCTTTCCCTTTCAACAATCCTAGCGTTTGCGGGGAACCCTTAGCATCTAATAAAGGTTTCATTTTTTCATAGGCAGGTTTGTATTGATACCAGGGAATAGACGGCCACAGATGATGAATTAGATGATAATTTTGACCTAAAATCAAAATATTGAGAATCGCACTGGGGTAAACTCTGGCATTTTTCCAGCGATTTCGCTCTTCAAACGGGCGATGAGGAAGATAATCAAAAAACAATCCCAAAGCGATACCGACAACCAACGCAGGTGAAAACCAATAGTTGAGGATATAGGCGGTAAAACCATAATGAATGGAACAGGCGACAATGGCAAACACCACCAACCGACTTAAAAACCATTCTAAAAGCTCATATTTTCGCCAAAGTTGCCGTTTAAAGAAAAAGACCTCATGGTAAAAAAAGCGAGCGGCAATCAACCATAATGGCCCGCCTGTGGAAACAAAATGATCAGGGTCATTGTCTGGATCATTAACATGAGCATGGTGCTGTATATGAACCCGTGTAAACACTGGAAAGGCAAAACCTAGCATGAGCGCACTTCCATGCCCCAAAATGGCATTGACCATTCGATTACGATGCGCCGAATTATGAGAGGCATCGTGAATCACGGTTCCTGCCAAGTGCAGGGCTAGCACGTTAATGAAAAAACAACACCAACCGACCCAGTTCCAACACCAATATCCGATCACGGAAGTTGTTACTAAAGCTACTGCACTTAAAAACATCAGTAGCGTTAAATTCAAGCCCCCTTCAGGGATGAGAAACTCCTTGGGAGCCGTCAGCGCCTTCCCGGCCTCCGACATTATGTCGTACTCCTTATTCTGTCACACCACTGTATTTTATGAGACTCTGCCACAAACTGTAAAGTTTCGTAACAAAAATGAGTCTCAGCTTAACAAATTGAAAGCCAACTTTAAATGTACCCGAAGAAGGAGAAAAATTCCATGTCCTCTCGTTTAAAGTCTCGTTCTAACCTCTGCTCCAATTTACACCGAATTCTCAGTTTGTCGGTGAGTGTTTTCATTTTATTGGGTTTTGGTACAGCCAATGCCAGACCCACTTGGACAGGAGGGGGTCGGACTCCCGGATGGTTTCCTCAACAAAATAATAACCCTTTTGATATCCCCGTTCCCTCCCCAGAAACCCCAAATACTCCGACTCAACAACCTCAAAGCCAGGGTTCACCCCAGCCCAACTCACCGAGTGAGTTTCCCATTCCCGTTGAAGAAATTGAAATTGAAACCGCCAATGAACCTCGGTTTAAATGTGAAATAATTGGCGGTGAGTATACAGTGATGTATTACCCCGTGAGTCAAAATCAAGGGTTTGCTTGGGCGGTTCCCAGTGCAATGGGAGGAGGTTGGACACCCGAACGTCGCTGTAATGAAATTAGTAACCGTTTAGAGTCTTATCGACCCGATGGACTGTATGAATTACTAACGGGGGTAGAAAATGGCTACAACGTCATCTGTGCGACAACCGAAGATGTCCCCAATTGTCGAATTGTATTAACCGTACCCACAGGCGAAAACCCGGAATGGGTTCGCGATCGCATTTTCCAAAACCTGGTTGTTGCTGATAGTGGTAATATTACTCAAGGTGTTTTTACCCTAACCAACGAAAGCAGCACCGGAGAAACAATTCGCGGCTTATTTAGGGGCGGTACAGGTCCTAACTCCACTCAACAATATCGCTCCCGAGGAATTAACCTCAAACCCTTTCTAGCGCCGGAAGACGGCGGAACTGGGTCAAGGCTAAGGTAAGCAGGGAAGAGGGAAGACCGTTGACAGTGAACAGTGATCAAACTTCCCCATCTCCTTATCTGCCCATTTCTCATTCCCTGAAAAAGCTGGTCATCGGTTCCTGTATAACTGTAAACTGAAATCACTGGTCACTGGTGAGGCAGTGCTGACTTGCGGGCAGACCCCACTCCGTCTCACGGAGCCAGCGGTGCGACCTCGTGCCGTCTCACGGTGAGACCAGTGCGATCTTGCGGGCAGACCCCGCTCCGTCTCACGGAGCCAGGGAATGCTGCCCAAGAGAGGGGGTCTGCCCAAGTGGAGCAA
>JBJHBL010000058.1:4503-38193 GCA_050485465.1 Limnoraphis sp. | reverse complement strand
GATGTTGTTTCCGTACAGTAAGGAACCTGCTACAGGTTCACGGATTCCATCGATGTCCACCGGGGGTGCTGCTACGAAGGCGATGATGTAGCAGATGGTTGCAGTTAGCAGGGTGGGGATCATCAACACGCCGAACCAGCCGATGTACAGGCGGTTGTTGGTGGATGTTACCCAGTTGCAGAACTGTTCCCATACGTTGGCGCTTTCGCGTTGCTGTAAGGTAGTTGTCATTTTAGGTATGATTGCTATGTGGTTTTCAAGGTTCGTCGGTAGTGATTTCTCTACCGTGATTACAGTATGGCACGGTCAATGAAGTTTTGTAAAGTATTTTTTCAGAAAGTTTTCTGAACTCAGCTATAAGTCAAACTAATCTTTAGGCAGAAGGCAAGAGGCAAGATTGGTCACTGTTTACTGGTCACTGTTTAGTGGAGGTCAATCATGTTTTCTGTGATCACCTATAGTCCAGCTTATACACTCGTTCCAACTTATGAGTGCTTTAACTGTTGTAGTTACTGTAATTTCCGGTCTGACCTGGGAACAAGTTCTAGGTTAACTCTGACGCAAGCTCAACACATCTTAAAATCCCTTCAAGATCGAGGGGTGATTGAGATTTTAATTTTGAGTGGAGAGGTTCACCCTCAGAGTCCTCAACGTCCAGCCTGGTTTGAACGAATTTATCAGTTGTGTGAACTGGCTTTGTCGATGGGGTTTTTACCGCATACGAACGCAGGGCCACTGTTGTATGAAGAAATGGCTAAACTTAAACAGGTTAATGTTTCCATGGGGTTGATGCTAGAACAAATGACCCCGAGATTACTGCAAACGGTTCACCGTCACGCTCCGAGTAAGGTTCCTCAATTGCGACTCGAACAGCTAGAATGGGCCGGAGAGTTGCAAATTCCGTTTACAACGGGTTTACTATTGGGGATTGGGGAAAATCAGACTGACTGGCGAGAAACTTTAGAAGCGATCGCCACTGTTCATCAGCGTTGGGGACATATCCAAGAAGTGATCTTACAACCTCACAGCCCCGGTCAGCAGCAAATTTTGCAGGGTGAAGCTTTTAATATAACTCAGCTTCCTCAAGTCGTTGCGATCGCTCGTTCTCTGCTTCCCGATGAGATTACGTTACAAATTCCACCCAACCTCGTGACCCATCCCGATATTTTAATCCAATGTATCAGGGCTGGAGCTAGGGATTTAGGCGGTATTAGTCCTCACGATGAAGTGAACCCCGACTATCCTCACCCCGATCCTCTGGTTTTGGCGAAGATTCTTCAAGAAAAGGGTTGGCAGTTCAAAAAACGCTTACCCGTTTATCCTCAGTATATTTCGGGGTTGCCTACAAAATTAAAAAGCGTTGTTGAGGATTTGCAGGTTGCAATTCAAAGCAGTTCTCTGATATAATCAAAATTCGTAACAAGGCGGCATAGCCAAGCGGTAAGGCAGAGGTCTGCAAAATCTCCACCCCCGGTTCAAATCCGGGTGCCGCCTTTGAATTGAAAGCCAATCAAATAGGCGTTTCCTGCGTTTTAAACAGGGAAGTTAAAGCTCGTATCTATGCAAAATCGATGATCAACTGACTCTTTACCAAAAATTTGGGTTTAAAGCCTCGCCCTTGCAGGGCAACTTACATTCTGTTAGGACATTTTGCGTAGGAGTTGTTCACGCAAATGCTCGTTGTAGAGTTTAAAGTACAAGGCAAAACAACTCAATATGCTGCGGGGGTTATTCGATGTCTTCTAATGTGAGTTGGGTTGATTTGTTGTTATCGGTTTTGGGGGGTTTTTTGCGGGTTTGTTTGGCGGGTTTGCTGTGGGTTTCTCGTTCTTTGCGAATTCGTTCTAATAGCACTGATGCGGGTTCGTCGTTGGGGTTTTGGGGAACCAGTTCGCCTCGGAATGCTTTGGCGAGAATTGATTGATTTAACGTTTCTAAATCCGTTTCTGTTTGTTGGTATTCCCGTTCTATATTATCCGCTATTTTAAAGAGTTTGTCAATCCGGTTGACGATTTCTTTTTGTTCTTGTGTGGAGCAAACAGGTAAAATCAACCCTTCCATTATTTTTTGGTTGATTTTGTGAATGCCTGCTGTAGTACGAGCAGAAAACTCTATTTGCTTTCTAATAATGTGTGAATCCCAGACCAAACTAAAATATTGAGGAATAATAATATTCTGCTTTACTCGGACTCTAATTATTGTATCAGGAAATGCTATTTTATCTGGAATGCAATCTAGTAATCCTCCTCGACCTACTAACGATAATGAGCCGTTACCTCTAGCAACTAAAAAATCACCTTTAAAAACTGCAAATTTTTTAGCTTCCTCCTCATCCCAAGCACCTATTTTTCTTTCACTTATATCTATTCGACGATTTTTTATGCAAGTTAAGCGTAAGACAGGAAATCCTTCATAAGCATCTGGAACCGATCGGCCATTAGCTAAAGGTTCTGAAAGTATATCTTTCAAAGTTAACTGTTTCCAGTCTTTTGTATCAAAGCCAAAATCATCCCGCCAATCTTTGGTTAAATCACCTCGAAACGCAGCAGCGAGAACAGATTGACGAAAATTGTCTAATAGGGGACGTATCGCCACAAGTTCGGCTTTGACTCGTTGACTCCTCTCCTGTAACGCTTCTATTTTGGCGACTATGCGTTTCTGTTCGTTGAGGGGAGGTAGAGGAATAAATAAACTGTAAGCATCTTCACGATTTAAACCAGGTACAGCAGACGCTCGATCTAATTTTTCTAAGTTTAATGCTTTAAGTCGATATAACCAAAAATTGATTGGCTGACTATAAAACTCATCAATATAGTAAGTTGTATCAATGGGCCAACAGGGAAGCTGTGAAAAATGAACTTCACCAATACTTCCTTTTCTTCCGATTATTAAACAAGGCTTGTTAACTATATGGGAGGAATGAGAACCAACAATACCGTTAGAGCCGTAAACATTATAATTACCGCCATCTCGTAGAGCTTTTGTTAAACTTTTACCATACTTTAGCTCAATCATATTTCCTAATTTTGTCCATTTCCAACCTTCAGGCAATTTAATCAATTCGTCAGTCATCATTTCTCTGTTATATTTAATCGTTATGTTTAATCAGGTGTATGCACTATGATAGACTATAGTTCAAACTCTATTCTATTGCCTATTGCCTATTGCCTATTGCCTTCTCTATTACCTATTGCCTGTTGCCCATTGCCCATTGCCCATTGCCCATTGCCCATTACCTATTGCCTATTGCCTTCTCTATTACCTATTGCCTCACTTTGCATAAATAACTTGATGCGTCCTTAAAATATTAGCCAAACGATAGGGATTTTTAATTTGATTTTTTTCAACCAAATCAACTTCACGTCCGAACTTTTCTTCCAACTCCTCCTGCATATCCAAAATATTAGACAAATTCAACCGACAAGATGAATCATAAACAACCAAAACATCAACATCACTATCAGAACGAAAATCCTCTCGCAACACCGACCCAAACAAAGCAAACTCAATTATATTCCAGCGTTGGCAAAAATCAGCAATCTCCCCCCCAGATATTTTCAGACGTTCAGTTAAAATAACATCCAAACTCATCGGTAAATTAATAGTAGGTTCTGATTTAATGTTCATATCCTATCACCTGTTGCCTTTTGCCTGATTCCCCCTATTGCCTTTTGCCTTCTTCTATTGCCTATTGCCTATTGCCTATTGCCTATTGCCTATTGCCTATTCTTCTTCCAACAATAACATTAACGCTTCCATCTCCTCGGTTGCAGTTTGTAACCGTTGAAAAATCTCCGCCGCAATAATATCGGGTGAGGGTAAATTTTCCCCACTCTGCAAACTCTCATCCCGCAACCAAGAAATATCAAGATTATCCCCCCGTTTAGCAATATCCTCCCGACTAAAACAGCGAAACCGCCCTTCTTCTCCCAAGTCTATTCGTTGGCTGTTTCCATTGCAGTCATCGCCATAACAACCCTCAAATTCTTCAAAATGCTGATGAGTCAAAGGAATACGTTTCCCAAAACTCGGCATATTAGTTCTCATATCATAAAACCAAACGGCTTTTGTATTTCCCTTTTCTGTCGTTCCCCGTTGAAAAAATAGCACATTTGTTTTCACCCCTTGGGCGTAGAAAATCCCCGTCGGTAATCTTAAAATGGTATGTAAATTACACTTATTCATCAAGTCCGCCCGAATTTTTCGCCCCTGTCCATCCTCAAATAATACATTATCGGGTAACACCACCGCCGCCCGTCCTAATGGTTTCAACCCCCGGTAAATATGTTGCAAAAATGCTAGTTGTTTGTTAGAAGTTGGGAAAGTAAAATCATCCCGTGTTGGTTTTCCGCCGCCCTTTTTCGTCCCAAAAGGAGGGTTAGTTAAAATTAAATTTGCCTTCGGAAGTCGTTCGCCCTCACCCGAAAGCGTATCGCCCAAACTCACCTCACCTTCTATTCCGTGTAACAGCATATTCATTAACAGCAACCGATGGGCATCTTGTACCAATTCCATCCCATAAAACGCCTGATATTTCTGAAAAGCCTGTTCAGCGTCGGGTAAGTCAAATAAATCATCAGTTTGTTGTTTAATAAAACGGTCAGCCGCAATCAAAAAACCACCCGTTCCTGCCGCCGGGTCTTGTATTAATTCCCCCGGTTGAGGCTGCATTAATTTTACCATACAATCAATCAAAGGACGAGGGGTAAAATATTGACCCGCCCCGGATTTTTTCTCTCCTGCGTTTTTTTCTAATAACCCTTCATAGAGATTTCCTAACCCTTCTTCTTTGGCTGAATACCAATCCAATTCATCAAGACTGGTAACAAGTTTATTGAGAATTCGGGGCTGTTTTAGGGCGGTTTGGGCGTTAGCAAATATGGCTTGTACCCGAGTATTTGCAGTTTCTGAACCCAATGTTACCAGCAATTGACGATAAAATTTAAGCTGTTCTATCCCGTCTCTCGCCACTAAATCCACCCACATAAACCCCTTCGGAAGTTGGTTTTCGGTGTTGGTTTCCTGCGCCATTTTCAGGAACAATAAATAAGTTAATTCGGTCACATATTGGAGATAAGTTATCCCGTCATCCCGAAGAACGTTGCAGAGATTCCAAAGTTTTTGAACAATATCGGTAGTTGCAGTCATTAATTTAGTGAGTTAATCGTAAGCTTTCCTAATTTTCCCCTCACATCACCCGGAAATCAATTTCCTGGCTAATAGATCAAGTCTACTGAAGTAGACTACACTATTTTAGTTATCTTTAGATGACTTTTGTTATTAGACGGGAATTTCAATTTCCGGCGAGTTTAAACATGATTATCCCACATCTTCCGTAAAGTTTCCTGTTGTTTTGGTAAAATTTAAACATGAGTGCAAGCGTCTCGCTTGCTAGGTATTATGGGGCTATTCAAGAGGGTTTGCTAGAATCTTATAAAGAAAGTCGTGAAATGGGATAGCAATAGCGACCAAGATGGTCGCACTATAATAGATGATCGACAGGGTTTTGAAATCCTAAAAACCATTTAACTAATATTCTCCCAAATATTCTGATTAATCTCAATCAAAATATTTTCTAATTCCCCATCGAAGGTTTTATTAATGCGATTAAACCCGCCCATCGACTTAAATTGTCCCTGTTCAAACGCTGCTTTATCAACCACCGTTTCTAATTTTAACTGCTTCCCAATGCGTTCTAACCATTTGCGTTGGGGTTCAGTCCAACTGCGAGAAGCGATAATTTTAGCGATCGCTTTATCCACCCTTTCAGTATAGGAGATTAAAGCATCACCCAGCGCCGCTTGACGAATAAATCCGATAATAGAAGCGGCGATATCCTGGTTTGTGGTTTCTCGCCAAGCCGTTTGTAAAGTAATTTCCGAATATCCCGCATGATCTAACAATAACTTCACCTCTTTTAACTGACTTCGCGTTATATCACGGGGACGCTGTACCACAACCATCAAAGCCGGAATTTGGTTAATATTCTCATTCAAAAAGGTTCGGAAACTGTCGAGATAATCTTGCGGTTTCTCCGCCTTCCCATAACCCCGTTCAACTCGAATCACCTGGTCAACATGGCGAGAAATCAAAAGCGGTTGTCTTCCGCCATCTTTTCGATCCAACAACTCCGCGATCGCCTTTTTATCCCCAAACCATTCTACCACCTCACGGGGAGAACTGCGCTTCAAATATTGTGCCATATCTGTTATCGACATTCCCGCCAAACTTTCAAGCTGTTCTTTGCTATCCCCACTAAGATAGCGTCGCTTTTGTTGAAACTTCGCTAACAATTGGTCTACAATCTCGGGTAAAGCCGAATCGTTATCCACCGTCGAAAGTTCATCTACCAATTGACTAAAACTAATCTGAGGATTGACGACAACAGGCTTCATAGTAGAAACCGGACTAATTCCCTCATACAATTTTACTGCATCAAACACCCGGAAAACTATTTTGTCAATTTCATCACATCGCCGAGTCGCCCTTCCCAACATTTGTTCGTACAAAATCCGAGAATTAACCCGCCGCAGAAACACCACATTACAAATAGCTGGAACATCAATTCCTGTCGTTAATAAATCTACCGTTACCGCAATTTTTGGACTGGCTTCGTTTTTGTATCGCCGAATCAATTCTAATGGTTTATCCGCCGTTCCTGTAATCTTCTTCACCTCCTCATCATCCACCGTTCCGTACTGAGTTTGTAACGCCTGTTTCAATAAATTAACGACTAAATCCGCATGGCGATCTGTTGCACAAAAAATTAACGTTTTTTCCGGTAAACTTGGGTCAATATATTTAACTAATTCCTCACAAACCACCCGATTAAACGGTTCGGTAATCACCCGCCTGTTAAACTGTTCAATCTCGATTTTGACCTCATCCGGCGCGTGAACCAAATCAATTTTACCCGTTTTTGGGTCAAAATATTCTAGATTTTCTCCCGGTTGCCAAACCATCCCCGTTTCCGATAATTCTGTTATAATTTGTATCGGAGGTTCGTGATCAATTAACCAACCCTCTATCACCGCTTCTCGATAACTATAAGTAAAAACCGGATCACCAAAAATCTCGGTGGTGTGTAAAGCCGGAGTCGCCGTCAAGCCAATTTTCACCGCATCAAAATAGTCAAGAACACGCTGATACTTAGAAATATAATCAGAAAAATCCCGAAAGGTTAATTCATTTTCGCTTAACTCTTTGTCGAGTACATATCCCCGATGACATTCATCAACAATAATACAATCATACTCATCAACTTTGGGAATATTAGTCTCATCCCCCGGATAAAATAACCGTTTCACAAACCCTTGAACCGTCGCAATATTTAACTTTGTATCCGTGTCTATTTGATTGTCTGTTAACTCCCGAATCTCAAAAATATCACTAAAGGTTTGCAAACTTTCCAACCGAGTTTCTTTAAACGCATTCGCCGCTTGTTCCCCCAATGCAGTTCGATCTACTAAAAATAATACCCGCCGAAACCGTTGAGATTTTAATAACCGATAAACCAAAACAATACTCGTCTTTGTTTTCCCCGTTCCCGTCGCCATTGCTAACAGCAAATTGCGTTGATTTTTTGCTAACGCCGCTTCTAGCGTTTGAATCGCTTCGATTTGATATTCTCGCAAATCAACGTTATAGTTAAAAGACTCATTTTTTAATTGTTCGTGGGCGATTTCTACATCCTGAGAAAGTAACGCTTTCAACCCTTCAGGACTGTACCACCCCCTCAACGAACGCCGTAAATTATCCGGTTTGCGAACATCACAAAACCAAATTCCGCTTTGCATTTGGAGTTGATGGAGGTACTCCCGCCCGTTGGTAGCAAAGACAAACGGAACCCGATATTCTCCCCAATTTCCTAATAAGATTTCATCCCCTTTTTTCCGATAATTTCGACTGTACCGCTTGGCTTGGTCAACTGCGGTGGAAACATCTTTAATTTGGCGTTTAGCTTCTACAACCCCCACCACCTGAAGCCCCACAAACAACACATAGTCTGCCCGTCCCTGAGTTGTCGGCCATTCTGCGATCGCCAAATTCTCAGACTGTTGGGGGCGAGTTCCGTTAGAATAAGTTAGGCTAGACGAATCAACTCTCCACCCCGCTAACCGCAATTGAGCATCAATTAAACGGCGAGTTTCCCTCTCATCCAAGTCAATTTGAGTTTCCGCGTCTTGGGCGGGTTTTACCGTCTCTTCAACCCGTTGGGGAGACTGGGCGACGTTGGTGGCTTGCAGATGTTGGAGTCGTTTCGAGGTTTTTTCGACCTCCGCTTCAGCTTCTTTGAGGAGTTCTTCGGCAATTTGTCGGAGTTCTTCTTCTTGTTGGGCTTTGGCTTTGGCGAGTTCGGCTTCGGTGAGGTGTTGGGCGGCTTCTATTCGTAATGTTTCTAATTCTTGCTGAACTGCAACGGTTTCCTTTGTGGGGTCAGGAGGCGGAATAAACGCCCCGGCTTTAAATTGGCTGTCAGAAGCAAAAGTCCGATGAAACCATATCCCCAGTTGTCGGGCGTATTTGAGGTTGCTGAGGGCGGTTCGATGGTCGCCTGTGAGGTTGTGGGTGGCGTCGTTTCCGGCTTTTCGCAGTTGGTGAAATAGGGGTTGAACGTTACCGGGGATGAGGTTGTTAGAAGACAAGCGCCGGAGGAGGTCGAGTTGGGGTTCAGCAGGGTCGGTGTAGAGTCCAACGTTGGCGGCGGTGAGTTGGGCGAGAAGTTCCCCAAACTGTCGCAATTTCATTAAACAGGTGATGGGGTCTTCTTTGAAATAGGCTTCTGCAACAGTGGCGAGGCGAACCAGTTGGGGGTCATGTTGTTGGAGAAAGGCGAAGTTGGGTGAGGGAACTCGCATAGGTTAAAAAGGAAAGATAGGAACAGAGGGAAACCCCTTGTTAAGCTTGCTGTTTGTGCTATAGTCTAAGACTAATATCTGAAAAACTGACCAGTTTGCCCTCAACGTGGGGTTCATTCCGGTTTATAGATTGATAAAGTTGTTAATCCTTGTTCTAGTAACTGACCCATGACTTCTTCTCCTACTGTCGCGCCCAGTCGTTCCAGTCAAGTTATCCGTCAGCCTTATCCGAATTATAAGGTAACTGTTCTAGACGACGATTTTAACACCTTTCAGCACGTTGCTAACTGTTTGATGAAGTATATTCCAGGCATGACCAGTGATCAAGCCTGGAAACTGACGAACCAAGTTCACTACGAAGGACAAGCAACTGTTTGGGTTGGCCCGCAAGAACAGGCGGAACTTTATCATACTCAGTTAAGCCGAGAAGGGTTAACCATGGCACCTTTAGAAAAAGCTTAAATTCTCTGCTTTTGAGCGGGAGACTTCCCTCTGAAAAATTTTTTGCCTCTCCATCTTGACTCCTGTACCAATTTAGGTAATATTTATACCTATTAGAAACAATTGTTACCCTAATATTTTGAATTCAGGAGGTATTGTCATGTTCTTTCCTTTGTGCGTCTTTTCCTTCTTTGTTCTTGCTGCCTACCTGACAGTCCCTCTCGTTTAAGCTCTATTTTAAATCTAGCTTCCTCTACCGACTCAATAGGATGAGGGGAAGCTTTTTATTGGCTTGATTATCCCGTGTCATTACAATAAAACTAAACTGCACTCAAAAGCCAGTTCCAAATTTTTGAAAAGCTTAAAGTATCTTTTAACAAAGAATAACCTACTCTTAAACCCGAAAAAACTCCACAGAAAATTAGTGTTGTTCGGGCATCTCTCCATGCTACCCTATCCTTAAAGAATGATCATTCGAGGGTGTCATGTCTACTTCCTCAACGCAACCTCCGGATACATCCAATTCACCGCGTAATCTTTGGATTTTAGCTGTTCTCATTATTATACAATTTATTCTTCTATTAACGATGATTGCTCTGTTGTCTCAAGGCAAACTTTTAACAGATCCGTTTTTACAGTTTCCCACAGAAAATTCGGTGAGAGTGGTTTGGTTTACTGAGTTTCCGGGTTCTCGTCATCGGGTCAATTATGGTGAAAATTTAGAGCAGAATGTTATCGCTCAAACAACCAAACTGACTCGCACTCAAGAAGATCAAAAATCCCGTGTGGGAGATCAAACCCGCGATGGAATGATTTATCAAAAACCAACCCTGCGGGAGATTTGGCGACATGAAGCAGAAGTCACAGGTTTAACTCCGGGTGTGCGCGTTCCCTATCAAGTATTAAGTGTAACAGATGAAGGGGGAACGGTCAAGAGTGAGGTGTTTTCTTTGGCGGCAAAACCCCAACGGGAAACCCCTTTAAAAATATTATTAACCTCTGATCATCAGTTAAAACCCATGACCGCCGCAAACTTACAAAAAGTTGTAGAAACGATAGATAATCTTGATGGAATTTTCTTAGCTGGAGATTTAATCAATATTCCAGATCGGGCGTCTGAATGGTTCGATGATAACCGAGGCGGTGCCTTTTTTCCCTTATTACAAGGGCGGGGAAATTATCAACTGGAAAAAAATGGAATCACAACAACTTATAGAGGCGGTAAACTGATTCAAAATATCCCTTTATTTCCGGCAATTGGCAACCATGAAGTGATGGGACAGTTTTCAACAGAGATTGAGTTGAATGAACAGTTTAATCATCCCTTTCCTCGTCAAGCGGCTGAAAAAATTTATCAGCAAAACCTGCAAACTATTAATCCCCAAAATGACTCAAATTTAAAAACAGAATGGATTAAAAATAATAGTTTTAATAGTGATACCTATAATGAAATTTTCACGTTACCCAATGGAAATAACAACTATTATGCTGTCACCTTTGGAGAGATTCGGTTAGTTGTTTTGTATGTAACCAATATTTGGCGACATCCGGGTTTAACTCAAAATATTAGAGGGAAATATCGAGAAAGAGATCGAGATTTTAATCAACCGGAAAACTGGGGCTATGGACAACATATTTTTGAACCTATTCAAAGAGGAAGTACCCAATATAATTGGCTACAACAAGAGTTAAATAGTCCGGAGTTTCAACAAGCCAAATATAAAATAGTGATGTTTCATCATCCGCCCCATTCTTTAGGTGATAATATTCTTCCTGCTTACACCGATCCTGTACAAATTATAGACCGAGATCAACAGGGAAATATTCAAATGATTCGTTATGAATATCCAAAGTCAGACGACTATATTATTCGAGATCTTCTACCTTTATTAGAAGAAGCGGGAGTACAGTTAGTCTATTACGGACATTCCCACCTATGGAACCGTTTTGTAAGTCCTGGTGGAATTCACTTTTTAGAATCATCCAACGTCGGAAATACTTATGGGGCTTATATTGGTGAACAGCGACGGTTTATTCCTCCCGGTTTTCAACTGGAAAATTATATTGCAGTCGGTGATCCCAATAACCTCGAACCTGTCATCCCAACTTTACAACCTATTTTATCAGAAAAGGGTGAACCTTTGCCTTATATTGCCAGTAATGATATCACTGTTTTTAGTCTTTTAGACACGGGGACTGGAACCGTCAGTAGTTATTATTTTGATACTCGAAAACCCGATTCTGAAGTCGTAAAATTTGATGAGTTTGTATTGAAGCAAAATTAAACTAATGTTCTTGTAAAACAGGATTTCGCATCAGTTTTCCATCTTCCATATGAATAATGCGGTCTGCAATATCTAGAATGCGATTATCATGGGTGACTAATAGAATTGTACAGCCTTGTTCTTTGGCTAAACGTTGCATTAAATTCACCACATCTCGACCTGATTTGCTATCTAATGCGGCGGTGGGTTCATCGGCTAAGACTAACTTGGGGTGATTAACTAAAGCCCTAGCAATGGCGACTCGTTGTTTTTGTCCCCCCGAAAGACTATCCGGATAATAATCAATTCTAGACCCTAAACCCACTTCTTTTAAAATGGCTTCTGATTTGACTAAAGCTTCTTTACGATTAAAATTTTTATGGAGTTCAATAGACATTTGAACATTTTGTTGGGCAGTCATAAAAGGAAGTAGATTATGGGCTTGAAAAATATAACCAATATGGCGACGAACTTGAACTAATTGTTCTTCATTTGCCCCTTGAAGTTCATATTCCATGCTTCGTAAACGACCTTCTTGAACCGAACGTAACCCCCCAATTAACGAGAGTAAGGTGGTTTTTCCTGAACCCGAAGGCCCTGTTAAAATAATAATTTCTCCAGCATAGATATCGAGATTGATATCAAATAAAACTTGTTTTTTCAGGGGTTCTTTGCCAAAATAATGATTGAGACTGCGAATAGAAATAACAGATTCCATCGTTTAAACCTCCTAGAAAATATCAGCCGGGTCTGCGGCTTTGAGTTTATTAACAGCAGTCATTCCAGATAGAAAACACATTGCCAGTGTTGCAAAAAATACGAAGATAGCCCGTTCAGGAGTCATCATCACCGGAAGTAATGTTGCTTTGGCTGTGAATTCATATTGAATGACGGCAATAATTAAACCCGGAATATAGCCTAAAACTGCGATAAAAAATGCCTGTTGTAACACCATGGATAGCAGATAGTTATGTCGATATCCAATGGCTTTTAAAGTTGCATATTGGGCTAAATGTTCAGAGACATTAGTATAGAGAATTTGGTACACCACGACAATTCCGACAATAATTCCTAAAGCAACACCCAGATTAAAAATAAAGCCAATTGCTGTACTGGTTTGCCAATAGTTTTTTTCAAAGTTGATAAAGTCTTGCTTTGATAAAACTTTCACATCATGGGGTAAATTGTTTTTCAGTTTATGAGTAAATTGATGAATATCGGTTCCGGGTTTTAACTTAATCACCCCCACATCAATTAAGCCTTTCTGACGATTATCAAACATTCTCAGAAAATTAACATGACTGGTGACTAAGTTTCCATCTGAACCAAAAGAAGTCCCTAATTGAAACAGTCCAACGACCTTAATTCTGCGGTTACTTCCTGCATTTCCTAACTCGGTTGTTACCGTTTTTCCCCGTAAAAAATTTGAAGTAATTGGCCCAAATTCAGTTCGAGAATCGAGATCAAATAAAACCTGATCGGGCATTTTTAGTTTATCGAAATTTTCTTGAACCCCAGGAAAATTTAAAATTTGATGTCGCAGATCAAAACCAATAATAAAAATATTCCGCCAATAATTTCGGGTTTCAGGATTTTTCCATTGTCCAAAGCCTAGATAAATGGGGCTGACTAACTCCACTTCATCAAAAGCTAAGGTTTGAAATAAACGACGTTCGGGGAAACTATCCATCGCAATTAAAGCCGTAGAACGAGGACTAATTAAAAAACAATCTCCTTCTAGTCCTTGATGAAAACGCACAGCACTATTAAATAAAGCATCCCGAATACCCAGTTGCATAAAAACAATAACAACCGCAAAAATAACGCCTGATAATGCAACAATTAATCTTACTTTTTGATGTCGCAGTTGTAGCCAAGCAGTGGGAAGTTTATTAAACATTATTTTGCAATTTGAGTAGCGTTTGCTTATTGTATTAATAAGGACGAGAAAACGAATTGATGCACTGGACACCTGGTGTTGAGTCGGAGGTCTAAAATCACTTGCATCTTTTCTCCTCAATTTGATCAGAATATTTATAAGCTTTAATTTTTAAGTTCAGAAGTATTAATCAAAACCGTGACCTGTAAATTTGTTAATCCAGAAACCCGTTGACTGTCTTCTGGAGTTAGACGAATTTTAACTTCAATGACTCTCGCATCAGCATCTTTAACGGGGTCAGTTCCGAGAATATCTTTTTTGCCAATTTGTAAGCCAATTTCATTAACAGTACCTTGCAGTTCCCCGATCACTCCATCACTGAGAATTCTCACCGACTGACCTAAACGAACATGATAAATATCCGTTTCATAAACTTCTGCGGTGACATACATTTGGTTGGTTTGACCCATTTCAATAATACCTTGATTGCTCACGATTTCACCCGGCCAGGTATTAATTTTTAGCACTTGACCCGAACGAGGCGATCGCACAAAGGCTAAATCTAAATCGGCTTGGGCTTGCTGAACTGATGCCTTTGCAGTCGAGAGTTCAGCTTCTGCAACCGCCACATCAACCGGGCGAACTTCTGCAACTTCTTCTCGAGTCGCCGTGGCTTGAATTTTTTGTTTTTCTAAGGTCAAAATTGTTCGTTCAAGATTAGCTTTGGCTTCATTAATCTGCTCAGAAATTGTCAGAACAATTCGGTTTAAGGTGGCTTGTGCTTCATTAATTTGTGCGGCTTGAGTATTCCCAATTCTCACCAGGTTGGCTTCAGCTTCATTCAACTGTTCTCGAACGATAGCTTCATCTAAACAGATACGATCTCGCTGAGAGGTAGACACTGCCCCTTCTTGATATAATTCCTGATAACGTTGGCATTCCCGTTGAGCATTATTTAACTGTGCTTTTAAACGATCAATCGTTGCTTCTTGGGCTTGAGTTTCTCCAGTAAGCTGTGCTTTTAAACGTTTAATCGTTGCTTCCTGTGACTGTTTTTCCCCCTGAAATTGAGCTTGTAAACTGGCAATTTTTGCCCGTTGAGCAATCATTTGTCCTTCTAACTCCGCATTTAAACGCTCAATTTCAGCCGACTGAGCATTAATCGCCCCTTGTTTGGCTCCTGCTTTAACTTGATCTAAACGAGCTTGAGCTACTTGAACTTGAGTTTTTGATCGTTGTAAAGCCGCTTGTAAGCGATCGCGACTATCCAAAACTGCAATCACTTGTCCGACTTCAACTCTATCTCCCCGTTTGACTTCTAATTGGGCAACTCTAGCCCCTTCCGCAAAAGCGGGAGCAGAGACTTTAATCACCTCATCTTCAGGCTCTAAATAGCCAATTGCTGCAACAGTATTAACCGTAATTTTGGGTTCAGACTTAGGAATTTCTAAGGGAATTTGAGCCGTCGATTGAAAGTGAGAAAGACTGTAAAGGGTGGCTGCTCCTGCTGCAAATGCAACGCTTGTGGAGAGAAAAAGGGCAAAAGGAAATTTAGGTTTGAGAACGACTTTATTGATCATGACTAACTTGCTTTAGGAGAGGCTGCAATCAGAGTATAGTGGATAGCATAAAACCTGTTTAATTCCAGGCTATTAATTCGATTTTGGCTTTTTGAATGCACTGATACTGAATGCAGTCACCATAATTAAACCCAGTGATAAACCGGGTTCGGGAACAGATTTAGACTCTAAACTAGAGAAAACAAACTCTCCAATAACACGATGAGCATCTGTAGTTAAATGAACCTCATCCCAGAAGAAATAATCCTCTGGATTATCACAAATATTTGCAGGATTAAAACTGCTAAAACAGGGTTGATCAATCACAGAGAAGCCAAAACTAGCCGGATTATTAACAAGGGATTTAAATCCTGCACCTAAATCCACTAAATTAAGACTAACATCCGTCGCAACCGTTGATTGTAAATTGGTAAGAGCTTCTGATAACAGAGTATTATGTGATTGTATCAGAGCATTGAGTGCATCCGTTGAAGGTAACTGTTGAGCAATGGGAAAATCTCCTAAATCTGCTAAATTAAAGACCAACAGATTTTTAGCACCTTGATTAATCAAAGTATTAACGGTGCTAGCAATATTATTGACAGGTATTGTTGGATCAGTAATTTGATTGATAAAATAATCATTTGCCCCTCCCCAAACAATATACAAACCATCAGGATTTGCAGCAGTATTCATCACTTCTAAGCTTTCAATATAGTGATTAACCTGTGTCCTAATTCCGGGAGAATTAGGAACAATTGCTCCTTCTGTTCCTGTGGTTGCACCGACAAAAGCAAAATTAGTTTCTGGATTGGGATTCAGCCCTAAAAGTAAGGTAAAATATTCGACCCAAACCAAACCATTAGAAGCACGACCCTCAAAGTTGGGTGGTGGATTAATGATGCCATTTGTAGCTTTAAATGCTCTCCCAACATCTGAAGCACTATCCCCAAAAACATAAACTTCATTAATTGTTTTTAAGGATAATTTAGCTGCATCAACAGGAGTAGAAATAAGACCCAGTAATGAGAGAGAAAGGGGACTAAAAAGCAAGGCGTTACGGAAGGAAGAGCGAAGGGTTTTAAATACCATGATGTTTGAGGTTGGGGTAAATTACAAAAAAACGTGAATTGAGTTCAAAAAAATAACTTAGGACATCCCACAGGGCAATTTTTTCTCCTTAGATTTGCAGTTGGAAGGACAGTTAATTTTTACAGCAGGATTTCCATTAATGAGTGTCAAACATAGACAATGTTTTTCCACTGTATCACCTGTCCAACAGTAAATCGGAAGTCCTATACAACCTGAGCAATTCTTCGGTAAATCTTGAAAAATCACAGTCTTTTTAGGTTGTTCTAAATTTTGAGCCGATAGTGCAGCCGCTAGAATAAATACAGACCCAATTTCACTTAAATCTCTAGATTCGAGTGAGACACTTTGACCTGTTGTCAGTGCATTTAGCTCCAAATCAGATAGTTTTAATCCCAAGCGTTGAATTCCTTTCTTAATTTCTTTGGGGTTGAGAGTTTCTAATACTTCAGACATGGTGTTCACCTCACAAAAAGTTCTTGATTGTTGAAAATTGCAGAGTAGATGACTAAACTTTAATCCAGGATTTAAGTTCAGTTTTGTGGCGATATTTTTCAAACTCTTGATACATTTTATCAACCTCTGTATTGCTCGGTAGATTGCGAGTTTGATATTTATAAATCAACTCACCAATTGCACTGTAACCCGCTAAATACAACAACCGAAAGAAGTGATAAAGATGTCGTGGAGTGAGTAAACCTCGCAAACCAAACCCTTTCCATTGAAACTTTGCGTACCAGATGGCAACATAAAAATGGGTGTATTTTAAACCTGCAAAAACATTACAGCGCAAAGGTTCATACTTGGCATTTTCCCAGAAGGTATCGAAGTGCATAATAGTATTATAATGACCCATTAATTGATCGCCTCGGTAACAATCCATTAACCCAATATTTGCACCCCGTTTAACCAATTGATTAAACTGATCATACACTTCCATAAACAACCCATTAACAGTATTGCGATGAATTTTGACAAAGGTATTAATGAAGGTAAGATTCAGATGCCATTTTCCAACATATAAAGGCACCAGTAAACCAAACCACCACATATATTCAAAGTAAATGCGCCAACTCATGACACTCGCATGACCGAGTTGTTTAGCATGGTCACGCATCAGTTGATTGATGCCTTGTGTTTGAATTAAATTAAACTGATTGTAAGCAGAGCGTTTGACCTCTGCATCGGTTTCTCCTGCTAATTTAGCACGAATAATTTCTGTGATACTTTCCATTGCAAAGGTAGCGATTGAGGTTCCCATAGAGTAAAACGCATCAAAAATACAAGCGGCATCGCCCACCACATACCAATTATCTGGTGAAAACATCATTTTGCTGGTGTGTGCAACTCGCGGTAAATAGTTGAAGTCAATCTTCTCTCCACTCTCAATTAATTGATAGAGAAGGTTATGATTGCTCTTAAGGAAACTATAGAACTTTTCTTCTGTATTTATGCAATTTGCCGAAATCACGTCATGGTGATGAATGATTCCAATGGATAACTCCATTGACTGCGTATCAGTGGGAATCATCCACAACCAATGACCATGACCAAACCAATGATTGGTTGCATAATAATGGCTACAACTGGCCCCCATTGGGTCATAACCGGAGTGAAAAAGACTGCGGTCTACATTCTTCACCCGCACCCAAGCTGAACCCGTATTCACTCCATAAAGATTCTCCGCCCCGAAGACAACATTATCCGTTTTACGACCAATTAAAAAGCGCCGACCTGCGGCATCGACTAAATGTTTTGCTTTTAATTCAATCGATTCATTTGCTAATTTTACCTGAACCGTATGCAGTTTATCACCCGGCGTTAAATCAATATCAACCACCCGACCATTATAAAAATGAACGCCCATTTCTTGATTCATTTTGAGTAAATCTCGTTCAAATTTTGCCCGGTTCAGTTGACTGGATGCGAAATGAGGTTGTCGGTTCGTCCAAACATGATAATAATCATTAATATTATCTGTTTTTGCTGTGTCTTTTGGCCAGTGAAAGTTCAGCCCAAATTTAGGCGGATGGTTCTCAATCATATATTCATACAAACCCAACTCCTTGCAGATAAATAAGTTAGCAATTTCAACCGTTGACTCTCCAATTTTTAAGTCTTTTTCGGTTCGTTCTTCCGGGCGAGGATCAATTAACGCGACCTTAATACCAGGTACTTTTAACATTAGATGACGGGCTTGACAAACCCCTGCAAAACCAGCGCCCATAATCACGACATCGTATTTGGGTAATTGATGATTTTTCATGGTTAACTCCTTAAAGAATGTAGTTTGAGATGAAGCGTTGAATTGAGTCAAATTAGAGACGAACAAACACTTGTTTTTTTTGAACTTCAGTTGAAGATTTTTGAGGCGAATCTTCAGTCCAGGGTTGTAACTCTGCACGGTATTGGTAGGTTTTAAACTCCTGACGCATTTGAGCAACTTGACTGTTTTTAGGTAAGTCTCTGGTTTTTAAACGGTGAACCCAATCTATCAAGGAAACACCGAAAGCATTAAACATCAAATCAAAGATGCGATAAAGATGTTTAGGAGCTAATAAACCGCGCAAACCAAAGCCTTTCCACTGAAGCTTGATATACCAAATTCCCATGTAGAAAAAGGTATATTTCATGTTGGTGAAAATATTACATTTTCCGGGTTCATACTTAGCATTTTCGAGAAAATCATCAAAGTGAGTCGGGGGATGATATTCTCCAATTAATTGATCAGCGCGATAACAGTGCATCAGTCCAATATTAGCTTTTTGTGCAGCTAATGTGTTTAATTGAGTGTGAACATCATCTAATAACCCCAACATTGTAGTTTGCCAACTTCTTAAAAAGATGGGAATAAAATCAAGATTTAAATGCCATTTACCCACATAAAGGGGTAACAACATCCCAAACCAGAACATATTTTCAAAATAGATCCGCCAACTCATAATACTGGCATTTCCTAAATGCTTAACATGGTCGCGCATAAAGAGGTTCACACATTTAGCAAAAGTGAGATTAAACTGATTGTAAGCGGCTCGTTTTTTGTCTGCATTTTTGTCTCCAGAAAGTTTAGCGCGAATAATCTCTGTAATACTCTCCATTGCAAAGGACATAATCGAAGTTCCGAGAGAATAAAACG
Source organism: Limnoraphis sp. (assembly GCA_050485465.1). Lineage (GTDB taxonomy): Bacteria > Cyanobacteriota > Cyanobacteriia > Cyanobacteriales > Microcoleaceae > Capilliphycus. The sequence goes on along the minus strand of JBJHBL010000058.1, from coordinate 18,967 downwards.
CATCAAAAATACAAGCCGCATCCCCCACAACATACCAATTATCAGGTGAAAACATTGTCTTGCTGGTATGGGCAAGTCGGGGTAAATAGTTGAAGTCAATCTTCTCTCCACTTTGAATTAATTGATAGAGAAGGTTATGATTTTCCTTGAGGAATTTATAGAATTTTTCTTCACTATTAACGCTGTTTCCGGGAATGACACTTTGGTGATGAATCACCCCAATTGATAATTCTGTTGACTTTGTCTCTGTGGGAATCATCCATAACCAATGACCATGACCAAACCAATGATTTGTTGCATAATAATGACTACAACTCGCCCCCATTGGGTCATAACCGGAGTGAAAAAGACTGCGGTCAACATTTTTCACCCGCACCCAAGCTGAACCTGTATTAATACCATAAAGATTCTCAGGTTCTAACACCACATTATCAGTTTTACGACCAATCAAAAAGCGCCGACCTGCTGCATCAATTAAGTGTTTTGCCTGCAATTCTATCGATTCATTTGCTAATTTTACCTGAACCGTATGCAGTTCATCACCCGGCGTTAAATCAATATCAACCACCCGACCATTATAGAAATCAGCCCCCATTTCTTGATTCATTTTGAGCAAATCTCGTTCAAATTTAGCCCGGTTCATTTGAGTAGAAGCTAGAGGGGTTTGTCCGTTTGTCCAAATGTGATAATAATCGTCGGTTTTCTCGGTTTGATTGGGGTCTTTTGGCCAGTGAAAGTTTAATCCAAATTTCGGCGGATGGTTCTCAATAATGTACTCATAAAGACCCAATTCTTTTTGGATAAATAACGTGGCAATTTCAACTGTTGACTCTCCAACTTTTAAATCTTTTTCGGTTCGTTCTTCCGGGCGAGGGTCAATTAATGCAACTTTAATACCCGGAATCTTTAACATCAGGTGACGGGCTTGACAAACACCCGCAAAGCCAGCACCCATAATCACAACATCGTAGGTTTGAGTTTGAGTTTTTAACATGATTGACTCCTATTAATGTGCGTTTTTTTCAGAATATTCACTGATGAAAGTTAAGGCTCGAAAGCGCAAAATCATCAACGAAGTGTAGAGAGGATTCAGTTTACAAAGAGGGGGAATTCGACAAAAAGTGTGACCAAAAAATTGGAGATTGCGTGCAAAAGGACAAGAAGCAGGAATTAGTTTACAGAGAATTTGAGCGGTGTAGGGATTGCGAATTTCAAATTCTTCAATTTTTTGGCGAATTTTGTGCAGAATTTCCTCAGATTGTTGAGAGATTTTAGGAAAATCTTGCCAGTCATTCATGGTTCAAGGTTTTTAGGTCGTTTGAATTACAGGTTGGGGAGAATAGGAAACAGTCATTAATTCCGGTTGAATAATTGGTGTCACTTGTTGACGTTTTTGACCCCATTTCATTTCTTGTTTAACACTCGCAATATAGGGTTCATAGTCTACTTGCATGGTATGACGGGCTGATTTGCCATAACGCTGAGAAACAGCTTCTCGTTCTTGCAGAATATCTTGTTGGATGTCTTGAACAGAAGGTAAGCGATATTCCCCAATCAAATATTGACTAATCCACTGACTTTGCAGTTCAGCAATGGGCATAACTGGGCCGATAGGTTGCAATAAACCGAGGAAGAATAAATCTTGATAATGAGGGTGAAAAACATGACGAAAAAGAGGGAGTTCATTGTCTTTTGCTTCTACGACTTCTGGACGAAAGAAAGGGAATGTTACTTTATAGCCTGTGCAGTAGATAATGTTGTCAATTACCTCTCTTGTTCCATCGGTGAATGTAATACAATTCCCATCTAATTGTTCAATGTTTGGCTTGGGTTTGACTCGACCATGAGACAAGGCGGTAAAGATATCAGAACTGATGGTAGGGTGAGCGTGCATATATTTGTGGTCAGGTTGGGGTAAACCATATTGTGTTAATTCACCCACTTGTAATTTGACCGCAAAGGCTTGAATTTGCAGTTTCCAAGAAAAGGGTAAAAACTTAGGAATGGGGGCTAAATCTAACGGCGTTCCTAAAACGTGTTTTGGGATAATATGAAAACCTCGTCGTACAGACAGAAACGTGTTTTTAGCCACTCGTGAAACTTCAACCGCAATATCCATCGCTGAGTTTCCAAACCCCACAATAACAACGTTTTTATCAACATATTCATCGGGAGTTTTATAATAATGGCTATGGGTAACTTTACCCTTAAATTCACCCGGAAAATTCGGCCAGCGAGGGTTCCAATGATGACCATTGGCAACGACTAAAGCCCGATAATGATGGGTTGTATTGTCGTCCAGTGTCACTTCCCAGCCACCACCTTTTATGGGTTCCGCTTGAGTTACTTTTGTTTGAAAACGGATATGAGGTTTAACACCAAAATGTTCAACGTAGCGGTTAAAATAGTCAGCAATTTGGGCATGGTTAGGAAAGTTGGGATAGTCATCCGGTAGGGGAAAATCCGAATATTGCATCAACTTTTTGGAAGTGTTGATATGTAGGGATTTGTAGGCACTAGATCGACCATTAGGATTATTATAAGCCCAGAGTCCGCCTACGCGATCGCTCATTTCATAGCAATCAAAAGGAATTTGCTGATCTTTAAACACTTTGCAAGCGGCAATTCCAGAAGCACCTGCACCGATAATACAAACTCGATTGGGAATTTTACTCATGTTCATGTCCTTAATACAAATTAGGGTTAAGATTGGGGCGCGAAGTGTGCGCCCTTGTGTTGAGTTTTGAGGGTAAATTGTTTAAGCTTTGGGATGAGAAAGATAAGTCAGGGGCTGAGTTTGAGCAGCTTGACTTTTAGCTTTAAATTGTTTAAAATGCCGTTCTAAAAGTCCGGGAAAAGCCCCTCGCAACATTGGTAAAAACTTCTCAGACAGAGACATAAATACAGTAGGTTGCGGTTGATAAATCGCTTTAACAATAGCCGCCGCTACTTGATTGGGTGTCTTCATCGGCACGGGAGAACCACCGGGAAGTAATTCACCGGAACGTTTTTCAGCAACTTGCCAAAATTCCGTTTTTGTTTCACCAGGATTGACTAAAACCACCTCAAATTTTCCTTCCATTTCACGACGCAGAACCGTCATTAATGCAGAAACCGCACTCTTACTTGCGCTATAAACGCCGTATCCTGTTGGTAAGGCATAAGCCACCACTGAAGACACCCCAATAAAAACCCCGCCTTGTAGATAGGGTGCCGCCGCTTTCAAGGTATTGAATAAGCCAAAAACATTCACATCAAAAAGTTCGTGGGCTTCTTCAGAAGTTGTTTCTAAAATCGGTTTTGTTAAACCAAATCCTGCGTTAGCAATGGCAACATCTAAACTTCCAACTTCTTCAACAAAGGCTTGAACAGCTTCAATTTGGGCATCCGCATCGCGGACATCTAAAGGATAAATAAATGCTTTTCCGCCTGCTTGTTCAACTTGTTTAGCAATTGCTTCTAACTTTTGATGACGACGAGCAGCCAACCCTAAAATATGCCCATCTTTTGCGAGTTGTAAGGCTAATTCTTGACCAATACCACTTGAAGCACCTGTGATAAAAATTCGACGAACTTGATGAGATTGACGCATGATTTTCTCCAGAAAATTTAGTGTTTACTTGAGACGGAAGTCCGGTGAAATGGCTTTATAGCTTGGCGAATTCTTTTGGCTCAACCGTTTGTTTTTTTGTGGTGTATTGCCAGGGCTGAAGTTGAGCTTCATAACGATACTTTTCAAACTCTTGACGCATTTTTTCAACCTCCTCATTGGTGGGTAAATTCTTGGTTTTTGCGTGATGAATGGCAGCACCCATCGCAATATAAGCCGCAGAACCCAATAATTTAAGAATGCGAGAAAGATGACGAGGTTGGAGTAAGCGCAACAGTCCTCCCATTTTCAACTGAAGTTTGGCATACCAAACAGCTAAGTAGAAAAAGGTATTCTTCATGCTGCCAAAAATATTAGATTGTTGGGCTGAATACTCAGCATTTTCTAGGGTATGATTAAACCGTTTCGGCGTGTGATAATCCCAAATTAGCTGGTCAGCCCGATAACAGTCCATAAAACCAATGTTTGTATTACTATCTACGATTGTATTGAACTGTTTATGCACTTCTTCTACCAAATCTTTCAAGGTCGTGTTGAAAGTTTTCACAAAATCCGGAATAAAATCAACATCCAGATGCCATTTTCCGACAAACACCGGAATTAAAATCCCAAACCAGACCATATTTTCAAAGTAAATCCGCCAACTCATCACACTCGCATCACCCAATTGTTGAGCGTGGTCGTGCATAAATAGGTTAACAGAGCGAGTAAAAGTCAGATTAAACTCATTGTAAGCCGCTCGTTTTTTCTCCGCATTTACATCTCCCATCAGTTTCGCCCGAACAATTTCTGTGATGCTTTCTACCTGTGACACAATCATCGTTGAACCGAGGGAATAAAACGCATCAAAAATACAAGCCGCATCCCCTACAACATACCAATTATCCGGTGAAAAGAATGTTTTACTGGTATGAGCCAGGCGAGGTAAATAGTTAAAGTCAATTTTATCTCCACTCAGCAGAAGTTCATGCAAAATATTGTGATTAGCTTTGAGGAAATTATAGAATTTTTCCTCTGTATTAATGCTGTTAGCTGGAATCACATCATGGTGATGAATTATCCCAATAGATAACTCCATTGACTGTGTATCAGTGGGAATCATCCATAACCAATGACCATGACCAAACCAATGATTTGTTGCATAATAATGACTACAACTGGCTCCCTTGGGGTCATAACCGGAGTGGAAAATACTGCGGTCTACATTTTTAACCCGCACCCAAGCTGAACCTGTATTCACCCCATAAAGATTCTCCGCCCCGAAGACAACATTATCCGTTTTACGACCAATTAAAAAGCGCCGACCTGCGGCATCCACTAAATGTTTTGCTTTCAATTCTATCGATTCATTTTGCAATTTAACCTGAACCGTATGCAGTTCTTCTCCAGGCGTTAAATCAATATCAACCACCCGACCATTATAGAAATGAGCGCCCATTTCTTTATTCATTTTCAGCAAATCTCGCTCAAATTTAGCGCGGTTTAATTGTGTTGAAGCTAAATCAGGTTGTCGGTTTGCCCAGATGTGAAAATAATCATCAATTGATTCGGTTTGACTTCGGTTTTTCGGCCAGTGAAAGTTCAAGCCATATTTAGGGGGATGGTTCTCAATAATATACTCATACAAACCCAAATCTTTACAGATAAATAGATTCGCAACTTCAACCGTTGACTCTCCTATTTTCAAATCTTTTTCGGTACGTTCTTCCGGACGAGGGTCAATTAATGCGACCTTAATACCCGGAATATTTAACATTAGGTGACGGGCTTGACAAACCCCTGCAATACCAGCACCCATAATCACGACATCGTAGGTTTGAGTTTGAGTTGTATACATTAGTAAATCCTCGGTTTGAGTTGAATTGTGTTCAGAAAAAATGAATCGAAATTATCCCAGTTGTAATAAATAATTTCGCACTTTTTCGGGTAATAATGCCGGAACAAAAGTTCCATTTTCACTTCGACTTAACCACACTGCATGATGCTGACCGACCGCAATTTTTTGTTTTTCACCTGTTGAGGTGAGGCGGAAATATTCAAAGGCTAAACTAACACTGCGTTCATAAACCGCCTGTAAAGACATCGAAACCTGAATGGGGTCAAACGGGAGGGCTTCTCGCAGATGCTCAACCTGACAATAGAGACAACGAAATTCGCCTTGGGCATTTCCCCGACGATAATATTCAGGAATAAGCTGATAGAAAAAGCGATCGCGCACTCGACCTTGTAAAATGGGATAATGAGCAAAGTTAATATTGCCAATCGCGTCTGTATCTTCCAGGCTGGTTTCAAAACGTTGGTCTTGCAGTAATAAATCCGTTTTTTGGGGGTGAGAACTTTGATACAAAACCTCACCTAAATCAACAGTTTTTAGAGATTCTGGCAACAACTCCGGTGTATAGTCTGGGGCATACAGTTGAGTTAAAAACTGTTCCAAAAACTCGGGTAAAGGTTGCGCTTGAGGTTTACCTTCAGGTGGAATATGAACCCAAGTCATGCACAACCGACTCTGGGCGACTCGTTCAACTTTACCACTGGCTAAAACCTTCAACCAATCATAACGAAAATCAACCGTTGAATTCATCGCACCCGAACGTTTGGCGACCCAAAAACGACCTTCAATCACATCATTCAGTCCGACTTTTCCGAACACTTCAGTTTGGGCAGAATTCGTCACCATTCCCCATTCCCCTGTGGCTAATTTCGCGCCTAACGGTTCACGAATTGACCAAATTGCCAGGTCACGCACTTTCCCCATCCATCGGAAGAAATTAGAAAAGTAAACACTTTGGCTTAAATTGGCTGTTTCTTTATAGGAAATCGGCCAACGAACGGTAAATATTTTTTCGGGTTGAGATGGAGTTTTTAGCTGATAAATTGTTTCATCATCATGCTTTGTTGGCGGTTTAACCGCAGCAGGAGAAACCACCACCGCCACCATCCGCGCCTGACCCCGTGTTAACTTCATCGGAAAAGTGAGAATGAATAAACCCGAAGTTGCGCCGCGAAATAATACACTATCTGAGGCTTGACGTTCAATCATTAACTGAGAATCTTGCAAATCAGTTGCTTTTCGCAAGGCTTCTAAAGCCGCCCAGATGCGAGTTCCAGCCACATCCACCGAGTCAATACCCACATCTAAAAGTTGTTGCATCAACGGTTCTCGATGGGTGGTTAATAAGGCTATCCATTCTTGACGACTGTGGTGAATAATCGGGAGAATATCACAACCTTGCTGACCTTTTCCCGCCACACAAAGACAAACTTCATCATCATGGGAAAGAGACACTTCTACATTATCTGTGGCAACCCCTTCTAAAACAGGTTTACCCGACTTTAACCATTTAATTTGAGTTCCAGATGCGCCATCTAATAGCGGTTTCGCAGTGGAAAAAGCATGACTCTTTTTGGGAATTGATATTGCAAGAGATTGATTCATGATTAACTCCTAAGTAGGTTACAGGTTACAGGGGACAGGTTACAGGGGACAGGCAAAAGGCAAAAGGCAAGATTGGTCACTGATAACTGTCTTCACTGGTCACTCTCTTACAAACTTTGCTCTACGCCTGACGGCACGCTCCGCGAACGGCGGAAACCGCCGGGCCGCAAGTTTGCGCTGGTCACTGGTCACTGGTCACTGTTCACTGGTCACTGTTCACTGTTTATTGGTCACTGTTTAAAGCTTTTGCAACTGTGCGGGAGAATACTGGGAGTTCTTGTTGATGACGTTCTTCAGCTGAAAGACTGTGTAAACCCTGCAAATATTCCAGAGACGTTTCAGGTATCGCCACATTAAATACATCACCGAAGCGATGGAGTGCTTCCGATAACTGTTGTTCATCTCGGGGAGTGGGATGGGCAAGGTCTTCTGCTGTCGGGTTTTCGGGACGATGTTCTAAAATTCGCAGTTGATAACCGTCGAATTTTTCTATCAGGCTACCGTCTTCAGTGGTTGAAATAACGGTGGTGTTGTATTGCTGTCCTTCCCGTCCTTGATTAATCGCTAAACCCAGACAAGTTTCTGAATTCTGACAGATGCGATAAACTTCTAAACTATCAATCCGAATCGGTAAACAAATATCCTGGGGAATAATCGGTTGAACCGCTTGTAACAGTGAATCGCGATAGTAGGGGTCGCCTAAGATGAAGGGGCCGAACGCACGGTCAATATTGGGTTTATCGGCGGTCATTTCTTCGATTTGTGTGCGGAAAATAAACTGTTTAGAATTCAGTTCATAAACCGTTTGTAACCGTTGAAAACGCGGCCCCTGGAACAATAACCAACTGTAAAGGTCTTGTTTAGGTTCAATATCGAGAGGAATTTCAGGACGTTCAATCGGTTGTTTTGCAGGTTCATCGGTAACGGCATCTAGAACAAAAGTAGCGGCAAAATGAGCGACTGTAAACCCAGTTCGTTCCGTGCGAATTTCCGCTCGAACTACAATCGGGTCATCTTCAAATTGACGTTCTGCAACGATTGCCCGTAACTCAATTTCTACGCCTTTTTCTGGGTCTACAACAATCGGACGTTCGAGGCTAATTTCTTCAATTCTGACTGTTCCGAGTTCCTCCCGTTGAGTGGCATAAGCAACAATTTGCGCCATTGCTTCTAAACCAAAGACCGTCGGGAATAAATAAGACCCTTTGTAAATATGGTCTTTCACGTAAGAATCTCGTTCCAAACTGAGATGAGTTCGAGACACCACTTCCACACCCAGTTCAATGATATTGATATTCTCAATAAACTTAGACGTCGCAACCGGGGGAAAACGTTTGGTGCGCCAAGTATCAAAGCCCCGTCGTAAGGTTTCCACCCCACCCAGTTTAGAGGTGACCACCACTTGAGAATTCCCTGCATCTTTAAACATTAATTGCAGGAAGTGACGCACTCCATCTTCAGTCGGCATCGCTTCAATTCCCATGCGGGCGAGGTTACGAACCGTTCCCATACGAGCGCCCATACCGACTTCGGCCCAAACACTGAAAGCAATGGCGAGAACCTGAGTTTCTGGGTGTTTTTCTCCAAACTGACGCAGAATCAGGTCTAAAGCTTCGTTGGAGAAACCGTACCAGGTGTTCCCCGGCAGTCCTAAGACAGCACTGATGGAGGAGAACCCAACGAACAGCTTTGGGGGGTTTTCTGCCAACGCTTGACACAGGTTCAACACACCCAAGATTTTGGGCGCCACTTCTGCGCGGGCTTCAGCAAAGGTTGAGTTTTCAACTCGTCGGGGTTTATTCAGAGCGGCGCCGTGAATGACTCCGGTAACTTGACCGAGTTCTTTTTCAACCCGTTGAACTAAACTCGCAACGGCTTTTTCGTTGGTAATATCACATTGATAGTAGCGACAAACCAGACCTTCACTATTAAACTGTCGCAGAGTGCTAGCAATTTCAACACTACTATTACCAGAGGGGGCGTCTTGAGGATGGGGAGAGGTGCCAACTAATGCGGTTTTAACGCCTGTTAGTCGAGCAAATGCAATCGCACATTCGGCTGTAATCCCTTTCGCACCCCCGGAAATTAATAAAACATCTTCAGAAGACCAACTCAGTTGACGAGGTTCATACAGCACTCGGTCTTGCACCACAGGTCGAGGAACACGCCGCGTTAGGTTAGCATCATAACCCACTGCCATAAAGGCTTCTGGGCGAGACAGTTCTGTAATAATTTGTTCAGAAACGACCGCAGAGTCTATCTCAACCGGAAGGTCAATCACCCGCACTTTCAGGTCAGCCCGTTCTAAGTGTAAACTCGATGCAAAACCCATAGCACCGCTTTGTTCCATGTCGTGCATCTGGGATAACCGCCCGAAGTATCCACCGCCAAACTGAAGATAAGCAACGGTAGTATAGTCTCGGTTCGCCACGGAAGAAGCGGGAAGGGTGGCAATAGACCGAACGCGCTGCATTGCCCGTCCTAAACGGGCTTCCGGGGTCATTTCCCCCATCGGGTGACGAGGTAAAATAGCAATAAAATGAGTATATTCGGGCTGTTCAATTAAGGCTTGTTCTTTCAACTCGGCAAAGGTGACAACTTTAACTTCAGCCCCTTTTTCTTGCAGTTGATGACGGATGGTTTCAACCCAATTGATTTCTGTGGGTTCACAAACGATGACAATATTAGCCGTTTTCCAATCATCCACCGCAAATAAATTAGCTGTTTCCCAATTTTCCTCGGCTGAAACTATCTCAGGTGCTGCTTCGGCTTGGTATTCAACAACAAAGTTCCGAACCCAAGGCGTTGATTGATGAGAAATTGGGGTTGAGGGGGTGTTGGGTTGCTGGTTTTGTCCGGCTAATTTTTCCAAAATTACTGCAATTTCAGCTAAGGTTGCATTGGCAAAATTAGAGGGGTCAATTTGACCTTCAACGCCTGCTCGTTTGGCAGCTTCAGCAACAAATTCTGCGGTTTTAATTGAATCTAGGTTTAAATCATCCAGTAAACGCAAGTCGAGAGATAAACTTTCTGCTGGAAACCCCGTTTTTTCGGTGACAATATTCAACAGAATTTGAGGAATAGAGGTCTTGACTTCGGGTTGAGAATTTGCAACGGCAACCGTGGAAGAAACACCCTTTTGTTGAGGAGTATTTCCGGTTTTAGGCATGACTTCTCGCACTGCATCTACAATTTCTTGTAAACTCGCATTGGCTAACGTTGCCGGGTCAACTTGTCCAGCAACATGATATTCCGTTGCCAGGGCGGCGATGAGTTCTCCACCTTTGATAGAGTCTAAGTTGAGGTCGTCTAACAGTCGAGAGTGTAAGCTAATACTCTCTTTAGGAAAGCCCGTTTGTTGAACGACTAAGCTGATTAAAGTTGACTCAATGCTTTGGCTATTTTCAGTAGTCGCAATAGGTGCGGGTTGAGAATGAACTTTCTCTTTTTCCGGCAGAGAGTTAATAATTTCTAAGTTAGTTTTACTGTGAGACTTGCCATTTTTTTGAGGATTTTTAGCAGCAAATTCAGGTAAGTTTTGGAAATCTGCCCGGATGACTTGAGCTAAAAATGTACCGCGTCGGCTAAAGTATTCAGACAGGAGTTGAACCAGTTCTTCACTGACTGGAGAGTTATCATTGTATCTAGATTGAGTCATAGTTTTTTCCTGCGTTAAAGGAAGATTGTAGAGAGATTTCCCCCAAACTGTTAGGTTTAAAAGGGGTAAAAGATTGGGGTTGGTTCCTAACTCTTTATTAGGAGCAACAACCGAAGTTTATGCACCCGAATATGGAATTAACCGTTAAAACTTTCTAAGTCTGCCCGAATTAACTCGGCTAAAAAGGCTCCCCGTTCTGAAAAATATTCAGATAAAACCTCCACAAAATCAGTCTCAGATAGTTCTGTTAATTGGGGTTCATCAGCAACAGCGTTAAAAGAAACAGACAAAGTTTCTATGGGTTCGTCGGGAAGTTGCAAAGGATTTTCGCAGGGATTTTTGATGAATAAACGCTCCGACGCCAGAACAAAGGGACGTACTAAACGATTCTCATAGAGTGCAGTCCAGTTAATCGAATTACCCTGTATAAATACACTCGCTAGAATTGTATTCAAATCACGATCAAATCCTGGTTTAGACTCAACAGGAAGACACAGAGAAGAATCTGTATTTGCTGCAACTAAACCCGATAAAACTTTTCCCGGCCCCACTTCAATCATCAAATCACAAGTTGAGGAAATGGTCTTGACCAAAGAAACAAAATCCACCTGAGAAATCATCTGTTTCGCAAAATGTTCTCGTTGGTTAATTCCGCTTGAAACTAACTGTCCGTTCACACTAGAAAATAACGGTAAAGTTGTCTCAGAAAGCGTTTCCGGTAGGGGTGCATTGTCTCGTAAAAAGGCGGCTGCGCCTGAAACCATTTCAGAGTGAAACCCATTAGCTACAGCCAGTTTACGGCTTTGAATCTTTTCTTCTGTTGCCCGTTGAATCACTGCTGTAATAAACGGTTTTTCACCGGAAACAACAGTTTGAGTCGGGCTATTAATATTCGCGACAACTCCATAACCTGGAATCCCTTTTAACAGCTTTTCAGCAATCTCTTTAGAACAGCCTAAACTCACCATTGCACCTGCATTTTCACTCGAGGTAGACATCGCTTTTCCTCGCATAGCAGCAAAGCATAACAAGGTTTTTTCATCATAAGCGCCCGCTGCTTCAAAAGCGGTTAATTCACCCAAACTATGACCCGCAACCGCTACAGGTTGAATCCCTAACTCCTGAAGATAACGTTTCCAAACTAAAGATGCAAAACAGATAGCAGGCGGCGCTATTTCAGCTTGCATTAAATCTTTTGACCAATCTTGAATTTGGTTTTGATTAATTGCTTGATCTAGAGGTTTATAGATATAGGGACTAATCGCTGAAAATCCCATTTCTTCTAACCAATGATCCGCTTGATCCAAAAATTCTCGCGCCCAGGAATACCGTTCAATTAAAGTGCGCGCCATGTTCAACCGTTGAGAACCTTGACCGGGAAAAAGAAACGCTACTCGACAATTTTTAATCTCATTTCCCACCCAAATCTCTTTTTGAGGAGAAACCCACATTTCCCCTTTTGCTGGCGGTCTATCATTGAGAATGTGTTCAAGGGCTTGTAAATGGTCTACTAAAGTCATCGGAGTCTCTGCAATAATTGCAGCCCGAATCTTTTTAGATGGGTTTTTCTGACAAGTTGCCGCTAAATCCACCATTTCTGCTAAACTAATATCAGTGGCAATCTTTTGAAACTGTTGAATTTCTATCAGTAAAGCTTCAAAAGTATCAGCACTAAAAACAAACAATTCTGTTTCTTGATGAGACACTAATAACGCTCGTTCATCTAAACTTGATTTGAGTTTTTCTGACGGTTTATCCCCAGACTCAATCGTAACATGGGCGTTAATTCCACCAAACCCCATCGCCGATACACCCGCCCGTAAAATATCATGGGGTTGACGCACTTCACCGAGTAAAATAGGGTAAGCACATTGCACAGACGTTTCAAAAACAGGGTTCGGATCTTTACAGCCACAAGTCGGCGGAATAACTCGTTGATTAACCGCCATGACGGCTTTAATAAAACCTCCAATTCCAGCAGCCGCTTTAGTGTGTCCCACGAGGGATTTAAAGGAAGTAACACCAATAGATCGAGGGGCGATTTCTCCCTCAGAATTCACCGCTAAAGCAATCCCTTCTAATTCCGTGCGATCGCCAACTGGGGTTCCGGTTCCATGTCCTTCAATAAAATCAAGATCATGGATAGTATAATCAGCCTTTTCATAGGCGCGACAAAGGGCTTTAGATTGACCAATTTTTGAAGGGGCAGTTATTCCACCTTTTCCATCCGATGAAATCCCCCACCCTTGAAGAATGGCATAAACAAAATTACCATCCCGTCGTGCATCTTCTAATCGTTTTAGCACAACAAAACCACATCCTTCACCGGGAATAAAACCGCTTGCTTTGCGATCATATACGGTCATATCAGATGCGGTTAAAGCGCCTGTTTTGGCAAACCCAATCAGTTCAAAGGTATCTAAACTAATATCAACCCCTCCAGCTAAGGCAATATCTAAATCTCCACTGGCTAAAGATTTAGCGGCTGTTGTCACAGCAATTAACGAAGAAGAACAAGCCCCATCAACAGTATAGCCGCCCCCATCCAAGTTAAAAAAGTTGCAAATTCTGCCCGCAATCGTATTTGATAAACCCCCTGCTAATGAATCTTCTGTAATGGGTGAAAAAGCCGATTTATAGACTTTTTCCATGCTATGAACAAGGGATTCAATCACCGTTGAGGGCATTCCTTTTGCAGTGGCGGTTGTTCTCAAAACCCGTTCAACATAAGGCCAACGAAGACGCACGGTACTCGAACGAGTTTGTTCTCCGGTTAAAGTATTTCCGAGAATAACTCCGGTTTTATCAGTGGGAATCGTATTACGATTATAGCCAGCATCTTCAATCGCTTTGAGGGCAGTTTCTAGCGCTAACCAATGAACAATATCGGTTGAATCAACCGTTGTTTTAGGAATCCGTCGAGTTGCCCAATCAAATTCAAATCCATCTAAAACAGCCATCTGGCTTCCATAGGTTTTATCAGGAATATTCCGGTCAGGATGGTAATAATCAGATAACGGTAATCGAACATCTGGGGTGCGGCGAAATTGGCGGCGACGAGTGAGAATATTTTCCCAAAGTAGTCGTAAATTATTCGCGCCAGGATAGTAACAGCCCATACCAATGACTGCTATTTTTGCAGGTTTATAGTTCATTTTCAAATGAAATAATAGGGGGTGAATATTCAAAAAACGATGCAGAAAATTTCAGCAACCTATCCAGCCTTTAACTTCCAGCTAGAATTAGATTTCTGTCAACTCTGATCAATTTATCGGGAAACTGTAGGACACTGAGAAAATAAATCCATCGTTTTTTTTTGATGAGTTCTTTCCTGTCCTTGTCAGTACATAGGTCTGACTGATTGAAAATTATGCAATTTGTTATATTTTGTTGGTTATATTTTGTTGGATTTTGTTCAGGGCTACCCCAGGAAAGAAGGGGACAGGTTACAGTGAACAGTGACCAGTTTAGACAGTGACCAGTGACCAGTGAACAGTGACCAGTGACCAGTGACCAGTTTAGACAGTGACCAGTAAACAGTGACCAGTAAACAGTGACCAGTAAACAGTGACCAGTGACCAGTGACCAGTGACCAGTGACCAGTTTAGACAGTGACCAGTGACCAGTGACCAGTAAACAGTGACCAGTAAACAGTGACCAGTAAACAGTGATAACTGCCTCTTGCCTCTTGCCTCTTGCCTCTTGCCTCTTGCCTCTTGCCTTCTTCTATTGAGAGGTTACAGTAAACAGTGACCAG
>JBJHBL010000058.1:4328-4403 GCA_050485465.1 Limnoraphis sp. | reverse complement strand
CAGTAAACAGTGACCAGTAAACAGTGACCAGTAAACAGTGATAACTGCCTCTTGCCTCTTGCCTCTTGCCTCTTG
>JBJHBL010000058.1:0-4228 GCA_050485465.1 Limnoraphis sp. | reverse complement strand
CCTCTTGCCTCTTGCCTTCTTCTATTGAGAGGTTACAGTAAACAGTGACCAGTAAACAGTGACCAGTAAACAGTGATAACTGCCTCTTGCCTCTTGCCTCTTGCCTCTTGCCTCTTGCCTCTTGCCTCTTGCCTCTTGCCTTCTTCTATTGAGAGGTTACAGTAAACAGTGACCAGTAAACAGTGACCAGTAAACAGTGATAACTGCCTCTTGCCTCTTGCCTCTTGCCTCTTGCCTCTTGCCTCTTGCCTTCTTCTATTGAGAGGTTACAGGGGACAGAAAAGACGGGTGACTGGTAATGAGTAACTGTAAAAGTATGATATCCTGTCCTCTAATATAGACACGGACATCCATTCAGACTTGATGGAAACCTAACGAGGTCTGTAGATGTCCATATCCTTAGACCCACTCGCACCTGCATTCCCTTTCAAGATCATATTGTTGAAGTTGCTATGTTGATAGTCCAAAAATACGGTGGTACCTCAGTCGGATCAGTTGAACGCATTCAAGCCGTTGCGGAACGTGTTGTGAAAACAGCCCGCGAACATTCCGTTGTTGTCGTTGTATCTGCGATGGGAAAAACAACGGATCAACTCGTGAAGCTGGCGACTGAAATTTCCGCAACACCCAATCGCCGGGAAATGGATATGTTACTCTCAACCGGAGAACAAGTCAGCATCGCACTGATGAGTATGGCGATCCAAGAACTTGGACAACCTGCAATTTCCATGACCGGCGCCCAAGTGGGGATTGTTACCGAAGCTGAACACACCCGCGCCCGGATTTTACACATTCAAACCGATAGAATTGAACGTCACCTCAAAAAAGGCAAAGTTGTTGTTGTCGCAGGCTTCCAGGGGATTACAGGTCGGGAAGAATTAGAAATTACCACCCTGGGGCGGGGCGGTTCCGATACCTCGGCGGTGGCGTTGGCGGCAGCCCTACAAGCCGATCAATGTGAGATTTATACGGATGTTCCGGGTATTTTAACCACCGATCCCCGTTTGGTGCCGGAAGCGCAGTTAATGACGGAAATTACCTGTGATGAGATGCTGGAGTTAGCCAGTTTGGGGGCGAAGGTGTTGCATCCTCGGGCGGTAGAAATTGCCCGCAATTACGGGATGCCGTTGGTTGTGCGATCCAGTTGGAGTGATGAACCGGGAACTCGTGTGACTTCCCCGACTCGTCAACCTCGGCCGTTAGAAGGGTTAGAGTTAACGCACCCGGTTGATGCGGTGGAATTTGACACCAACCAGGCGGCGGTTTCTCTGTTAAGAGTGCCGGATCGTCCGGGTATTGCGGCGAAATTGTTTGGCGGAATTGCTATCCAACAGTTAAATGTGGATCTGATTATTCAGTCGATCCATGAAGCGAAGATTAATGATATTACGTTTACGGTTGAGAAGAACTCCTACAATAAAGCGATCGCGGTGGCAGAGGCGTTATTACCGACGGTGGGCTACAACGAAGATCCGAATTTAGGACAACCGGAAGTGAAAGGGGATGAAACGCCCATTGCCAAAGTCAGTATTGTTGGGGCGGGAATGATCGGGCGTCCGAATGTGGCGTCGGGGATGTTTACGACATTAGCAGAAGCGGGGATTAATATTCAGATGATTTCTACTTCTGAAGTGAAGGTGAGTTGTGTGATCTCCGCCGAAGATTGCGATCGGGCTGTTGCGGCTTTATGTGAAAAGTTTGAGGTGAATTTACGCGCCTCAGAAGTGTCGTTCCCCACTTCGGCAACCCCCCCTTTACCCCCCGTGCGAGGAGTCGCCCTAGATCGCAACCAAGCCCGGTTAGCTATTCGTTATATCCCGGATCGCCCAGGGATGGCCGCGAAAGTGTTTGCCCTGTTGGCTGAACATAATGTGAGTGTAGATATGATTATTCAGTCTCAACGCTGTCATCAAGTGAATGGGGTTTTAACTCGTGATATTGCTTTTACCCTCTCACAAGCCGATGCAGATGAAGCCCAACGAGTATTAGAACAAGCCCAAAGTGAGTTAGGCTGTGGAGAAATTGTTGTTAATAAAGCGATCGCGAAAGTCAGTGTCGTTGGGGCGGGAATGGTGGATCATCCCGGAGTTGCAGCCAGAATGTTTGAGGCGTTGGCAAAAGAAAACATTAATATTTCGATGATTGCCACCTCAGAAATTAAAATTAGTTGTGTGGTTGAGGAAGAACAGGGAACGCAAGCCTTACAAGCGGTTCATCAGGCTTTTGGCTTATCTGGCGATCGCCGGGTGGTTGTCGGGGAACCTGTTGCAGTCCGTTAAAAGGTTAAATATCTGTATATAGTGCTTGCTGGGCAGTGGTATCTTTACAAACGCACCGAAGGAAGAAAAGCCAAAAGCCTCACTCAACCAAGCTTTTTCCCTCCTCTTGCCTGTTGCCTGTAGCAAGATTGCCTAGCGCGAAGTGCTATAGCACGACCCATCAAGGTGTGATCGGCTGTTCCCTGTCTTGTAAAGTTGCTCTGATTGTTAACTTCCTAGCACAGGGAGAACCGTCGCGCTATGGTTTCAGTTAAGATAGACTGGCTGGCGCTAAACTCCAGTCTGGGCGTAAATCTTTCGCCCCGCGTAGATAGGGATGATGAACTTCTGTTTGACTGGCGGGTAAGTTCACATGAACCAAAAACCGGATACACCGTTCTAAACTACCGGGAACGTGCATCTGCTGAACATCCAATAACGGAACATTTTCCCAGTGAGGACGCTGACGAGCAATAGCTGCGGGAAATGTAGCATCAAGATCACGAGTGACGGTAAAAGTTGTACTAATGATCTGTTCCGGATTAAGATTGTTTAGCTTTTCTAGCTCCTCAAGAAGTTCTGTTACTGCTTCTTGGATCGCTTCGATAGAATTGTCTGAAACGGTTGTTGCTCCACGAATTGCTCGTACACGCCACTCCACGAAAAGTCCTCCAGTTTTCCTCAATTTTGCATTGTCGGTTGAAATGTTCAATTAGAACCGTTCATCTGATCAATAGCGTTCGCGTAGCGTCTCCGCAGGAGAATCGCTATTTGACCCCAGTTTACTTTAATTTTAGGGTCGATATAACCATAACGGTAAACCACTGGTAGATAGTTCAAATTCTAGCCAATTTTGGGCAGATGCCAACTTTGATGGGTCTAGATTATTACTGCTTAAGACTCGACTCAACAAAGATTTTGGCTTTTCTAAAGTATCGCACTCTGTTTTATCGGGGTCAAGGTTGACTAATTCGGCCGCCCAACACCGGGCTTCTTCTTCTGTCCCTAAACGATCGATCACGCCTAACTCAACCGCTTGCTCCCCGGTAAAAATACGACCATCTGCAAACTCTCTCACCGCAGTTTCTTCTAAGTTTCGAGACTCGGCGACGGTTTTGACAAACTGATGATAACTGATATCGATCAATTCTTGCAAAATTTGTTTTTCGGGGTCGGTGAGTTCTCGATCAAAAGCTAATATATCTTTGTAGGGGCCGGACTTAATCACTTTGAAGGATACCCCAATTTTATCGAGTAGGCGTTCGATGTTGTTTCCCCGTATAATTACCCCAATACTTCCGGTAATGGTTCCGGGGTTCGCCATAATATGTTGGGCGCCCATACCAATATAAACACCCCCAGAAGCGGAAATATTCCCAAAACTGGCAACTATTTTAACTTTATCCTGTAACTTTTTCAGAGCGCTATAGATTTCCTGTGAGTCAGCAACAGTTCCTCCAGGACTATCGATCCGTAATAATAAAGCTGGATATTTGCGTTCTTCTATGGTTTTTAGGGCTTCGAGAACCCGTTTCCGAGTATCACTGGCGATCGCACCAGTTATTTCTATACGAGCTATTTGTTTGCGATACCGAGGTTTAAATGGCCAGATCATTTGCTATCCAGAAGGGGATTTTTATCTAATAGAATCCTCTATTGTAACAAATTTTAAGGCAACAAACTCACTAGCTTTTACACTGACCCTTCGGGAACGTCCGTTGCTTCTCGCTCTGTACTGCCAAGTCAGCACGGGTGAGGCAGTGACCAGTAAACAATGACCAGTGATACTAAATCCACTTTTGAAAGTAGACACAAAAGCTAAGTGTAATTAAGCTAGTGATAGGTGAATTTCTCCCGCCAGTAAATCCTGCGGATTCTACTGGGGGCTTCTAGAATAGAGAATACTCTGCACTAGAAGTTTCCTGCTTCAAGGGCTGTCTATTGACTAAGCCTCCACAAGCAGACAAGAC
>JBJHBL010000057.1:0-38413 GCA_050485465.1 Limnoraphis sp. | reverse complement strand
ACGTTAACGCTAGCTGCTGAAAGTGTTGTACTTTACGAAAAACAGTAAAGTCGATTACCTAAGATTGGATAACTTTAACCCCCTCTAGATTTCAGAAAAATATATGCGAATTCCAGTAGCAACCTATCGAATTCAGTTTACTCCAAATTTTGGGTTTGAATCAGCCCGAAAAATTGTATCCTATCTCCATGAACTGGGAATATCAGATTTATATGCGTCCCCAATTTTTAAAGCCAGAGAAGGAAGTACACATGGCTATGATGTCGTTGATCCCAATCAATTAAATCCACAATTGGGGACACCCGAAGATTTTGAGAAGTTAATCGAAAAGTTGCAAGATAAAGAAATGGGTTGGGTACAGGATATTGTGCCGAATCATATGGCTTATGATAGTCAGAATAAGCTGTTAATGGATGTTTTAGAATATGGCCCGGATTCTGAATATTTTGACTTTTTTGAGATTGAATGGCAACACCCTTATGAAAATATTCGGGGTCGAGTTTTAACACCATTGTTGGGTGATTTTTATGGGAAATGTTTAGAAAATGGAGAACTTAAACTCACCTATGATGAAGAAGGTTTAAGTATTAACTATTATAGTTTAAAAATCCCCCTCAATATAGAATCTTACGCCCAGTTTATTAGTCACGAACTCGGACAACTCTCGAAGAAACTAGGACGCCGACATCCCGATGTTGTTAAACTGTTGGGTGTGTTGTATATGCTGAAAAGTATTCCCGCAGAAACATCTAATCAACAGCGTCGAGATCAAGCGTTATTTGTTAAGGGTTTATTGTGGGAATTGTACCGAGATAATCCTGAAATTACAGCCTTTATCGACCAAAACATTGAATACTTTAATGGAGAAGTAGGTCAACCGGAAAGCTTTAATTTTTTGGATAATTTATTGTTAAATCAGTTTTTCCGGCTTTCCTTTTGGAAAGTGGGTGCAGAAGAACTAAATTATCGCCGCTTCTTCACGATTAATGAGTTAATTTGTGTCCGGGTTGAAGACTTTAAAGTTTTTCAGAAAACCCATGACATGATTGACAAATTAGTAGAATCAGGTCAATTTACGGGATTGCGAATTGATCACATTGACGGACTTTATAACCCGGTTCAATATCTGCGTTGGCTGCGAGATAAAGTCGGAGATATTTATATTACTGTTGAGAAAATCCTAGAATTAGATGAAAAACTGCCTTCAAAATGGTTAGTTCAAGGAACATCGGGTTATGAATATTTAAACTATGTGAATGGATTGTTTTGTGATAGTGCCAACGAAAAACGCTTCAGTCAAATGTATCGGGAACTAACGGGTTCCAAAACACCTTATAACCAAATGTTAGTTGATAACAAGCGGTTAATTGCGGATAAAAACCTAGCCGGAGATGCAGATAACTTAGCGCATTTGTTGAAGCGAATTTCCGGACAATATCGCTATGGTCGTGATTTTACCTTGCTGGGTTTGAAAACAGCTATTATGGAGGTCTTGGTGCGTTTCCCCATTTACCGGACTTATATTACCGAAGAAGGGGTCAGCGAGGAAGATCGCAAATATGTTAAAAAAGCTATTCAAGAAGCGAAAGGAAAGCTTCCCGAATTATTGAATGAGTTAAACTTAATTGAGAAGTTTTTACTCCTCGATTATGATGACTTTCTTTCTGAAGAAAATCAACAGTTGTGGTTACGTTTTGTGATGAAATTCCAACAGTTCTCGAGTCCGTTAACGGCGAAGGGAATTGAGGATACATTATTTTACGTTTATTTCCGCTTCTTATCTTTAAATGAGGTAGGAGGTTCACCGCAGCATTTTGGAATTCATCCCGCTAAATTCCACGAGTTTAACAAGCAACGACTGCAAAACTGGCCCCATGCGATGAGCGCGTCTTCGACTCACGATACTAAACGGAGTGAAGATGTTCGGGCTAGATTAAATGTCATTTCAGAAATTCCCGATGAGTGGGAAACTCAAGTGCGAAATTGGATACAAATTAATCGGGATAAAAAGACGGAAATAGATGAAAGGGTCATTCCAGATAGTAATGATGAATATTTCTTGTATCAAACCATCATTGGGGCATTTCCCTGGTATGAAGAAGAATATCCGCAGTTTGTAGAACGGGTAAAAGACTATGCGATTAAAGCAGTACGAGAAGCCAAAGTTCACACCGCTTGGTTGCGTCCCGATACCGTTTATGAAGAGGGTTTTGTTTCTTTTATTGAACAAGTTCTAGACCCTTCAGAGGAGAATACTTTTTTACTGGAATTTCAACCCTTACAAGAAAAGATTGCGTTTTATGGAATGTTTAATTCCCTCTCGCAAACCGTTCTGAAAATGACAACACCTGGAATTCCCGACTTTTATCAAGGAACAGAACTTTGGGATTTAAGTTTAGTTGATCCCGATAATCGTCGTCCAGTAGATTTTGAACAACGACTCTCCTTTTTACAAGAAATTAAACGTCGGTGTAAAACAGGGATGGCGAGTTTGTTAGAAGACTTGATAGCGACTTGTGAAGATGGACGATTAAAACTCTTTTGTATCGCTCGTGTTTTGGAAGCGCGTCAACAGTCTGTGGAGTTATTTCAATACGGAAGTTATGTTCCTTTAAAGGTGATGGGTCATCATCAAGAGCGAATTATGGCATTTGCTCGCACCTACGAAGAAGATACAGCTATTATTGTAATTCCTCGCTTTTTAACTCGTGTGGTTGAACTTGGAAAATTTCCGGTGGGGGATGACGTTTGGGGAGATACTGTGATTGAAATTCCCCAGGGTTCGACTTCAGACTGGTGTGAGAAGATTACAGATACTCACATTCCTGCGAGTAATGTTATTCCCGTTAGCGCGATTTTACAACATTTTCCGGTTGGTTTGTTGATGAAGTTTGACCCAGAGTTAACGAACGATTAACCGTTGTTTTAAACTGAGGGGTTAGGGTTGAACTCTAACCTCTTGAACGAGCAGAGTTATCGTCTAAATTATTCAGCTTGATCAAAGTTGACTCGTTGATAAATTTCACTTAAAGGAATGTGTAATTCAACAGATTCTAGCGTTAATACTGCGTCTTCCCCTGCATATTCTTTGAATAACCATTGATTTTCCGCTTGTTTGGCAAACTGTTTAAGATGAAATCTATATTGATCAATTAAAATATATTCTTGAAAACCGGAAATAGACCTATAAAAATCAAATTTATCTCCTTGATCATAATCTTTGGTTGATTTTGATAATACCTCTACAATTAATAGCGGATTGGTGATAATATCTCGGCGATTGTCTTGATAAATGGGTTCTCCTTGTATGACCATAATATCAGGATAGGTGTAGGTTCGATCACCAGGAATCCATAACTTTACATCACCAATATAAACCTCATAATCTTGTTGTTGAATCGTTAAGGGAAATTTTTTGTAGAAATTTCCAGCAATTTTGTTATGATTTGTGGTTCCACCCGCCATAGGTATAATTTCTCCATTTCGATATTCATTTCTAAATTCAGCTTTTTCTTCTAATTCGAGGTATTCTTCAGGAGTGTAAGTTTGTATTTGAGTTTGTGTCACCATTAGACGAACCTC
This sequence comes from Limnoraphis sp., assembly GCA_050485465.1. Classification (GTDB taxonomy): domain Bacteria; phylum Cyanobacteriota; class Cyanobacteriia; order Cyanobacteriales; family Microcoleaceae; genus Capilliphycus. The sequence continues at coordinate 34,831 of JBJHBL010000057.1, read as the reverse complement.
AGCTTACTTTCTTTTATTATAGATCAGGTTTGCCACAAATTGAACTTTTTGTCAAGCCGAAAAATGCGATCGCAATGTCGAGAAAACCTCACCGGATTTTCAGTAAAAATCACGTTATCTTAAAACAAAAGAAGTCAATTCAATGAACCCATGAAAGGTCAACAAGTCTTACTCACAGGGGGAACTGGAGGTCTGGGAATAGGCGTTACTCCTCTTGTTATTCGTCAGGGTGCAAAAGTTACCATTCCTTATCGAAATGAAGCAGAAGTTGAACGGTTAAAAGGTATCCTTTCACCCACAGAATTTGAAACGATTCGATTTGTTTCTGTAAATCTGACCGAAGAATCTGCGGTTAAACAACTCATTGAAGATATGGGACGAGTCGATATTTTAATTCATTTGGTTGGGGGATTTGCGATGGGTAAAGTCCACGAATACAGCTACGAAAACTGGAAAAAAGACTTTGATTTAAACCTACATACCACATTTTTAGTCTGCAAATATAGCCTCGCCAAAATGTTACAAACTGGCTATGGACGTATTGTAACAGTGGGTTCACGAGGTGCCGTTCAACCGGGGGCGCAACTCGCTGCTTATTGTGCCTCAAAAGCAGGTGTCGTTGCCTTAACACAGTCAATTGCCGAAGAAACCAAAGGCATGAATATCACTGCTAATACCGTCCTTCCTAGCGTGATTGATACCCCCAGTAACCGAGACGCTATGGGTGATGAAAACGCTAACCAATGGGTGAAACCGGAGTCAATTGGAGAAGTAATTTGTTTCCTGGCCTCCGTTGCCGCCCAAGATATTCGAGGCGCAACAGTTCCCGTTTATGGCAATATTTAAAACCGATAAAAAAAGGGAAAAGGTTACAGATGTTAAAGAAGTGATAGTGTTGAGTCAATTCCGTTTAAAATAAACCTTAGTTGCTCCAATTCCTGACAATCAAACTTTGGTTAAATTCTAGCATCTTTTTCTCAGTCCACAGATAGATCACAGAATAGTAAAACTATGGCAGTCAAAGACGATAAACCCAAATTTCCGAATAATATCCCCCTGGGAAGTATTTTGTTATGGTTAGCAGGTCTAGTCTTGCTGGCTAATCTTTTTCTTCCCAGTTTATTCGGGCCAAAAATCCCCCGTGTTCCCTATAGTCTATTTATTGAACAGGTGGAAGACGGACAAGTTATCCAAGCTTACATTGACCAAACTCAAATTCGCTATCAACTCAAACCCGAAGGCGACCAAGAACAAGGACAAGTTCTGTCTACAACACCGATTTTTGACCTGGAACTTCCCAAACGTTTAGAAGCCAAAAACGTTCAATTTGCCGCCGCCCCCCCTCCGCAAAATAACTGGTTTACAACCTTACTCGGTTGGGTAGTTCCGCCCTTAATTTTTGTCGGGATTTGGATTGGGATTGGCCGAATTTTACAAAGTCGAGGCGGTGGGTTTGGGGGGCCACAAGGAGCGCTTTCCATTAGTAAAAGCAAAGCCAAAGTTTACGTTGAAAACGAATCCACCCGGGTTACATTTAAAGATGTTGCAGGTGTAGAAGAAGCCAAAGCCGAACTCGAAGAAGTTGTCGAATTTTTGAAATCTCCCCAACGCTTTACCCAAATTGGGGCGCGTATTCCGAAAGGCGTGTTACTCGTTGGGCCGCCTGGAACAGGTAAAACCTTAATGGCAAAAGCCGTTGCCGGAGAAGCAGGCGTTCCTTTTTTTAGTATTTCCGGTTCAGAGTTTGTAGAACTGTTTGTTGGGGCGGGTGCAGCGCGAGTTCGAGATTTATTTGAACAGGCGAAAAAGAAAGCGCCTTGTATTATTTTTATTGATGAATTAGACGCCATTGGTCGGTCTCGAAACTCTGGCGGTATGTATGGCGGAAATGATGAACGGGAACAAACCCTCAACCAATTATTAACCGAAATGGATGGGTTTGCTGCCGGACAAGCCACCGTTATTGTCTTAGCCGCAACCAACCGCCCGGAAATTCTTGACCCCGCTTTGTTACGTCCTGGACGCTTTGACCGACAAGTTTTAGTAGACCGTCCCGACTTGAGTGGCCGTCTGCAAATTTTGGAAATTTACGCCCAGAAAGTTAAACTTGATGTTGATGTTGACTTGAAAGCGATAGCCGCTAGAACTCCTGGTTTTTCTGGGGCTGACTTATCCAACCTGGTGAATGAAGCCGCCCTGTTAGCCGCCCGACGTCGTCAGGAAACCGTCGCCCAAGAAGACTTTTCCGAGGCTATTGAACGGGTTGTGGCAGGCTTAGAGAAGAAAAGCCGAGTCCTCAACGAAAAAGAGAAGAAAATTGTCGCTTATCACGAAGTTGGTCATGCGTTGGTGGCTGCGGCCGTATCTGACCCGAAAAAAATTGCTAAAATTTCCATTGTGCCGCGTGGGATGGCAGCATTGGGCTATACCTTGCAACTGCCGACTGAAGACCGTTTCTTGATGAGTGCTGAGGAAATTCAAGCCGAAATTGCCACGTTATTAGGTGGACGTTCGGCTGAGGAGGTTGTGTTTGGAAGTATTACGACAGGGGCAGCCAATGACCTGCAACGGGCCACAGACCTGGCTGAACGCATGGTGACAATGTACGGGATGAGTAAGGTGTTAGGGCCGCTTGCCTATGAAAAAGGACAACAAAATAGTTTTCTAGGCGATAATATGATGATGAACCCCCGTCGTAATGTCAGCGACGACACGGCAAGAGCAATTGATGCGGAAGTTAAGGATATTGTTGAATCTGCCCATGAGAAAGCCTTAAATATTCTTAAAAACAATCGGGATTTATTGGAAACCATTACCCAAAAAATTCTCGATGTTGAGGTGATTGAAGGGCAAGATTTACAAAATCTCTTGAATCAGATTCAATTTGAACACCAAGAATCCGCAACGGTTGCTTAGTTCTGTAGGTTGGCGTTGAGTTGGCATCCAACAAGATTGTCTTCAATTCAACCTATAGAGGTGTTACTTTAAAAGTAGGGGTTAAGAACTCTCTGACCCCTACTAAGTTTCTGATACCCCCAACCTGCAATGAGCATTAAAAAAAAGAAATCTCGATTCCCCGACTCTCAACAAATTGGTAAAATTTTATTAATTATTTCGGGTCTTTTATTTGCGGCTTATTTACTTCTACCTCGTCAACAACGGCTGCCCCGTGTTCCCTATAGTATTTTTATTCAACAACTGGAAAATGGGCAAGTTGCCGGGGTGCAGGTTGGGGAAAATGAAATTCGCTATCGCCTCAGAGGGGAAAATTCAGAAGAATTAGGGCCGTTACTCTCAACCACGCCGATTTTTGACCCTGATTTAGCGAAACGTTTACAAGAAAATAATGTTGTATTTCAAGCGGCACCGCCTGCCAGAAATAGTGGGTTATATGTGTTGATGAGTTGGGTGATTCCGCCGTTAATTTTAGTGGCGGCGTTTCAGTTTTTAGGCAAACGGGACCCAGAAGGTTCTCTATCTATTCGTAAAAGTAAAGCCAAAGTTTATGTAGAGGGGGCAGCCGATAAAATTACGTTTGCAGATATTGCAGGCGTAGAAGAAGCAAAAACAGAACTCGCAGAAATTGTTGATTTCTTGAAAAATCCTCAACGATATACCGAAATTGGGGCTAGAATTCCTAAAGGGGTGCTGTTAGTTGGGCCGCCGGGAACGGGTAAAACGTTGATGGCAAAGGCTGTTGCTGGAGAAGCAGGAGTGCCGTTTTTTAGTATATCAGCTTCGGAGTTTGTTGAACTGTTTGTTGGGACGGGGGCGGCGCGGGTTAGGGATTTATTTGAACAGGCGAAAAAGAAAGCACCTTGTATTATTTTTATTGATGAATTAGACGCCATTGGCAAGTCGAGAAGTAGTGGGGGAATGCAGAGTGGTAGTAGTGATGAACGAGAACAAACCCTCAACCAATTATTAACTGAAATGGATGGGTTTGGGGTCGGAGAACAGACGGTGATTGTGTTAGCGGCAACCAACCGCCCGGAAGCTTTAGATGCGGCGTTATTAAGACCGGGAAGATTTGATAGACAGGTGTTAGTTGACCGTCCAGATTTGGCAGGACGCAAAGCCATTTTAGAGATTTATGCTAAAAGAGTTAAACTGGGAGAGGATGTGGATTTACATCAAATTGCCACTCAAACCCCGGGTTTTGGCGGTGCAGATTTAGCAAATTTAGTCAATGAAGCGGCGTTATTAGCGGCTAGAAATAAACGTCAAACCGTCGCCCAAGAAGATTTTAAAGAAGCCATAGAACGGGTGGTTGCGGGGTTAGAAAAAAGAAGTCGAGTTCTCAATGAAAAAGAGAGGAAAATCGTTGCTTATCACGAAGTGGGTCATGCCATTGTGGGGGCGTTAATGCCGGGAGGTGGAAAGGTGGCTAAAATTTCGATAGTGCCGCGGGGAGTTGGGGCGTTAGGGTATACGTTGAAGTTACCAACGGAAGACCGTTTCTTGATGGATGAAACCGAATTTCGTGAACAAATTGCCACGTTACTCGGCGGACGGGCGGCTGAAGAAATTGTCTTTCAAAGAGTCACAAATGGGGCGTCTGATGACTTGCAACGGGCGACAGACCTCGCCGAAAAAATGGTAACAACCTATGGGATGAGTCGGGTATTAGGGCCGTTAGCCTATGGGAAAACAGGGAAAAACAACTTCTTAGGTAATGAGGGAGAAACTCGTCGAAGCTTGAGTGAAAAAACAGCTGAAGCGATTGATGTAGAAGTGAAAGAAATTGTGGATAGCGCTCATCAGTTAGCATTGAATATTTTAACACAAAATCGCACGTTATTAGATGAAATTTCCAATCATCTTTTAACCAAAGAAGTAGTTGAGGGGGAAGAATTGCAACGGTGGTTAGATCGGGTTCAGGCTGTCAATTCAGAGAATTAATTAATTTTTTTTCAGAGAAATTACACAGGAGTAAAATAAAGGTAAAGATACTTAGTTGAATTTGATGTCATGGGTAAAATCGCATCGGCATTAATTGGGTTATGTGTGGGAGATGCGTTAGGTGTTCCGGTTGAGTTTCATGTCCGATCTGAACGACGTCTTCATCCCGTTACGACAATGACTGGTTATGGTACTTATAACCAACCGCCCGGAACTTGGTCGGATGATAGTTCTTTAACGCTTTGTTTAGCCGATGTATTGTATCATCAAGGCTATGATTTAGACGCGATCGCAAACTCCTTTTGTCGGTGGTATCGAGAGCGATTTTGGACGGCAAGAGGCGGTGTATTTGATATTGGGGTAACGACTCAAATTGCGATTAATCGTTTGCGAAAAGGCGTTCCCCCAACTGAAGCGGGAGAAACCAGCGATCGCAGTAATGGAAATGGGTCTTTGATGCGAATTTTACCCTTAGCTTTCCTCTACAAACAAGAGTCTTTTGAAGATTTAATTGCCAAAGTTCACGACTGTTCAAAAATCACTCATGCTCATCTGCGATCGCAAATGGCTTGCGGAATATATATTAGCATTGCGATCAGCTTACTAGAAGGAAAGACCCTCAAAGATGCCTATCTAAGCGGAATAGAACGAATTAAACCCTTATATGAACAGGGAGAATACGCCGAACAACTCAGATTTTTTAAACGAGTCTTACCCGGCGAAATTGAAGCCGTAGACAACAAAAAAATCGAATCCAGTGGATATGTCATTCATACCTTAGAAGCCTCCTTGTGGTGTTTATTAACAACATCTTCCTATTCTGAAGCCGTCCTCAAAGCCGTTAATTTAGGAGATGATAGTGATACCACTGGGGCGGTAACAGGAGGATTAGCCGGGATTTACTATGGACTCGAAAATATTCCCTCAGACTGGCTAGAGGTACTTGCGAGAAAAGACGATATTCTCAATTTAGCCCAACAGTTAGAAAGCCGTTATCCCCTGTGAGTGTTTGGATTCAGAAGTTCTCTGATTCTATTTTTGTGATCTTTAACCGGAGAAATTCACCCCTACATCTTTTGTATTGCAGAGTCATTCCCTCTGAATTTGCTGTCACTAAAATGAGTTAATGCACTTGTGTTACAGTTGAGAAAACAATCAAAAAGTCACACAAAAAAGCGACTGTTCACACTCCTATGTGATTGATTAGATTAGGTTTATAAATCGAACACGGGCAAACAACTTTAACCCGAGTTTATCAATCTAGGAGTTCAACCATGAGTGCAACAACCAACATCGAAACCAACGGAAAAGCAACAGCTAACACGACTGCTATCTCCGATACTATCTCCGATTATACATCTGTTCAAGCTGCGGCTACTTCAACACGCGGAATTAACCTACCCGTTTTACGTTTAGGTGTTGCAGGTGAGGCTGTTCGTTTCGCCCAACAACGTTTAATCGCCTACGGATATCACATGGGTTTCAACGGACAGTATGGGCCTCAAATGAAAGTCGCTGTTGAGCATTTTCAAGCTTATTATGGTGGCTTAGTTGTTGATGGAATTATCGGAGAACAAACCTGGCGTGCATTATCTAACGAAGAGTTTTATCGCTTAGGTTGGGATTTCCGTTATCCTTTCCAAAATACCGGATACCCTTACAATGTGAATATGCCGGAACTTCGGCAAGGTAATGTCGGTAACGCAGTTGAATGTCTTCAGTTACGCCTCTATGCTAAAGGTTTCTTTGTCTTCATTGACGGAATTTTTGGCCCGAGAACTCGTGAAGCTGTTGAATATTTCCAACGTCGTGAAGGATTAGTCATTGACGGTATCGTGGGTCAACAAACTTGGCGTAAACTGGGCTAAGAATAATCAGTGAGACGGGGGGATTTTGTCCCTCCTACTCACAGCTTTAGCCTGTCAAACCTCACATAATTTTCGGTTACTGCCACCAATAATCGCTTTACTTTTCCTCAAGAGTGAAGCGATTTGTTTTGAGATTTAACTCTTTTTATCCAGCTTTCAGAATCCGAATAAACTCTAAAGGCAAACCATCCGTATCAGCAAGAAAAGCCACTTCATAAACCGAATTTCCAATCATCTGCTGAGTGGGTTCGAGAAGAACCTTTAACGGTTGGTAGACATCAGGTTGGGCTTGAGTCGCCTTTTCAAACTGTTCTTTCAGATGATTTAACCAAGTGGGTAAATGGGGAGTCGTATCACTTAAATCAAAAGAAAGATGATAATATCCAACATAATGTTCATCCCCAAAAGCATCAGGCGCAGGTTTAGGTTGAGGAATTTGAATTAATTCAATTCGTCCGTTTAAACCTTCCATCCAACAGGCTAAGGTATAACCTGTCGTGAAGCGTTCACAGACTTGAAAACCCAGTTGTTCATAAAAAGCGATCGCCCGATGGATATCAGCCGTGCGAATAGAAGCATGGTGCATAGAAAATCAAAGTTGAGTGTTGAAAATCAGATAAGCAACCCCGAGCCATTCACCCTCATCTATTCAAATAAACGAAAATAAGAATAGCGAATGGGGACACCTTGTTCTTTTTCTAAATCAAAATTAATCACATCCCAACAAGGTTCATCTTTGGGATCCGGACTAAATTCAACAGGTAAACCATAGAGTTTAGGTTGAGTGGTATCCGACTGGTTGCGCCAGGGGGTGCTGCGTTCAAGATAGGAACTAATTAACTCTCGATAGCGTTGGGCAATAATCACGCGAGTAGCACGATAGCCTTGAGTATAAAGCCGATCTAACGCCTCGTGAATTTCAAATCGAATTCCGTCCGGATGGGTATGTTGTCGATACCATTCCCCATTCCACAGACGCCAATGCCGTCTTGACTGAAGATGAACTAATTCACTCGTTTCTGGATCAGCTTCAAAAGCACCATGCCGAGGACATAGGTAAGTGTCTGTCAACGTCAAAGCAGGAATCTTTTGACGACAGTGAGGACAGCGAATTTCCGGGCCAAATATAGGGTACTGCAAGGCAGAATTCATGGTGAAATTAAGTTTCGCACCAGAGCTTGTAGACTCTATTATAGCGGGGTGATTCTTTCCTTCCGGCGAATCTTTGGTAGATTAGTGATCAATTTAAGATGAAGAATGAATAACAACGCAAATCAATCTTTCTGTAATGATGCCATAGATTGGCCTGTTGCTGATGTCTCTCAAGCTGCTTTTATCGCTCCTAACGCCGTTGTGATCGGTCGGGTCGAAATTGCGTCTGGGGCAAGTATCTGGTACTCTGCTGTGGTTCGGGGAGATGTTGAACGGATTATCATCGGAGCGAGTACCAATATTCAAGATGGCGCTATTTTACACGGCGATCCAGGCGAGATGACGGTATTAGAAGATTTTGTCACGGTTGGACATCGAGCGGTTATCCATTCGGCTTATATCGAACAAGGAAGTTTAATCGGTATTGGGGCGGTTATTTTAAACGGGGTGCGAGTCGGTAGCGGTAGTATTGTTGGCGCGGGTGCTGTTGTTACAAAAGATGTTCCTCCCCTCACCCTTGTGGCAGGTGTTCCCGCTAAACCCTTGCGAGAGGTGTCAGAAGCCGAAGCTGCGGGCTTAATTGAACACGCCAAACAGTATCAGAAGTTAGCGTTGGTTCATGCAGAAAAGGCGATAAAGGACAGGGGATAGGTGATAGTGAGTGAAAAAACATAAGTTAATTGAGCAAAAGCGAAAAATGAGATAAAAATAAAGATATGAGAATTTTTTTAAGAAACTGGAGGAGAACAAATGGATTTCGATTTTCGTCTCGTTGTTGTTTTACTGCCCCTGTTGGTCGCTGGAGGCTGGGCTGTGTTTAATGTTGGTGCCGCCGCCCTCAGACAAGCTCAAACCTTTTTGAGCAGTAAATAAACCCCCTCAACCGTAGGATATGCCGACTATTCTCTCATTTTGGGAGGATGGTCGGTTTTTCATTTGATTGACATCTCCAGAGCTTGCTATGATCGGGAGTGTTTTTGGCTTTATTGTTTCCTGATTAATTCTATGACTCCAGAAACCGCCCTCACTGAAATTGCCATTAAGCAAAACCTAGAACAATTTTTATTAGTTTTACTGGTTTCTCTCAGTGTTGCAACAATATCACGCCTATTTGTTTGGTTTCGTCGGATTCCTTTTACTCTACTATTAGTCATTGTGGGATTAATTTTAGCGATTGAGGATATCCGCCTGGTTAACCTCTCCCCGGAACTGATTTTAGAAATTTTCCTCCCTCCGTTACTGTTTGAAGCGGCTTGGAATATGCAGTGGCGAGAGTTGAAACGAGATCTACTTCCCGTTACTTTGTTTGCCGTTATCGGGGTGATTATTTCGGTTGTGGGTATTGCCTTCGGGTTAAATTGGTTTGCAGGTATTCCGATCGCGATCGCCTTATTAGTCGGGGCGAGTCTATCTGCGACTGATCCGATTTCTGTTGTCGCCTTGTTGAAGGAATTAGGCGCCAGCCAACGTCTGAAAACCTTAATGGAAGGTGAAAGTCTATTTAACGATGGGGTGGCGGTTGTTGCCTTTAGTATATTAGTCGGGATACCGATGGGAACTTCTGAGTTTTCAGTGTCCCAAACCTTACTCCAATTTTTTATGTTTGTAGGAATTGGTGTTGGTGTTGGGTGTTTAATTGGGTTTGGCATTTCTTACTTAACTCAACGCTTTGATTCTCCCTTAGTTGAACAATCTTTAACGCTGGTTTCAGCCTATGGAACCTATGTTGTTACAGAGCAGTTGGGCGGTTCTGGTGTAATTGGAGTCGTTATTGTTGGTTTAATTTTAGGGAATTTTGGGTCTCGAATTGGCATGAACCCCCGCACTCGAATTATTGTCAGTGAATTTTGGGAATTTCTCGCATTTTTTGTCAATTCAATTGTTTTTCTCCTGATTGGCGATCAGATTGAATTTTCAAGTTTAGCCGCTAATATTCAACCCATTCTGATTACAATTGCGGGGATGATTGTAACACGCGCTATTAGCACCTATGGGTTAACTGCAATGAGTAATGGTTTAGCCAATTCTAAAATTGATTTCAGGGTACAAACGATTCTTTGGTGGGGTGGTTTAAGAGGTTCTGTTTCTATTGCGTTGGCGTTGAGTGTACCCATTGCTTTACAACAACGGGATGAAATTATTGCTACAGTATTTGGTGTAGTATTATTTACCCTATTAGTTCAAGGTTTAACCACTCAACCTTTATTAAGTATATTAGGGTTAATTGGCGATCAACCTCTCCAACAAGAATATCAACAATTACTCGCTCGTCGTGTGGCTTTAAACCGAGTCAGGAATCATTTATCAGATGTGATTCGCCGTCAAGAAGTTGAACCCGAGTTTTATCGATATCAAGCCGAATTAGTCAAGTCAGAATTAACCCAAGTTCAAGAAAAACTTGATCAAATGCAAGCCGAACATTCCTTTTTACAAGAACTCAGTCTCAAGTTATTGTTAGAGGAAATGGTAGATATTGAAGCCAATACCTACGCAGAGTTAATTCGTTCAGGTCGTCTCGATAGTAACCTCTCACCCATTCTTTGGGAAGTGTTTGAAGGACAGGAAAATAAACTGACAGAACTCGGAAGTACAGCAGAATAGCAATCCCAATCACTAATAACTATTTTCGGCTTTTAAGCTGACGCAGTTTATAGTTTAAATTGCTAAATTTTTGATTAATAAACCGAGAAACTTGTCGTTTTTTATCTTCAAACCAACTGGGGGGTTTAAGTACAGGGCGTTCGTTTGGAGAGTTCAAATAGCGGTAATGCAAAAATAATTCTTTATAGGGGATGTCTGTATCTTCCCCTTCACAGAGTTTCGTAAATTTTGAAGACGGAACGCTCATATAATGAAGATAAGTGATGGGTTTACCGTTGTCATACAATACATGATCAATCTCATCAAATTTTGAAGACCAATGACTTCCCGTTGCGGTTTCTATACCGTGATAAGCAAAATTATAAAAACGAATATTACTGCGTAACACCATATAATTAAACAAAGATTGATCAGGCCCAAATAAAGCCATCACATCGGCTTCACCCGATTTTAATTGATTGAGTAAATCGTCTATATTTTGTGACTTAAAAACTCCTTTTTTAGAAGCAAACCATCCTGCACAAAAAATATGAGAGGGTAATTTTTCCTCATCAAAAACCTGAAAGAGTTGTTCTTGAGGACGATCAAAAATATACTTGATATCTGACTTGTACTGAAAATCATTTGTCACCCAATCATACTCATCTAATTTTTCATAAACAGCATCCAAAGGACTCATTAATAGCGTATCTGCATCAAAATAAACAAACTTCTCAAATTCTCCATTAATTCCACAAAGCTTGCGGTGCATTGCTAAACGATAAACAGAAGGTAAGCCTCGCACTTTCCAAACTTGTTGCGCCCTCTGATGGGCTTTCCAGGCTTGAGTGACGAAATTTTCCCAGTATTCTATGACTGCCAAATCATCAAATAAGCTGACATTTTTTCGCTTAGAAATCTCTGCTTTTACTTTCTCTAAGCGATGATCATAAGGAATCACACAAACGGGAATCTCTCGACCTGCATTGGCTTCAATACTGTTGAGTAATGCGACTAATTGATCATAAACAACATCATTCGCCAGTGTATAAATACCCTCAGTCATGGGTTTACTCCTAATGTTAAGTCCGAGTTGCTAAAAACGGTAAAAAACGGCTTAATTTTCTTTGCCATGCGGGTTTTCCTTCATGCAAATAGCGATAATATTCCCAAATATTCCAATAGGGACAACCGGGCTGCATTCGAGTACCCGCCCAATGAATATATTGTAGACGTTTCCCGTGATCATAAAGAATATGATCTTTTTCTTTAAAATGAGTTGAACCCGCCCAACTTCCTGGCCCGCCTTCGGGGGTTTTAACTAAATTTCCGCGTTTGGGAATGTTTTTGAGAACCAAATAATTGAGGATAGGTTGATCGGTAACACCTTCACTAAAATCAAAATATTCTCGATGTTGTGAACAGTCTCTCAAGGTTTCATAAAGTTGTTCTAAACTAATAATTCCTTTTTTAGAAGCCCAAAACCCGCTATTAAAAACATCCTCTAGTTCTTTTTCGGTGAAAATCTTCTGTTCGACTACAAACGGTGAAAAAATATTCCGCAATTTTTGACCGGAAAAATGATAGTCACAACAGAAAAAACCAACCTCAGCAAGATAGTCTAAATTCGCGACAATATCCTCAAATACAACAATATCCGTATCAATATAGAGAAATTCATCTAACGGCCCAAACCAAACCGCTAGCTTTCGCATTTTGTTAGGAAGTTTGAGAAAATCTCGATCAAAAATTTCTCCAATTTGTTGCGTTAACTGTTCAAGAAAATCTAAATCAGGAAACACTTTAACGTCATGTAAACGACCTAATGTTTCAGCCACTTGATGATAGTCTTCGTTAAACGGTATCAGAAAAATTGGTACAGTTTTATTATATACACGAATGCTATTGAGTAAAGCGATCGCATTTTCCATCACTCGATCATTAGCAACTAGATAAATTCCACGCATGATGTTTGATCCTCATTGGGTTAATTTTAATTTTCGCAATACTCGTTTAAACAAACTCGATTTAGGTGAAGAGTTATAGGGAACTCCAGATGTTGTAAAAACAGGACAATTTTCTGGTTCATGGAGATAGCGATAATGTAAGAAAATCTCTCGATAGGGAAACTCAAGATTTTCACCTCGACAAACTGCTTGCATCACTTGCGGCGGAATACCAATATAGTGTAGATAAGTCAAGCGATTTCCATGATCATATAAAATATGATCTTGTGCTTTAAAATGACTAGAAGTGACACTATTACCTGTTTTTTCAGAACTAGGAAGATGATGCGCGAGATTACAAATGGGTAACTTTGATCGCATGAACATATAATTTAAAACCGGCTGATCACCCGTCGGATAGAGAATTTCAGACTCTGACTCTTTTAACTGTGAAAGTAACCATTCTCGTTGCGGCGGCGGAAATAATCCTTTTTTAGAAGCAAAAAACCCTGAACAAAAAATTTCCAAACGAACTTGTTCTGGAGAAAACACTTTAAAGAGTAGAGGTGATTTAACGTTGTAAATCATTTCTGGGTGCAAATGCTGGAAATCGTAGGTGACACAATCATAAGTTTCTAAGGCGTTAAACACCAGATCGAGAGAATTCATTACCAAGGTATCTGCGTCAAGATACACAAACTGATCAAAGGGGCTATCAAACGCACAAAACCGCCGATGTCCGCCATAAATTCGATAGTTGCGGTTAACACTAGCCGGAGAAGCGACTGCCATAAATTCATCCCAACGTTGAATGGAATCTGTATCATCGTAAATAAATACATTAGACCGCTTCTCAACTTCTACTTTAATTTTTTCGAGTTTATCATCAAAAGGATAAATGCAGACAGGGGTTTCTGAACCCAAAATTGCCTCAATACTATTCAATAAAGCGACCAGTTGATCGTAAACGACATCATTTCCGAGTGTACAAATTCCCTTTGTCATCTTAGCAAGTTTCCTAATAAAATTACAGTCTAAATGCTTCTATAAAAATTTGCTAACGTAGCCATCTAACCAAGCCATTAAATTCAGCTTGTGTAGAATAATTTGTCGAGCTTCTGCGATCGCCTCTTTCGCCGCATACCAGTATTCTGGGGTAGAAATTACTTCTTTAATAAAAGCAATTCCTTTTTCATCAATACTCGGTAAACGCAAGAAACTTCCGGGGGGTAAAAGTTTATCTGCGGCTGGCCCACCATAATAAATAGGTAAACACCAAGCTAATAAAGCATCCCAAAGTTTTTCACTGACATATAAATCATTTTCGGCATAATTTTCAATGGATAGATTGTAATAGTAAGGTGCCATACCATACCATTTATTATTGAGAGAACCTTGAGCATTTGACCAGCTTGGTAAATTGCGACCATAGATATCAACCTCAAACTTTTGTTCAACAATTTGTTTTAAAAAATTGAGTCTTCTTTGATGATTTTGAGAACGATTAACCCCCGATGTAATCCAAGAACAGGTTCTTGTTTTTTCCGGGGGTTCCATCTCATTAAGTTCTCGAAATGAGTTTCCGTGATACCAAATAGCAGGCATATAATCAGGAACAGGAGCAAACTGATCTGGGCCGGAAACATAATCACAATACAGTTGAGCTTGTTGATAGTTATGTTGATTTATTTCTAATACTTCCTCAAGAGGAGGTTCTCGCAGTAGATAAATCATTCGTTCTTTTGGAACACCCCGAAATTTTTCTTGAAGATCCGGTTCCGGTGGTTTTGGCTGACGCAGTTGACGAAGACGTTCTCGCAGAGATATCTTTTTTTTTGCGGTTGATTTGCGGGGAAAATCGAACTGATAGAGCAGCAGAAAATCGGGCTGAGGATCATTAGCTCGGATGATAATATTTCCCCATTTTCCAAAGCTTTCTGGGGTTTGTTGCCACAGCCAATCACTTTGATTAACTCCGGGATAACTGGTAATCATACCAACAACTTTTTCGCTCATTTGACCTCAATATGTGTATTCAAAATTTGATTGATATCTTGAGTGAGTCGAGTCTAAACTTCACTTAGTAAATGGGCTGAGGTTGGACAGACTCTTGTAGATAGGCAAGAATTTTCTTGATTCTATTCTCCCATGAAAATTGGGAAACAGACTCTATACTTTCGGTATAGCCTTCATCTTTTCGGGGATACTTTGAGAGAACCTGTTGAATTGTTTGTACAAACTGATGAACCTGATCCGGTTCACACCAACCCACTGCCATTTTCAAGGACTTGAATTCTTTAAGAGGTGGAATCTCAGTTGCAACCATTGGAGTTCCTGAAGCCATGTAGTCGAAAAACTTTAAAGGAGAGGTGAAAGTAGCTGCTTCATTCATACAGTGAGGATGAGCCAGAATATCAGCCGCTTGCAACAAACTTGCTAATTGGTTTTGCGGTAAATGTCCAAGAAAGATCGCATTACTGGCTCGTTTTTTTTGTGCTTGTAATCGATAAGTTTCAACTTGTGAAGAATCACCGCCTGCAAAAGCAAATTGAATTTCAGGTAGCTGTTGAGCAACGTCGAGCAGGAAATCAACACCTTTGAACGAATAAAGTCCTCCAGCATAAACCACGAGGTGCTGGCGATTATTTTGGAGAAGTTGTTGACGCCAAGCCTTTGCCGCTTCTGAGTGCCGGGTTAAAAATCTATGGTTGAAACCACTGTGTAGTTTAACTGTTTTTTCCGGGGGTATCCCTTTTTCAATTAAGCTTTCACGAACATTATCTGCAACAGCTATCGCCAGTTGAAATAAGGGCGAGCCAACAATTTCAGCCGGGAATTCTCGTTCATGATAATGATGCTGTTCATAAATGACAGGAATTCCTCCTTTGATCGCCGTTTTAACACAATTCCAGTCCCGCGTATGAATCAGTTGAGTTTTCGGAAAAATATGAATCGGAAAATAATATTTTGAGATAATTGTGTTAGAGCTAGTCCATTTTCCGCCCCATTGTCGATCAATAGGCCAGGGAGTCGGTAGCGGCGCGACTTGCAGCTTGTCCTCTAGATTGTAAGCTTTGGAGAGATGCTCGTCTGCTTTTCGAGGTTGGAAAGGGCGCAACAACTCAATAGGATTGAAACCCTGTTTTTTAGGGGTCAGATAGGCTAGGACGGTGGGATAACCCAAGTTGGCAGCAGCATTAGCAGAATGAGCGACTTGCACTAAGCTAGCTACATTGGTTTGTGGCATGACCTGGCGAGTATAGAAAACATAGTATTTGGTCATACAATTTCTATCCTTGATCAGTAAGAATTCCCATTTATTTTAAACTTTTATTAAGTCTCAGTTTAACACTGTCTTCTATAAATTCCAAACTTTCTAGAATATGAGTTGCTGAACGATAGGACTCGTGAATCAGTTCAGAACGTTCGTCTGGATCATCAATTAAATCATCCGATAATAATTGTAGAAAACCAATCATCGGATTGAGACGAGTACGAACATCATAGGAACTTCTAATAATCGCTTGATCACGTTCCGCCTCATCTGCAAATTGCATCGAGTACAATTTAGCATATTGACCGCCTTGAGCCAGCAGTTCATCGTGGCTGCCCAGTTCTATTAATCGTCCTTTTTCTAACACGGCAATTTGATTAGCTTTTTGAACGGTAGAAAGACGGTGAGCAATTACAATCGTTGTGCGATTGCGACTCAGTTCATCAATGGCTTCTTGAACTAAGCGCTCTGAAACTGTATCTAGCGCAGAAGTGGCTTCATCTAAAATTAAAATTTCTGGATTTTTTAACAGCGCTCTAGCAATGGAAATCCGTTGACGTTGACCCCCAGATAATAATAAACCGCGATCGCCAATTTTCGTATGAAGTCCATCAGGTAATTGAGCAATAAATTCATAAGCATTGGCTCGTTCAGCAGCTTGAATCACTTCTTCATCCGTCGCATTAGGTTTAGCATAGGCAATATTATCTCTAACCGAAGCATTAAATAAGAAGGTATCTTGACTGACAATTCCCATCGCTTGTCTAAGACTTTGCAAATTCAACTCTCGTAAGTCTTGACCATCAATATTAATTCTACCTTGAGTTGGGTCATAAAATCTCGGCACCAAATCGACTAACGTTGATTTTCCGGCACCTGAACCGCCCACTAAAGCCAGGGTTGTCCCTTTCGGAACAAAAACACTAATTTCCTTAAGAACCAAGGCATCCTGCCCCGGATAACCAAAGGAAATCTGCTCAAACTGAATTCCCTCTTTTAAGCCTGTAAATGGAAGGGTTCCTCGACTCATCATCGGTTTATTTTTGCGGTTGAGAAAATCTTTAACAATTTCAACGCCTGCATAAGCATTAGCAAAACGACTGCGAGCGCCATTTAAGTTAGAAAGGAGAGGCAGAGTTCTAAACAGAATAAATAAATAGGTCAGAATCACGGTTGACAAACTCTCAATGCGCTCGGCAAAAAATAGGCGTCCGAGTCCAACAATTAAGAGAATCACAATCATACTGGTGACTTCATTAATCGGAGCAATGGCTGATTCATTAATTTGATTTTGAAAACTGACTTGCTCTCTCTCAAAAATTAACTTTTTTAATCGATCATATTCTCGCTCTTCACTCGCCACAGATTTCACCAGGCGAATTCCTCCTAACGTTTCTAAAGTGGCGATTGAATAAGCCCGAGTAACTTCTGTCAGTCTTTCTCCTAAAACTTTAGATCGTTTAATCAGAATCTGATTAGATAAGACCACAATTCCTACTAAAATCATGGAAGCAAGGGTCAGTTCCCATGAGATCGAGATTAAGATGATCAAATAAACTAGAATTGTAATCGATAACGTTAGAATTTGAAGAATAATACTAATAGCATGGGATGTTCTGGCAATTTCTCCGGACAAGCGATTAATAATGTCTCCGGCTCTGGTTTTTGAGTAATAATCTAAATCCACTTCTAATAAAAGTTTGATACCATCTTCTCTCATATCGGAAACCAAACTGCGTCCGAGAGAACCGGAAACCAAGCCACCGATATAATTGGTAAGATTTTTCAGCGCAACTACCAAAACAATGGTCGCTGCCATGACTCCTAACCGATAGTTTTCAGGAATCCCTTCAAAGGGGGACAGCAAAACTCTCAGAATTGCTGCATCAGCCGCAAATTGCTCCTCTTGACCCAAAAAGGTGAGAACAACCGGGACAATTAACGTGGTACTGACCCCATTGAAAATCGCGCCGGAAAATCCCAGGAGAACAGACAGAAAAATTTTGAGCGGATAACGCCTAGCGTGTTGGAAAAGAAATGGGAGATTAGAAGACATAGAACGACCATCCTTGACGGAAAAACATTAAACGAGAACTCCACTCAAAGGGATAAACCTGCAATCACATTCGACAGAATCACAGCCATTGCTTCTAAGCTATAGTTCTCCACACATTTTTGTCTAGCCTGAACCCCTTTTAGATGAGCTTCTTCCCCCTGTAAAAAGATATGGCGAATCGCCTCAGCAAGCTGTGCAGGAGAGTTGGGTTCAACTAAATAACCCGTATCCCCTAAAATTTCGGGGATATCTCCAACATAGGTCGATAATACAGGTTTAGCCATTGCCATCCCATCTGTCAACTTTAACGGAAATTGAGCTTGGGCGGCCGGACTATCTCGCTGAGGAATCACAATAATATGAGCGGCTGCCACAATTCTGGGCATTTCTGAAGACGGAGACTTGGGCATTTTAATGATCCAACGTCCCCATTTGTTCGTTAACTCCTGATCGTAATCATCATAAGGACTGCCGCCGACAATGACCAGTCTCAAGTCAGGTTCATCGAGGAGATCTAAAGCCATTAAAACATCTTCAACGCCTTTATAGGGTCGAGGCGCACCAGGAAACATCAGAATGCGATATTCACTCAAACCGTAACGAGTTCGACTCTCCTGGGGGTCGTATTGAGTTGGATCAAACAGGTTGATATCTTTACCATTCGGCACATAAACCCCACCAAAACGTTTTTGCAGAAATTGGTTGTGAGTGGTAATGACATCTGCTTTTGACACTAAACTCTCCATCCACTTTAAATAAAAAGGGTGATCAGGTTGTCTTAACGCCCCATCAGACTTAAGCAAGTCGCGGGCAAATTGTCTGAACGTAGGGCGATATTTCCACTGATCTCCCCCATGCCAGCTTAACTCCCAGTCATCAATATCTAAAATCACGGGACGACGAGTTTGCAATTTTTTGATTAAAGATAAACCCCAACTTGTCGCTTTGGGCTTATAAGCATAAATGATGTCGCCTGTAATTTGATGGAGAAACTGAGAAGCTGAAATCAAGAATTGTGGATAAATGTTGTGTTGTCTAGGAACTGAAATAATTGGTATTTGTTGATCAATGGCTATAGGCGGATCATCATTCTGTACAAAGCCAACAATTTCTACCTCAAGGTTAAGTTGCTGAAGCGCTTGAGATAATAAAAAGGGACGTACTGCTCCTCCCCATCGCCCCGCACCACTGCTAGAGAGATCTCCGACTACGACTGAAACTTTCACGAAGTACACATCCTCCTTTCTAGGTTGTGGATGGGCTAGTGGGTAGACCAGCTATTGACAGAAGCTTGAGTTTACCGCTAGTCACTGATCAAATATCAATTCCGTAGAGGGAATTAGGGATGATCCAGGTTATTCATAACTTTATTGTAGAACCAACGGTTGCGATCTCGACATTCTTGTAAACTATTAGAATAAGATTGGCAATGTTCTAGATGCGATCGCCAGTTTTCGGTACTGCACAAAAATTGAGTTTGATCGAAGCGCTGATACAGGGTTTTTCCAAACAGTTGAAAACGTTGTTGAGGTTGTTGCCATTTTTCGACCGGATATAGGGCGACGGGGTGCTTCAGGGTGAAAAACTTGCTGGTAAAGGGAAATGCTAAAACTTTGCGTCCTAGCAATGTTCCCCAGTATGCACCATGAAAAGAACTGGTCAAAATGGTTTCACCTGAAGCCAAAAAACCAATAATTTCTTCAAAGTTTTCAGACTCATTGGTTTTCCGAGGAAATTGATCAATTTTAATTTGAAATTTTTTGTGAGAAAAAACCACAAACTCATGTTCAATAGAATATTCACGATCAAAAGCTTCGTGCATACAACTGACACAAGGAACCCAGTCGTACCCAGACTCAAAATCTCTCACCCCAACCTGATCAAACTGTTCTAAATAAGGACGATAATCAAACTGAACAGAACGATCAAGCTGATACACTTGGTGTCCGGCTCCCCAAAGAATTAAACGATAACTCTTTTTACGAGCTTGTAGTCGTTGAAAATGATTGAGAAATCGATCAAAGATTAACCCACCTCCGCCTATAATTGCGTGATGTGTTAATAAACATTCAGCATCATCTTGAGCCTGAGCGTTATCCAATGTGCGAATATCGATCTTGCTCACATCATATCCGGGAAAATCAAAGTAATTTAAGGGAGAAGACAGTAAATCTCCAATATTTTTCGGATCGATAACGTGATAGTTTACAATAGCTTTCATTATACGCTTCCTTGCGCTCAAGGCATTTTTATTATATCGATTCTCACCAAATTTTTACATCCTTATTTTTATGCTGAGTTATCGGATTTCAGGGTTTGATTTAACTGTAATTTTCCTTCAACAAACTCACAAATTTCTTTCATAAAATGTTCAGTAGAAAATATTTTTTTACTTTCTTCTAAACGGTTTATGAGTTGTTGCTGTTTGTCTGAACTATTCAAAACCCATAATATTTTTTCGACGGCTTCTTCGACGCTATCAAAAAATAAATCCTGATTGTCTTCTCCAACAATTTCTATTTGTCCCCCAACACTTCTGACAAAAGGAATAGCACCCGCTTTCACCATTTCTGCAATCGAAATTCCAAACGGTTCTTTTTTGTAGTGTATTCCATAACGACATTTAGTCAAAACATTCACATAGTCTTTGTAGGGAAGATTTTGATAGAGTGTCACCCAATCAGAATTTTCAGCTACCATTTTTTTCAGGAAGCGAAGATATTTCCAACCGTAAAAACCGCCTCCACCACCTGTTATATAAAGTTTCACATCATAGCCTTTTTCTCGGATTTTCTTGAGAATTTTAATCGCTTTGTGAGGTTGTTTGGCTTCAGTTAATCGGCCACTACAAATAAAGGCATTTTCTTTTTGTTCCCAAGCAATATTTTGAACATCTAAGACAACAGGAGGATAAATCACCGTTGATTCTATACCATATTCTGTTAGAATGGCATCGGCTACCACATAAGAATTTGCAATTGAATAATTATTTTTCATATTCTCATCGGAGAAGTCTGAAATATTTTTATAAAACTGCTCATCTTTATCAAAAACATTAATCCAGTGAATATATTGTATTCCTTTTTTTCCTAAATCTGTAGCATTGTAAGCTGAAAAAACCAAGTCATACTCTAAGCTTTCTGCTTTAAACTGACGAATAAAATAATGATTTAATAGCTTCTTAGCACTTTGATTGTTGGCATTCAAAAAATCCAATATACTTTGAAAAGACTGGGGCAATATAGATTTTACTTTTACGTTTTCCGGTGAAAGCTGAGTTCCATAGGCTGCATTTAATTTTTTCAGATCTAGAGGAAATAAAGTCAACAGTGTCACCTGATATTTGTTCTTTAAAGCCTCTAAAATCCATAGCCCAACACTTTCCGCACCTCCCCCTGCAAAATTTGGATAAAATACCGCAATTGAGGCTTGAGAAACAACTTCTTTTTCGGGTTTGTGGCTAATCGTCATTGGATGTCTTCCTCACTCTTTACTCAACGTCGGTGACTCGCCAACTCAACTTTAGGTTAACCCAAAAATTCCAGAACGTCACCAGGGCGATCGCAATTAATTTCGCCAGGTATTCATTCATCCCCAAACCCCGAGATAGCAAATTAACAATTATTGCATTTAACACCAACCCCGTTAAACAAATGATATTAAACTTTAAAAACCGTTTAAACCCCTTTGTCCAACTGCGTTGTTCATGAGTAAAATCAGCAAAAGTCCAACGGTCATTCCAGAAAAAATTATTAACAATTGCCATTTCACCTGCTAAAATCACACTCAGAGTTAACCCCAAGCCCAAATTCCGCAGCAAATAAAACAGGACTAAATCCACAAACACCCCACTAAAACCCACGACCCCAAACCGCAGAAATCGTTGAATCGGCCATAAAATTAAACGTAACTGAATGAGATGTTGAAGATACTCAATATACTGTCTCCAAGTCACCTTACTTGCACCCTCAGCCCGTTCTTGGAACACATAACCCACTTCTGCGATCCAGCGAATCTTTCCTTGTGCTAAGACTTCTATTAAAATCTTATACCCAATCGGACTTAAAGCTTTCTCTGCGATCGCCTCTCGCCTGACCAAAAAATACCCACTCATCGGATCAGACACCCGACTGATCACCCCCGGTAAAATAACCAGTCCGAGAACCTGCGCCCCCCGCGACAAAAACCGACGCCCCAAACTCCAGTCACTCACCCCGCCATTGTCTACATGACGACTGGCGACAGCCAGATCACCCCCTTTGTGAATTTCTGCTAGAAGCTTTAACAGGGTTTCGGGGGGGTGTTGCAAATCGGCATCAATCACCCCTAAAATATTGCCCTGGGCAACCTGCCAACCCCGTATCACCGCCGTTGAAAGTCCCCGTTCCTGTTGACGACGCATCACCCGCAACTGAGGATAATCCAAACCGAGATCATTGGCAATTTTCCAAGTCAAGTCAGGACTATCATCATCAACAATAATCAGTTCATATTCCCCCCAAAGAACCTGATCCAGCAATTGACTTAACTGGGCGATCATTTCCTGGATATTCTCGCTTTCGCAGTAAGTCGGAATCACCAACGAAAGTTTAATCTTAGGAGGATGGTTCAGTTTGGGAATAATCTGTAAACCTGTCGGTTCAGGGACAAGACTGGGGAATTGACTGTGACTCGGAAGATAAGAATAAATCTGAGACATTCACTTTAAAAATCAATAAGCGTGAAGCGACCCGTTTGAACATAGTCAAAAATTCGGTTAATCTCATTCCGTTGATCGTCGCTAATCTGATGATCAGATAGGATCGCTGACATCAGTTTCAGATAGTCACTGCGATCAAGTTCTCCCGATGTCAGGATGCGATCAAGTAATTGAGTGAGGGTTGATTGAGATTGATTTTGAGTTAACCAGCGCATGGGCTAAAATTCCTTTGTTCTTGCATCTCGAAAAGTTCGCTACAATATCGAAAGTTGCTCACCGTGTGGGCAATAGGATTGTACTCGAAACTTTAAATTTTTGGCGGTCTGCTGCCAATATCCGCCCCAGCAAGACGTTCACAAGGAGACTTTTTTCATGCAGGTTGAGCGACTAGCGGCACTATCAGACAATTATATTTTTTTACTATACGATCACACTGACCAGATCGCGGCTGTTGTAGATCCGGCTGAAGCCGCCCCGGTTTTGAAACGCCTGGGAGAATTAAATGCTGAGTTAGTGGCAATTTTTAATACTCATCATCATAGCGATCATGTGGGCGGAAATCGTCAACTCCTGGAACAGTTTCCCCAAGCGACGGTTTATGGTGGAGCCGAAGATCAAGGACGTATTCCTGGACAGCAAGTGTTTCTTTCTGAAGGCGATCAGGTGAAATTTAGCGATCGCATCGGGGAGGTATTTTTTATTCCCGGACATACTCGGGCGCATATCGCTTATTATTTTCCCCCTCAAACGCCCCATCAGACGGGGGAGTTATTTTGTGGGGATACGCTCTTTGCAGGGGGCTGTGGTCGTTTATTTGAGGGAACACCGCAACAAATGGTTACTTCTCTAACCCAGTTGCGTGCTTTACCGGATCAGACGAGGGTTTGGTGCGCTCACGAATATACTCTAAAAAATCTCAAATTTGCCCTAACTGTTGATGAAAATAACCCGGCTTTAAAAGATCGTTTTCATCAAGTTGCGATCGCCCGTAACCGTAATGAACCGACAATTCCTTCTAGCATTGGACTCGAAAAGTTAACCAATCCCTTTTTCCGTTGGGATGATCCCGCTCTCCAGTTAAGAGTCAAAAGTCAAGATCCCATTCAAACTTTCGCCCGTTTACGAGGAATGAAAGATCAGTTTTAGGTTACAGGTTACAGGGGACAGGGGACAGGGGAATGAGTGATATATATCTCAACCCCAAAATTCATCTAAATTAATTGCTGACATTTCTTCCTGAACTTCTTGAAAGTAGGTACTTTCAGTTAAATTTGCGACTTCTTCTGCTCGTTTTTTGTGGTCAATTTCGATTTTTAATTCTTCTAATTGTCGTTTTAATTCATCTTCTTGACGTTTGCGTTCGGTAATATCGTGAACAATCCCTTCATAATATAAAACCTTTCCGCTATTATCTTTAACAACGCGGGCATTAATTTGTGTCCAAATAATACTACCATCTTTGCAATAACAACGATACTCAAAACCTGCAACGGTATCCTGTCGTTTTAACAGTTCTCTAAACTTCATGCGTTGTTCTGGATTAACATAAAGTTGCTCCCCAATATTGGTGATACTGCTCATCATTTCCGCCGGAGAATCATAACCATAAATTTTAGCGAGTGCGGGGTTCACACTAATATATCGTCCTTGAGGACTAGACTGAAAAATCCCTTCTAGTGCATTTTCAAAGATACTCCGGTAATTTTCCTCTGCTATTCGCAATTCTTCGTTTTTCTTTTCTAGGGTTGTAAAGGAGTCTTTGAGTTGTTTTGCCATACTATTAAAAGAATTTCCCAGCATCAAAATTTCTGTGATGAAACTGGGTTCAACCTGTTGATCAAGTTGACCTTGAGCCAGTTGATCGGAAGCCTGAGACACACGTTGTAGGGGATGGGTCATCCATTTTCCGGTGAAAACCCCCATGACAATGGCAACCAATAATGCCACCAAACACAATAGAAATGTATTGCGAGTGTTGGCATTAATCTGCTGCATAAAGTCAGCTTCAGGAACCACCACCACAATCAACCAATCTAATCCAAAACCATCTTTAAAAGGCAAAATATCTACAAACTTTTGTTTACCATCTATTTGAATTTGTAGCTGTTGGCTCTGGGTAATCTGGTCAAATCCCTGAAAATTAACCTTTAAATATTTTGCCGCTTCCCGAACTAATTGATCTTGACTTTCAACTGCTTTTAATCGTTGAGCGGTTTCCCCTTGACCCACCATTAAGGCTTCATCGGTAGAATTGGCAATTAAATAACCCTGACGATCAATGACAAAAGCTTGTCCATTTCTGCCAATTTGGAGTTGTCCTAGGAAATTTCTAAATTCTTCTGGTAAAACCACATCGGTGGCACAGACTCCGATCAAATGATTACCTAACAAGTCATAGACGGGAAGACTGGCTGTAATATTAGGCAATTGGGTAGTGAAGGCGATATAAATATCTGTCCAAGTATATTTTTCTGCTAATATAGCAGCCGTATACCAGGGACGTTGGCGAGAGTCGTAGGGTCGGTTCGCTTCACTCAAAAGATGGGTGCGTTGACCTCGAACATCTAAACCATAATATCGGCGAATAGAATTGGTGGATGGGTTGCTGTATGTCAATTGCAAAGAACCATCTTGAGGCGATCGCAAAACCCCAAAGAACTCACCATTTTGGGCTCCTCCACAATAGACTAGGGCAACCGTCGGTGCAATTCTCATCTGTTGATACAGCAGACTTTCACCAAAAGCGGCATTTCTGACATCTAACAAGCCTAACTTAAAGGCGCTGGCATTGAGACGATTAAT
Organism: Limnoraphis sp.; assembly: GCA_050485465.1. GTDB lineage: Bacteria > Cyanobacteriota > Cyanobacteriia > Cyanobacteriales > Microcoleaceae > Capilliphycus. Next base: position 9,552 of record JBJHBL010000057.1, on the reverse strand, counting down.
TTCGTGAGGGGTTTCAAAATACCCCCGGAGTTCTTGTTCAATCCGGGCTGTGATTTCTGATCGCAGTTGGGTTGCTAACTCATTGACTGCTTTCTGCCCATTGCGAAAAGACAGATAACCCACTAACCCGACGGCTCCCCCAATCTGCACAACCAACATCAAAATCAAAACGATTCTTAAGGGGAGATGAACAGATAAAAGGGTTTTCAACAGAGGTGATGATGACACAGGTTTTTTTTTCACCAGCTTTCGATTTCACGACCATCGATCCATTCCGCTAAATCCCGTTCGGGTTTCGCGACGTTAAATAGGTGCAAGCCAAAATCCCGGGAGAGATCTTCACAAACTTTAATTCCCCGCAGGCTATTTCCTTTGGCATCTAACAAGGGTGAAAACGTACCAATACCGAGTTTTCCGGGTACAACAGCCGTAATACCGCCCCCAACACCGCTTTTGGCGGGGATACCAATTCGATAGAGCCATTCACCCGACCCATCATACATCCCACAGGTTAGCATCACACTGATCACATCTTGGACATACCGTTCATCGATCGCTCGTTCTTTGGTGATCGGATTAACTCCTCCATTGGCTAGGGTAGCTGCCATCATCGCCAGATCACGAGCGTTGACCATAATCGAACATTGCTGAAAATAGATATCTAGGGTTTCATCAATTTTGTTGCTAACCATGCCAAAGTTCAGCATCAGATAAGACATGGCTCGATTACGGTTGCCTGTGGATTTTTCAGACAGGAACACGGGGACATTAATCTCATGATCTCGCCCCGTATAACGTTTGAACATTGCCAGGAGTCGTTTGAGCCGTTCGGTGGTACTCTCTCCTTTAATCAAATCTGTTGTCGCGATCGCCCCGGCGTTTACCATTGGATTGTAGGGACGGTTGGTGACTTCATCGAGGACAATGGCGTTAAAGGCTTCTCCGGTGGGTTCAACGCCGACTTTGCTGTTAACGTAGTCGCGCCCGTTATCTTCGAGGGCTAAACCAAACACAAAGGCTTTGGAAATTGACTGAATGGTGAATAATTGGTCACATTGTCCGACTTCAAAGATCTGTCCTTCGGTGGTGACAACGCAAGTCCCAAACCACTCGGGTTTGGCGAGGGCCAGTTCCGGAATATAGTCGGCGACTGCACCCTCATTGAGGACACGATATTTTTCATACAGATCGTTTAAATAGTTGCGAAAGGGCGAGGTCATCGCACTAATCGAACTAGCTAGGGACTGTAAATCTCCAAGATTTGACATTGTTGCTTACCCCTCCTGAATAATCTGCTGGGCGACTTTCTGGAATTCTTTACTCATCAGGTGTTCGGGATACTTCACACAAAACACCCCTTCACTCGCAAGCTGTACTAAATCCTCAGATAAGGGAAAGACCCCGGCAACTTTTTCTTTATAAGTTTCTTCTACTTTTTGTTGCAAGGCTTCTCGATTGAGGGTGCTATACACTTTATTGATGACTAACAACATTTTGCGGACTTTGAGTTGTCGTGCGACATCCATTGTTACCGCAGTTCCCTGATAATCTTGTTTATCGGGGCGCAAAATTAGGACTAAGACATGGGAAATAGCGATCGACAGAAAGGTTTCTTTTGATAATCCCGGATGGGTATCTATGAATAAATAATCGAGTTGCAGTTCTTTGACTAAGCTCCGAAACCCGTCATTCATCAGTTTGACATCGTAGCCATTCTTTAAAATCCGGGCAATATCATCTGCTTTGAAACTAGAAGGAATCAGATAAAGTTTACCCTGATCTTTGACTCCCACATTCGCACCGACGTCATAGGCTGCTTCTTGAATGGGACTGTCTCCCCAGAGGTAATTGTTGAGGGTTTTATCAGTCGGTTTCAGTTCCAAATTAAACAGGTTGTGAATACCGGGCGAAGGCAAATCGGTATCAACGACACCGACCCGATAACCTTGGAGTGCAACTGTTGTTGCTAAATTTGCAGTAAAGTTTGACTTACCTGTACCGCCTCGGTAAGAGTGTATAGAAACAACTTTTGGCATATCCTAGCTAATGGATTGAGTAACACCCGTAATTTAACGGCTATCCTAACAGAGATCTATTTTGAGTTCAAGACAATGTTTAATTTTCTTAAGACTCTAACAATATGCGAACCCCGTCAATTCGGGGAATCAAGGAATTTACCCGAGTTATAATTGCTGTGATTCAACTGGGTTTTACCTGGTATTCGCAGAGGGGTAAGCTTACCAACCCATTGTTCCCGGCCCCCCCTTAAACGGACCAACAATATTTTTAGTAATCCAACCGCCATAAAAGTCTCCGGCTTGGGGTGTAACGAGTTCATCACCCACATAGCAAGCATCCATTAAACTGGCGTAGAAGCAATAAGAGTTTTGGATGGAAACAAAATTAGGAGTGGGATTAAAATAACGCCAAGCGACTTTACTCGCCTGTTTATCTCCTAACTGAATATCATAATAAACACAGCGTCCTTTCCATTCACACCCTGTTATTCGAGAGGTTTCTATTAAATATTCTAGCTTAATGTCTTCTGCGGGGATATAGTAAGCCGGAGGATGACTGGTTTCTAAAACTCGTTTTGCTTGTTGCGTTTCGGCGATCACTTCACCATTAAAAATGATTTTAATAGGTTGGCTGACATCTTCTAAAATAGCTGGACGGGGATAGTCCCAAACCGACTCTTGACCCGGTTGAGGAGGAATTCGTTGTGGTCTCATGTTAACGTGCTTTTGATTGTAAGTGTTCTAGACGGTGATCTTCTTGAGATTATAACGAATTAGCAAGTTTATTGTCTCAGTTCTTTTGGATTGATCAGCCAACAACACCCATAAATTAAAAAACCCGCCGCCATTCCGGGTAACACTTCATAGATTGAATTAGACAGTTGAAAAACACCATTCCAGAGGGCGGCGACGATAACTCCCCCCAACATCATCGCAACTCCCACGATTGGACTCACCGGACGTTTCCACACTCTTAATACTAAGATAGGGCCTAAACCCGATGCCAATGCTGACCAAGCAAAAACCCCCAATGCAAACATATTTTTATCACTGGCTAAAGCAATAGTTAGCACAATGACTGTTACCATTAAAGTCGCTAATTTTGCGAGTTTATAGGAGTGAGCCGTTTCGGGAAAAATATCTTGACTTAATGCCGCAGAACAAGATAAAATTTGAGAATCTGCCGTAGAAACAACGGCTGAAAATAACCCAGCTAAAATCACACCAACCCAAGTCGCAGGTAAGAGTTGAATTGCCAGTTGAGGGAGAGCGAGTTCTGGATCTCCATTTGTCATTAAGTCAGGAATCAAAACTCTAGCTGCTAATGCAACTCCAATCGCTGCCGCCGAAAAAATGACATATAAAATGGCATAAATATTGCGAGTTAAAGCCATATTTTGGGGTGAATCTATTGCCATTGCTCTCACCATAATATGCGGTTGACCAACGACTCCAAAACCAGCACATAACCAACTGAGTAAAAATAGCCCTAATCCAAACTGAAGATTAGGAGGAACAGGGTTAATTAAAGCCGGATCAATTTGTTCAAGTTGTGTCCAGAGTTCTCCTATTCCGCCACAAGCTGTAATAGAAATAATTAACAGCATCAACATAGAAAACATCATTACAACTGATTGCACCGCGTCTGTCCAAATTGAAGCTCTAATTCCGCCCGAAAAACAATATAAAACGACAATAACGGCTCCGACAATAATTCCTAAAGAGTAGTTCCAACCAAAAACAGCATGAAGCGCTTTGCCCCCGGCAATCAGTTGAGCGGCTGCATAGGCACCGAGAAAAAGCAGGGTGATTAATGCTGAAATAATCGCAATCAAACGATTACCTTTGGGGTTGTTATTTAAAAAAGAACCAATGGTTTCCGAGTTGTTTTCTTCTGATACTTCTCGCAGGGGTTTGTGAATGATAAACCAGGCGAGATAATCACCGAGAAACCAGCCGATAAGTAGCCATGAAGCCGAAATTCCGGCTTGATAAGTGAAGCCAATGGTACTGATGAACATTCCGCCACTGTGAGCGGTAGCAAAGGCGGAAAGTCCGGTTAACCAAGGATTAACGCTGCGATTGGCGAGTAAATAATCGGTGGTATTATTTTGCTTTTGAGTAGCTGAATAAATGCCAACTCCGGCAAATAATGTTAAGAAAGCGATAAAACAGATTGTTATGATAATTTGTGGTGACATTAGATCCGTGTCAAATACAGTTTCGAGAAATGTCTTTGATCCTATCGTATTAATCAGGTTACAGGTTACAGGGGACAGGGGTTAGGGGTTGGGATAACTGATAACTATCCTCACTGGTCACTGTTTACTGTTTACTCTCTTACAAACTTTGCTACCGACGGAAACCGCCGGGTCGCAAGTTTGCGCTGGTCACTGTTTACTGGTCACTGGTGAAGCAGCGCGGTCTTGGGGGTTTCCCCCATGAGCGACTGCTGAACCCGAAGGGTCACTGGTCACTGGTCACTGGTCACTGTTTACTGGTCACTGGTCACTGGTCACTGGTCACTGGTCACTGTTTCCCTATTTCTTATTTTGTAACTTTAATCACAGATTTTTGTGCAGAAATCGCAACGCTGAATTCTTAAAAAACTTCTAGATTCATATATATATGAAGAATGATTGATATAAACTTTTATTTTTTCTCTAATTAAATGAATTTTAAAAGTGGTAAAATCGCTAATCTAATTTGTTTAAGATTATTCTAAAAATCCTCTCTGAAAAATTGATCAATAAGTCAGGTTTTAGCTGGACGACTCTTGATTCAGTTGGGCTGTATCTCTGTGATAATCGTTACTCTAAACAGAGAAAATTATTGAGGAGAGATTAGCTTAGGAAGCTGTAAAAATTCTCTTACGAAATCTAAAAAAAATATAACGATATTTTGATCTAAAAAGTAAGATATAGAGTACAATTACTCATATGAAATCCAGACGGAAGTCAAAGTTACCTTGAGATTGTAAGAAGGAATACAAGCTCTAAAATCTCTCTTACTTTTCGATCACTTTTGCCTAACTTTCATTACCTCAAAGCCCTTGAGAACACATTACTTTGTTCTTACTGACAGGGCTATGGGATTGCTTTAATGTTAAGAACATACCGAGGAAAACCACCTCTCTTTAAGCACCTGGAGGTCTAACCCATGAAAAGCGCAATCAAAGCATTCGTCACCACCGCTATCGTTACTGCTGGTTTAGTTGTTGGTATTTCCCAAGCTAAAGCGCAACCGGATACTTTCACAAAAGAACGGGTTGTTTTTCAAACAGTTGAAATTGACGCTGAACAAAATCAATACGGTACGGTTCCCATGATTGTACGGGAAACCTACGATACTCGTTATCCTGGTCTTCTCGGTGGAAATTCTTTACTGAAACGAGAAGTCATCCAGGTTGCATCTGAGCCTTTAATTATTTGGCAAGTTACTCTTTCTTCTACCGTTCCTCATGGATCATACACTCCCGAACGTCGCGCCAACGCGATTAGCACTCGTCTAACAAACTTGGCTGATTCTTTAGGCGTTTCGACATTAGAAGAAATGTACCAAGCCGGAGTCGTGAATTATGAAACAGTAATTTTCGCCTCATCAGACCCCGGTGACGCTACTTTCGATAACGTAGTGTTCACCTTATCCCCAGGAAATCGCGATCAAGGCGATGTATTTGTTGAACATTTGCAAAACTACGGAGATGCAACTGCTAGTGGTGAGCCGCTTTATAACTAATTGAGCTTACCAGATAGAATCTCTGGGGAGTTGTTAAAAATGCAACACAATCGATCCATTTTTGCAACTCCCGTTCTTCTCCAACAGCAAACAAGATTCAACGAATGATCCCCTTGATTGAAGCATGGTCAACATTTAGAACTTCAGGAGGGCAATATGAAAGCTATCAAACTCACTACCGCCACACTGCTTCTATCCGCCAGTTTTACCGCTTATCCCTCAATGGCGGTTGAAGAAATCTCCGCAGCACCAGGAACCTCTTATTCCAGAGTGCAGGAAGTTCAGAAGACCAACAATCAAGTTTTGGATCCAGATTGGAATAATGCGTTGAGCGTCAGCTTAGATCAACTCGAAGTTCAATATCAACCTGGACTCTCGCGAAACAATCTCTATCAAGTCAGTGAAGATATTAACTCACAGATGGATAGAAATCGTCAAAGATGGGAATTAGAAGTTGACTGGGAGAATAATAAACTCCAACGTTTCTTCTAGTCTCTGTCAACCCGGTTCAGAAAGCGTCCATTTCAATGCTTTCCCCGACCCCAAATCAGTCTATCTCTCAGTGCTGCTCACTATTCAATTATTTCAACCCCATCAACAGAGGAATCTATCATGTTTGGCAAATCAATCAAACCCAACAATCAAACTCAGAATAACCCCATCAAAATCTCTGCGGCTGTTGCCTTAGTCACGATTGGTTTGTTCGGCGTGGTAACTGAAACCCCAAGAATACCTTCGGCTCAATATCGTAGCGAAGATCATACAAAAGAAGAAATCAATCGTATTAGACAGGGAGGAGTCACTATCTATCGCTACGAAGTGACGGATCCAACAACAGGTTCAGCCATATCCGTTTCCCAAATTAAAAATCAATAATCCAAAAATGGCGACTAAGAAATTCCGCGTAAGGGCATATTAGAAATCGGAATTGCCCAACTTAATCCTTTCATTTGTTGGACTTGTTCAGGAGAAGGGGCAGAACCATCGCTATAGCGATAAACCCGATCTGCGGAAAGAGCAAATTTAGAACGACCATTAATCCCAATCAGTTCACCCCGTTGGTTAAAGACCGGGCCACCACTCATTCCACTACGGATGTCGTTGGTATAACCCAGTTGATACCCTTCCACTAAAGTGCGGTTTGGTACCATTCCCACTTGACCTTGAGTGAGTTGAAACGGCTTATTTCCCCATTCGCGAGTGTCTTGCATCCGACCCGGAGTTGTATTCAACCAATTGGGAAATCCCGCCGCAATCACCTTTTCTCCCACAGCGACTCGGTTACTATCTCCCATCGTTGCCACTTGATAGGAACGACTGCTATTAAACTGCAACACGGCCAGATCAAGATGACTCGATGAAGAAATGAGGCGACCGGAATGAACTTGTCCATCGGCGGTCAAAACCATAAAACTACCTGAGTGATTTCCAACCACATGAGCATTTGTAATCAGGGTATATCCTTGTGCCGAACGGTTGATAATCACACCCGAACCCACACTTCGGTTCGCAAAAATTCTGACCGTTACCTGACGAGCCATTTCTGAGACAGAAGCCGGAATGTGACCCGAGGTTGAAGGGGAAGACATGGTATAAGGAGCAGAATGAGATGGAGTGCGACTGTCTGCGCTTGGGAGATTAACCCCCAGAAAAAACAATGAGGCACTAATCACCTGAGTTCCTAAGACCAGCGTTTTGAGAACTGAACGAGAAAACTGAGGAACAGTAGCAAAACAGTTTTTATTCGCTTGGTTTTGATTAAATAGCATAGTATGGGTTGTTTTTGTTGTAAATTGTGTTTTTTTCAAAATAATTAAGATTGCCCAAGGTGATCGTCGTCGATCTGCTTCTGTCAATCCCATCTAAAATCAGGATGCCCAAAATTTAAAAAAGAAAATTCACACCACAGTCTTTAGTCAGCTAGCGTAGCAGTTGAATGACCAAACAGCAAGATTTAGATCAAAAATTTTATCTCAGAATCCTTAACCCTTGACGGAGATAGAGTTTCCCCGCTCTTGGATAGAGCAACTTTCAGGAAAGGTAAGTTCTTATACGGATTCTAAATCTGCTTGTAGAAAAATATCTGATGTTAATCTATAGCGATCAGACCCGAAATATATCTTTCAAAAGAATAATTCGGTAAACAACTCCCCACCTTGACCCATCAAAACACATCGTTAGAATAAATACAAACTTTCGGCACAATAGACCGAGCAAGATGTCCGGGAACACTGATCAGTTTGTGATTGTGGTTGATTTTTCAGAGGGATTGAGAGAACAGATGAGGCTACTGAATAGCGATACGGGCAAGCCTACGCCCCGCGAACGCAAGAATTTTGAATCATCCGGTGCAACTTTTTTTCTATCTTGTCCACTCCCAGATAGGCAAATCCTGCCTAAGCCTTCTGATGTACAGGGAAATTATGCCTCAAATTCTTCGACTCGCTTGGATATTCATTGGATCCTCGCTACTTGTCAAACGCTTTCCCAAGAACTTGATCTCAAGACTCTGCTGATCACATTTATCAATATTATTTTAGAAACGGCTCTTGCCAGTAAAGCCTGGTTAATCGTTAAAAAATCAGATCAGTGGGTAATTGATGCTTCAGGAAGTTTGGAGTCTAATCTGATTGAGATTTTACAGTCTTTACCCTTAAAAACAGTCGAGAGTTCCTTGATGAAGCGGAGCGTGTATCGCGTCCTTCACACACAAACGCCTCTAGTGTTGAATGATGTTGAACCGGAGATTGATCCCCATCCGGATAATAGTGTGAAACCCCTGTCTCTGTTTTGTCTTCCTCTGCGAGTTCATGGCTCACTCATTGGCATTTTGTATTTAGAAAATCATTGCAATTCTGCGGCTTTTACTCCTGAATCTCAAGACCTTCTTAATCACCTGGCTTTTTCAATGGCTATTGCGTTAAATAATGCTGATCGCTACAGCAGTCTTAATGAAAAATTTAAGGAAACAACTCAAGCTCTTTCCCAAGCCCGTCAAGAGTTAGAAAATACTCAAAAAAAGCTGGTACAATCTGAAAAAATGGTGGCTCTCGGACAACTGATTGCGGGAATTGCTCACGAAGTTAATACACCTTTAGGTGCGATTTATGCGTCAGTTCAAAATCTTTCTTATGCTTTTGATTACACGTTGAAAAAACTTCCAGCTTTACTCAAACATCGATCAGGAAATCAGCCCGAAGATTTGATGGCTTTATTAGCAGTGACTCGCCCGACTCATACTCCTTTGTCTTTTCGAGAAGAACGCAAGTTAAAACGGAGCGTTGAAGAACAGTTGACCAATCAAGGGATTGAAACCCCTGAAACCCTAGCGACAATGTTAGTCGAAATGGGGATTACTAAGATTACTCCGGCAATTTTAGGCTTATTGAAAGAACAGAATTCGGCTGAGACTTTAGATCTGGCTTATCATTTAACGCTCCAAAATCGAAATCGTGAAAATATTAAGTTAGCCGTTGAAAAGGCAACAACGATTGTTTCGGCTTTAAAACATTATGTTCATCCTGATCATTGTAATCGGATGATTAAGGCTAGAATTTCTGAAGAAATTGATACGGTTTTAATTCTCTATCAACATCAGTTAAAACAAGGGATTCAAGTTAGTACCAATTATCAAGATTTACCGGAAATTGTTTGCTATCCTGAACAACTCAATCAAGTGTGGACGAATCTGATTCATAATGCAATTCAGGCGATGGGACATCAAGGAAAACTACAGATTACAGCAAGTTGTGACCAGGATTTGATTAGAGTTCAAGTTACAGACTCGGGCTGTGGG
>JBJHBL010000056.1:0-40174 GCA_050485465.1 Limnoraphis sp. | reverse complement strand
GATCATCACAGTTACCTCAACCCAACACATACAAGATCATCACAGTTACCTCAACCCAACACATACAAGATCATCACAGTTACCTCAACCCAACACATACAAGATCATCACAGTTACCTCAACCCAACACATACAAGATCATCACAGTTACCTCAACCCAATACATACAAGATCATCACAGTTACCTCAACCCAACACATACAAGATCATCACAGTTACCTCAACCCAACACACACAACCAACAGTAGCTAGAGTTGAGGCATCGAAACCCAACACACACAACCAACAGTAGCTAGAGTTGAGGCATCGAAACCCAACACACACAACCAACAGTAGCTAGAGTTGAGGCATCGAAATCCAACACATACAAGCAAAAGTAGCTAGAGTTAAGGAAACCCAACCCAACACATACAAAATCATCAGGGGATGTTGGGTTTCATTCTTTAACCCAACCTACAGGAGATCATCCGAGAAATTTGAAAAATGATCGGGAATATGCGTTAATTTGACAGAAAACTTATAATCAAAGTCCGTATAACGATACGGGACAGCAAAAAACGAACACGGATGGTCTACCTGAGTCAATGAATTACGATTTAACATTGGTTAGCCTGCTGCGGGATAGGGCGCAAAATTTACCCCACCAAACTGCTTACACCTTTTTACCGGATGGTGAAACCGAGTCTGGATCTCTGACCTACGCACAACTCGATCAACAAGCGAAGAAGATCGCCTCTCATCTTCAGTCTATCGGAAAACCTGGTTCACGAGCGCTGGTGATCTATCCCTACACCGATGGACTGGAATTTATTGCGGCGTTTTTTGGCTGTCTCTATGCAGGGTTTGTCGCCGTTACCAATAACCCCCCCCATTCCGCGAAAGATTTAGCAAAAATCTATCATCGGCTTCAGTCTTCTGAGTCTGTGGTGATTTTAACGACTCAAGGGTTATTATCCCATCTCAAGCAGCAAAGCCGTCAATACCCAGAATTTGAACCGCTTTTTACGCAATTTCCCTGTATTGCAACCGATACGTTACCTCTGTCTCCCGCTTCTGACTGGGTAGAACCCCCACTGACTCCCGATGACTTAGCGTTTTTGCAATATACTTCCGGTTCAACGGGAACCCCAAAAGGTGTGATGGTGACGCATCGCCACGTTATGCACAATTCGGCGTTAATTTATCAAGGGTTTGAACATTCTCCCCAAAGTCGCGGTGTGATGTGGTTGCCTTTATTCCATGATATGGGATTAATTGGCGGTGTCATTCAACCGCTTTATGGCGGGTTTCCGGTTACGTTAATGTCGCCTGTTTCGTTAATTCAAAAACCAATTAACTGGTTAAATGCGATTTCTCGTTATCAAGCCACAACAAGCGGAGGGCCGAATTTTGCCTATGATTTATTATGTCGTCAAATTAAACCCGAACAGTTCAAAAATCTGGATTTAAGTCATTGGGAAGTGGCTTTTTCTGGGGCTGAACCTGTTCGCGCCCATACGATAGAACAATTTTCTGAAATTTTTGCAGATTGTGGGTTTCGGCGAGAGGCGTTTTATCCTTGTTATGGAATGGCGGAAACGACGTTATTTATTACTGGAGGACGCAAAAGTGAAGCACCGATTATTAAATATATTGAAGCGAAAGAATTAGAAGAAAATCGGGTGGTTGAAGTGTCTCCCGAACAGGCAAATTCTCGCGCTATTGTCGGCTGTGGTCAACCGAGTTTAGGCGATCAAGTCATTATTGTTAATCCCCAAACGTTAACGGCTTGTAGCGAAAATGAAGTGGGTGAAATTTGGGTTAAAGGGTCTGGAATTGGTTTAGGATATTGGAATCAACCGGAAGAAACAGAGCAGATGTTTAGAGGGTTTTTGGGTGAAAAAGGGCCGTTTCTCAGAACGGGAGATTTAGGATTTTTGCAGGATGGGGAACTTTTTATTACGGGTCGCATCAAGGAAATGATGATTCTTTGGGGTCGAAATCGTTATCCTCAAGACCTCGAACAAACGGCAGAAAATAGTCATCCGGCGTTAAGAAAAGGCTGTGGGGCGGCGTTTTCAATTGAGGTGAATGAGGAAGAATGTCTAGTGATTGCTTATGAAGTCGAACGGCGTTATTTAAAATCTCTGAATGTTGAAGAAATTGTTACGGCTATTCGCCAAGCGATCGCCGAGCAGCATACTGTAGAAGTCTATGGGATTGTGTTATTAAAAACAGCGAGTCTACCCAAGACAAGCAGTGGTAAAATTCAACGTCGCACCTGTTGTCAGCAGTTTTTAAACGGGGAGTTGGCGGTTGTGGGTGAATGGATGCAAAATGCCCAACAAAGTAGTTTGCAAGATTTAGCCAATCGGATTTGATTTTAGAGAACATTATTGTTTTTTTCATTCTCAAAATTTAAACGGGTTTGAGAGATAGATTTGTTAACTAAAAATAACAAGTCACTACTTTACACTAAGCCGCTGTTTTTGGTGAAAAAAAAATCAAAAAAACACAATTTTAAATTCTAGTGTTATGCTTTAAATAGAGATAAAATTTAGGACAATATTCAAGATGAATCTGAGTGAAAATGAAGCTGATCAAGATCCAGAACACCCTACATTCTGGCAGAAAAACAAGAAAAGAGTGATTGAATTTTTTCTCTTCAAAGTCGGAGCAAATTTACTTTGGAACATTGAAAAACTGATTCCAAAATATTCTTTAATTGGTAGTAGTCCCTTTTTTGAGCGAGAACAGTTTGACTGGGTTCCTGAGTTAGAAGCTAATTGGGAAGTTATTCGTGATGAAATGTATGAAGTGTTGAAATATCGGGATGATTTACCCTGTTTCCACGAAATCTTACCCTATCAGAGTGAAGGTATTCGGGCTGATAACGATTGGAAAACCTATTTTCTATTTGGTTATGGAAATAAGGTTGAAAAAAACTGCGAACGTTGTCCAGAAACCACCGCCGCGTTAGAAAAAATACCGGGTTTGAAGACAGCTTTCTATTCAATCTTTTTACCCGGAAAACATCTGGCTGAACATCGGGGACCCTATAAAGGTGTAATTCGGTGTTTGTTGGGGTTGAAAATTCCTGAACCGAAAGAACTTTGTCGCATTCGAGTTTCTAATGAAGTGCGTCATTGGGAAAACGGAAAATGTCTGTTATTTGATGATTCTTTTCGCCACGAAGCTTGGAATGAAACCAACGAAACTCGCGTCGTTTTGTTTATTGATTTTGTCAGACCTTTGCGTTTTCCTCTGAATATTGTGAATAAACTGTTAATTCAATCGATAGCAGTTTCTCCGTTGATTAAAGACGCTCAAGTGAATCAAAAACACTGGGATAAACGGTTAGAAGAATTGTTCACTCAAAAATCAAAAGAGGAAGAAAAACACAAAGTTTTATCCTCAAAATAGACTCAGATATCTGGAGTTTAGAAAACTGACAAACGAGCCTGGTTTCTTTGAGAAACCGGGTTTTTATTTCCCAAAATTGTACCCCATAGATGAACTGTTGAAAATCCGGTTTTTTTGTTAACGATATTGAAAGCTCGTCTAGCAATATTTTAATTAAAATTATCGATTTCTTTTTTTAAGAGATGCTGATGTTGCGGATATCCAACCGAGTCTTCTATCTCATAATTGTAATGAGTTTAATTTAAGTTTTATCCGACTTAACCCCTATCAGGATAGGCTTGTAAAGCCTCGTTCAATCATCTTCACGGTAATTATAAAAATTTTATTAAAATTACTTCAGATTAATTGGAAAGCTATGATAAAATATTATTGGTGTGATTAGAATCTCTGAATTCATGGAACCTTAATTTACTTAAAGTGAGGAGACGTAAGGTTAATGAAACAAATCTCTTTAACTCTCTGGAAAGAGAGATTTAGATGGCTGCTCTTGCATGGTATCGGCGCAAATCTGCTTTGGAAGTTAGAAAATCTCATTCCACGATATTGTTTACTCGGGAATAAACCCTTCTTTGAACGGGAACAATTTGATTGGGTACCCCAACTCGAAGCTAATTACAAAGTCATTCGTCAAGAACTCGATGAAATCTTAAAATATCGAGATCACCTTCCCAACTTCCAAGATATTTCACCCGATCAAAGTTATCGAACCAGTACAGATAATATGTGGAAAACTTATTTTCTGTATGGTTATGGAAAAAAAGCAGAAAACAATTGTAAAATTTGTCCGGAAACCACAAAAGTTTTAGAACAAATTCCCGGTTTAAAAACTGCTTTTTTCTCCATTTTACTTCCGGGTAAACATATCCCCGAACATCGTGGCCCCTATAAAGGGGTCATTCGTTGTTTATTGGGGTTAAAAATTCCTGAACCTCGTGAAAAATGTCGCATTCGAGTTTCTGATGAGGTGCGTCACTGGGAAGAAGGAAAATGTATGCTGTTTGATGATGCTTTTCCCCATGAAGCGTGGAATGAAACCAATGGAATACGGGTTGTCTTATTTTTAGACTTCGTTAGACCCTTACGTTTTCCCATGAATATAATCAATCAACTGGTCATTCAAATCATTGCCCTCACTCCCTTTGTTCAAGATGCCAACCGCAACCAAAAACAATGGGATGAACGCTTAGAAGAAGCCATGTCTCACAAAGCCAAACAAGAACAGAGAGTCTTATCATCAAGATAGACTCAACCTTTCTTGAACCTCTCCCTAACCCTCTCCTACGATGAGAGGGAAGTGCCGTAGCCTCCTTCTGCTTCCCCACCCCTCTTTTTTAGGGGGGTCATAGGGAGGTGGGTGGGGGTCAACATTTAAGATTTAACCGCTAAATTATTTTGATCTACAGTTTCAGAAGAATAAAACTGACTCACCCAACGTAAACTAGGTTTAATCGGCCCATCTTCTTCAAACAAAATCGGATGAGTGGGAGAAATGCGGTGTTCTAAAATATCAATATCCTGTTTAAAGGTCATTTCCACATCTTGTTTAACAAAAGCAGCCAGAATGAAATTAAGAGGGGGCGGAAGAACCTTTTTCACACAAGAAAAAATCTGAACATCTAAATACTCCTCATCAATGGGAGTCCCGGTAAAAATGGTAAATAAACCAAATTTAATTAATCCCTTTGTCCAATAGTAACTCACATCATATCCCGGCCCGTAATAGGTGGTGACAACAGAACCATTCGCCTCTCCCACTAATTTCCCCACTAACATCGCTGAGAGGTTATATTTTTGAGTAATCCGATGGGTTAGAGTCGGCCCATCAATTTCCACTCCATCACTCACCGCATCTTCAAACGTTTGGCGATGGAGACTATAGAGATGGGAAACATCAACACTATTTTCTAAGTATTGAACCAGATTTGTTTTCACCTTCCAACGCTGCACCGATTTCAAAGGAGTCCAATCTTTTGAATAACATTCAGGAACTTTGGGAATTTCCCAATTCGGTTCTTCAGCTTGATCATGGTAATACATAAAAATCAAGCCATTCAGTTCTCGCACCGGCCAGCTTTTAATTTCAGTTTGAGGCAATTTGTCCGTATAGGGAATTTTAACACAATGTCCCTGACAATTCCATTGCCAACCATGAAACGGACAGCGAATCGTGTCCCCCTCAACCGTTCCTCCATATCCCAGATGAGCGCCGAGATGGGGACAATGGGCATCCAGTAAATGGGGGATGCCATCTTCAGCCCGGAATAAGACAAAATCTCGACCAAAGTAGTGTAAGGGTAATACACCCTGAGAGGGAAGTTCATCAGTTGTGGCAATGCGAAACCAACTATTGGGAAAAGGAGAATGTGAATGGAAGTTCATGGAAGTTCTATTTGAGTAGCCCTAGGGTATCTAGAATTTTGCACTAAAAAGCGGGAATTGGGAGTCAGAAAGTAAAAATTAGAATACTCCAAGTTTCCATCTGTTTCAGCAAGATTTTGGTCAAAAACAGATCAGGGCTAAAAAACCCCCACCCTTTGACGAAGAAAAAACTATCAAGATTGTGCTGACGATAGCAAAGAAACTCTGTATCCTTAGTAATTGACAAAATTACCGCTTCTGAATGAAAAGTTCAGATCATCTTGACATCAACACCCTAGTTGACCTCCTGCGTGAGCGCGCAACTCAACAGCCTGAACAAATCGGCTACACATTTTTGGTAGACGGTGAAACTCAAGAGGCTCGTTTAACTTATGAAGCTCTAGATCGACAGTCTAGGGCGATCGCATCTCATTTACAATCCATCTGTCAGGTAGGTGAAAGGGCTTTACTGCTATACCAACCTGGTTTAGATTACATTAGTGCCTTTTTTGGCTGTTTGTATGCAGGAGTCGTCGCTGTCCCGGCTTATCCGCCTCGACCGAACCGTTCCTTAGAGCGAATTGAAGGAATTTTAGCTGATGCGGAAGCCACTGTCGCCCTGACGAATGAGTCCATCCTCTCTGTGATCCGGCGACAAGTTGAGCAAGTGCCGCGGCTTAAAACCCTGCATTGGGTCCCTACAGATACCCTCTCTGAAACCCTGGCTAACGAATGGCAAAAGCCTATTTTAACCTCGGATACCCTAGCCTTTTTGCAATATACCTCGGGTTCCACAGCCGCACCCAAAGGGGTGATGATTACTCATGGCAACTTATTACAGAATTTAGCCGCCATTCATCGCTGTTTTGGTCATTCTCCCCAGAGTCAAGGAGTAATTTGGCTGCCACCCTATCACGATATGGGGTTAATTGGGGGGGTATTGCAGCCGCTTTATGGAGGCTTTGGCGTGGTGTTGATGTCGCCGTTAATGTTTTTACAACGTCCCCTGCGTTGGTTAGAAGCCGTTTCTCGGTATCAGGCGACAACCAGTGGTGGGCCGAATTTTGCCTATGACTTGTGTGTGCGGAAAATTCCCCCAACCCAGCGAGAAGGTTTAGATTTAACCCACTGGGAATTAGCATTTAACGGGGCTGAACCGATTTACGATGAAGTGATTGAACGTTTTACCGAAGCCTTTGCCCCCTATGGCTTTCGACGAGAGGCGTTTTATCCCTGTTATGGTCTGGCTGAAGCGACTTTGATTGTCAGTGGCGGACAAAAAACCGCCCCACCTGTATTTAAAACCGTTCAAGCCAAAGCCTTAGAACAAAATCAAGTGATTGATCATCCCCTAAGTCCCCAGGATCGGCGAACCTTGGTCGGATGTGGTCAAAGCCTCAGCGATCAAAAAATAGTGATTGTTGATCCTCAGACCTTAGAGGTGTGTCGCGAAAATCAAGTGGGTGAAATTTGGGTTGTTGGGCCAAGTATTGCTCAAGGATATTGGGGAAAAATAGAAGAAACTCAAAAAATCTTTAAAGCCCAGATCGCCAATTCTCCAGAGGAATTCTTTCTGCGGACGGGAGATTTAGGGTTTTTTAGCAATGGTGAATTATTTGTCACTGGACGACTCAAAGATGTAATCATCATCAATGGTCGCAATTATTATCCCCAAGACATTGAACGCACGGTGGAACAAAGTCATCTTCTGATTCGACCCAACTGTTCAGCAAGCTTTTCTGTGGAGATCGAGGGAGAAGAACGCTTGGTGATCCTTGCCGAAGTTGAACGTCACTATCGGGAAAATTTAGGCAAAGCCAACAATGGGGAGAATGGGACAGCAAAATCGTCAAAAGTTAAAGCGGTGATTCAGGCCATCCGTCGAGCTGTGTCACAGCATTATGACTTACAAGTGTATGCGATCGCATTACTCAAACCAGGCGGTATTCCCAAGACTTCCAGTGGTAAAATTCAACGCCATATCTGTCGATCGCATTTTAAAGAGCAGACCCTCAACACCATTGAGGATTAAACTCAAGGTCTAGGTGTTGTGTCATTTTGACAACAAGGGGGATTTGTCCGGAACAGGATGTTTAAGAAGCGAAAAGATAGGCTATCTCGAATGGCTGCATCTGAGCGAAATCTAGAGATTTTTCCGTCGATCTTCCTAGTTTTATCGGTCTCATGGCAAAATAACCATCATGTCTTGCCCAAATCGCACATTAGAATTGAGAACAAATCAACATCGGGGAGACACAGGGCAAAAAATTTCCCAGGGCTACCCCCTAAACTGGAGTGATGCTAAATTTTTAGCGTGATAGAGGAGTGAATCATGCAACTGTTGAACGAGTCTTTGAATGGAAAAACGGCTCCAGAGCCAACTGGGATGAAGCTCAATCCGCAATCTCCTGTGGACTCCCCTGCATTATCTCAGGATGCTCAGGCAATTCAAGTATGGTTGATTGCTCAACTGGCAGAACGACTTGGACTTGAACCGGATGAAATAGATCTCAATGAGGATTTTGCCAATTATGGTCTGAACTCCATTGAGGCGGTTAACTTATCAGGAGATTTAGAAAATATTCTGGGGCGAAGGTTGCCCCCCACCCTGCTGTGGGATTATCCCAATATTAAAACGTTATCAGAATATTTAGCTGAGGACACTTCACGCGATGCCAGCATTAAACCTCAGAATAATAACATTCCGCCTGAAAAAGCTGAGGAACTTTTAGAACGACTGGATCAAATGTCCGATGAAGAGGTGGATACCCTGTTGAGTTCCATGTTGTCAGAAGAGGAAAGCCATTGATGACCAACACATTACAACGAATTGCCCATTTGAGTCCCACCGAAAAGCGATCGCTATTGGCTGAGTTATTGCGTGAAAAAGCAAAATTAGCCACGCCTCCTGAGATCCCTCTAGAATACTATCGGTTTGATCATTATCCGGAGTATCGCAAGCTCAAGCAGCAACAGCAGGAAATTGCCGCCCTGGGGATTGATAATCCGTTCTTTACTCCCCAAGAAGCGTTAAACAGCAATACAACGATTGTGGGTGGACGGGAACTGATTAACTATGCCACTTACAACTACATTGGAATGTCCGGTGATCCGATGGTGTCTCAGGCGGCTAAGGATGCCATTGATCACTACGGAACTTCGGTTTCGGCTAGTCGTTTGGTTTCCGGTGAAAAACCCCTACACCGAGAGTTAGAACGGGCAATTGCTGATTTTATTGGGGCTGAAGATAGTGTGGTGTTTGTGGGAGGTCATGCCACCAATGTCACAACGGTCGGCCATTTATTTGGGCAGAATGATTTAATTGTCCATGATTGTCTGAGTCATAATAGCTTGTTACAAGGCTGTTTACTCTCAGGGGCAACGGCGGTGGCTTTTGCTCACAATGACTGGGAAGCTGTTGATCGAGTTCTCAAAGAACGTCGTCACCGTTACAAGCGGGTTTTGATTATCGTTGAAGGGGTTTATAGCACGGATGGTGATATCCCCAATTTACCGGAATTTATTGAGATTAAAAAGCGTCATAAAGCCTTTTTAATGGTGGATGAAGCTCACTCAATTGGGGTTTTAGGCGCTCAAGGTCGCGGCATTCGTGAATATTTCGATGTGGATGCGGCTGATGTTGATTTATGGATGGGAACCCTCAGTAAATCTTTTGCCAGTTGTGGCGGTTACATTGCAGGCGGAAAAGCGGTGGTTGAATATCTCAAATATACGGCCCCCGGTTTTGTCTTTAGTGTGGGAATTTCTCCGCCAAATGCTGCTTCGGTATTGGCTGCCATTGAAGTTTTGAAAGCAGAACCTCAACGGGTGACTCGACTGCACGAGCGTTCTAAGTTGTTCTTAGAACTTGCCCAACAAAAAGGCTTGAATACGGGAACCAGCAAGGATTCTCCTGTGATTCCGATTATTGTTGGTGATTCTTTGAAATCGGTGCAACTGTCCCAAAATTTGTTTAAACGTGGGATTAATGTACCGTTTATGATTTATCCTTCTGTCCCTCATAATGGCGCTCGTTTGCGCTTTTTCATTACCTGTAATCACACTGAAGAGCAAATTCGCTCAACGATTGAGATTCTGGCAGAAGAAGTGGCAAAAATGCACTAGCCCAGATTTTGAAAAGAGAGGTTAGTCATTTCTTAAGAAATACTAACCTCTTTGCTATAAATTCAAATAACTTCTGTTATGATTAAAGAGAAAATATTGCTCAAACTGTAGAAAAAGTTGGTCTACTTTTTTTAGATAATTTTTGGTTGTTATAGTTGATAAAAAAATGCTTTCTCCCCCCTAACTTGATGCTGATTAAACCTATTTTTTTCGATGGGTTTGTAAAAATTCGAGCTTTAATTGTTAATCACACTCATTAGTTAACTATGCGAGTTTTACTTTTGTATCCGGTTTTTCCCACAAGCTTTTGGTCCTTTGAAAAACTACTAGCTTTGGTTGAACGTAAAGCATTATTGCCTCCTTTGGGGTTGATGACAGTTGCCGCTATCTTACCTCAAGAGTGGGAATTTAAACTCGTTGACCGTAATGTTCGAGAGGTAACAGAAGCGGAGTGGAATTGGGCAGACCTTGTGATTATGTCTGCGATGATTGTTCAAAAAGATGATTTAATTCTACAAATTAAAGAAGCTAAACGACGGGGTAAACCTGTGGCAGTGGGTGGCCCTTATCCAACTTCTCTACCCCACGAACTCGAAGAAGCAGGTGCAGATTATTTGATTTTAGATGAAGGTGAAATCACCTTACCCATGTTTGTAGAAGCCTTAGAAAGAGGTGAAACTCGTGGGGTTTTCACCGCCAATGGGGAAAAAGCAGATGTCACTCAAACCCCCATCCCTCGCTTTGATCTGTTGGAGAAAGATTTCTATGAAACTGTAGCGATTCAGTTTTCTCGCGGTTGTCCCTTTCAATGCGAATTTTGCGATATTATTGTTCTCTATGGTCGCAAGCCACGCACAAAAACACCTGCTCAAGTCATTGCTGAACTGGAGCGTCTTAAGGAACTGGGTTTCCGACGGAATATTTTCCTAGTGGATGACAATTTTATCGGCAACAAACGCAATGTTAAACTGTTGCTCAAAGAATTAAAAGTTTGGCTGCATGAAAATGGCTATCCTTTCCGGTTCTTTACTGAAGCTTCGATAGATTTAGCCGGAGACCCAGAATTACTAGAATTGATGGTTGAGGCGAACTTCTATTCTGTCTTCTTGGGCATTGAAACCCCGGATGAAGCCAGTTTAACCTTGACTAAAAAGTTCCAAAATACTCGTGATTCTCTCAGTGAATCTGTTGAAACATTGAAGCGAGCCGGGTTAGATGTAATGGCTGGGTTTATTATTGGTTTTGATGGGGAAAAACCCGGTGCAGGTGAGCGCATTGTTCGTTTTGTTGAACAAACGGGAATTCCAATGGCAATGTTTAGTATGTTGCAGGCACTCCCGAATACAGCCCTGTGGCATCGTTTAGAAAAAGAAGGACGGCTCCTAAATTCAGGTGGAAATATCAATCAAACGACATTAATGAACTTTGTTCCGACTCGTCCCATTGAAGAAATTGCCCGGGAATATGTGGAGGGTTTTTGGTATCTTTATGACCCTCAAGTTTATCTAGATAGAGTTCATCGCTACTTTCTTAAAGTGGGTAAACCGCGAAATCCTGTGACACGCCGCAAACTAACTGATTTAACAACATTGAAAGCGTTTTTAACAATTTGTTGGCGTCAAGGTGTTGTGCGTAAGACTCGTTGGACTTTCTGGATTTATTTGGTCAACATTCTCAGAAAGAATCCTCAACTGTTTGCGAACTATATTTCTATCTGTGGTCATTTAGAACATTTCTACGTTTATCGCCAAATTGTTCGTGATCAAATTGAAGCACAACTGGCTGAATATTTGAAAGAAAAAGCAGCAATGGAAGCTCAGGAAAAAGCAGCCCAAGAAAAAGAAGTTCAAGAAAGTGTTGCTTAGTCCAAATTAAGTTTCTACACTCTAACGACCCGGTTTCTTTGAGAAATCGGGTTTTTATCACTTGATTAGTTTGGAAAGTTTAAGAATGGGCAGGGGTACTCTATAGCGCTTCGCCCGGGGAACAGGGCAACTGGACTCGGGAGTTGAAAAATATTTTCAATCTTTGCTTTGCTGAGGTTCTGGGTTTATCCAGGGGTCAACAGACGACTCGCGAAGCACTATAGAAAGGATTTCTAGCTTATTTCCAACTCAACTGCCTAAAGTCATCACTTCGGAGAAGTATGAACAATACAACTTTCGATAGACGATAAGTTTTCTGTGTTCAGGGTAAATAAAGAAGAAGGAGATCAGGACAATTACTAAAATTTAAAGGAATAAATTTATGGTTAAAGTTGGTTATCATGCTTCCCATGAACAATTTAAACCCAGTCTACTCTTAAAGTATGTACAACAAGCTGAAAAAGCAGGGTTTAATTTATGTTTATCTTCTGACCATTTTTATCCTTGGAGTGAAAATCAAGGACAAAGTGGTTTTGCTTGGTCTTGGTTAGGGGCGGCAATGCAAGCAACATCCAATTTATCTTATCGAATTGTCTCCGCCCCAGGTCAACGCTATCACCCCGCAATTATTGCCCAAGCCGCAGCAACTTTAGCAGAAATGTTTCCCCATCGTTTTTGGTTAACTGTTGGTAGTGGTCAAGCTTTAAATGAACAAATTACAGGTGATAAATGGCTTTGTAAAAGGGATCGGAATATTCGTTTAAAAGAATGTGTTGATATTATTCGAGCATTATGGTTAGGGGAAACCATTACTCATCAAGGTTTAGTTTGTGTTGAAGAAGCAAAACTCTATACTCGTCCTGAGATTAACCCTTTAATCATTGGGGCGGCAATTACCGCAAAAACGGCTGAATGGCTTGGAAGTTGGGCTGATGGACTGATTACCACTTCTCGTCCTCCTGAACAATTAAAGGAGGTTGTAGAGGCTTTTCATCGGGGTGGAGGAAAAGGAAAACCAATGATTTTGAAAGTTCAATTATCCTATCATCCTGATGAAAATATTGCCAAAAAAGAAGCGTATGAACAATGGCGAAATAATATTTTCCCCAGTCTGCTTTTATCGGATTTAAAAACGCCTCAACAGTTTGATGCGATGGGAGAATTTGTCACTTTAGAACAGTTTGAAAAAAAAGTACAAGTTTCTACTCAAATAGAACAACATATTGTCCGGTTAAAACAATATATTGAACTGGGGTTTGATGAGTTGATTTTACATAATGTTAATCGACAACAAGAACAATTTATTGAAATGTTTGGTCAAACGGTTTTGCCCCATATTCTGTAATC
Source organism: Limnoraphis sp. (assembly GCA_050485465.1). Classification (GTDB taxonomy): domain Bacteria; phylum Cyanobacteriota; class Cyanobacteriia; order Cyanobacteriales; family Microcoleaceae; genus Capilliphycus. The sequence continues at coordinate 27,077 of JBJHBL010000056.1, read as the reverse complement.
ATTCAATTCAATTTCCCGGTTGAACCCCTTGAATATTTAACCGTATTCGATATAAACTGCTCGTTGCGGTGATATAAAGGGTTTTGTAGTCTGCATCTCCCCAAGCTAAATTTGCGGCTGTTTCTGGTGTTTCAATTAGGCCTAATTTCTCTCCAGAGGGTGAGAATACCCACACACCCCCCGGCCCTGTACTATAAATATTTCCTTGAATATCCACTTTCATTCCATCCGGAACCCCTCTTTTATCAGGGTTTTTTTGGGTTGCAAAAAGGCGTCCGTTGGTTAAGGTTCCATCGGGTTGAACATCAAATACCCGAATATGACCTTCTTGGGAATCATTAATATAAAGTTGCGTTTCATCGGGTGAAAATGCTATCCCATTGGGGCGGATAAAATCATCAACCAAGAGGGTTAATTCTCCATTGGCTGAAAGTCGATAAACTCCATAAAATCCTAATTCTTCCTCCTCTGATTTAATCCCATAGGGCGGATCAGTAAAATAAAGACCCCCATCTGATTTTACCACAACATCGTTAGGACTGTTCAATTTTTTGCCTTGATATTCACTGACTAACGTAACAATTTCACCGTTATTTTCAGTCCGAGAAACACGACGGTTTGAATGTTCAGCCGTGATTAAACGGTTTTGTAAATCTAAGGTATTTCCGTTGGCATTTCCTGACGGTTTACGAAACACTGTAACCCCTTCATTGGGTTGCCATTTATAAATGGTATTTTCGGGAATATCACTAAATAAGAGAAAACCTTCAGGATGCCAAATTGGGCCTTCTATAAATCGAAACCCATTTGCTATTTTTTCTAAGGTTGAATTTGCATCTAAAATTCCTTGAATTTGATTAGATTGTTGATTTTGACTAATCGTAAATACAGCTATTTTTGAGGAACTACTTTCGGTTAATACCGGAGTTGACAATAAAATAATACTGGCGATTTTCACAGTAAGTGTATTCATGTGGTAATTCTAAATCAGTTTTATTACTTCCTTCTCCTTCTAGGAAAAGGGTTGGGGGTGAGGTCGAGAAGATGAGGGTTAATCACAAATCAAATATAAATACTAGAGTTTAACAGTAATCGGCAACTTTCCAGGTATTTGAGAATAAACCTCACCAATAATACTACTCTCTAGATATCCTAAACCTTTAAGAGTATTTAAGCAAGAGTCAGCTTGTGCAAGAGGAACAGAAGCGAGTAAACCACCTGACGTTTGAGGGTCAAATAACAGAGGATAAAGAGGATGTTGACTAGCTTGTTGTTGATTTTGAATATTTTTTGAGAAATGATAGTTTTCAGAATACAGTGAACTCAAAATACCCTGTTGTGTGGTTTCTTTCGCCCCGTTTAAAATTGGAATAGCCTCTAAATTAAGTTCGACAAAAACCCCAGAAGCATGAATCATTTCCAGTAAATGTCCGATTAATCCAAATCCTGTAATATCAGTACAAGCTGTAACTTGATGTTGTTTAAAACAGTCCCCAGCCTGTTGATTTGAGTGTAACATAGATTCAATAGCAGTTTCTATCCATCGTCCTTTTGCTTTCAGTTGCATATCCGCAGCAAATAATGTTCCAATACCAATAGCTTTGGTTAAAATTAACGCTTGGTTGGGTTTCATTCCATTTTTTCTGAGGAGTTTTTCTGGTGTAGCAAAGCCATTACAGGTTAACCCTAATGCTAATTCTTCACCTTCGGTTGTGTGTCCCCCTATTAATAACGCTGAAGCTGTATTTAAAACTTCTGTAACTCCTGATAAGAGATGAAACAGTGTTTCTTCTTGTTTTGTAGAAGTTGCATAGGGAAGCGTCACAATAGCTAATGCACTTTGAGGCGTCGCCCCCATTGCAAATAAATCACTTAAACAATGATTCGCTGTTATTTTCCCAAAGATAAACGGATCTTCTAATAAAGCGCGAAAATAGTCAACTGTTTGTACCATCACCTGTTCAGGGGGTACTTGAATAACGGCTGCATCTTCTGCATCTTTGAGTCCGATTATAACATCTTTTCGTGTTTCTGTTTGAATCTGATTTAATACTTTTTCTAAAACTGAATGTCCGACTTTTGACCCACAACCTGAACAGCGCATTTTGGGCATTTTTACTTTAATTTTTTCGGGTTTATATGACATCGCTTCTAAATTAGAAAATTGATTCATAAATTTGCGATCTATATGATCTTTCCACTTCCATAATAAAGAATATTCCCCTAAACCGATGATACCGCGAGAGGCGATGGCTTGTTCATTTCCTGTGCCAATTAAAATCAAAAATTGTTTCTGTGGAATAAACGGTTTTAGCGGTTTTTCTAATAAGGCTAAACGCAAGTTTTTAAACAACGGTTGACCTTGACGAACGGCAAAAACTCCCGCTTTTGGACGGGGATGATTAACCATTGTTGCCACATCTCCCGCCGCAAAAACATGAGGATGAGAAAGGGATCTTAAGGTATCATCAACTTGAATAAATCCGTTTTCATCTGTTGCTAATCCTGCTTGTTTTAACCAGGGTGATGCTGAAGCTTGTGTGACCCAAAATAAACGATCACAAATAACTTTTAATCCGGATTCACATTCAATAATTTTTTCTTCTCCTTTAGATTTAACTGCTTTTACAGTTTGTTTGAGATGTAGCTTCACACCTCGTTCTCTCAAAAGAGATTCAACTTTTTGACCAACCCATTGACTCCGTTCAGGTAACAGTTTATCACCCCGTTGAAAGAGATAAAATTCCAGTTTACTTTTAGAATAATCAGAATCAGAATAGATTTGAGATAAACATCCTTGAATAGAAAACATTAATTCAACCCCTCCAGCCCCCCCGCCAACAACAGCAATTCGCATTTTTTGATGAGGGTTTTTAATAATAGTATTTTTAACAGTATTCCAATGATCAATAAATCGGGAAATCGGTTTAACAGGAATCGCGTTTTCAGTAACACCGGGAACCGATAAAGTCGCGGGTGTACTACCAATATCAATCGATAAAATATCAAAAGAAATAGGCGGGTGGTTTTGACAGATTACCTGATTTCGATTTAAGTCTAAACCCATTGCCCGATCTAAAATCATTCTCGTTTGAGAAAATTGAGTCAACGGACGTAAATCAATATGACATTCATCAAAATTATATAAACCTGCGACATATCCGGGTAACATTCCTGAATAGGGTGTATGAGATACATCTGTAATTAGTGTTAAACGAACTCCAGCAATGGGGTTCATTCCGAATTTTTTTAAGACAATAGCATGGCTATGTCCGCCACCAATTAAAACTAAATCTTTGAGAATGGGGATTGAAGATTTCATGGTTAGGTGTTGAGATTAATATGAATTTACCCTAATTTTTCAAATAAAATAAATTTCAGGAACTTAATCCTCAGTTTTGTAAGATTTTGAGGACTAATAGTGATTAGTTTAAAGGTGTACCCAATCGACTTAAATTTAAAACATGACCCCCCGCAACCAGATAAACAGGATTAGCAATACAACCCATTTTTCGGGTTAATAGTCCTAAGCGATCGCGAAACGTTCTGCCAATCTGATAAGCTGGAACAATACCCCATCCCGTTTCTTCTGCGACCAGAATAACTTGTCCTGATGTTTGTCTTAAAACCGTGATGATATCTTCTAAAGTTTTTTGCCAACTCTCATCATCTAGGTCTAAAAGATTAGCCAGCCAAGTTCCTAAAGAATCAACCAAAATACAGGTATCAGGTTGAGAAACTTGTTGTAATGTCGCGGCTAACTCAATAGGAACTTCTAAAGTTTTCCATTCAGGAGGACGACGAATTTTATGGTTTTCAATCCGGTTTTGCCATTCAATATCTGTAGAATTGAGTTGAGAAGTCGCAAGATAAATCACAGACAAACCCGAATTTTGTGCCAAAGTTTCCGCCCATTCACTTTTACCCGAACGTGCAGGGCCGGTCACTAGAATTAATCGAGATAAAGCTGTAGATTGTTCAATCATAGAATATAGAGTTCAGAGTATTCTGTTGCCTGTTGCAAGATTGCCCATAACAATTGACGGCAAATACAACTTTAATATACGGTTTGCCACAATGCAGGATCAAATTCTAGTCCCTACAGTAGTAAATACAGAATGACTGGAAAACACAAGCAATCATGAGTTAGACCATTCGGGTAGAGGTTCGGTAAACCCACCTTCAACAAAAGGACTAACCGCCCACAGTATAGAAATATGCAATCTATCTTAAAAACTGTATTCAAACCGGACTCGCAACTCAATCGAACCTGTAGGTTTGACTTGTAGTATTCTGCAACCCAGAACAACAGGGCGGTAACAGTATCAAATTCTATGTCGTCATTGGAGATAAGTAACCCCTATGGGAAAAGTAGTTGGAATTGACCTCGGAACCACAAACTCTTGTGTCGCTGTAATGGAAGGGGGTAAACCTACTGTCATCGCTAACGCTGAAGGTTTACGCACCACTCCGTCTGTTGTAGCTTATGCCAAAAACGGCGACCAACTGGTTGGACAAATCGCCAAGCGTCAAGCCGTAATGAACCCGGAAAATACCTTTTATTCCGTCAAGCGGTTTATCGGACGCCGAAACGATGAAGTCGCAAACGAAACCACAGAAGTTTCCTATAAAGTTTTACGGGATAGCAACGGCAACGTTAAACTAGACTGTCCCGCCCGCAATAAACAGTTTGCCCCCGAAGAAATTTCCGCACAAGTTCTTCGCAAACTGGTTGAAGATGCCAGTAAATATCTCGGTGAACCCGTTAAAGAAGCAGTTATCACTGTTCCAGCCTATTTTAACGACTCTCAGCGTCAAGCCACCAAAGACGCGGGTAAAATTGCGGGTATTGAAGTTAAACGGATTATCAACGAACCGACGGCAGCATCTCTAGCCTACGGTTTAGATAAAAAAAGCAACGAAACCATCTTAGTCTTTGACTTAGGGGGCGGTACGTTTGACGTCTCTATCCTAGAAGTGGGTGACGGTGTGTTTGAAGTGTTAGCCACCTCAGGAGACACCCACTTAGGCGGGGATGACTTCGATAAAAAAATTGTAGACTACCTCGCCGAACAGTTCATGCGCGATGAAGGCATTGACCTCCGCAAAGACAAACAAGCCCTGCAACGCTTAACAGAAGCCGCAGAAAAGGCGAAAAAAGAACTGTCTAGCCTAACTCAAACGGACATTAACCTTCCCTTCATTACCGCAACTCCTGAAGGCCCCAAACACCTCGACACTACCTTAACAAGAGGTAAATTTGAGGAAATTTGCGCCGACCTAATTGACCGTTGTCGCATTCCCGTTGAGAATTCTGTCCGTGATGCTAAGTTAGATAAGTCCAATATTGACGAAATCGTATTAGTTGGCGGTTCAACCCGGATTCCTGCAATTCAAGAATTAGTTAAACGGGTACTGGGTAAAGACCCCAACCAATCCGTTAACCCCGATGAAGTGGTTGCAGTCGGTGCCGCTATTCAAGCCGGGGTACTCGCCGGGGAAGTTAAGGATATTCTCTTACTCGACGTTTCGCCCTTGTCTCTGGGTGTGGAAACCCTCGGTGGCGTAATGACCAAGATTATTCCCCGTAACACCACTATCCCCACCAAAAAGTCTGAAGTCTTCTCAACTGCGGTAGACGGCCAAACTAACGTTGAAATCCATGTTCTCCAAGGGGAACGGGAAATGTCCAACGATAACAAGAGTTTGGGAACTTTCCGTTTAGACGGTATTCCCCCGGCGCCGCGGGGTGTTCCTCAAATTGAGGTAACGTTCGATATCGATGCCAACGGTATCCTAAATGTTACCGCTAAAGATAAGGGAACAGGTAAGGAACAGTCCATTAGTATTACGGGTGCTTCCACCTTACCGGATAATGAAGTTGAACGGATGGTGCGTGAAGCCGAACAAAATGCCTCTACAGACAAAGAACGTCGAGAACGCATTGACCGTAAGAACCAAGCTGATTCTTTAGCTTATCAAGCTGAGAAACAAATTAGCGAACTCGGTGATAAGGTCCCGGCTGATGAGAAGACCAAAATTGAAGCGATGATTAAGGACTTGCGAGAAGCGATTTCTCAAGAAGACGATGAGAAAATCAAGACCTTAACCACTGATTTACAACAAGCTTTGTATACCCTCAGCAGCAACCTCTATCAACAAGCAGGCGGCGCTGAAGCAGCAGCAGGTACAGGCCCCGATAATGGAGATTCGGCAACCCCAGGTGGCGATAGCAGTTCCTCTGATGATGTGATTGATGCGGATTTCACAGAAACTAAATAACCATCAATCCTATCGGTTTTAAACAGAGGGGGTGTTCGCTATCTAACACACCCCCTTTTTTTCACTCATCATTATTTTTCCCTCTCCCTGCGCCTGTTTTTGGGGGTTGACAAGAAAACTAAAGTCCGAAGCGCATAAGACTACATTAAACTGTATAGCGCTACGCGCTAGGCAAAAGGCAATCTGGCTATAGGCAATAGGCAATAGTGATAACTGTAAACTGTCTTCACTGGTCACTGGTCACTGTAACCTGTCCCCTGTAACCTGTCCCCTGTAACCTATAACCTTACTGGTCACTGATAACTGTTCCCTGTCCCCTGTCACCTATTTCCTAAGATGCTAATATAGATCCGTCCTCAAAGAACAGGGTTTTCGAGATCGTAATAACCCAGTTTGAATGATGAAAATTTTAAATTCTACAGCATTTTTCTTGGATCCAATTTTCCGTTTGAGAAGAACGGGTTGGATCAAAAGCCTGATGTTAGCCTTAATCAGTTTAAGTTTAGCAATGATCGCCATTCCGGCAACGGCATCATTATCTGTACAGGTGACACCCTCTTCACCGCAGTTAGGGGATACCATCTCAGTCGTGTTGAATGCAACAGGAACTTCTCCCGGTTCTAATCCTAGTGTGGTCTATGATGGAAAAACCTATCCGATGTTTCCGATTAGTGGAAACCGTTATCGGGCGTTACTTCCAACCACCCCCTTAGATCAGCCCGGATCCCGACAACTACAAGTCAGTCATGGTACTCAACAACAAAATCTTACCGTACAAATTCGCGATCGCAGTTTCCCCACCCAATCAATTTGGCTGTCAGATGATGCTAGTAGTATTCGGGGAACTGATTATGAATTTGACCGAGTAGATGCCTTTAAAGCCCTAGTCACCCCGGAAAAATTTTGGAATGGGCCGTTTTTGCGACCGAATGAAGGGTATGTCAGCACTATTTATGGCGTGCGTCGTTATTATAACGGCGTATTTGCCGAAAATTATTATCATAGAGGCGTGGATTATGCCGCCCCCACAGGTTCTCCTGTTATCGCCCCGGCTGCGGGTCGTGTCGCGTTAGTCGGGCTAGAGTCTCAAGGGTTTGAACTCCATGGTAACACCGTCGGCATTGATCATGGTCAAGGTGTCACCAGTATTTTTATTCACCTCAGTCGCATTGATGTTAAAGAAGGTGATATGGTCAGAGCAGGTCAAGTGATTGGAGGCGTCGGTTCAACAGGGATTTCAACCGGCCCTCATTTACACTGGGGATTATACGTTCACAGTCAATGCGTTGACCCAGTACCCTGGAGATATGAAGGTTTAGAATGAACTTCCGCCACTAACGGCAATCTTGCAATCTTGCAATAGGCAGTTATCAGTTATCAGTGTTTACTGGTCACTGGTTACTGATAACTGTAAACTGTTGAAAGGATTTTAGGATTTAGAAATGTCCTAACCCAATTTTGTACTGCTATAAAAACCTTAGAAGGGCGCGAAAAGGAGATGTTTAATCCGGTATTCGACCCTTCTTTTAATACGCTCTTAAATTACCCGTAATTCAACGCTATTTTTTGCCCTTTTTACAACCCAATATTTCATTTTATTTGAGCGAATTGACTGAGAAAACTTGCTATTTTAAAACCTCTAAAACCTCACAATTGTTCGCTAGAATGGCATTAAACCACAGAGGTAAAAAAATAGTTATGAACATTCAAACTCGCTACGAAAACAAGACCGCCACACAAAATAATCCTTCTCAAAAGCTAAATTTGCTGACTAAAGATGAGTTATATTTTGGTCTTTTAAAACCCAACGGGGAGGAAATTTCTGAAACAGATTGGAAAATTTTTCTGAAATCCAAAGTCACGCCCCGTTTTCCAGAAGGACTGACTGTTTTAAATGCTGATGGGCAGTATATGAACACCCAGGAAAAAGCTAAGTTGGTCGTGATTATTCATGCCAACACTCCCAAAGATAATCGGTTAATTTTTGATGTCATTTCCCAATATAAAGAGGAATTTCAGCAGCAGTCTGTGTTGCGAGTTAGCACTGCGGTAACAGTGTTATTTTAAACTTTACGAACCCGTTCTCATTAGGTAGAATTATACAATTTTACCGTAATCAAAACCTTATAAGGGCGCGAAAAGAAGATTTACAGTTCGGTATTCGACCCTTCTAAGGATTTAATTGTTTCGGGGAGTGATCACAACTGGGTGAAGTTTTTCCTCTAGGATTCTTTCATCTCGTTTGAGAGAATATCCAAGCCATTTTTAACCGAATGATACCCATTGTTAGACGGTTTTGATTCCCACTCAACAAAGTTTTTGACAACTTCAGGATTCTCTTTTAGCCATTTTCTCACCGAAAATTCCCAGCGTTCAAACTCCCGTCTTGCCCGTTCCTGAAGGTCATCAACTTGCCGCTTTTGCTGCTCAACCGCCCGATTTTTTAACTCCAAACGCGCCTTTGCTTCTCTCAACTCCCGACGGTAATTGTTCATTTCTCGCTCAATAACAATTTCATCAATAAAGTTGGAATCGGACTCCGAATAAACAAAAGCTTGGCGATGACGTTGGCGAATTTCCTGCACCTCCTGTTCCCACTGAATTTCCAACAAAGCATTTCCCCAAGCAATCATAATATTGATGGTTGCAGCCAGCCCTGCTGCGGCAAAAACCGTGAGTTGAAAAAGCGGTTCCACAGACAATTTTGGCGGCAACAAACCGATCAAACCCGGAGCCGCAAAAGCCGTTTCCATCAGGACAATTGCAAAAGACAACCAAATTGCAGCATCCCCACCCTTGATTCTTTGCCAAAACGGAATACTATTGGCGTGGCGGTTATCGTCGGAAAAACTGCGTTTCGGGTCGTAGCGACGTACCGCTTTTACAATTCGCAAAATGCCGATAAATTCTCCCAAATTCATACAAACCGCTCCCGATAATACCAATAAAAATTGTATGAATTGGTTGTTAGTAATGCTTTGAACTTCTAAACCGAAAAATTCCGCAATTCCCAAAAACAACATAATTGATAAACCGACGGTTAGGAGTATTTCCCAAAATTCCGGTTGGGGTGGGGGTGGAAGTTCGATGTCTAACGCGGCTTGCATGGAACTAACTTTACTGCTGAGTTCCTCCTGTTCTTGTTTTAATGTCGATAAAGACTGTTGTTCGTTCTTGGCTTTGTAAGCGGCGGCGAGTACCACCCAATACCACCGTTGAAAGAGTTCGGGTTGGTAATATTCCAAGATTTTGGCGAGGCGATTTGTATGAACTTCTTCCAGGAGAGATTGGAACTCAAATTGACCGTCTGACCAGGATATTAACGGGGTATCCAAGAAAAAACTACCGAAGAAACCCGCAATCAATTGTGTGAACGATCTGATAGACATGGGATTATTCTCCTTAATAGAATAGATATTTTGCCGGGTGAATTATGCTGAAATGTTGTCAACGATATTGCCCCCAAACCCAAAAAATTGGGGGCTGAGATTGATTAATTTTTTACAAATCAGGTAACATTGCTATGGCAGTGGCGGCTGGCAATTTGAGCGCTAGAATTTTCTCAGCAGTTGTACCCACTCGTCGTAATTGTTGCTGGCAAACTCGACTCGATCGCCTATCGCTGCAAACCCCCCAGCCATTGATAGGCGGTGTTTGGGGTTCAAACCCAGAACGAAAAGATGGGCGGTTTCTAGGTTGTATTGCGTCAGAGTTTGGCTGATTTCCCGGAGTTGGGCGATCGCTTGCGGGTCTGAGGTTCCATCGGTAACGAGATAAAAATAAATGGGCTGTTTGCCGTTGGTTGCTACCACGCGATCGCTAAACCGTTGGATAGCGCGGACAATAGCTGTATCTGATGAGGGAATGGGTTCTAATTCCTGGGTTTGAGAGATGGGGTTGAGTTGCGATCGCAATTGTTGGATGGTTCGGCGATTGGCTTGTTTGGAGAGTAAAATTTCCGGGTTCGCCTGTTGGGAAATCATGCTAATTTCAACCCAATGATGGGGTCTGACGCGGCGGGAAAGAACGTGGAGAAGGTCTTCGGTTGTTGATATCAGTTCGGCTGTATTCGGTTGCAGGACGAGTTGCACAATGGCGGGTTCAGATACTGAGTTTTGCATCAATTGGAATCCTAAGAACCCCAGGCATCCTAGAATAAAAACAAGGATAAATTGTGTCTGTTTCATAACAAAAAAAATTGGTAGTTTTTTCCGAATAATCATGCTATGGTCAAAAAATCTCACACAAAATCCACTTGAGTAGCCATCTTTTAGGCAATTCTTGAAACCCCTACAGGAGTTGGGGTAAAAGCATTTTCCAAAAGGGCTAGGCTCAAGTGAATTTTGTACGGTACGATCTAGGACACCTATTTCATCATGTTATTTGTTCTTGTTCTGGGAACCATTTCCACTAGAACGATTGCTAGAACCCTTCCGAGTGCCTCCCGGACTATTAGCATTGTGAGAGCCACTTTGCTGAGTCGTCCGTCCAGTTTTGCGGTAGCTTGTGTTAGGTACGGGATTCGATTTGGGTTTGAAAGCCATTGTGATACCTTCCTTTTCACTAATAAAGTAGCTGAAATGATGGAGATTTAAGTTTTCCATCACTAATTAAATTATTGCGCTTTGGGAAAGTTCATTGACTTGAACTTAACGACGAAGTTAAGTAGATCTTAAATCCCTTAAGTTACAATAAGAGTAATTATCAATATTTCAACTGCCATAATACAAGCTTATTTAGTAATATGTTGATGATGAATGAACGGAGACGACGTAACCGTAATAGCTTTTACTTATCAGATATAGGTTATAGAAAAATTTGGCAAGCAATTAACAATGTATTCTTCAAGACGAGACCAACTGCCGCGCTTTTAGAAGAATATGTTGACCAACAACAAGTCGATCCTGTACAAAAAGATACAATTGCAAAGATAATTAGAAGAAAAAAAAAATGCGACCTGTCAAAAATTCAAGCTTTGTTTAAAGCATTTAACTTAGAACTATTGGAAGAAGATATTACATCTGTGCAACCAGATGGTCTCTCATTACCTAATTCAATTACTAATCGTCAGGCTTTATGTAAAACAAAATATCAAAATCTGCCACTACAGGATCATTTATTTGTTGGTCGAAAGACTTACTTAATGGACTTAATGATGTATCTTTCTGAAAGTTACCCTCAGTCGATTATTCAAGTTGATGGTATTGGTGGTGTAGGTAAAACTGCTCTAGTTTTAGAGGCTGCTTATCTTTGCCTTGAACGAAGAGAAAACTGTTTATCTCCTGAGTCTCAGTTAGATTATGAAGTTCCATACTTTGGAACTATAATTTGGGTATCAGCAAAAACACATCAATTACTTCCTATTGGCATAGGTGAAACATTAGAAACTCAGAGAACATTGCAAGAGGTTTATCGTTCAATTGCTCTTACTTTAGAAGAACCTGCTATTCTTAATGAAACTGATGGAACACACTTAGAAAAACTTATTAATATACTTAAAATTTCGCCTCACAAGAATTTATTATTTATAGATAACCTAGAAACGATAGAAAACAAAAGGAAGGTCATTGATTTTATTAGAAGATTGCACAATACCAAAATAGTGGTTACCACTCGTGAACAAGTAGGTATATACTCGAATATTTGTTTGAATTCACTTTCTAGAGATGAAAGTCTAGAGTTAATTAAACAGGAGATTCAAAAGGCAGACATAAGTTTAACTAGCACACAGCAAGAAGAACTTTACCAAGCAAGCAGCGGTCTTCCACTGGCAATTATTTATAGTATTGGCCGTTTAGCAAATAAAAAAAATATTTACTCAGAAATGTTTGAGTCAATCATAATAGACTTAAGAAATGCAGATGGTGACTTGGCTCATTTTTGCTTTAAGAAATCAGTTGATAGCATTATCAATAAATTGTCTTATCAATTGCTAATAGCTCTGAGCATTTTTGATCAATCATCTTCTTCAGAAGCACTCATTTATGTAGCTGGTTTAACCGCAGAACCGAGACATCTAATTGAGAGTGGGCTTGATGAATTACAAACAATTTCTTTGGTACGTTATCATCATGAACGTTATCAAATGCTTCCTATCACTCGTGAATATGCACTTGCTCAATTAAGCAAAAGTGTTGATTTAAAAGAAAAAATCTTAGATAGATGGGTTGAATTTTATGTTGATTTCGGAAAAACAATGTATGAAAATCAGTCTAAAACTGAAAGATTGATTAACTTTTATTCGCGTTTAGATAACGAATGGAACAATTTTTTAGGAGTTCTGCGCTTTTGTAAAGATAGAAACTACTATGAGAAAGTAAAAGCTCTGTGGTCATATCTTAACAATTATGCCAATATTAGAGGATTATGGAAAGATAGATTAGATTGGTTGACTTGGCTGATTGATCAGTCTCAAATTAGAAGAGAACACCGAGAAACTATACAATTTATGGCTCGTAAAGGTAGAATATTGCTTTTAATGGGATCTCCAAAAAATTTAGAGTCTGCAAAAACAATTTTGCTTAAAGCATGGAAACGTTGCCACGATTCAAATTTTGAGGATATAAACTTTGAGGATAGAGACTATATTACCAATCACTTAGCTGGTCTATATATACGTCTAGAGCAGTATGAAGAAGCTCACGAATGGTTGAATAAAGAGCAAAAAAATTTAGACGATCAAACTAAAATTTCACCATCATATCTGATTTTATATCAGACGTATATTGATAGAGAAAGATCGGAGATATTTTATTTTCAGGGAAACCTAAAAGAGTCCAAAAAAAATTGTAAACTATGTGTTGATAGATCTCGGACTATTAATCATTATAGAAATGAGGGATATGCCAACAGAATAATAGCAAATATTGCCATTAAAGAGAAAGACTTTGAAACGGCAGAACAGCTTTTAAGAAATGGTTACAATGAGGTCTATTTATGCCAAGACAAAAGACGAATTGCTTACTACGAATATTCTTGGGCTTTGCTAGAAAAGGAAAGAGGTAATTTATCTGAAGCAAAAACCTGGATTAGTCAGGCTGTGAATAACTTTAAGTATCTTGGTATGGTTCTAGATTTGAAGAAAGCGCAAGAGATTCAAAAATTGTTGAAGGACTAAAATATCAACTCCTGCGAGCCTTAAAAATGGGGGCTTAGATGGTGACTAATCAATCACCTGTTACACCTGCAAAGGACAAGGCACTAAAACCCTACAAAATTGGATTGGGCAAACTTGGCTTAAACCCTACATTAATATCAAAAACGCAAAATTCTTCGTCGCCGCCCAACTCCTCAACCGCCAACTTGAGGAAATGAAATCGATACAAATTACTGATACTGCCGTTTTAGTAAAATTAACCGATAATTCAGTAGAAACAATAAGCGATCGCCGAGAATTCCTCCAACAAACTCGCCAAAAACGCACCCAACTCCGGGAACAATGGAAAAACCAAATGCAACCCACCCTCGCCTCACTCTCCCAACGCCTGCAACTTCGGCAATTGATTGACAACCATCTGCAAGATATCGAAGAATTAATTATTGTTCCCCACCTCTACCTACACCAAATCCCTTTCGCCGCCCTTCCCCTCTCGGAATTAGACCCAGAAAACCAGACGACTTCAACCCCCGTTGCAGTCGGCAAACATCGGGGTTATCGAGATTTTGATTTCGATATGGATGAGGAACCCCAAACACCAACTCAACCCGATTTATCAAAAATAGAATATCTGTGCGATCGCTTTCAAATTCGAGTGGTTCCCAGTTGCCAAATCCTCGACTTTTGCCATCAACGAAAACCTATCAAAACTAACATTTTGGGAATCGTTGAAAACGCCACAGGTGATTTAGATTTTACCCCGGAAGAATGTCGAAAAGTCGCCGAACTTTACAGCGTTCCCCCACACCGCCACCTGAAAGAAAAACAAGCCACTATCGCCAACTACCTGAAACTCGCCCGAGAGGTTAATCTTCTCCACTCCAGTCACCATGCTAGTTACAACCTCAGCAACGCCCTAGAGTCTGGCTTGCAACTCTCCGACGGAACGTTAGACTTAGCCCACCTATTCATCCAACGTTTTCCCCAACTTTCGGAAGTGTTTCTATCCTGCTGCGAAACCAATTTTTCCTTATCAGAAATGACCGACGATGTTTTGACCTTGGCGGGGGGTTTTCTGACTGCGGGGGCGCGAAGTGTTGTCAGTACGTTATGGTCGGTGCAAGACAACTCGACAGCCGAGTTTTGTCAACTCTATTATCAGTTCCGCAACCGAGGAGAAATTCGCCCAGAAGCCCTCAGAAAAGCCCAGTTTGAACTGCGAAAAACTGAATATTTTAACCATCCGTATTATTGGGCGGCGTTTGTTTCTCAGGGGTTGAGATAGTTGATCCCACCTTAAAATTTCCGTACTGGTCACTGTAAACTGCTCACTGTAAACTGTAAAAGCCAGTCAAGCCAGAGATTAAAATCTCTGTCTGAAAACTCAAGTCCTCGCGCATAGGACTACATTCAACTGTATAGCGCTACGCGCTAGGCAAAAGGCAATCTGGCTATAGGCAATAGGCAATAGTGATAACTGTAACCTGTCCCCTGTAACCTGTCCCCTGTAACCTGTCCCCTGTAACCTGTCCCCTGTAACCTGTCCCCTGTAACCTGTCCCCTGTAACCTGTCCCCTGTAACCTATAACCTTTGCCGATTTCAAAACTTTTTTTGCAAAAGGGGTTGCACAAAAACCCATAGTATGTGTTATGCTAGCTAGCGTTAACGAGATTAACAAACCGTACAGGGAACAAGGAGGTGATGCCCATGATTGATAGTAGTAAACGCATGGGTCACCTGATTGGAAAATGCCGGCTGTGTGCCGGGGCTGACTACTAGAGTCAAGCTCGTTTCCCTCTCGAACAATATGTTCTTGATGGAATGGCTGCTCTAAAAAGTTCTTCCGGCAGTCAGGTTCCAAATCAGATGACCCGCTAGACCGCTCTCATCCCAAAAAAGCGAAGGCAATTGCTTAAGCTATTCTGGATGGGAGCGGATAGTTTTGAGAACGGTAAAATCTACTCAAGGTATAACATGGCTGAAGTTTTAAGCGAAACTCAAGTCCAAGCCCGGGCGGCGGAAGTCCCCAACTGGACTGTTGAAGGAAAAAAACTCAAGCAAGTGATGACCTTTAAGGATTTCATCGCGGCGATGGAGTTTGTGAACCAGTTAATCGAACCCGCAGAAGCAGCAGGACATCATCCTGATATTACCATCTCCTATAACAAAGTTACCGTCTGTTTAACGACTCACGATGCGGGGGGCTTAACAGAGAAAGATTTTTCAATGGCGAAGCAGATATCGAGTCTTCAGTAAATCTGGGGTTGGATGGCCCAGCTTGACCCGCGAGAATCGCTTCACAAAAAGTTCGGGTGAGGTTTTTTCAGATTTCGGTTAAAATCTTAGGGTATTAGAGATTTTGTTGGCAAGATCTCTACAATAAGTTAAGAAATAACGGATAATAATTGAAAAGTGGTGTTGCAGTCTTTCAGCATCTACGACCCCTATGATTTTTCAAAACCCAGAATATTTGAAAGAATTAGCCGAACAAGCTGAATTAATCGAAAAGCTACTCGATATCGGTGCCTCGTTGTCGAGTACACACAGCTTGAGTAGTCTTCTCAATCTGATTTTAACCAAATGTCGGGAAATTACTTATAGTGATGCGGGGAGTGTGTACCTTGTAGACGCTAGCGATAATACCCCGAAATTACTGTTTAAAGTCGCTCAAAATGTCTCGCTTCCCAATGTGTCCTTTCGTGAGTTTGCAATTCCCCTGACTGAAAGAAGTTTGGCGGGGTATGTTGCCTTGAGGGGTGAAACCTTAAACATCCCGGATGCTTACGAGTTGCCCCCAGAAAAATCCTATCGTCTCGATAGCAGTTTTGATCGCGATATTAGCTATCGAACTCGTTCGGTGTTAGTTCTTCCGATGCAGAACCGCCAGGGGGAAACTATTGGGGTACTTCAGTTAATTAACCGCAAAGTTAGACCGGATATCACTTTGGTTCCCGAAAATACCCTGGAAATGACTCAACCCTATGGGGAATGGGAAGAACGTATTTTGCGAAGTCTCGCTTCTCAAGCGGCAATTTCCATTGAACGAAACCATCTTCAAGAAAGTATTGAATCTCTTTTTGAGGGATTTGTCAAGGCGTCTGTGCAAGTGATTGAACAGCGTGATCCCTCCACTTTTGGTCATTCTGAACGAGTCGCCCAACTCACGGTTCGTTTAGCCGAAGAAATCAATACCGTGACCACAGGTTCTTTAGCCGAAATTACCTTTAGCGATCGCCAAATTCAAGAAATGCGTTATGCTGCATTATTGCATGATTTTGGCAAAATTGGGGTTCCTGAAGCAATTTTAACAAAGTCTAAAAAGTTATATCCTCATCAATTAGAAGTCATTCGTCAACGATTTGCTTTAGCCCAACGAACCTTTGAATGGGAATGCGCCCAAGCTAAATCTGAACTCTTGTTACACCGTCAAAAACAACCAGGTTCTGACCGTTCAATTCTGGAAAAAATAGAACAGTTAGAAGCAAAATTAAAGCAAGAAATTCTACAATTAAATGATTACTGGGAGGTTGTTTTAGCCGCAAACGAACCTAAAATAACCGAAGAAAACCCCCTGGAAAAACTATCAGAATTAAATCAAGTTTTCTATCAGGAGATTAACGGAGAAACTCAGCCGTTAATTACTCCCGATGAAATGAAACAACTGTTAGTTAAGCAGGGAAATCTAACTCAAGAGGAACGGTTAGTCATTGAGTCTCATGTCACTCATACTTACAAGTTTTTGGAGAAAATACCCTGGACAAAAGATCTAGCAAATGTTCCCACAATTGCCTATGGACACCATGAAAAACTTGATGGAACAGGTTATCCCATAGGATTAGAACAAAGTCAAATTCCTGTCCAAGCGCAAATTATGGCAATTGCAGATATTTATGATGCGTTAACCGCTGGAGATAAACCCTATAAACACGCCTTACCAACCGTTACCGCGTTAAAACTTCTCCGAAAAGAAGCCGAACAAAATAAGGTTAATCCGGATATTTTAGCACTCTTTGAACAACGTCAAGTCTATGAGGTTATTGGACATAGTTTAGACGTGGTGATGAAACTCGCCTAGAAAATTAATGTAAAGTTAAATAAAAATATTGTGATTTGGGGTGGAAATACCGTAATGAAAGAGAAGAATTAGCTTTCAAAACATAAGGAGAGTTGGATGAAGGCGGAAAAGAGAATTAAAGGGTATCAAAACCCCGTGTCATGTTGCAAGGTTGCTCAATTTCTGCTCATTTTGAGTGCGTCTTCTCTCTTTTTAGACTCTAGTTCTTTAGCTGAATATACCCCCCCCTACTCTACTATAGAACAACTCCAACGTTACAGTCAAGAAGGACGCAAAAACACCGCCGCCAGTCAAGTCACCTCTGTTTCTCAACTGTCTGATGTTCAACCCACAGACTGGGCGTTTCAAGCCTTACAATCATTAGTGGAACGGTTTGGCTGTATTTCCGGTTATCCAGATAGTACCTTTCGCGGAAATCGCTCTTTAAGTCGTTATGAATTTGCCGCAGGTTTAAATGCTTGTTTAGAACGAATTAACGAGTTATTAAACGCCACCGTAGAAAACAGTTTAACTCAAAATGAATTCATTGCTATCCAACGGTTACAGAATGAATTTGGGGCGGAATTAACTTTACTGCGAGGTGAAGTGACTGGCTTAGAAAACCGCACTGAAGTTTTAGTTTCTAATCAATTTTCGACCACCACTAAACTCACCGGAGAAGGAATTTTTGCAATCACCGATGCTTGGGGAGATGATATCGCCTTTCAAGGCACCCAAGAAAACCGCAATCAAACCGTATTTCAAAATCGAGTTCGTTTGAATTTTAATACCAGTTTTACCGGAGAAGATTTACTTCT
Organism: Limnoraphis sp.; assembly: GCA_050485465.1. GTDB lineage: Bacteria > Cyanobacteriota > Cyanobacteriia > Cyanobacteriales > Microcoleaceae > Capilliphycus. Next base: position 8,826 of record JBJHBL010000056.1, on the reverse strand, counting down.
AACTCGTCTTCAAATGGGAAACGCTCAACCCTTTGATTTGGGTTTTACTCGTCAAGGAACACAAACCTTTAATTTTCGGGGGGATACCGATAGCCGAGTTGAATTAGAACGATTATATTACAAGTTTCCAATTAATAATCAACTCCAATTCACCTTCGCCGCCCAAGGCGTCACTTGGGATGATTTTGTTCCCACTGTTAACCCCTATTTAGACAATAGAGATGGCGGAAATGGAAGTTTAAGTGCATTTGGTCAACGAAACCCGATTTATCGTATTGGTGGGGGTCGTGGAATTGGCTTGCAGTATCAGTTTAATGAACAATTTTTAAATGGGATTTTTGGGTCAACTTCTATTTCTGTCGGCTATCTATCTGCAAGTGCGGGAGATGCAAGCCAGGGAAATGGTTTGTTTAATGGAGATTATGCAACCTTAGCCCAAATTACGGTAACACCGAGAGAGAATTTACAGTTTGCTTTGACTTATAATCACGCCTATTCAACACCTGGAAATTTTGGCTTTGATAATGGTTGGAGAAATGGCGTTGTTGTGGATAGACAAACGGGGAATATTAATGGAAATGCGTTAAATGGTGTAACGGGGACGGGAATGGCTAACTCTATTTTAGGCTTAACAGAGGGCATTAATCCCGGGGGAATTGCCGGAGGTGTGGTGAGTAATTCTTATGGGGTACAAGTTTCATGGCAAATTAATCGTCAAATTGTTTTAAGTGGTTGGGGAGGTTATACTAATGCGAGAGTGATTAAGATTGGCGATGGTCAAATTTGGAATTTTGCCGTAACATTAGGATTGCCAGATTTGTTTAAAGAGGGAAGTTTAGGGGGAATTGTAATTGGGAGAGAACCCTATTTAAATGATATTGATGTACCCAGAGAGTTAAAAATAGAATTTCCTAATGATCAATCTTGGCATTTAGAGGCGTTTTATCGTTATCCTGTGAATGATAAAATTTCAATTACCCCGGGGATTATTATTATTACAAACCCTAACCAAGATAGTCGCAATGATGATATCGTGATTGGGACAATTAGAACAACGTTTTCTTTTTAGTTCTGGGACAGGGGATAGGAGTTTTGTTCCTTTTTTCCCCTGGAATTTCGCGCGTTTTTTTCGGCACCCTCTTGACTTTTTGGGGCGGTGACGGGTATGATTATCTTATAATAGGATATTTTTGAAAAAATATTTTTTTTCAATACTCGATTATAAAACATACTATTTAAAATCTATCAAATTTTGCCCCCCTTGTCAACCCCTTTCCCAACCTCTCCCTAACCCTCTCCAATCCCCCCTTAAAAAAGCAGGGCGAGGCGAGGGGAGCTTTTTTTTGATTACTAAATATCTAAAACTATTAATTACTCCTTCTTCCCTACGAGGGAAAAGTTTGACTGTGAAAGGTTTCTGGTTGCATCAACCTCTTAAAATCTATTCTGGGGGTAAAACTGGAAGGGTGAACCAAAATGAAGCGCCTGATTTAACATTGGGAATTATTCCAATTTCACCACCATGAGCGCTAATAATTTGCCGACATAAATACAAGCCTAAACCTAATCCTTTGATTTTACCAACTGTTTTTCCGCGTTGATAGAGTTCAAACAAGTCTTCGGCTTCTTCGGGGTTAATTCCCACTCCATCATCAGAAATGGTATATTTAATCCAGTTATCTGAACTTTTCTTTTTTCCCTTTCTGGGGGTGATGACTTCAGCTGAAAGGGTTAAATTTAAGCCGGGAAGATTGTATTTAATGGCATTAGAAAATAAGTTGTCAAAAACTCGCCAAAGTTGACTGGAGTCTGCGGAAACTATGGGTAAAGAGGTGGGAGTTTTGTCTTGAAAAGATACCCGATTTTTCTCAAAAACAGGCTGCCATTCGGCGAGGAGTTGTTGGGTAAAGGGGATTAAATCTAGGGGTTGACAATGAATCGGCAGTCCTTCTAAACTAAGAGAACTGGTTTCAACTAAGGAGTTGATTAACTTCAGTTGGCGATCGCAACTATTCGCCATTTGTTCTACAATCTTTCGAGGAACGGTCAGTATTGGGGAGGATTCTAAAGTTAATAAGTTATTCAAAACGATTAACATTCCCGTGACGGGATTTCGCAAATCGTGAGAAACTGCATGAATATAAACCCGTAAAGCCGATTCAATTTTTTTGCGTTCTTTAATTTCTTGTTGCAGTTGTTTATTTTGTTCTACCAGTTGCTTTTGTTGATCCCGCAATGTAATTTGAGTACGGACTCGCACGAGAACTTCTTGAATTTGAAAGGGTTTTGTAATGTAGTCAACACCCCCAACATCAAACGCGATCACTTTATCCATTGTATCATTTAATGAACTCAGAAAAATAATCGGAATATGGTGGGTTTTGGGTAAACCTTTGAGATGTTGAGCAATCTGATAGCCGTTCATTTCCGGCATCATAATGTCGAGTAGAATTAAATCTGGGCCTTGAGCATCAATCGCTTTTAAGGCTTGTTTGCCATTAGTCGCCTTGCGAACTTTGTAGCCTTGTTCTTCTAACATCGAAGACAACAACCGTAAATTTTCAGGAGTATCATCAACAATCAAAATATCAGCTTGCTGAATTGAAGACTGAATCATATTTATACCCCTTATTTTGAGAAAAGTTGAAAAATTGAAGAACAGAGATGTTATTATTTAAGAAACCCTCTAATTTTCCCCGAAATCTCCTTTCAGCGATCGCAGTTTTTATGCTTTCCATCCTGCGGCTCCACTCCAAACAAAGATGTTTTGGAAATGGGCAACTAGCACGAGATTGAAGCGAGAGGGGACACATTTTTATACACGATATCTGTCCACCTATCTCCTAAACATCAATGTCAGGGCTATCTGTATCCTCCTTCGCCCCTCCCCAATCCCTAGAACAGTCCCTCAAACACTTTTTTGGTTACGACTCCTTCCGCCCTGGACAGCGAGAAATTATAGAACAAGCCCTGCAAAAGCGAGATTTACTGATTATTATGCCCACAGGGGGCGGAAAATCTCTGTGTTTTCAGTTACCTGCTCTCTTAAAACCTGGAATAACCCTTGTGGTTTCACCGCTCATCGCATTGATGCAGGATCAAGTCATTGCCCTTCAGGATAATGGAATAGCAGCAACATTTCTTAATAGTACACTATTACCGGAAGAAATGCGATCGCGAGAAACCGCCATTATGAAGGGTAAAATTAAGCTTTTATATGTCGCCCCAGAACGGCTATTAGGAGAGCGATTTTTAGCCTTTTTAGACCGGGTAAATGCCCAAGTGGGGATTTCAGCCTTTGCTATTGATGAAGCCCATTGTGTATCAGAATGGGGGCATGATTTTCGCCCAGAATATCGAAAACTCCAACAATTACGGCAGCGTTATCCTCAAATTCCCATGATGGCATTAACTGCCACAGCCACCCAAAGAGTGAGAGAAGATATTATCGAACAACTCGCTTTAAAAGAACCTTCCATTCATTTAGCCAGCTTTCTGCGTCCTAACCTTTATTATGAAGTCATTCCTAAACATACCCAAAGTTTTAATCAACTGCTAAAAATTATTCAGCAAGCAGGAGGCTCAGGCATTATTTACTGTTTAACGCGGAAACGGGTTGAATATTTAGCCTTTAAATTGCGAGAAAAAGGAATTCCTTGTTTACCCTATCACGGGGGATTACCAGACGAAGAACGCCACAACAATCAAATGCAATTTATTCGAGATGATGTGCAAGTGATCGTGGCAACCATTGCTTTTGGGATGGGAATTAATAAACCCGATGTGCGTTTTGTCGTTCATTATGATTTATCCCGAAATTTAGAAAGCTATTATCAAGAAGCCGGACGAGCGGGGCGAGATAGCGATCCGGCTAAATGTATTTTATTTTGGTCAGGAAGTGATATTAAAACCATAGAGTATTTAATTGCTCAAAAACCCCAACCTGATGAACAACGAAGGAGTCGTCAACAACTGCGTCAAATGATTGATTATGCCGAATCAACCGAATGTCGCAATCAAGTCATTTTAGGCTATTTTGGCGAACCCTTTTCAGGAGATTGTGGGCAATGTGATAATTGCCGGGAAACCAAGCCTATAGAAGATTGGACAGTCGAAGCCATGAAGTTTTTATCCTGTGTGGCTCGTTGTAAAGAACGCTATGGAATCAGTTATATTATTGATGTTTTGCGCGGGTCAAAAAGTCAGAAAATTATAGAGCGGGGACATGATAAACTGTCAACCTATGGGATTGGAAAAGATAAAACTGTTGAAGAATGGAAAGGCTTAGGGCGTAGTCTCCTACATCAAGGGTTACTGGATCGAACAACCGATGGTTATGGAATCTTGAAACTCAATCCCCTCAGTTGGGAGGTGATGAAATGTCAACGACAAGTTAAAATTGCTGTAGCTCATCAGCGCAATATCGACATTCAAACTCGTTCCTTAGCAGCAGAAGTGGAAATGTTATTTGAACATTTACGTCAACTGCGGAAAACCATCGCCGATGAACAATTAATCCCCCCCTATATGGTGTTTCCAGATGCGACCCTTAGAGCCATGGCACAACAACGTCCAGTTACACTGGAAGCATTATTAGAAATTTCAGGTGTCGGAAATCATAAATTAAGTCGCTATGGAGAACGATTTGTTAATACGATTCGTAACTATTGTGAAGAACAAGGTCTTTCTGTCGGAAGAATACCCCCACAAAATGTATGATTCCAAATTTCGGTTCATCAACAGATAGCCAAATGTATACTTTAAACTTGCATCAGCAAGGATTGAGTATTAGCGAAATCGCCGATCACCGCAATTTATCTAAAAGTGTTATTGTTGAACATTTGATTAAATTAATGAGTTTGGGTCAAGCGGTTGATATTAATCGTTTAGTTTCTTTAGAACGTCAACAAGCTATTATTAGCGCCATTGATATTGTCGGAGATACAAGGCTTGAGGTGATTTATGAATATTTAGCCGAGCAGTATAGTTATGATGAAATTCGCTTAGTTAGAGCGGCTTGGCGACAAAATCGTATGGAATTTTAGCCTCTTGGCTTTAACAAATTCTTTTTTGGACTTGATTTGGCCGACCTTCCCCCATAAAATAAACTCATTAGGCTACCATTTGGCAAATAAAGATGAGCCATCGTCCAATTATTTTAGGTATTGTTGGGGATAGCGCAGCCGGAAAAACAACGCTAACACGGGGAATTGCTCAAGTTGTCGGCCCAGAGAATGTGACGGTGATTTGTACAGACGACTACCATCGTTATGATCGTCAACAACGCAAGGCTTTAGGGGTAACAGCACTGCATCCCGATGCGAACTATCTTGATATTATGCAGCAGCATCTCACCCTACTGCGAACCGGACAACCCATTCTTAAACCGATTTACAGTCATCATACTGGAACATTTGAAGCCCCTGAGTATATTAAGCCCAGTCGTTTTGTGATTGTCGAAGGGTTACTCGGTTATTCGACTCGCGGCGCCCGAGATTGTTATGATGTACGGGTTTATCTCGCCCCACCAGAGTCTCTGCGAAGCCAGTGGAAAATTAAACGAGATACGATGAAGCGTAGCTACACCGAAGAAGAAGTGATTGCTGCCCTTGTCCAACGGGAACCTGACTCAGAAGCGTTTATTCGTCCTCAACGCAAGTGGGCGGATGTAGTGGTAACGTTCTATCCGGCGGAAAATGGCAAGACCAACAGTTCGCATTTGAATGTACGTTTGGTTTTGCGCCCCACTATTCCTCATCCTAATTTTACAGAAATTCTGGATCAAAGCGATCGCTATCCCCTCTCCGCAGTCCGTTTAGGATTGGATCGAGATATGGGTAAACCAGTGGATGTTTTGGAAGTGGATAGTCATGCAACCCTTGAACAGGTGAATGCGTTAGAGATGCTTTTTTGTGATGAATTTCCCCACTTAAAAGATTTTTGTAGTGTGGGAAATCAAGAACTGGGTAAACTCACCGGAACAACCGGAGAAATTCTCCAAAGTTATCCGTTAGCTATTACCCAATTATTGATTGCTTATCACATGATTAAGGCGACTAAAATAATTCAGTAAGCCCCGAGTTGAGAAACTGCAAAACCTGCATCTGAGGTGAGATTACTAAAGGATCTTGAGGTGCTGGAATCATCTCACCTCGGAAGTCTAACAGAGAGACTAACAGCAGATAAGCCAGGGCTAAAATCACAGAAATTGCACCAGTGAGATAGGCAACCAGTTTTGAGCGTTCCATATGGAATTAGAAAATATACTAACTTTTTTTTTAAAATCAATCTGTCTCAATTATAGCATTGCGATCGCCTTTTTAAGGAAGTCTTCAAAAAGACTGAGATTAAGATGAGTGAGATGCAAAAATAATATCTTTTCACGATTATGATAAATTCCGTTATTATCAGATCAGGTCTCGTTCTAGTGAATCTTTAATATTCAAGAAAAAATAATCTTCTAAAAAGTTAGAATCCAACACTTGATAATTTGCATCAAAAACTGAGAATTACATTTTTCTGAGTTGATTATTTTGAAAATAAAATTGAGGATATTTGGATGATGTAAAGCAAAGCATATCTAGGAAGAATACTTCTCTTATCAGCCATAAAAAATAAATAATTTTCGCGATCTGAGTAGGTTAAATATTATTATATGCGGCAAGCGAGATGCTTATACTCTATTTTTCACTAAGTTTTCCCGATTATTGATTTAAGCAAATTTAAAGAGGAATGAACCTACCCAAAATTATAGAAATCACTGAATCAAACCCAGATAAAATTTTAAATTCGTAGTAGCGCGAAAAACTTGAGTGATCGCATTAAAAAACCTTGACTTTTTCAAAAGAGAATTAGAGTGTCTCCCAAACTACATCCACCCAGAAAAACTAAAAGAGGGGGAAGTACCCCCTCTCCTAATATCTCCTCATCTGGGATATAATAGGATTACCTAAATATTAAAAGAAAAGGAGATGCGCCCTGATGGTAGAACACCCAAATTGATCGACTGGTTTAGCATTGAATCCCCAAGTCAGGGATTTGTGGACAACGTTGGACACTACGGACAATTCACATTTAATGCTTCAGACCAATCTAGGTGTGCGAGTCTATACTGCAATTATTGCAGTTAGGTTTGAAGAAATTCAAGAGGTCTATTGCAATTACCCACTTTTCGTCAGAAAAGTCTCTCAAAGGTATGGAAGTGAAGGGTTAAACCCCTGAATTTCACCCAAGAAGAATACTGAATCTGTCTAGTCCCAGTTGTTAAGAATCATTGCTGTTTTCATCAAGACCTTTCTGGTGTTTGCGACTTCAACTAGCCCAGGTTGTCAGCAGTTTAACAGGTTGAGGTAATTCACGAGAAGACCTAATCCTTTTAAGCTAAGATAGCGTTACGCTAATCGATGGATCTGAGCCACAACCGATAGATGCACCTATCCCTGAAACAAAATTAAGTTCATAGCCTATCCCCATAGGTTAAGGCTACAATAGCTTTCTCACCAAAGTTTCTAGCTAATGATGCCCATTTTTAGCTCGATAGTGGTGTTGCTGTTCCAGGAATTAACCCTCACTCTAGACCGAGAAGTAACTTCAGATGACAGTAAGAAGACAAAGGAGAGCAACCAATACCCTAGTTCGGCGTCAAGCCACCCCCAAAGAACGACAGTTAATTCATCTGTTGGCTAACCTGGGGTGTTCTTTAGTCAGATATGGGATGCAACACGCCAATAGTAAGGGGATTATTTCACCCACTGAGCGTAAACAACTGGCGGAATGGCATAACCTGCGACTCCAGCAAATTCGCCGAGTTGAACGGAGTTTAGAACCCCTCGCCAACCTCAAACGAGTGTATTTCAAAAGTGAACTTAGCCCCAGAAATCTTAAATCTCTAAAATTACTGTGGGTGGATGAAGATAGCAAAAGTCGGGTTAAACGAGTTGATCCTGAATTGGATGAAATTCTGAGTGAAGCCTTAGACAAAGGCGATACTCTTAAACAAGTCTTTCACACCGCAGAAGTGGGAGAAAGACAATTTTCCCTCACCGTTGAAAAGGGAAAAGTTCCCCTGTGGGTTCAAGAATGGGAAGACTCGGATTATGAAATCGATTTTTTTCCGCCTGCTTTCTCAGCTTGGGCTAATATTGTAGATGATTAGGACAGTTTACAGTGACCAGTGGGGAGCATTCTTAAAGAACGCCCCAAATAGATACTGAACCCTCCCTATAATTATCACGAGCAGCAAACCGCTAAATAGCTTATGGATTTTCGAGAAGTTAGAGGTAAACCTGCTTTGACTTCTCCTCCGCATAAATGACGGAGGATTCTAAGGGGATGCTACACAACGGGCTAAAGCCACGTTGCTTCGCGTCTTCTTAGCTGACCAGAATTTTAACTTCTGGGGACGAGTCAAAACGCCCCTAGACACTCGACTTAAATCAAAATTAAGTGTTGTGCTTACTTTTTTACGAATAATGTTAACAGCCCCATTAGCATCGCTATTGATATAGTGATTTTGAGCCGTTCGATACAAACCTCTTTTTGTTCTTTTTCCTGATGGTTGCCACTCTTTGGGTTTTTCACCAAATATAGGTAGCAAATCATTGTCTAAGAATGAAGCTTTTGAGGTATAACTTTCTTCTGTTTCAATAAACTTAAGTCCGTACTGTTCACACAATTGTCTAATGCGTTCTTTGAGTTTGGCTGTCGGAATTGAAACAAAAGATTGATTGTTCTTTTTGCCTAAATTGCTTTCTTTCTTTTGTTCTTTGTTCCATCCAAAAACAATCACTCCAATTTGACGTTCAAGGCAATGACTAACCACAAGTC
>JBJHBL010000055.1:0-40241 GCA_050485465.1 Limnoraphis sp. | reverse complement strand
AAACTTGGATTTTCCTTAATATATCGCCCACTCACAGCGACAAAACTCTCCACTAATCTCATATGCCACATTCGCAGACTGGCTTCTTCTGCAACCCGACTGGCTAATCCTCGTTCAACCGGTGATAGGGCTTCGACATCTTTTATATCTTCTCGATAAATACAATCCCATCCTGTTTGTTCAATACGGCGACAACGTTCAGTTAAACTCCCTTTGGGTTTAATCGCAAAATAACTTTCAGCAACTTGCAGGGCAATATCTAAAAGTCGCTTGAGTCGCGTGGGGAGTTCTTCTGTTGAATCACGGGGAATCTCTTGATGATAATATTGACGATAGAAGTTTTCCATCAAATCAAGCAAGTAATTCCCTAAATTAATGAGACGCGGATACAGTGAACTGGGGGTGGGCGTAGAATCAGTAGCGGTTAAACCACAGTCGGTTTCCATTTCAAACAATAGTTGAGCCAGGGCTTCCCAGTCATCATTAATATAATGATATTGAATTCCCAAAGGAACAATAAAAACTTCTTCTGTGCGGTTAGCTTTTTGAAGATCTTCAACACACCAAAAGCCTAATTGTGCAATTCCAGGTTCTAGAGGGCTAACTCGATAATTATGACCATTGGTTGCGCCTTCAGGGGCAGCAGCAAGGGGAAAACGACCATTTACAAATAAATCTCTAGCTGATCTTAACCCTTGACGATCTAATTTTCCCCGTAAGATTGAAGTTCCGCCCAATCGGGGAAATAACCAAGTTACATAATTTCCCGCCCATAGGGGAATGCCTCGATCATACATAAAATGAGCATGAATGGGAGGTTTTAAAACAATTTCCTGTTTTTTTGCCTGTTGGGGAAGGTGTCGCCAAAATAACTGAGAAATCGGTAAAGGATCGTCAGGACAGGGATGACGAAAAGCAACCATAAACCGATTTTTTTGCTGTTGGAATTGTTGATAGAGTTCAACTAATTGTTCGACGTTTTCGGTTTGAATTTCGGTGATCGGCGTTTTCAACCTTATCCACCAGGGAAATCCCCATTGGCACACTTGCAAAACCCAGGGTTGAAAGTTGGGAGGGATAAATTCTAAGGGGGGTTGTACGTTGCTCATTTCATTGGACATTTTTTAATTTCCCTGATGGTTTTAATTGCATCTCGTTGAACTTCTGACTTTCAGTTGAGTTTAAAAGGTTTGGGGATTACTTCCCAATACAAAATCGACTGAAGATTCGATCTAAAACGGACTCGGTGACTTCTTCTCCGGTGACTTCTCCTAATGCTTGAATTGCTTCTCTTAAATCAATTGTCCAAAAATCAAGAGGCAGTTGATTCTCAATTGTGGTTTTCATTTGATCTAAGGCTATTTTAGCACGAGTAATTGCTGCCGCTTGACGTTGGTTGATGGCAATCTCTAAATTAGAGGCTTGCACATTTTCGGTGTTTATTGTGGTTAAAATGGCTGTTTCTAATTCGGGGATTCCTTTGTTTAAGGCGGCGGCGGTTTTCACGCTTAATAGATTTTTTCGGTTGATTTTCTGGATAATTTCTTCGATTTTTTCTTCTAACTGTTCGACGGCGACTCGATCAATTTTGTTCAGGATTAAGATTAAAGGACGATCTTGAATCTGTTGATAAATTTCTTGATCGCTTGGCGTCCATCCGGCTTCTGTATCCAGGGTTAATAAGACTAAATCCGCAGATTGAGCAACTCTTCGCGATCGCTCTATGCCGATTTTTTCGACTTGATCTTCTGAGTGCCGAATTCCAGCTGTATCTAATACTTTTACTGGAATTCCACCCACGACTAATTGCGATTCTACAATATCTCTTGTTGTCCCTGGAAGATTAGTTACAATAGCGCGATCGCATTGACTCCACGCATTTAATAAACTGGATTTTCCTACATTTGGACGACCCACAATTGCTACCTTTAAACCATTCCTTAATCGTTCACCTTTTTCGGCTGTTTCTATTAGGATTGACAATTCCGCAGAAATATGGTTTACTTGTGATACAATGTCTTGAACGTTTAGTGGCGGTAGGTCTTCCTCAAAGTCGATTCGGGCTTCTATTTCGGCTAAAACATCTAAACAAGCCGCCCGAAATTGGCGAATAGGACTGGCAAGTTTTCCCTGTAATCCCGCTAAGGCGACTTGAGCCGCAGCTTGAGATTGAGAACCCACCAACTCAGCCACACTTTCAGCTTGAGTTAAGTCCAGACGGCCATTGAGAAACGCCCGCAGTGTAAATTCTCCCGGTTGAGCGAGTCTGGCTCCGGCTTCTAAACAGAGTTGTAGCACCTGTTGAACCGCAATCATTCCCCCATGACAGTGAAACTCTACCACATCTTCGCGGGTATAGGAACGAGGCGCTAACATCAACAACAGTAACGCTTCATCCACCATTTGTTGAGTCTGGGGATGACGAATATAGCCGTAAAGAATGCGATGACTTTGCCAGGGCTGACGTCCGGGCGCATGAAACAGCAACTTAGCGATCGCGATCGCGTGAGATCCCGACAACCGAACAACGCCAATACTCCCCTGTTGAGGAACAATAGCTGTTGCGATCGCTGCAATTGTTTCACCGCCTGTCCGAATTTCAGACATGAACCGCCCATTAAACAAATCTAGTCTTGATTTTATCAGAAAGTTGAGTCAGTGACTCAAATCCTCGCAAAAGCCACAAAAAATCATAAATAGAACAGCCTGTTTGCGGGGAGAAACCCTGATAAATCTAAAAACTTAATAGAATTGAAAACAGCTTGAAAACCACCCGAAACCCTAAAAGATATTCAGTTTAGGGGTAGACCCTAGAGCAGAGGAATTGCTAAGATAATCAGCACTATAAGATTAATTCTCAAAATTACTATCTATGCAACTGACTTCCCAAACCGATGTTCAGATTGAATCTACTCCGCCGACTCAGGCAAAAACCATTATCCTTGATGTCGGAGGCATGAAATGTGCAGGCTGTGTCAACGCCGTTGAACGTCAACTCACCCAACAGAGTGGCGTAATTTCTGCACGAGTGAATTTAGCCACCGAAGTGGCAACCGTTGAATGTCAAACTGATCGTGTTAATGCAGAAGAATTAGCGCAAAAACTAACAGCCACAGGGTTTCCATCTCAGCCTCGCAGTGGGAGTCGAAAAGGTCAAGACGCGAGTTTAGCCTTAGCAGAACGTCACCGCCAAGAAATTCGTCAACAAATTGGTCGAGTCCTCACCTGTGGTTTATTAATTCTACTTTCAGGTTTAGGTCATTTACACCATTTTGGCTTCGGACATTTACCCCTAATTAATAATATATGGTTTCACTGGGGATTAGCAACAATAGCCCTATTATTTCCGGGTCGAGCTATTATTATAGATGGAATTCGGAGTCTGCTGAGAAATGCACCGAATATGAATACTCTCGTCGGTTTGGGAACATTAACCGCCTATAGTACAAGTTTTGTGGCGTTGTTATTTCCGCAACTGGGTTGGGAATGTTTCTTTGATGAACCTGTAATGTTATTAGGGTTTATTTTACTCGGAAAAACCCTAGAACAACAAGCCAGACACCGAGCAACTCATGCGCTGCAATCTTTAATTGCCCTCCAACCCACTATCGCCCGTTTAATTCCGCCACCGCAACCAGAACAAGATCAAAATATTGCTCAAGCGGTTGAAATTCCCGCTGATCAAGTGAAAGTTGGAGAATGGTTACAGGTCTTACCCGGCGAGAAAATACCCGTTGATGGAGAGATTTTTTCAGGGAAAACAACGGTGAATGAGTCGATGTTAACCGGGGAGTCAATGCCTATCGTTAAACAGTCAGGAGATCAAGTTTCAGCCGGAACCCTAAATCAGTCAGGTGCGATCATTATACAAGCGACTCGTACCGCAGAAGAAACAACACTTGCTCAGATTGTCAGTTTAGTTGAAAAGGCTCAAACTCGTAAAGCCCCCATTCAAAATTTAGCCGATAAAGTAGCCGGATATTTTACCTATGGGGTAATGAGTTTGGCGGCGTTAACGTTTCTATTTTGGTATGGTTTAGGAACCAAACTATGGCCGGAAGTCGTTCATTTTGGTGCCTCAGAAATAGCCACTCAAGCTACACTGTTATTAAGCCTAAAAATCGCCATTGCAGTTTTAGTGATTGCTTGTCCTTGTGCATTGGGTTTAGCAACCCCAACAGCTATTTTAGTCGGTTCAAGTATTGGTGCGGAACGAGGATTATTAATAAAAGGTGGCGATATTCTTGAACGGGTTCATCAACTCGATAGCATTGTTTTTGATAAGACGGGAACTCTAACAACAGGTCATCCTACTGTAACCGATTGTTTACCCATTGGGGAGCAAAATTCTGATCGGATTTTACAACTGGCGGCTACGGTTGAACAGGGTTCAAATCATCCTATTGCCAAAGCGATAATTAACCAAGCCAAACACCAACAATTATCCCTGCTTTCGGCAGATGATTTTCAAACCGAAGTGGGACTCGGAATTTCTGCTATTGTAGAGGGTAAACGAGTTTGGGTGGGAAGTCTATCGGGGTTATCTCAGCAAAAAATAGAATTTCCTAAAAACACTCCCGATGTTGCTGGGAAAACAGCCGTTTATGTCGCCGTTGAGAAAGAATTAGTCGGTGTAATTGGTGTGAGTGATCCCTTGAAAGAGGATGCAAAATTAACGGTTCAACAGTTGCAAAAAATGGGATTAAAAGTTATTCTATTAACAGGCGATCGCACTGAAGTTGCCACCCGAATTGCTGAACAGTTGGGGTTAGATCCTGAAAATGTCTTGGCAGAAGTGCGACCCGATGGTAAAGTTAAAGCCATTACAGATTTACAACAGCAAGGTCAGCGAGTCGCAATGGTCGGTGATGGGATTAATGACGCGCCTGCACTTGCCCAAGCTGATGTGGGAATTGGGTTACATACCGGAACCGACGTAGCGATGGAAACGGCAGATATTGTGTTAACCAGAGACTCCCTGATGGATGTGGTCGAGTCTATTCGTTTAAGCCGTTCAACCTTTAATAAAATCCGCCAAAATCTATTCTGGGCGTTTGGCTATAATACATTAGGAATTCCCATCGCCGCAGGTTTGTTATTACCGAGTTTTGGAATTATTCTCAGTCCAGCAGCAGCAGGCGCGTTAATGGCGTTTAGTTCAGTCAGTGTAGTCACCAATTCGCTGTTATTACGCCGTAAATTTTCCTAGTGTTTCACCTTAAGAGGTGACAATTTGTGGAAAAAGCCTCGTCAACGGTAAGAGTCAAGAAGTCAGGAGACTATGGATTAATATAACCCACATTCTCCGACTCGATTTTTTGTGATCAAAGAAATCTTAGATTTAAATACTGATGATCTTGATTTTTTGACTTTTAAAACCACAGATAAACTAGGGTTATGAGTGATCACACTATGAAGATAATAATGGGGGATAAAATATTGCAGAAACGGTTAGTCTAGTCTAGAATTGTCAGATACGATATCAAAATAAACTTATTCAATCAATCAACATATTTTGAGATACAATGTATAGATTACTAGGATTGATAAAATATAATCCATGACTCCAAGAAAAAATCAATCTAGATTAGCGACTATAGCCCGTCCTCTTATTAATTTTATATCTCAGTTTTGTGGATTACCCACCCTTAACGATTTAGAAGTTCGACTCGCTCAAACCATGCTGAAACTCAAGCAAAGAGCAGCACAACAAAAGGCGGTCTACCGAGTCATCAGTAAAATTAGAGCATCTCTCGACCTCGAAACAATTTTTCGCACCACAACGAAAGAAACTTGTAGACTACTTGAAGTAGAAAGAGTCTCAGTTTATCGTTTTTATGAAGACTGGGGAGGTGAATTTGTCGGTGACTTTGAATTTACTGAAGCAGGTTGGGATGATGTTGGAGAGCTAGGCAAAAATACGGTTTGGAATGATTCCTATCTTCAAGAACACCAAGGCGGTCGGTATCGCAACAATGAAGCCCTTGTGGTGTCAGATATTTACCAGGCAGGGTTATCTCAATGTCATATTGAAATGTTAGAACAATTTCACATCCGATCCTATGCCACAGCCCCCATTTTTGTCAAACAAAAGTTGTGGGGTATTCTCGGTGCTTATCAACATTCAAAACCCCATGATTGGGAAACTTCAGAAGTGGAATTTCTGACTCAAATTTCTGCCCACTTGGGTTTTGCGGTGCAGCAAGCACAACACCTGGCTGAAGTTAAACAAAACGCTCAATCTTTGCGAGAGGCAAGCCAGCAACAAACAATTTTATTTAACCTCATTTCAGAAATTCGTGAATCTCTTGACCTAGATACTTTATTTAAAATCACTGCTAAAGAAGTCAGAAAAGCATTACGAAGCGATCGCGTAGCAATATTCCGCTTTGACCCCGATAGTCACTACTGCTTGGGCGAATTTGTTTCTGAAAGCGTTTTACCTGCTTATGACTCCGCTCTTTCAATTACAGTTAGGGATGATTGTTTTGCCGAAAAGTATGCCGTTCATTATCAACAGGGACGGATGCAAGTGCTAACCGATATTTACAATGCAGGTTTAAAAGATTGCCATATTGCGATCTTAGAGAAATTTCAGATTAAAGCACAAATTATTATACCTTTAATGATCAGTTCACAACTCTGGGGATTATTATGTATTCATCAGTGTGAACACACCCGTCAATGGACTCCCAGTGAAATTAAATTTGTTAAACAACTCGCTGTCCAGTTTAGCGTTGCTTTAGAACATTCCCATTTATTGACTCAAACTCGCTCCCAAGCCAATGAATTAATCCAAACTCTAGATGCACTTCAGGAGGCAAATCTCAAGTTAGAACGTATTGCTCGACTCGATGGTTTAACTGAAGTTGCTAACCGTCGTTACTTTGATGAATTTGTGGATAAAGAATGGCAACGACTGACAGGAGAAAAGCAATTTTTGTCTCTCATTATGTTTGATATTGATAATTTTAAACAATACAATGATTTTTATGGTCATCAAGCCGGAGACGAATGTTTGATTAAAATCGCTCAAGCTACTCAACAAATTTTGAAGCGTCCAGAAGATTTGCTGGCTCGTTACGGAGGGGAAGAATTTGCTGTTATTTTACCCAATATGGACGAAACTGGAGCTTCTAATATAGCAACCCAAATTCAATTAACAATTCAAGCTTTAGGTATTCCTCATGCAAAAAGCCAGGAAAAAATCGTTACCTTAAGTTTGGGTATTGCCACTCAAATTCCATCAATAGATAGAACATCCAAGGCATTGATTAGTGAAGCTGATCGAGCGTTATATCAGGCTAAACAACAAGGGCGAAATTGCTGGACACACTATAATTTAATTTCTCAAAATGTTAAAAATAGTTTTAATCTTACTGAAAGTTCTTAATTCTCATGTCCGCGTAATGACTGATAAAAACATTGGCTGTCAGTTGTGGTTTAGCACCCTAATGAAAGTGAAAGTGCTAGCACAAAAACGGAACATTTGTTTCTTGAGTGCCATCAACTGAAACCTAATCAACTCTTGACAATATTCTTTTACAAAACAGGGGTGAATGTAAAGCCATCCCCCCTGCCATTAAGATGAACTGTGAATATCAATCTACAATGCAATACTTTCTAACAGTTCCCATTGGCGGTTATCAATAATAAGCTGACTAATATATTCAAACATCTGACGACAGTGATTATTCACTTTTAAAGGAAGTTCTTCATTTTTAATCACCAATGTCATTTTAGTTTCGGACTCCGTAGAAGTCGCCGTGTCAAAGACCACCTCAACAGTAACTAATTGAGGAACAGTTGCTTGTCCAATCATTTCACGACAAATAATTGAACTCGGGGTTTCATACATTATGTCTAAATTACAAGTTTCTAAAATATCAATTAACATTAATCGTAACTCTTCAATCTGAGTAGCAATCACAAAAAAACCAGTGTAGCGAGCCATATAAAACTCCAGACTTAATTAACAATAAACAAATGTCTTCAGCGAAATTAACTGATTTGAGAATGAGAGACTTTTTTCATCTCGTTAAATTCTGAGCCTCTGGGGAAAGAGTATCAGTAAGTTTGTTAGATATCACATGATATGAGTCAGTTCACGAGGAAGTTTTGATGTTCAAACGCCCTTGAGTCAAAATAACTCTAACTCATCTGTTGAAAGTTTGAACTCAACCACTTGGCGAATCGCTACTAGAACAGTTCTTCACATCGTTTCTCCCTCGATCAGAGTATTTTTTCAAATCTCGGAAGTAGAAGAATTTGATCTCCCTAAATCTTGGACAGATATCTTCCTGAACCCTGAAAAACCTCAACGACCCCATCCAACCGTCTGAAAAATCTATCCTGTGAATTATACCAAAGTCTAGCCGTTTTCTTCTTTAGGTTTGGGGATCACGGAGTTATACTAGAGGATGCTAAAACCTATTGGGTTAGGGTTAAAAAATATCTTGCATCTGAGAACATAGCATCAGGTTTCACAAAAAGAGTAAATGAACGGAAAATTAATTGTATTTGAAGGGATCGAAGGAAGCGGAAAAACAACCCAGATCCAGCAAACCTGTGAGTGGTTACAAAAATACCTGGGAACATCTGCACCTGCGATCCTGACCACCAAAGAACCGGGAGGAACGGCTTTAGGGCGATCGCTCCGAAAGATTTTACTCGATAGCCGATCTGAAGAACCCATCGTCTCTCAAGCGGAACTCTTGCTGTTTGCTGCTGATCGCGCTCAACACGTTGAAACCTTTCTCAAACCTCACCTCAAACAGGGTGCGATCATCCTCTGCGATCGCTTTACCGATTCTACCATTGCCTATCAAGGATATGGCCGAGGTTTGGATCAAAATCTGATCAAACAACTCAATCAGATAGCGACAGGCGGTTTACAAAGTGATCTAACCCTGTGGTTTGATATTGACGTTAAAAAGGGATTAGCCCGTACTCAAACGCGAGGAGAAAGGGATAGAATCGAACAAGCCGATTTAACGTTTCATCAGCGAGTCCATCAAGGGTTTTGTGAGTTAGCCTCTCAAGCAGGCGATCGCATCATCCGGATCGATGCCCATCTTAGTTTAGAACAAGTCCGCGAAAAAATCCAGGGGGTTTTAAGTCAGCAGTTGAAACAATGGGGATTTTGAATTGAATAATGACTTCAGCTAATGCCTTTTCTCCGGTGATCTCCCAAAAACAAGCGATAGAATTGTTAACTCAAACAGTTCTGCAAAATCGAATTGCACCCGCCTATTTATTTGTGGGAAGTTCAGGAATTGGGAGAAGTTTAGCCGCTCGTTGTTTTATTGAATTCTTATTCACTCAAACGAGTCTAAAACCGCTCAATTCTGAACAAATCAAACATCGAATTCATCAAAAAAATCATCCCGATTTACTGTGGGTTGAACCCACCTATTTACATCAAGGAAAACGTCTGTCTGCATCCGAAGCCACCGAAGCCGGAATCAAACGTCGTTCTCCGCCTCAAATTCGCCTAGAACAAATTCGAGAAATCGGTCAATTTTTAAGTCGTCCCCCCTTAGAAGCCAGTCGTTTAGTTGTGGTATTAGAACAAGCGGAAACGATGGCAGAAGCCGCAGCCAACGGGTTACTCAAAACCTTAGAAGAACCGGGAAAAGCCACTCTAATTTTAATTGCACCCGGAGTTGATTCATTATTATCCACTTTGGTTTCCCGTTGTGCAAAAATTCCCTTTTATCGGTTAGATGAACAAGCGGTAGCACAAGTGTTAAAAACTCAAGGACAGGAAGAAATATTATCTCATCCCGAAATTATTGCCATGTCTCAAGGAAGCCCGGGAGAAGCGATAGTTTATTGGCAACAATTAAAAGCTATGTCACCCGAATTTTTAGAACGAGTTAAACACCCCCCCAAAACAATTTATGATGCTTTAAGTTTAGCCAAAGACATCAGCAAAAACTTAGAAATAGAAGCGCAAATTTGGTTAATTGACTATTTGCAACATTGTTACTGGCAACAGCAACAAAAAACAGGTGTAATCAATCCTGTAGTCCTGCAAAAATTAGAACAAGCACGACACTCTTTATTCAGGTTTGTCCAACCTCGTTTAGTTTGGGAATGCACATTTTTAGCATTTTGTCAAACCTAAATGATCAGGCTTTGGGTTTATCGTTCTTCTGCGGGGGGAGTAAAGCGAATTTCAATCCGGCGTCGGCTGGGATCTTCTTGTCGGTTCGGAGGCGCATAATTGCCGGATAGATCATAGAGTTGCGCCGCAGAATAGGCTTTAAACGTTAACCCTAATTCTCGTAATTCTTGATTATCTTGTAGCTTTTTAACTACCGCTAAGGCGCGCATTAATCCTAAATCTGCATTAGAACCGGGGATTAATTGATTTAAAGATTCATTTCCTCGGATAATTTGTTCTAAGTTTCCATCTAAATTGCTATAGCCTCCGCTATTAATTTGACCATCTGTGTGTCCAATGACTTCAACTAAATAGCCTTGATAATCTTGGGCAAGAGTTGTAATTTGTTCAATTAATTCATTTTCGACAAACTCATTCAGGGATGCTGATAATTCTGCACTTCCTGACTCAAATCTGCGTTCAGTTGAATCTCTTAAAACAATAATAGGAGGAGATTTTAAGCGATCAATTTCTTGATTAAGTTGGGTAATGCGGCTACTGCGTTCCTGTAATTCTCCTCGCATTCTTGCAATTTCTCCCTCTAAGTTACTCACCCGGTTAGAACGTTGTTGTAATTCTCGTTCGAGTTGTTGGGAACGACTGGCGGTAATTTCTGAAACCGATTGCACAAAAACGGATTTAATAATCGCTAAAATCAGAAACAAACTCAAAATCATAAAGGCGTTTGACATTAAATCGGTAAACGCTGGCCAAACATTGAGTTCTTCTTCTTCTGTTTTGAAACGAGAATAACGCATAATGATAATTCCAAACAGATTTTATCGTTTTGAGACTTAGGGTTGAAGATGGTTCGCGGTAGAATAAACATTCCCTTGAGTCAAGCGATCGCCCAGTTTATCCAATCCGGAATGAACCGTTTCAGTATACCGTTCGATCGCAATCACCAGTTTACTTAATTCAGCTTGAATGTCTTCTAAACTTTCCGTGCGTGTTACCATGCGTCGTTGTAAGATATCTAAAGTATTCATTGCCAGTTGAAAGCCTTGAGTCGCATTTTGAAGTTGTTGGGTCATCTCTCCTAAAGACTGTTGATTGAGGCGATGTGCTTCAAGTAACTCTTGAGAACTTTGATGACTTTGGGTCATTTGTTCACCGAACTTGATTAACCGTTTACTATAATTTTGTAATTCTATCATCGCGACATCAACCGATTGAACTGAAGCCGCTAAACTGGTTGCAGATTGAGAAAAACTGCGTTGAGTATTTGCCAGATTTGTGGTAGAATTTGAAAGTGTTTGTGGAAACTGGCTGCGTTCAAACAATTGTGCAGCTTCCATAAACCGATCTGTCGTTTGTTGAAAATTCTGCGAACTTTGAATCACTTGATTAGAAGCTTCGATTAACCGACTATAGACTTGTTCAGAGAGTTGATGGGTTTTCAGTTGTGCGGCGGAAACTTCTTGTATTTTATTTTGGAGAGCAGATTCGATAGAGGTTTGAATACTGTGGCTAAATTGATGTAAAAACTGTTCAAAGGTTTGTACCATACCGTTAACCACTCGATCTAAATGAGTTTCTCCTTTGAGACTGGGTTGGTAAATATTATCAAGATAATCTTCTAAGGCACTCAGCAGTTTATTTTTCGCTAAATTGGTATTAAACAAAAAGTTAACAATCGTCAGAAAAGCACTAAATAAAATCGCCGTTAAACTGGTAATAAAAGCAATCCCCATTCCTTGCAGGGGTTGTTGAATTTCTTGTAATAAACTGGTAATATCTGTGCCACTGGTTGCACTCACCGCCTGACTCAACGCCGCTAAATTAATCGTAATTCCGACAAAGGTTCCTAATAATCCAAAAGATAATAATAAATTGGGTAAAATGCGAGTAAAATGGTCAACTTGTTCACAGGAAATGAAGAAAACTCGTTCTAAACTGTAAATATGATCAATTAATGCACCTGTATTCACTTGTTCTAAGTCGCGTCTAGCTTGTGCTAAACGGTTTTCTAACTCTTGTATTAATCTCGGTTTATGTCCAGAAACTTTCCCGTAAATTAATCGCCAAACTTGATTTCCTTGATTGGTGAGATGATAGTGAAGTGCCATCCGTAAAAAGACTGAAATGATAGCCGGAATAATCACTAAAGTAACAATCAGGATAATTAAATAATCCGGGATAATAGGCATAACAATCACAGTGAGAGGAGAACAGTCGGTAGATGCTACAGTAGAGCCGGGTTTGATTCTGTGTTGGTAGTCGCGCTTTAACGCTCTGTTAATGAGTTGCTTTTGGGGTCAAGTACAACTACAAGCTTGATTATATTTATTATAGACCTAAAAATTTTAGGGTTAATAACGCCCGACAATTTTTAAGCCATCTTTGAAATGAGCAACGGTTGTGACAACAGCGACACAAAAGTAAAAAATGCGAATTCCCCAAAAACAAATTCCCATTAACCAAGTAACAACCGTTGGAGGAATACCGCTCACTCTCACAAATCTAGAATTAACTTGTTTTTCAAGTTTAGCTAAATCTTCCATCTGAGTTGATCTTGTGGGAATCATCGGAAACTGACCCGTGTAGAGATAAAATCCAAACACCCCCGGATGATTCACTCGACTCTCTAAAAACGAATCTGCTAGACTGATGGCGGCACTTTCCGAAATTTGATCCTCTCTGGAAATATCTTCTATCCACAGATCATATCGAACGTATTGAGGAATAGCCAAAATGATAGGAACAAGAATCACCAAAAAAGCCGCACTAATTTTTCGACCCGCCAGAGAAGGAAGTAAAGCGGTTGCCAAACCAAACCCCATCCCCAAAACGGCAAATACTAATAAATTCAATAAATCGATTAATTCTAGTCCTCGGAGTAAATCACCGAAGATAAAAATAGGGTATAAGTATCGGTGAGCCAAAATCAGAGCCGTTACTTTAATGGCAACAGCGACTCCAAAAAGAATCGCTCCACAAGCCACAAAGCCAAAAGCACTAACAATGTATAGACTGACACGCCCGAGTTGGTGAATCAACTGCATGGAACGATGAGCGAATTGAGGACTAAGAAGAACGGGATAATGCTTGTTGAGTCGATAGAACGATTTGCAGAATGTCGGATTGGGCGGGAAACTCTCCCCCATCAATACTGAGCCAGAGCAAGTATTCTATATTACCTGCGGGGCCTTGAAGGGGTGATCCTGTTAAACCCCGATATTGCCATCCGAGAGTTTTTGCGGTACAACCCACCTGAAAAATTGCATGAGCTTGATCAAGCGGATCACGCACCACTCCTTTTTTGCCAACCCGTCCTTTCCCGACTTCAAATTGGGGTTTAACTAAAAGTACGCTTTCACAAGGCGGTTGAAGAAGATGCCAAAGAGCCGGGAGAACTTTCGTTAAAGAAATAAAGGACACATCAACAACTGCCAAATCCGCGTAACTTTCCTTAGTATCTAATTTGATTTCATTTTCTGCAAGGGTAGAATTTGATAAATCGCCACGATGATACAATTGCTCAGGAGTCAGATAGCGTAAATTCGTGCGTTCGAGCAAAATCACACGCGGATCATTTCGCAGACGCCAATCTACCTGTCCATAGCCGACATCAATCCCATAAACCCGCTTGGCACCCGCTTGTAAGAGACAGTCGGTAAAGCCTCCGGTGGAAATACCGCCATCAATACAGATGCGCCCGGCGACATTGAGTTTAAAATAATCTAAAGCTTTAATTAGTTTTTCTCCGCCGCGAGACACAAAAGGCGATCGCTGTTTCACCTGGATCTCGGCTTGAATGTCAATTTCCGTACCTGGCTTATCAATCACTTGTTGGTTGACCATCACCTCACCCGCCCGGATCAAGCGTTGGGCTTGTTGTCTGGACGAAGATAAATTGCGATCAACTAAGAGAGAATCGAGCCGTTGTTTTGCCAAGATAAAAGATAGAGATCTCGGAAAAATGACCTGTTAATTCTAGCACAGCCATTGGCAATCACCAAAATAGGGGTGAAAAAAATTCACCCCCAGGGATTGAGTCTCAAAATTTTCAACCCAAAATTTTCGTTAAACGTCTGTTTCCGCTAATTCACGGATCAGATGATCAAAGGGGCGTTCAAGATATTCCCCAGTGGGAACACCAGCAGCAGCGACTTGTTCACGAACAATCCCTTGCAAAATACCAATACCCACAACAGTCGGGCCAATGGGAACACTTAGAGAATTATAAGTTTCTCGTAATCCTTGTAAAACCCGTTCATCAAGAACATCCGTATCTCCGGCTACCATTGCATAGGTCGCATATCGCAGATAATAATCCATATCGCGCAGACAAGCCGCATAACGACGAGTCGTGTAGGCATTACCACCCGGGCGAATCAGTTCAGGAATTTGAGCAAACAATTGCGAACCCGCCTGTTTAACAATAGCGGCAGCGTTACTATTAATCACGGCAGCCGCTTGCACGCGGGCAGTACCCGTCTGAAAGTAGGATTTTAACTGATCAATGGCATCTCGGTCTAAATATCGTCCCGTCAGGTCGTAATTTTTAATCAGGCTTGTTACTGCATCCCGCATGAAAATAATCTCCTTATCATATCTTTCAATTATTCTGAGCCATGTCGTGTTATAGTGTAATGCTTGATACAAAACTTAATCAATCTGAGTCACTATGATCAGCCAGATGCTTGGTTGATAAGATCTCCTGAGCGCCTCAGATCGGAAAAAATACGGAGGCATATATGCCAGAAACAGCGCAAGAAGTCTTGAGTATGATTCAAGACCAAAACATTAAAATGATTGACCTTAAGTTTATTGATATGCCAGGAATCTGGCAACACTTAACGGTTCACTACGATCAAATTGACGAAAGTTCTTTTACCGATGGCGTTCCCTTCGATGGTTCCAGTATTCGCGGATGGAAGGCGATCAACGAATCCGACATGATGATGGTACTCGATCCCAAAACCGCTTGGATCGATCCGTTCATGGCAGAACCCACTTTAAGCATCATTTGTAGTATCAAAGAACCCCGCACAGGCGAATGGTATAGCCGTTGTCCTCGGGTAATTGCTCAAAAGGCGATTGACTATCTAATTTCTACAGGTATAGGAAACACAGCTTATTTAGGGCCTGAAGCCGAGTTCTTTGTGTTTGATGATGTAC
Organism: Limnoraphis sp.; assembly: GCA_050485465.1. GTDB lineage: Bacteria > Cyanobacteriota > Cyanobacteriia > Cyanobacteriales > Microcoleaceae > Capilliphycus. Next base: position 24,949 of record JBJHBL010000055.1, on the reverse strand, counting down.
GCTTCGATCAAACCCAAAGCTGTGGCTACTACTATGTAGACTCTATCGAAGGTCGTTGGAATTCCGGTAGAGAAGAACCCGGTGGAAACTTAGGATACAAACCCCGTTATAAAGAAGGCTATTTCCCCGTTTCTCCCACAGACACCATGCAAGATATGCGGACGGAAATGCTGCTGACCATGGCAGAGTGTGGCGTTCCGATTGAAAAGCATCACCATGAAGTGGCAACTGGGGGTCAAAATGAATTAGGTTTCCGCTTCGGAACTCTAATTGAAGCGGCTGATAACTTGATGATTTATAAATATGTCATTAAGAATGTTGCTAAAAAATATGGCAAAACGGTCACGTTTATGCCCAAGCCCATCTTCAATGACAACGGTTCAGGGATGCACTGTCACCAGTCGATCTGGAAAGACGGTCAGCCTCTGTTTGCGGGCGATAAATATGCAGGTTTTAGCGAAATGGGCTTGCATTATATCGGCGGTATTTTGCGTCATGCTCCGGCGTTACTGGCCTTAACGAACCCCACAACCAACTCTTACAAACGCTTGGTTCCCGGTTTTGAGGCTCCTGTAAACTTAGCCTATTCTCAGGGTAATCGTTCCGCTTCTGTGCGGATTCCTCTGTCGGGTACCAATCCCAAAGCCAAGCGGCTTGAGTTCCGTTGTCCTGATGCTACAGCCAACCCGTATTTAGCCTTTGCAGCGATGCTGTGTGCTGGTTTAGATGGTATCAAAAACAAAATTGACCCCGGTGAACCCCTAGACGTAGATATCTACGACTTGTCACCCGAAGAATTACGCAAGATTCCTTCGACTCCGGGTTCCTTAGAATTGGCTTTAGAAGCGTTAGAAAATGACCACGCTTTCTTAACCGAATCGGGCGTCTTTAGCGAAGACTTCATTGCAAACTGGATTTCCTACAAACTCGATAACGAAGTAAACCCCATGCGGTTACGTCCTCACCCCTACGAATTTGCGTTATATTACGATGTCTAATTTTCGCTAGGGTTCAAACAACTCAACCGAGAAAGCCGCCTTTAGGGGTGGCTTTTTTTTCAGTAACCAGTGAAGACAGTTTACAATAATTTACAATGTAATCTAGCTATTCATTTGATTCATCTACCGATTATCCATGACTGATACGTTAACAAAACTAAGCTACGAAGCTTTTCAGAAAGGGAAAATTTACTTTGGTGTTGCTCACAAAACCCTTAGCACCCAACTGTTAAACTGGATGAATCCTCCCATCGCTGAACGTAAACCCCAACCTCTCAATCCAAAACTGATTGCCACCTTACAAGCTTGGCTGGATAAAATCATAGAGACAGATTGGCAAGATGCTCAACGGGGAGTGTATCCTGAATCTCTATTACTAGAGAATCAATGGGAAGACTTCTTAACCTACTATCCCAGCCTTTGGTTTGACCTATTCACCATTCAAGAACGGGCAAATCAAAAACGGTATCAAGAATTTGCACCCGATATCGATACAGAAGGCTACCCCAAATATTATCTACAAAATTTCCATCATCAAACCGATGGTTATCTCAGTGAACACTCTGCTAATCTGTACGATATACAAGTAGACATCCTATTTAACGGTGCTGCTGATGCCATGCGACGCCGGGTATTAGCCCCCCTCAAACAAACCCTAGCAACAACCTTTAACACAGTTATCCCGAAACAAATCCGGGTTTTAGACGTGGCTTGTGGAACGGGTCGAACTTTAAAATTTACTCGAGCCTGCCTTCCCAAAGCTTCCCTATACGGGATAGACCTTTCACCCGCCTATTTACGCAAGGCGAACCAACTGCTTTCTCAAATTCCGGGTGAGTTACCCCAACTGCTTCGGGGAAACGCCGAGGAACTACCCTACTTAGATCACTACTTTCACGGGATCACCTCCGTGTTTTTATTCCACGAACTGCCCCCAGAAGCCCGTCAAAGGGTGATTGATGAATCTTTCCGAGTTTTGAAACCTGGCGGAGTCTTTGTGATTGGTGACTCAATACAAGTCAGTGATTTTCCTGACATGAAAACGATGATGGAAAATTTCCCCACCATGTTCCACGAACCCTACTACCGTCATTATATTGGTGATAATCTGATTGAACGTTTAGAAAAAGCGGGCTTTGAGAAGATCACCACTCAAAATCATTTTGTCAGCAAATACTGGGTTGCTCACAAACCGATTAAGGTTTAACCTCCACTTCATAGAGATATTCCTCAAGCAGATATTTGGGGAATATCTCTACCCAGACAGAGCAACAAAGGAGATAATATGGGTGCAGACCAGCTATTACAATCGGAGAAAATGACTGATGAGCAGCACCACATCACAGAGTCTTGAATCTATCTCTGAGGATTTTACTCAAGACACGAAAATTACCTATACTGAAGAAATTGAAACCGTAATCGCAGGTTTAGCCCAAGATCAAAAAGTTCTTGTGGGTCAAAGCGACGCGGGTCATCTGTGGAAGTTTCAGTATGGCAGTGCGGAAGTCTTTGTACAGTTAACCGGAGATACTGAAGAAGATACCCTGACTGTTTGGTCGCCTGTCCTAACGCTTCCGGCTAAAAATGAAGACCAATTAATGCGTTACCTCTTAGAGATGAATTGGTTGTCTACCTATGAATCTCATTTTGCGATTACCAATAGCCAAATTGTTGTTCTGTCTAACCGGACTCTTGCTGGAATTACCCCGGCTGAAATTTCTCGGATTATTACTGTTGTTGCGACCATTGCTGATGATAATGATGATCACTTACAAGCTGAATTCGGACAATAAAAACTGGGTTCAGCCTCAGTGTTGAGTGCTTCAGACTCGGTTTTTATGTACCATCACAATTCAACTTGGCGTTTAATCCCATTACTGAAAGCCTCTGGAAAGCTACAAATGGCGATTGATGCTTGGTTACTCGAACAACATAGTCAGGGGAAACATCCGCCTACTCTGCGTTTTTACACCTGGGACCCTGTGGCGATTTCTTTGGGTTATCATCAACGCCGTTGGCCGCTAATGTGGCAACATTTGACCTGGCAAGGAAAACCTGTGGAATTGGTGCGTCGTCAAACCGGAGGACGGGCGGTGCTACATCAAGGGGATTTAACTTATATGGTTGTCACCTCTGGACTTCCTCAACACCGCCTAGAAGCTTATCAAACTCTCTGTCAATTTTTAATCGCAGGTTGGCGAACACTGGGTTTTGAACTGCATTATGGTTCCGCCGGACGGGGTTATATTCATGATCCCAATTGTTTCGCCACTTCGACAGGTGCAGATTTGGTTTTATCGGATGGTTATAAACTCATCGGTAGCGCTCAACTGCGACGGAATGGGGCAATTTTACAACAGGGTTCTATGTGTTTAGAATCTGATACTAAACTGTATCAACAGGTTTTTGGGGTTGAGTTTTTTCCCTCTATTGTTTTGTCGGGTTCTCCACTGTCCTTAAGTCATCATCTTATTATTGAGGCTTTAATGCAGGCGGCTTGTGACTGTTTTCAAATCGAGTTGAAGATTGAACCGCTTTCTGAGGAAGAATGGCACGCTATTAAAGTCTATAGTATAGCGCTTCGCGCAAGGCAAGAGGCAATAGGCAACAGGCAATAGAAGATGGCAGATGGCAGATGGCAGTTTACAGTTTACAGTTGTCCGCTCCTCCTAACTGCCAACCCCTAACCCCTGTCCCCTGATAACTAATAACTGTCCCCTGTAACCTGTAACCTGTAACCTTCCTAAACTCGAAGTCAAACGAAATATCAAATTGAGTTGCAAAAAATCAATTTTTATGTTATTTTAATAGATAAATACTGCCTAGCTCTGAGGGGCAACTCAGAAAAGTCTAGGCAGAGGTTAAATATAGCTTGTAGCCTATTACGCTCACCACCTCAGATCGTTCTGACCGAGGATTGCGCCTCGCCTTGGGGTGATTAAGAGAAGGAAGCGATAAAAACTTCTCAACGTTAGCTAATCGTGGTTATGGTACTGTCCTTTCACCTGACAGTTCGCTCTCCTTCGGTGAAAAGCAATGAGTCACAACGACGAAACCCTCATCCAGTACGTTTGTTATTCACACTAACTAAGATATCAATCTGAGCTTAAATATTTCATCAGTCTGAGGAAATAAAATCTTAGTCATTCATTAGATAGAGACAAATATTTCTGAAAATTTGTTATGCTTCTCGCTCTAATAATAAGGTTACAGGCCCATCATTTTGGATAGAGACTTCCATCATCGCTCCAAACTCCCCAGTTTCAACCTTTAAGCCACTTTCGCGCAGTTTTTTAACAAATTTTTCATACATTTTTTTGGCGGCTTCTGGGGCGGCTGAACGGTCAAAGGATGGGCGACGACCTTTGCGACAGTCTCCATAAAGCGTGAATTGACTCACGACTAAAATCTCCCCTTTTATGTCTTGAACGGATTTTTCCCAACGTCCAGTCTGATGATTGGGATCAGGAAAAAGCCGGAGTTCTAAACATTTGCGAATCATCCAGTCGAGTTCCGCTTCGGTGTCTGTTTCTGCGATCGCCACCAGTAAATTTAACCCTTGATTAATTTTACCCATAATTTGACCCTGAACTGACACTTGAGAAGCAGTAACTCGTTGGATAATGACTCGCATTTTTTTAACCTAAATTCAATTTAGATCACTCCCCACTCCCGAGAAGCGATTAAGAATTTCCAAACCCTTTCCCACGCTGTTCAACAGGTAATGTTAAACAATGTTCGAGTTGCGATCGCAAAGTCTCGTGATCGAGATTTTGACCAATTAAAACTAACTGATTTTTCTTTTCTCCTTTCCACTCCGAATCATCAATTGAAAACCGCTTTCCACTCAAATGGAAAATATGACGTTTGGGACTTTCATCAAACCACATAATTCCTTTGGCTCGAAACACATTACTGGGAAGTTGGTTATCGAGAAAATATTGAAACTTTCGTAGAGATAAGGGACGATCACTTTGAAATGATAGCGAGGTAAAACCATCATTTTCTAGGTGATCCGAATGGTGGTGGTGTTCGTGATCATGGTGATCATGATCGTGGTGATGGTGTTCGTGATCATGGTGGTGATGTTCGTGATCATGTTTGTGATCATGTTCGGGTTTTTCCGGTTCAAAATAACGCTCTGACTCAAACAAACCCACACTCAAAATCAAGGCTAAAGGAACTTGGGATTGAGTCGTTCTCAAAACCCTGGCATCTCGCTTGAGATCGCGAATTTTGACTTCTAAACTATCAACATCCGCCTCATCCACTAGGTCAGTCTTATTCAGAATAATAATATCACCGTATGCAATTTGACTGTGAGCGGCTTGACTATTAAATAGGTCTAAACTGTAGTTTGCACAGTCTACCATCGTCACAATAGAATCCAGGCGAGTCATATCTCGCAATTCAGTTCCCAAAAACGTTAACGCTACTGGAAGCGGATCTGCGAGTCCAGTGGTTTCAACCACCATATAATCAACTTTTTCGGGACGTTCTAATACTTTGTAAACCGCGTTTACTAAATCTTCATTAATGGTACAGCACACACAACCATTGCTCAATTCTACCATCGTATTATCTTCATCGGTCGTCACAATCAGTTCATTATCAATCCCAATTTCTCCAAACTCATTCACTAATACGGCGGTTTTGACTCCGGCTTGATTGGTGAGAATGTGATTGAGTAAAGTTGTTTTCCCACTCCCCAAAAAACCTGTAATAATCGTCACAGGTAAACCGCGTTTGGGATCATTCATCATTGATTCAGGATTGGAAGTAGCAATTGAAGTCATAGCAAACTTACCCGAACGAAAATTTTATATCTTTATAGTTTATCCTATTGTTGGAATTAACGTGAAAAGATCGAGTTGATTGTTTAAGGTTTCCTGACTCCTTGACTCACCCCGGTGGAAATTGACGGAGTAGACTGAAACTCAAGATCGTTCTCACACCTGTCTATCTTCTATTCTAACGTGGGTTGATTCCTCATCCCTATCATTGTTTCAACTAGAGTCAGAAAAAATCTTCATAGGTTTGCCATCTAATCTCTAAGAATTCAATAGCGTTGGAATTTCAAGATCAATTCTGGATGTTGATCACCCGGCAAACAAAACTTTCATTAACTGATCAACAACCTGTTTCCAAGTAAACCTATTTTCCACTACTCGAGGCCCTTTTTTATAGGCTTGAAGGCGGAAGCTGGAATCTTGAAGAATCGCTTCCATTAACTGAAGTAAATGTTGAGTATTCGGTTCTAGAAAACACTTAATATCTCCATTTTTTTCAGCAATCATTTTAAGTTTACTCTCAATTTTCCAGACACATTCCGGCTGTACAAAATCATCCGTTGGCCCGCCCTCTGTACAAATTACAGGTAAACCACAAGCCATTGCTTCTAACACCGGAAGATTAAATCCTTCTGCGGAATAGGGAGAAACATAAGCATCTGCCGCTTGAAAAAGTTCTGCCATTTCTAGGGCTGATAAACTATGTCCGATATAATAGGTTCTCGCTTTAACGCGCTCAACTTCTGCTTCAGTTAATACATTTTTACTAGCTTTTTGAATCGATTCTTTAGAAGGAAAAATCGCATCTCTTCCTTTTAAAACCAAACGAATATCAGAATATTTTTCAGTTAAGATTGCAAAGGATTTTAATAACCGATCAATTCCTTGACGTTCATTCCACATCACCCCAATATTCAGAAAAACAAACGCATTATCCCATCCTAATTTTTGTCTTAAAGCTTGACGTTGATCGGGTTTTAAGGGATGATAAACTAGAGGTTCAACGCCCAACGGTACCACCACCACTCGTTCAGAAACTGCCCCACTATTAAGAAAACCTTGTCTTGACCAATGGGAAGAAGTAATAATTGTGGTATCTGAGTTGAGATGGGCATCTCGAAAGCAAGAAATTTTCATTCCTCTTAAAATTGATTGGGGTACAATTCCCCATTCTGTACATCCAAAGATAAAAGTTTTTGGACTCTGAGAATTGCTTAAATCAAACGGACAATACATTCTTAAAGTAACATCAGCTTTTGGGTTTTTGGGGGCGATTGAAATTTGTTTTAAACGTTGTTCCGCTTCGGGGGCAAGTAACCCTTCTACTGGTTTCCAATCTTCTGTGACATAGGGCATATCTTGATAAAAAATTTCTAGATTTGGGCGTCGCTGAAGTTCCAGAAGTTGATAACTATTAATTAACGCATAGGAGTGAGGAATAAACCGCCAACCTTGAATAAATAAAGATGGGGTGTGAGTAGAATCTTGAGGAATAAAACCTTGAGGGATAACAGGGGAAGCGGTATTTTTTTCAACCCCTTCTAACAGTTGATTAACCGTGTGTTTCCAGGTATAATTATGGTGAACAAAAGAAGGTAAAACCTCTCGGGCTTGCTGACGTAGTTGAGAGTTTTCAATGACGGTTTGCATTAACTGAACTAAATGTTCATTGTCAGGATGGAGAAAAAAGTGAATCTTTTGGTTGATAATACGAGTTCTAAATTTACTCTCTATTTTTAAGCTAAAATCGGGGTGAACAAAATCATCAGTTGATCCTCCTTTTGTACAAATAACTGGTAAACCCGTCGCCATCGCTTCTAAAGCGGATAAATGAAATCCTGAAGCCGCATAGGGACAAACATAAGCATCCGCAGCCTGATACAATTGCGCCATTTTTTGAAAAGAAAATGTCTCTCCAATATAGGCAATATTCGGTCTAATTTTTGCCACTTCTGCTTCAGTCAGAATACTGCGACTCGCCGTTAAGAGAGATTGTTTAGACGGATATAAAGCATCACATCCCTTTAAAACAAGTCGTGCATGAGGATAACGTTCAACAACCGGAACAAACGCTTTTAAAAGCGGACGAATTCCGTTGCGATCTTCCATTGGACTAACATTTAAAAAAATAAACGAGTCATCCCAACCCAGTTGTTTACGGAGAAAGGTTCGTTCCGTTTGTGTTAACGGTTTATATAATTTTGGATCCACTCCCCAGGGAACAATAGTAATTTTACTTCCATCAAAACCATAACGAATTAAACCTTCTTTTGACCATTGAGAAGGGGTGATCAACCGGAGACTAGAGTCAAGATTAATTGAATTTTTTAACGTTTTTAGCGTAAAATTTTCATCAAATAACGTTCCCCATTCTGCCATCGCAAAAATCACCATAGGAGTAAAAGGAGAAGGTTGAAGATTGACAGGTTCAGCCATTCGTAGAATTAGATCAGTATCGGGAGAAAATGCCTTAGTCAGTTGCTCAAGATTGTGTTGATCCTCAGCCTCAAATAAATGTTGAACCGCCTGCCAATGAGAATGAAGATAGGGTAAACTTTGATCAGAAACCTGAAGATCTGAACGCTTCAGCATTTCCAACAGTTGAAATTGATTTGCGATCGCAACAGAATGAGGAAGAAAACGCCAGCCTTGAATATGAATTCGCATCGGGAAAAACTCAAATCAGTTCTCAATCAGATTAGAACTCAACTTTTTCAAAAAACAATCCCTGATTCTTCATTTGACGTCACGACTCAGTGAACAAAAAGAGGGGAACCCTTGAAAAAATCGAGAGCAGAATTCAATTTTAGCTTAAAAAGATAATCTCTTGGCACTGCCATCAAAAATTTCACTTAAATTCGTGAAAATTTCCAACCCAAAACCCCATCAATACACTCTTTAAAACTTCTCCATTCTATGGTAGAATACACCCAAAAAGAATTCCCCCTAACTTTTGGAGGTTCACCCAATCAAAAACCCCAAAAGGCTCTAATATTCAACTGAAATCCATCCTTGAGACATGAGCCATGACCGATGATGAGCGCCCTTTAACTCCAGATCGTCGCATTACCCTATCCCTAGCAAATATTTTGCTCGTTTTATTAGCGGTACTGGCTTTAATGCTACTCTGGCAACTTCAAAGTCTAATTGTACTCTTAATGATCTCGGTCGTCCTCGCCGCCTCCATTGTCCCCCTCGTTGATTGGGCAGAAACCCATAAAATCCCGCGTTGGTTAGCCGTCATTTTAGTCTATTTCACCCTAATTGCAGGACTCACGGGATTCGGCTTAATCGTTGGCCCCCGTGTCTTTGAACAAATCAGCTTACTCGCCCGCCAACTCCCCCTGTTTTCTGAACGCATCGTCGATATTGCCAGCTTACTTGCCCGTCAACTGGGCGAAGACACCCCCACCCTGATTGAAAACCTCCTCGATACCCAGTCTGTAACCAATTGGGCTATCCGTTCCAGCCAACAACTGCTACTGCGTTCCTACAACATAACACGCGGTATAGTCGGAGGCGTTTTTAGCCTAATTATTGCCCTGTTTATCTCCGGCTACATGGTAGCAGATAGCAAAACCTTAATCAAAAGCCTCGTACAACTGTTTCCTTACCCCTGGAACGAACGACTTAACGCCCAAGTCGGACAAGTGAGCCGTCGCATGGGAGGCTATATTCGGGGGCGTCTAATCGTTTCAGGTATTTTAGGCGTTGCCACCACAATGGGGTTAGGATTTTTAGGACTACAAGAATTTGCCATCGGTTTAGGGGCGATCTCCGGTGTCACCAACCTAATTCCCTTTTTAGGGCCAATTTTAGGCGCCATTCCCGCTCTAATTGTTGCCCTCGCCCAAGGCGGATTTCTGTTTTTCTGGGTGCTGCTACTCTACGTTATCGTTCAAAACGTTGAAACCTACGTTCTCGATCCCTTATTAGTCGGAACCTCTGTCGGAGTTCATCCCCTCTTTCAACTCTTATCCGTTCTAGGGGGTGTACAAGTTTTAGGAATATTAGGTGCTTTAATTGTTCCCCCCTGGTTTGCAGGTATCGCCGCCCTCGTCGAGAACCTCTATCTCAAACCCAAACAAGAACGAGAAAAGCTGAAAATAACCCAAACCCAAGCCTTAGCTCTCACAGTGGAAAGACGGGGATAATTAACCTCCAACCCTGCCTAAACAGGGCAACCTTGAAACCCATGAAATTGGAAACTTTTTTCTGGCATCCCCGTTCGGGATGGTCGGTGAAACCCTTGCCTGCTCTCGATTCTCAACAAACCCTCGTTCTGATCTTTGGAGCGGCAGAGTTGATTCATCATCCTCATCCCATTGAAACCCTCCGACAAACCTATCCTCATTCTCATTTTATTGGCTGTTCAACCGCAGGAGAAATTTTTGACACCTTCCTGTCTGATGGTATCCTTTCTGTTGGTATCGTACAATTTGAACACAGTCAACTCCGCAGCGCCAGTTATCAGATCAATAGCAGCCAGAAAACCCTTAGTGCTGAGTCCTATCAAGCGGGTCAAACCCTCGGCAAACAACTCGATCACCCCGATTTACAAGGCTTGTTTATCTTAGCAGATGGTCTACTCGTCAACGGTAGCGAACTCATGCGCGGCTTGAATTCGATTATTAACCCCAGTTCAACACTTTCTCGCTCCCTGATCATTACCGGAGGATTAGCCGCAGATAGCCACCAGTTTCAACAAACCTGGGTTTTGAGTCAAGGCGTTCCCCGGTGTGGCGCTATTTCCGTCGTCGGGTTTTATGGTTCACAAGTACAAATTAGTTTTGGTTCTCAAGGAGGATGGACAATTTTTGGGCCAAAACGCCGCGTGACTCGCTCAAAGCACAATATTCTTTATGAACTTGACGGTAAACCTGTTCTGGAATTATACAAAGAATATTTAGGGGAACAAGCCAGAGCATTACCCAAAACCGCCTTATTTTTTCCCTTAGCCATTCATACTCCATCCAGCAAAAAAGCAATTGTGCGAACCCTCGTCAGTCTAGATGAAGATACCCAGTCAATGCGTTTTAGTGGCAATATTCCTCAAGGTGCTTTCACCCAACTCATGCGGAGTAACCCGGAACGACTGGTGAATGGTGCTTTAGCTGCCGCTTTAGTCAGTCGTCATCACATCAAACGCCAGATCAACCCCTGGGATCCAAAACAGTTGAATCACTGGATGAAAAGTCAGAATCAGCCATTATTAGCGATCGCAATGAGTGGTTCAGGGCGTAGACTGGTTTTAGGTGAACGAATCGAAGAAGAACTAGAAGCTACACTAGAAGAGTTACCTCCCCAAACTCAACAAATTGGTTTTTATTCCTATGGTGAATTTGCTCCATCCAGCATAAATAGTCCCAGTCAACTGCATAATCAAACCATGACTTTAACCCTGATTCGAGAAAACCTAGATCAGCCCTGAAGCCGAACTTAAGCCAAAATAGAAGGTTTACACTTTGACTTTCAAACTCTTAGAATTCAATCTCTGATTAATCCAGTATTTTAGCGAATCATTACCCGGAATTATGCACCCTTTGCTCCAGCGTCAACTTAAACGGCTTGATCTCAGTGAAGATACACCTCCCAGCAATACAGCAGCATGGCAGGAATTCCTAGAACGCATTAGCTGCAGCTACACCGAAGCCGACCAAGAGCGGTATCTGATGGAGCGATCACTCACACTTTCTTCTCGAGAAATGTTACAACTTTATGAGCATCAACGGCAAGAAACAGAAACTCGTCTCGCCACCGAACGAGATCGACTCCAAGCTGTGATTAGTTCTTTAGGAGCCGGATTGTGTATCCTGGATCCCAAAGGCTGTTTGATCTCCATGAACCCGGAAGCAGAACGCCTCCTAAAATGGAAACAAACCCAACTAATGGGTCAGGCTTTATTACCTCTGATTGCGCCGAATTCTCAACTGTCTTTAGTGAATTTTTCCTCAGTTTTTCAAGACGCTGCTGAGGGAGTTTCTACTGCAACGACTGATCCTCAAATTTTAAAATCTAGTGATGCTCAATTTCTCTGTTCTAATCAGAAAATTTTACCCGTTTCTTATGTTTTGAATCCCATTTTAGATCATCAAAAACTGATTGGCGCAGTGCTGATTTTTCTAGATATTACTGATCGCAAACGCGCACAGCTTGAAGCCGAGCGATCGCTGTCTTTGTTACAAGCTACATTTAATGCAACAGATGCAGGAATTGTGGCACTTGATCGACATGGGAAAGTCTGCAACTTTAATCAAAAGTTTGTGGAAATGTGGCAAATTCCTTCAACAATCTTACATTCTCCTAATACTCAGTCCGCCTTAACATTTGTTCTTCGACAGCTTAAATATCCGCCTCGATTTTTGAATACAGTCATGCAACTGTCTGCTGATCCCAAAACACCGACCTATGATCTGGTGGAGTTTAAAGATGGTCGGACGTTTGAAGTATATTCTCATCCCTCAAAAGTGGGAGAAAAAATTGTCGGGAGAGTTTGGAGTTTTCGTGATATTACTGAACGGAAACGAGTTGAAAAATCTTTAAAAAATCGAGTTGAGTTTGAACAACTAATTACAAATTTATCGACCTATTTTATTGGTTTAAGTATCGAAGAAATTGATAATGGGATTGAACAATCTCTCCAGAAAATTAGTATATTTATTGGGGTAGATCGAGGCTATATTTATTTGTTTCCGGATGAAACCATTCCGATGAGAAATTTTTATGAATGGAAAAATAATCAGATTGTTCAGAGTCAACTCGAGGAAGGGAGTTCGTTGTGTTCTCGAAAAGAACCCCTGATTGATGTGATTGAATCTCGCCTAAAACCGAACGTAGAGATTCGATTAAATCCCTCAAATATTCCCTGGATTATGTCCCAAATTAATCCCTTTAAAAGCCTTCATTTATTGGCTAAAGATTTATCAGAAGATGCTCAAGAAGATTTAAAATATTTACAACAATTTCATCAGACAGAAACCCCGGAAAATCATCCAAACAAATTTTTAGAAAACCTCCAACATTTAACAATTATTCCCCTCGTTTGTCGGAAATCGGTCGTCGGATTTCTCCGCTTTGATACTCTCAATTCTGCTTTTTCCTGCTCCTCCGATAACATCGCCCTCTTAAAAATGGTCGCAGAAATGTTTTCTAACGCCATTGAACGGAAACGCACCGAAGCCGTTCTTCGACAAACAGAAGCGAAATATCGGAGCATCTTTGAAAACGCCGCCGAAGGCATTTTTCAAACAACAAGAACAGGGTATTATCTGAGTGCAAATCCTGCCTTAGCCAGAATTTTAGGGTATGCTTCACCCGAAGATTTAATCGCCGGGATCACTGATCTAAACCAACAACTCTATGTTAAACCGAATCGACGGGCTGAATTTCTAGCCGCAATGGAAGTTAACCCCGTTGTTTCCGGATTTGAATCTCAAGTTTATCGTCAAGATGGTAGTATTATTTGGATATCAGAAAATGCTCGAGCCGTCAAAGATGCAAATGGTCGAACGATCTGTTATGAAGGCACCGTCGAAGACATTACCCAAAGCAAAGAAGCCTCCGTTGCCCTTAAACAAGCCAAAGAAGCTGCTGTCGCCGCCAGTCGAGCCAAAAGTACCTTTCTGGCAAATATGAGCCATGAACTGCGAACTCCTTTAAATGCCATTATTGGCTATGGTGAAATTTTATCAGAAGAAGCGCAGGATTTAGGGTATAATGCTCTGCTTCCAGACTTAGAGCGCATTTGCACCGCAGGACGCAATCTTTTGACCCTGATTAATGATATTCTCGACATTTCAAAAATAGAAGCAGGTCGGATGGATTTGTATATCGAAACCTTTAGCATATCCGCCCTGATTGACAGCATAATTTCAACTGCTCAACCTCTCGTTGATCGCAATAGTAACACCTTAGAAGTAGAATGGGATAAAGAGATTGAGATCATGAACGCAGATGTCACCAAAGTTCGACAGATCTTGTTGAATTTGCTCAGTAATGCTGCTAAATTTACAACAGCAGGTCAAATTAAATTAAAAATATCGCCGCTACGACTCGAACCCGAAAACAGCGAAAATTCAGACGGGGAAAATGCAGTATTGAATTGGATTCAGTTTCAAGTCAGCGATACCGGAATCGGCATGAGTTCTGAACAACTCGATCTACTGTTTCAACCCTTTACCCAGGGCGATGCTTCGACAACCCGGCGTTACGGAGGAACCGGACTCGGGTTAGCGATCAGTCAGCGCTTTTGTCAAATGATGGGCGGATCGATTATCGTTGAGAGCCAGCAAAATATCGGTTCTACCTTTACCTTGATTTTACCTGTAGACGTTAAAAAACAACAGCAACCGGAAAATAGACCAGAAGAAGACGAAGACTGGCAACCTCCCGTTTCTCAAGTCAACCGTCAGCATTGCCAGACAAACACCGGGACTCCCCGTGCCTCCAACACCATTTTAGTGATCGATGATGATCAGATGGCACAGGATTTAATCGTGAGATCGCTAACCGGAGAAGGGATGAACATCGAAACCGCATCTTCAGGAGAAGAAGGACTCCGCAAAGCCAAAGACCTTCACCCCGATGCCATTACCCTCGATATTATGATGCCGAGTATGAATGGTTGGGCAGTATTATCGGCTTTAAAAGCCGATCCCGAATTAGCCGATATCCCTGTGATTGTATTATCCTTCATCAGCAATAAAACCCGAGGATTTGCTCTAGGGGCATCTGATTATTTAATTAAACCCGTTGATGGCAAACGTTTAGCAAAGCTGGTCAGCAAATATCAACATCAACGCTCTGACAATAGCGCAAATCCGGTGAATCGTATTTTGATTGTAGAAGACGAACCCCACACCCGCCAAATGTTGCGAAATGTCTTAGAAGAGGATGGCTGGAAAGTTGGAGAAGCTTCAGAAGGAACCGCCGCAGTCAAACAACTGATCGAAAACCCACCCAGCCTGATTCTACTCGATTTGATCTTACCTCAAATGAATGGTTTTGAGTTAATTGAAATCGTTCGCCGTACCCCCGAGTGGGCGAATATTCCGATTATTGTGATTACAGCAATGGACTTAACCGACCAGGAAAGCTCACAACTTCAAGGCTGTGTAGAACAAATTCTGCAAAAAGGAAGTTATAACAGTGATGATCTGCTGCGTGATATTCGGGGGCTAGTCAATGCTAGTCTAAAAACATCATCTTTGGTTTCCCCGAGTCGCAATACTTAACTGTCAACGCTCAAATCAGATCATGGCTAAGATTTTGTTGGTTGAAGATAACGAAATGAACCGAGATATGCTGAAACGCCGTCTCAGTCGCAAAGGATACGAGGTTTTTATCGCAGTCGATGGGGCTGAAGGAGTTGCACTGAGTCACTCCCATTATCCCGATCTGATTCTCATGGACATGAGTTTACCCGTGATGGATGGATGGCAAGCGACTCGCGAAATTAAAAATAATCCTAAAACAAAGACAATACCTGTGATTGCCCTAACCGCTCATGCGATGGCCGGCGATCGCGAAAAGTGTATTGCAGCAGGATGTGATGATTACGACACAAAGCCAGTGGAATTTCCTCGGCTTTTAGAGAAAATTGAAACCCTCTTAAAAAAACAGCAACTTCATAAGTAGACTGTGGAAGTCGATCGTGTGATTTGTAGCTTTAGCGGAGGTTGAATATTCCTAGGCCCTGCGTTAAGAACCCCAGCTCACTTGAAAAATCTTGTGCAGCAAGTAAAAAGCGGTGCAATTACTCCTCTTCTGTCTTAAGTTAATTAAGTTGAACTTTAGACAGGAAATTTACCCCAAAGCCAGATGAACGCTGACCTACCAGAATCATCTCTTGTTCTCATCGTTGATGATAACGAGGTTAATCGTGATTTACTCGCCCGCCGGATCAAACGAGAAGGGCATCAAGTCATACTGGCTAATAATGGTTTTGAGGCTTTAGAAATGATGCGTTCTCGACCTCTAGACTTGGTGGTGCTAGATATTATGATGCCTCAGATCAACGGCTATCAAGTCCTAGAAGCTTTGAAAGCGGATCAGAGTTTGCGCTACATTCCCGTGATTATGATTTCGGCGGTTAACGATATTGAGAGTGTGGTGCGTTGTATTGAACTGGGGGCCGAAGATTATCTGTTTAAGCCGTTTAATCCCGTTTTATTACGCGCTCGCATTAATGCTTGTCTGGAAAAGAAGCGACTGCGGGATCAAGAACGAGCCTATCTGAAAAAACTCGCCGAAGAACAAGAAAAGTCTGAACAGCTTCTTCTCAATATCCTTCCTAAAGCCATTGCAGAACGCCTTAAACGGGGCGAAAGCACCATCGCTGATAGTTTTAGCGATGTGACAGTTTTGTTCGGTGATATCGTTAATTTTACGAAACTGTCGGTGGATCTGTCTCCGGCGGAACTGGTGGAAATTCTCAATCGCATTTTTTCTCGGTTTGATGAGTTGGCAGACCAGTACAAACTGGAAAAAATTAAAACTCTCGGAGATGCTTATATGGTAGTCGGTGGACTGCCAATTCCTCAACCGGATCATGCAGAGGCGATCGCTGAAATGGCTCTGGATATGCAGCAGATTATTGGTCAGTTTAGCCTCAAAAACGGGGAACCGCTAAAAATGCGAATTGGGATTAATACAGGGCCAGTGGAAGCGGGTGTGATTGGTACGAAAAAATTTACCTATGATCTCTGGGGGGACACGGTTAATACAGCCAACCGTATGGAGTCTCATGGGATTTCTGGGAAAATTCAAGTGACGGCGACTACCTATGAACGTTTGAAGGAAAAATACCATCTAGAAGCTCGGGGAAAAATTACCGTTAAGGGTAAAGGGGAAATGCTAACCTATTTTCTAAAGGGGCGAAAAGACACCGAACAGGCAACAGGGAACTGATATGCTTGATTTGAACGACTAATACTGAACCAAAACTGATGTTATCTACGGCTGAACTTCTCAATTATTCTAAATGGCTTGGTTTATTGACCCTATTTTGCGCGGTTTTGACAATACTGGGATTAATCTTTAAATGGGGGATTCGCTTCCGGTTGGTCGGGATAACGGCTTTTATGGGTGTTTTAACGTTTGGGGTTTTTGGTTTGGGTTTGGGACTGTTTAACCGAGTTGCTGTTCCGGGTGCGGTTCGCTATTCTCGTGTTTATGATGATGGTGGGACGCAAATTGTGATTGCAGTTGCGCCGAATATTACTCCGACGGAATTAGAAGCGACTTTACAACAAGCGGGAGTGGATTTGTTTTCTCCAGGACGTGGGGGACAGCCAAATCAACGTTTAACGGTTCGGGCGCGGACTTTAATTCATCCCTCACCGGGAGTTTCTGAACCTGTTTATTTGGGTCAGGTACAACGTTTAAGTTTTCAAAGAGAGGGTGAAGATTTAGAGGTGAAACTTGATCAAGAACGGTTTGCTCATGTTCAGGATGTGTTGCAAAATTCCTCAGTTTAATTTCTAAATTTTTGGCTAATCTGTTGGGTGGGTTCGGGGTTCGGGAAATTCTCAGCAATCATCTTGTTAAACTCGCCCTGACCTATTGTGGAAAAACCAATCCTTTGTTGTTTGTAGCCTTTGTAGCGATCGCCTATGCGTTAGAATTATTAAGATACGTCAACAAATGCCAATAACCTTATAACTTCTGCTACTAGGCACTAACCTATGTCTCTCCCGATTCGTAACGTTGCTATTATTGCCCACGTCGATCACGGCAAAACTACCTTAGTCGATGCTTTGTTAAAACAGTCTGGTATTTTCCGCGAAGGGGAAGATGTGCCGGACTGTGTGATGGATTCTAACGATATTGAACGAGAACGTGGAATTACTATTTTATCGAAAAATACTGCGGTTCGGTACAAAGACACCCTGATTAATATTGTTGATACTCCCGGTCACGCGGACTTTGGCGGTGAAGTTGAACGAGTTTTAGGCATGGTAGACGGGTGTATCCTGATTGTGGATGCGAATGAAGGCCCGATGCCTCAAACCCGCTTTGTGTTGAAAAAAGCCCTAGAAAAAGGCTTACGTCCTATTGTGGTCATCAATAAAATTGACCGTCCTCGGGCTGAACCCTATGGCGCGGTAGACAAGGTTTTAGATTTGTTTCTCGAACTTGGCGCGGATGATGATCAGTGTGAATTTCCCTATCTGTTTGCATCGGGTTTAGAAGGCTATGCCAAACGAGATTTAGAAGCACAAGGTGTGGATATGCAGCCTTTGTTTGAAGATATTATCGAACACGTTCCGCCTCCTGTTGGTGATCCGACTAAACCCCTACAACTCCAAGTCACAACCTTAGATTATTCTGAATATGTCGGTCGAATTGTGATTGGTAAAATTCATAACGGCACAATTAAAGCGGGACAACAAGCGGCTTTAGTCCGAGAAGATGGAACCCTTCTCAAAAGCAAAATTACTAAATTAATGGGCTTTGAGGGCCTAAGCCGAGTCGATCTCGAAGAATCTACTGCCGGAAATTTGGTTGCAGTGGCGGGGTTTGCCGATGCCAATATTGGTGAAACCATTACCTGTCCCAACGAACCTCAAGCCCTGCCTTTGATTAAGGTGGATGAACCGACGTTACAGATGATGTTCTCGGTGAATGATTCTCCCTTTGCAGGTCAGGAAGGATCTTACGTCACTTCCCGTCAGTTACGCGATCGCTTAATGCGAGAGTTAGAAACCAACGTCGCCCTACGGGTTGAAGAAACTGACTCCCCCGATCAGTTTATGGTATCAGGACGGGGTGAACTTCACCTGGGGATTTTAATTGAAAATATGCGACGGGAAGGCTACGAATTCCAAGTGTCTCAGCCGCAAGTGATTTACCGCGAAATTAGTGGTCAACCCTACGAACCCTTTGAATATCTGGTGTTAGATGTTCCTGAAGAAGCGGTCGGTAGCTGTATGGAACGCTTGGGCCAACGTCGGGCGGATATGCAGGATATGCGGGTAGGCGGGAATGGACGCGCCCAGTTAGAGTTTGTGGTTCCGGCGCGGGGGTTAATTGGTTTCCGGGGTGATTTTATGCGAATTACTCGCGGTGAAGGGATTATGAACCATAGTTTCTTAGAATATCGGCTTCTGTCTGGAGAGATTGAAACTCGCCGCAATGGGGTGTTAATTGCTTTTGAGGAAGGGGTGAGTACCTTCTATGCGATGAAAAACGCTGAAGATCGGGGATCATTCTTTATTACGCCAGGAACGAAGGTTTATAAAGGGATGATTGTTGGGGAACATAACCGCCCTCAAGATTTAGATTTGAATGTCTGCAAGGCGAAACAGTTGACGAACCATCGTTCCGCTACCGGGGATGAATTGGTACAATTACAGTCACCTGTAGACATGAGTCTAGAACGAGCTTTAGAATATATTGGCCCGGATGAACTGGTAGAAGTGACACCGGAGTCGATTCGTCTGCGTAAAGTGAGTAAAAAGCTCGTCAGACGTTAAAAAAGTCCAAAAGGCGCGGCATTTTTTTGAAGGGATTAAATGTCGTGCCAGGATCTTGTTAAAACTTTCAAGAGGGAGAATCTATCTGATTTTTGACTCAATTTACTGAAATTTTGGAAATCGTGCTTCTTTTGCAGAAAAACTTTAAAGGGATCATCAACTTTTGATCAACTTTGAAAAATGCTCGGGTTTCAACGTAGTATAATCCCCTGTGATACGATTAGTTTCCTGGGGAAAAAGTAGGCTTTTCTTGACAAAGCTTTCAGGAATAGGATTTTATACATCTTGTTAAAAGATGCTATGATCTGATAAATGGAATCCAGAACAATAATTCCCAGTAATCGCTGAATTTGAGTGGATCACCCCAGCGATTCAGGAAGAACACACACAACCGGGATTCATCCTATCTGCGTTAATCTAGTCACCCGCGAAAGACGCATTCTCTATTTAACCTTTGAGGGGGGAAACCCTAAAATGTTAGTACCTGATTTAATTTATCTGTCAATTTCGATGTTGGCAGTTAGTATTAGTGTGATAATGACCGATGAGATTGCCAAGATCATGGTCAAAGGAGTGGCTTTGGTGTTTTTATTCCTTAGCCTGGCTTCGGCATCTTGGCTGGTTCTATTGATTTTACTAATATCTGTGCTAAGTTATAAACTCAATGAACGTTTTCAGTTGTAACGAATAATACAAACCTCGCAAAAAAGTCAATAGAGGTTGAGATTCGGTTAACTTCAGTTAGACGAAGGGGAAGAATGTGACAACCCCCCCGCCTAACGATAGAAAACACCATTAAGCTTTAACCGAAAGAAAAAGGCTAGGGTTTTATTTTTATTCTATCATTCCGGTAGCTCATATTGATCAACAATTTTTTTCGCAAATTCTGGAACGTGTGATTCTAACTTTTCAGGATGGTTGCGCTTGACATAGAGATAATTGCGCGTAAAATGAGAATCTATCGAAAACCGAGCATATTCTAACCCTTTCGGGCCGATTTTTTCAATCACCACACCCATCAACTTCGCCGCCCACATCGGTAACGTTACGCCCTTATCATAAGCGGGAATACTTTGTTGAACTGCTTGTTGACGTTTGCCTTCAGAGTGAACAGGTTGGGTGTCAAGTTGACCTGATACTAAGTCTAACATTTCTTGACCCGTTTCGTTGCGAACCACAATCCATTGCCAACCAAAGGGTGCTCCCATATATCCTACCACGAGATCGGCTAAGGAGTTGACATAATCAAAACAACTCAAACAAGAGGGGGCGAAAATATCTTTGAGTTCTTTGGTATTTAACCCAAAAAACGGCACTTTTTCTATTGAACCATCAACGTGTTTGAAGTGAACCCGAAAGTCTTGCATAAATTCATAATGCACAACTGTTTCGGGAGATTTACTGGTGGTTTCGAGAAACTTTTGTAAACCTGCGCGAGTCACATTATCCACACAAGGCGTTCCCAACACATAAAGTTTTTCTAATCCTAATTCTTTCTCAACCGCCCGCAGTGCTTGAATTTGACAGCCAACACCAATCACTAATAACCGTTTCATTCCCGATTTTTCAATTTCTTCGAGAACGGAAAGATTGGGCGAAAGGGTCGGTTTGTTGACTCTTGCTGCTAGAATTTCTTCAGGGGTTCTCGCAATTACAGGCATCGGTTGAAAGCGATCTTCTTTGGTATTTTGAACACAAACCACGCCTTCAACGATACCCTGAGTTAACATTTCACAAGCAATACTGCTAACAATTCCCGTCCATTGGGCGCCTTCGATGGGTTGTTTTTTTCGCGCCGCCATCATCGTTTGATGAACCCCAAAATAGAGATCATCTTCGTTGTCTAAATTGCGACTTCTCCCATGAGTTTGGGTTTCCAGTTGGGTAATTTGTTGGTTGATGAAAGCGCAGGCTTCTCTAACGTAATGAACGTAATAGGTGTCACACAGTCCACACTCGCTACACAGTTCTTTAGCGGGACGGCGACTGCCCGGTTTCAAGGCTTTGGCTTTCTGATGTTTGGGTGTTTCCTGTATGGCGGTCATTGAAAGTTTATTTATTATACCAGTTTATAGATTTATCACATTTTGTCACTCGGTTTGCTATTTGTCATATTTTTTAAGGTTGAAGATAAAGGCAAAAGGCAAAAGGCAAGAGGCAAGAGGAAAGATTGGAAGTCATTTCAGACTTTTTATCGGCTTTTAGATTTCTAACAAATCATTTCTGATTGCTATATAAACGCATCAAAGAAAATTAGAATAATTTATCCGTATATTCACGGACAAGAGAGGTAAAAGTTTATTATAAAGTTCCGTATTAACCTGAATAGGTTTAATTCAACCTGTATGATAAATTAGAATAGATTATTGAAATCGGAGTCATAAACAGTATGCCTGAATTTAAAGAATACCGAAGTGTCAGTGAATTTCCTGCAAAAGCCGAGAATTTAAGTTACGAAGAATTAATAGCTAACTATTATGATTTGCGGGATACTTACATAAGTTTAACGCGCAGTCGGGGACAGCTTGTTCGTCGTCAGACAGAAGCTAAACAGAAAATAGTTGTTCTCAATCAAGAAATTCAGGAAACAACACAACAGTTAGAAATTTTAGAAAAAGAAAAGCAAGCTGTTGAAGGAATACTTGAAAGACGTAATTTTGAATTGCAACAGAAAGACATCCAAAAGCAAGAACTTCAACAAGAACTTAATACAATCACCACAGATATTATTTCTCTGAAAGAAGAAAGACAAGCCATCACAAATATGATTCATAACTTAAAGAACACTTATGATGAAGTTCAAGGAACTAATGGTATACTCGGCACATTAGAACGTCTACAAAAAATTATGCGATCTGTTAGAGTTTTCTTTACTACAGATATTAGCGAACTCATTAGACAGCAAAACTCAGAGATTAATTCTAATCCTGAAAACCAAGAAAATCCTCGAACCATCGGACAAGATTTGTTAGACAATAAATAGGACTAAAAAAATGCCAAATATTTTAGAAACCCTGCAAGATGAAAGCCGCTTTGATAAAATCAATAAAACTATTAACAAGGTTAATCAAGGCGTAGAAAATCTGAGTAATATTGCTGAAAATTTAGCCGATCAAACCGTTGATGCAGTAGAAGCTGGAATGCGTTTAGGATATGCTTATGCACAGGTTGAAACTGAAGAAAAGCAATCCGCTAATTCTGATGAATATATTGATGTTGAAGTTGCATCTTTATCACCGAATACCTCTCAAATTCTGGATAAAAACTATCTCAAAAATGCAGAATATTGGACAAAAGAGACTTTACAAAAGCGTTTTGGAACTTGTAATAAAGCTTATCGATATTTACAGAAGACTTATGGTTTTAAGTTTCAACCCAGTTGGGATAAAGTTCTAGAGGCTTTTAATACAGGTGGAAAATCTAACACTGTTTCTTTAGACAATATTTCTCTTGAACAAAAAGTTGAACAACTCAAACAGACTGTTCTGTTACAACAGCAGAAAATCAATCAGTTAGAATCTAAACTCAATGAGGTTTTTAAATTAATAAATGCTGTTGATTAATGTGTTATTGATATAGGGGCGCAAGCCTTGTGCTGTTTGTTAACTTGCGCCCTTTATTTACGCAAAAATTAAGAATCTTTCAAGGTTGAACGCATGGTGGGGAACATGATCACATCTCGAATACTCTGAGTATTAGTTAATAACATAATCAGTCGATCTACCCCAATTCCCATCCCGCCACAAGTTGGCATTCCTAATGATAACGCCTGGATAAAATCTTCATCCATCGGGTGTGCTTCTTCATCCCCTGCATTTTTTTGGGCGAGTTGTTCTTCAAAACGTTTGCGTTGATCAACCGGATCATTTAACTCCGAAAACCCGTTAGAATATTCGGTACCATGAATAAATAACTCAAACCGTTCAACAAAACCTGGTTTAGAACGATGACGCTTGGCTAAAGGACTGACTTCAACGGGAAAATCAATAATAAATGTTGGTTCCATCAAAGTAGATTCTACTTGTTGATCAAACACCGCATACAACAAATAGCCTAAACTTTGGGTATGCAGTTTTGAGGGTTTTAAACCCAGTTTTTCCGCTTCTAGAATGGCTTCTTCTAACGTTAACGTCTCGAAATCTAAACCCGTTTTTTCCCGCACTGCTTCCACCATGGTTTGCACTTTCCAGTGTTTCCCGGTAAAACTAGGATAAATATCAGTATAATCATATTTTCGCTCTAAACTCAGTTTATCATCAAGATAATCAACTTCAGTCACATCCCCCAAAACATCTTGAACAATCGCACAGATTAAGTCTTCAACCAACGTCATTAAGTCAAAATAATCCGCATAGGCTTGATAAGCTTCAATTGAGGTAAATTCAGGGTTATGAGTGCTATCAATCCCTTCATTTCTAAACACCCGCCCAATCTCAAATACTCGTTCAAAGCCGCCACAAACCGCCCGTTTTAAGAACAATTCTGTAGCAATTCTCAGATATAAGTCAATATCTAAAGCATTATGATGAGTGCTAAACGGACGCGCCGCAGCCCCCCCATAAATCGCTTGTAAAACCGGAGTTTCGATTTCATCAAAATCCGCATTCCAGAGATAGGTTCGCATACTTCTAATAATGCGACTGCGAAGTTTAAAGGTGGCAAAAGATTCGGGATTACTAACTAATCCTAACTCCCGATGACGCCGACAAATTTCAGGATCGTTAACGCCATAATAGGAATCTGGAAAGGGAATGGTTGCTTTTGAAAGCACATCCAACCGTTCAACTTGTACAGAAAGTTCGCCTCGGTTTGTGCGACAGCCAATTCCTTCAGTGCTGATAAAATCTCCCGTATCTAATAACTTTTTAATTTGATTAAAGGAGAGTCCCCCCGCTTCGCCTGTAACGAGTTTTTTCTCGATTTTCAGTTGAATGGTTCCCGACACATCGGTTAACCCAATAAAGCCAATACTCCCGCTATCGCGCTTGAAAGTAATCCGTCCACAGACTTTCAGGGGACGTGCTTGGGGATCTGCTTCCCCCTCTGCGAGTTCGTTTCCGGGTTGGGAGAATAAATCTTTGATCGCTTGGGTGGTGTGCGATCGCGTGAAAGACTGACTGGGGTAGGGGTCTATTCCTAGCGATCGCAACTCGTCTACTTTCCGAGAACGGACTTCTGCTTCATTGCGGGTTTCATTTTGAGCCATATTTAGGATTTCCTGTAGCAGTTCAATTGTAAAGTTCTATCATAACCTGTTAGGAAACTGTATTTTTGCAGACGGCGATCGCATTTAATTCTTAAGTTTATCTTAAAAATAAGTAGTAGGTTGGGTTAAGCCAGAGCGCAACCCAAAACCCCATAATTGTTGTCAAGTTTTCTGCTTTTTTTGATTATTTATTATTGGGTTTCGTTCCTCAAGCCAACCTACCAGAATGGGGTGATTTAGGGGACAGTAGTAGGTTGGGTTAAGCCAGAGCGCAACCCAAAACCCCATAATTGTTGTCAAGTTTTCTGCTTTTTTTGATCATTTATTATTGGGTTTCGTTCCTCAAGCCAAGCTACCAGAATGGGGGGATTTAGGGGACAGTAGTAGGTTGGGTTAAGCCAGAGCGCAACCCAAAACCCCATAATTGTTGTCAAGTTTTCTGCTTTTTTTGATTATTTATTGTTGGGTTTCGTTCCTCAA
>JBJHBL010000054.1:0-41509 GCA_050485465.1 Limnoraphis sp. | reverse complement strand
GGTTCAGGTGTTGGTTCGGGTTCCGGTTCGGGTTCAATAACAGGTTCCGGTTCGGGTTCAGGTTCAATAACAGGTTCCGGTTCAGGTTCCGGTTCAATAATAGGTTCCGGTTCAGGTTCCGGTTCAGGTTCCGGTTCAATAATAGGTTCCGGTTCAGGTGTTGGTTCCGGTTCAATAATAGGTTCAGGTTCCGGTTCGGGTTCAGGGTTAACAACTCCTGAAATAAAGAAATTAAAAGGATTTTCATCCGTATCGTTAGTCACGAAAGAAAGTTCCCCCGTGAAATTATCTGCAACTGTTGTATCGAGTTGAACTTCAAAAGTCGCTTCAGAAGCAGGTGAAATAATAGACGGAAACGTTCCCACTAAAATAAAGCCATTGGGAAGTTGTAAATTAGAGAGAATGAGGTCAGCTATTCCAATATTTTGAATAGTGAAAGTTTGACTAATTGGAGTTCCAACCGTTGTGGTTCCAAAATCAACACTGCCGGTATTGTCAGCAATAGTGATGCTACCGTTAATGACTTCAATTTCCGGGAAGGGAAAAGCATATTCATAAGACCCAATATCAACAATTGCAACACCGTTATTATTTCCATCTAACGGACGATTTTTGCCGAGTTGGTCTGTGGTGGGTGCATTCGTATTGGTTCCTGCGTCAATAGCAGGACTATCACCTAATAAAGGATGAACCCATATTCCATTTATTTCTTGAAAATTATCAAGTTTGGGGTCAGCGACGAGAATATTAGGTGTGACTAATACAGCTCTAGGATGATTGCTTAAACCGGGAAATTGTAGATTATTTCCGCCATCAATAAACTGACGATTGCTATGATGAGCAGAATCATTCAAGTCTGCATAATTATCTAAAAAAATGGTATTTTTAACGGTAATTGGGATTAAATTGTCTGGGTCCCAACTAAAAATTGCTCCTCCCAGTCCTTGAGATGTATTATTAACAATGGTGGTATTAATAATCTGAGTTGGGGAGTTAATAGTCATGGCTCCCCCGTAAGCTTCTCCGGTAGAATGTTCTGCTTTGTTTCCAGAAAAAGTGCTATTAATAATGTTAGACTGAGTTGAGCGAGCATCAATCCAAACGCCACCGCCACTGATTGCAATATTGTTATCAAAAGTGGTATTTTTAATGGTGGTTAATGCAACATTTCCTGTTCTTAGTCCTCCTCCGTTACCCACTCCATTATTATTAGCAATGACAGTATTTTGAGTAAAGCGGCTATTTTCAATCAAAATTTCATCATTATCATAACCGAATAAAAATGCACCTCCTCCACTTCCTGCACCAATATTTCCTTGAAAGTAACTATTTTGAATTAATGCGGTACCCCCGGTTTGAGTTCCGTCGGGATAGGTGACTTTTAAACCATCCGTGTAGATCCCTCCACCAAAACCCTGACCATTTGCACCTGGACTGGTATCATTGTTAATAAATTGGGAATTTTTGACGGTTAACCAACTGGCTAAACTATTAATTCCTCCACCATTCATTCCTCTGTTATTCTCAAAAAGGCTATCTTCTACGGTTAATTCTACATCTCTAACGTGAATAGCGCCGCCACCCTGTTCACTGAAACTTAGGGTTCCATCGTTATTAATAAAACGACTATTTTTAACAACGGCTTTACTAAAGTGATAAACGGTTAATGCGCCACCTTCTCCTGCGTAGTTATTTTCAAAATCGACATTTTCAATAGTAATATGGGTGCGTCTTTCTGCAAAAATACCACCGCCTCTATCGCCTAATGGTTCATCAGTGTTATTAGCATAACCCTCAGTAATCTTGAGATTTTTTAGGGTAAATGTCGTATCTGGCTGTTGATGAAAGATGCGAGAAGTATTATTTCCACTCAAGGTTAAACCTGTTGCATTGACACCATCAATCGTGAGGTTTTTATTAATTTCTAACTCCCCAGTGGTTAAAGTAATTTTTTGATTGGCTAAACTCGAGTCAAACTGAATAATATCTCCCGCTTGTGCGAGAACAATCGCTTGTCTTAATGAACCAATTCCGCTATCATTTATATTGGTAACAGTGAGAATTGTTGAGAAAATTCCCTTATAAGCTTTTAAAGTATCTGGGTGAATGGGTAAGCTTCCGACAACTTCTCCGGTTTGGTAATTTAAGTTCCAGGTTCCCCCTTGTTGAAAATTTCCAATAATATCGGTAGAAGCTGCAATATTAGCACCTGTTAACTCACTGAGTTTCTGTACTAAAACTGAACCTATTCCCGCCGCAACTTGACATCCATAGAGGAAAATGTTAGCCTCTTTATCAAGATAATTTTGCCAACTTTTTAAGAAGTTTTGATATTGAGTAATGGTTTCCAGTTGGAGTTTCCCATTCCCCAACAACAAACAACCTGGATAACCGTGAGACAAAAGATGTATCGCATTAATTTTTCTCGAAGACTCCAGAGTATGGGTTTTGAGTGCTTCCGTAATTTGTTGAATTCCATCCTGCTGTGAGTCTAGAATAAAAACAGAAATATTAGCATTGACTCCAGCGATTAAATCGTGATAGGATTCTAAACTAGAATCAATAAAAACTACTGTTTCATTGGTTAAATTGTCACAGTGAAAGGCAATTTGCTCAATACAAGGTGAAGAGAACATTGTTAATACTCCAAGAGGGTTTGTATTGGTAGATACGTCCCTGGAGTGATCAACTCAGGCTAATTTTTAGCTATTTTTGTGATTAAACTTGATCTGAGAAATATCCGAAAACCGATAATTTGCACCCCAAAAAATAGAGAAAAACTCTAGAAAAGATAGACTAAAATTCCTGATTGTATAGCTCAAAAAATGCTCCGATAAAAATTGTTCATAGCCGAAAAGTCTCCAAGAGTTAAAGTGAAGGTAGATACACCCTTGGAAACCCACAAATTTTCATTGTTATACGGTGTGATCCCTTGAGGATTAATATAATTTGTAGATGCTATGACAATCCTTAAGGAATCACCGGGAATCTACCCACACAACAGCACCTTATACCATTTCCAAGACGATTAACCGAAATGAACCCTGAAAGCAGTAAAGAGATTGACACTTTCACCCAGCCACCGTTAGAAAGTGCCAATCCTTAGCGACTCAACAATATACCACAGGAGTGCATTACCACAACCTTAATTCAGTGCAGGTTGTCTTTTTGAGTCCTATATCTCTATTAATAACCTGAACCCCAGTCAAATGTCTTCGTGGAATTTACGGATTTTTTGGTGTTTATTAAACACCTCTGTTGGCATCAAAAATGATCAGACTCTCCCAAAAATCCGGGTAAAAACAACAAAAATTAATCTTTGGCATCAGCCTTTCTCAGCGCTTTCATAATCGTTTTATAACCCTGAAATTCTGCCAAGATCAAAGCCGTACATCCACCTTTATTTCTCAAATTGACCTCCGCCCCCGCCTCAATTAAAGTCTGTACTGCCTCTAAATGCCCTTTGTGCGCCGCCCACATTAACGCGGTTCCCCCCACCTCATCTTGCTGGTTCACCTGCGCTCCTGATGCTAATAACTCCCGTAAAACTCGAGTATATCCCCGTTCTGCGGCTTTCATCAAAGCTGTTTTTCCCCCCTCCGCCGGAACATTGACTTCCAATCCCGCTTTTAATAGCACCTTCACCGTATCGAGATCATTGTGCAGCGTTGCCAGCGTTAAAGCCGTTTCCCCTAAAATTTTAGCTTGAACGAGGGGGGAGAGGTTTTCCGCCGAAACCCTTTGCAGAAGACTCGCACAGATAGAGCTATAGCCTTGTAATAACGCCACCATTACAGGCGTATCTCCTAACTGGTTCGCGATACTCACATCAGCCCCCCGACTGAGAAGCAGTTCAACCATCTCGGCGTGTCCTTCGACGACGGCTATATGTAAGGCTGTTTCTCCATCTTGATCCGTAGCTGAGAGGTTCGCCCCTGCATCCAAAATAGCACTAGCGATCGCCACATTTCCAGAAGCCGCCGCCGCCATCAAGGGGGTAAAGCCTTCCTCTGTCGTGGCGTTAACATCAGCACCCCCTTGAATAAAAATATTTACCATTTCCAGATGATTGGAGTCTACCGCTTGCATCAGGGGAGTACCGTTTTCACTGGGGATGTTAAGATTAATTCCAGAACGGGCGATCGCTTTAATCAGTTGAAGATTGCGTTGTTGTATGGCATCACTCAACAAAGTAGAAATGAATTCTGGACGGATAGACTCGCTTTCGAGTAGCGTTTGGATGACATCCCAATGATTCTGAGAAACCGCCAGAGTCAAAGCCGTTTGTTGTTTATGATCTCGTAAATCAATATTTGCCCCTGCATTAATTAATAGGCGAATTACCTCAACATTTCCCTTGATACAGGCAACCATCAAAGCGGTATTCCCGTTGGGATTGGTTGCATTCACATTCGCCCCATGAGCTAACAGCAATTCTATGGTATTGAGTTGACCATGAGCCACCGCTAACATCAGGGCATTTAAACCATAACGTTTACTGGTGTAGTTAACCGATGCTCCTTTTTCTAATAAAGTTTTGACGATATCGCGATAACCGTGACGAGCCGCCAGCATCAAAACTGTAACACCATCTTGGTCTTTGGCATTAACGTTGATCCCTTTGGCGAGTAAGGCACGGGTATGAATCAGGTTTCCCGTTTTCACGGCTCGAATTAATGTACTGTCTTGTGTAGAACCCATAAACCTATCTCATCCCACTCGCACTCATAGGATTGCACAAATACCCCCCAAACGGGAGGGAGTCGCATTTTAATATACACCTTGCATATTCTCAGGAACGACCAAAAACCTTGACATCCTCCCCGTCGTAAACAACGGGGATTCCCAGCAGAAGACTATTTCAAAATATCAAATATTGATAATTGAACAGCATTCTCTAGGTGGGTTGACGTTTCACGGGCTGCCGCTTCAATAACCGAAGTCTTACGCCTGCCTCCACGTCCGTTTAATGTCTCCGAAAGTCCTCCGGCGACCAATATATTTATTGCTGCATTTCCGTCTCTATCGTGAGATGCACCACAGTTCAAACAAGTCCATTCTCGAATAGAAAGCTCTAATTTACCGCCTTTCAAGCCACAGCATGAACACTTTTGAGTTGTCGGTTCCCACCGACTTATTACTCTAAATTCTCGGCCGTATTTTTCGGCTTTCTCTTCAAGAAGGGTTCTAAACTGTCTCCACCCTAAATCGCTAATTGCTTTGGAAAGCTTAGGATTTTTGACCATTCCCGACACACTCAAATCTTCCAAAACAATCACTTGGTTTTCGATGATTATTCGGGTTGATAGTTTGTGGAGAAAGTCTTTGCGGGTATCTTTCATTTTGGCGGTTAGTTTAGCTTTTCTAACCCTCGCTCGTGAGTATCTCTTGGAACCCTTCTGTTTTCGAGATAAGTCTCGATTGAGTTTCCTCAGTCTTTTTATCCGTTTTTTTAGAGGCTTGGGAGCATCTATTTTTTCACCATTACTCAAAGTTGCAAACGTTTTGATTCCTAAGTCTATCCCTATACTGTTGGGTGACTCGGGTAATAGTTGTTGATTGACCTCAACAACAAAGCTGAGGAAATAACGGTTGGCAGCATCTTTGATGACTGTGATTGAGGTTGGTGAACTGGGTAGAGGTCTTGACCAAATTATCTTGAAATTTCCAATTTTGGCTAAAGATATTTTGTCTCCATCTAGCTTAAAACCACCAACCCGAAATCTAGCTGATTGTTTGGCGTTTCGTTTTTTAAATTTAGGAGGTCTAACTTTTCTTCCTTTCCCTGTTCCCTTGCACGACTTAAAAAAGTTTTGATAAGCCTGTTCTAGATCGTTCAAGGATTGTTGTAAAGGAATATTAGAAACTTCCGATAACCATTCTCGTTCTGCTGTTTTCTTGGCTTGGGTAATAAACTGCTTTTGAAGTTGAGCATTACTAGGCTTTTTTTGCCCAGTTTTGTACATTTCAATGCAGTGAGCCAGTGTATCGTTCCACACGACACGACAACAGCCAAATAGCTTGGCTAATTTAGCCTGTTGTTGATGAGTCGGATAGATTCGGTATTGATACCTGGCTTTCATTACCCCTGTTCAAGTTGATTTGTAAATTGATTGTATATTGGTCTACACAAAATAACAACCTAATTTGGACAGGGAAGCACATTCAGGCTTTGATGGGTGTCTATTGAAGTGCTGATTCAATACATCAACAATCAAAAAAAGCGCACCGCCCACTGCCAGGTTTCCTAGCCTTGTGGACGGAGTAAGAAGCCGTTTTAGAAGGACGGGGCTTGTATCCCATTATTTTCGGTCAATCCCCATTTTTTAGGTTACAGGGGACAGGGGACAGGGGACAGGAAACAGTAACCTGTAAACTGTAAAAAGCTGTTATGCTAAGTTTTATGAAGTTTATGAATCCAACTGGAGAACACGATGGAGTTACCGATTCCTGAGTCTGTTAAACCCTGGCTCAACTTTTTTCATCCGCTTTTAATGTTTGTTTTACTGGGCTTAACGGTTTATGCCCTCTATTTGGGAATTCAAATTCGCCGGACTCGCAGTGCTGAAGGGGAAGTCAAGAAAGAATTAATCAAAGGCAGATTTAACCTCAAACACCATCAAGTTGGCTCTGTATTGTTGGCTTTTATGGTGTTAGGGACGTTGGGAGGAATGGCTGTTACTTATATTAACAACAATAAATTATTTTTTGGCCCACACCTTCTGGCTGGACTGGGAATGACGGGGATGATTGCCGTTTCCGCATCTTTAACGCCCTGGATGCAAAAAGGGTTTGATTGGGCCAGATACACTCATATTGCTCTCAATATCACGTTACTGGGTTTGTTTAGCTGGCAAGCCTTAACCGGAATTGAAATTCTCCAGCGTATTATTAGCAAAATGTAAAGGGTTGACTGAAACCGTAGCTGATTTTAAGTAAGAGGCAAAGGGGGAAGGAAACAGAAAGCACGATCTCTGTTGCAAGGGCCTTTAACCTTTTGCCTTCTTCCTGGAAACTTCACCGGATCTCAACTCATGCCTTTTTTGCGTTTTCCCTGAGTGAGAAAGGGCAGATTTTCAGTGGTATGAAAATCCATTTGAGTTTTATAACTCAAGCGTCGAGACACTTGCTTAACAATTTGAGCCAGAAGGCGATCGCCTGTTTTTTGAATGAGCGACTCAGACATGGCGAGAATAAACTTGGGAAACTTCACCCCGACATACAAATCTAAAGTCCACTGCGCCCCGGTAATAAAAGCTGGGCGTTGAGCAGGTTTGATTCCCTGCTGTTGACAAAATTCATCAATGGGCAATTCCACTAACTTCATTGTCGCTTGAAAATCTATTTCATATCCCGGAGGTGTATAGCCGGGGATGGGAACACTGCGAATTCGGTAAATTCCTTGTTCATCGGGGGGAAGTAACTCTAAGCCAATTCGAGCTTCAACTTGATAACCAAAGGAACCAAAACGACCAATTAACAGATCATAAGCATTCTCGCCGATAGGTTGAGTTTGCATGGGTTCTGCACAGCGACAAAACCAACCTTGGTGGTTGCTGAGATATTCAGCCACCCGGTCTAGGTCAGCGTACATTTCCATACAATCTTCAAAACGAGTGTAGAACCAAGTGGGTTCAATCTGCTCTAATCCTGTTCGATCGGTCGTTTCAGCTTGAGGAAAACTCAAAGCATCGCTCAGAAATTCCTCAGAAATCGCCGATGATTGTAGGTTAACCGAATTTTGGTGCATCATGGGTTCTCCTGCCATGTGATCTGCTTAACTCCAGAATGCCTCTTCTTTAGGTCTAATGGCTACAATGAAAATACTGAACTTTGAAATTGACCCTGATACAGTTTAACTTCTATACTCAGCATATTCATCTACCGACAGGATAACAACGATGAAAGCATTTGTAGTGGGTGCAACAGGTCAAACAGGTCGTCGTATTGTTGAGCAACTGGTTCAGCAAAATGTTCCCGTTCGGGCTTTAGTTCGCAACCGGGAAACGGCTCAAAATATTCTTCCTCCGCAAGCTGAATTGGTTGTGGGAGACGTGCTTCAGCCTCAAAGCTTAAAGGCAGCGATCGCCGATTGTACGGTGTTATTATGTGCCACAGGAGCCAGTCCGAGCCTTGATCCGACCGGGCCGTATAAAATAGACTACGAGGGTACGAAAAATCTCGTAGATGTGGCACGAGAAGCCAATATCGAACATTTTGTTTTAGTGTCTTCGTTGTGTGTCTCGCAGTTGTTTCACCCCTTAAACCTGTTTTGGTTGATTCTGGTTTGGAAAAAACAAGCCGAAGATTATCTTTGTCAGAGTGGGCTGACATACACGATTGTTCGTCCCGGTGGGTTAAAAAATGATGATAATCAAGATGCGATCGTGATGAAGTCTGCGGATACTCTGTTTGATGGTAGTATTCCCCGCACAAAAGTGGCTCAAGTTTGTGTCGAAGCCTTGTCTATTCCGGCTTCTCGTCGTAAAATTGTTGAGATTGTTGCCAAGCCGGAAGAAACTCCGACTTCTTTTGAGCAGTTGTTCGCCAGTGTGGGTTAAAGGTTCATGGGTCGAACAAGAAGAACCAATAGCCGAGTTCAACCGCTTCATCTACCGTCGAAAACTTCGGTTCATTCTCAAGATTTCTCGGTTGCATCTCACCCCGAAACTTCTTTAACCTTTCGGGAACGTCGCCAGAGACGAAGGAAAAGCCGGGATCGGTTTTTTCAACGTGTAATTTTGATGGGTTTGGTTGTGGCGGGAATTGTTACCTACTGGCCAGAAGCGCAAGTTGAGGAATACCTGGGGGATCAGCTGGATCTGGTTCTTGAAGAAATTAATCAAGATATTGACCGCAGATGGCCACCGTTAATCATGGAAGGGGGCGATCCCTATGTGCGGGCTTTGATGCGAACGATTTCAGCCAGTGAGTCTAATTCTTCTCGCCCTTATCATATTCTCTATGGCGGGCGTCATGTCTCTGATTTGAGTCATCATCCGGATCGCTGTGTGACGATTGTTGTTGGCCCGAATAAAGGACGCTGTACCACTGCCGCAGGGCGCTATCAACTGTTAACGGACACTTGGGAACGCATTGCTTATCGCTATCATCCTGAACCCAATCAGTTTTGGTTCCGACAACCCTACAGTTTTGAAGCAGAATATCAAGATGTTGTGGTTTACCGTTGGTTAATAGATGTTGAACTTTGGCAGATGGATATTGCTCAAATGTTACGTGCGGGTCAGTTGAGTGAGGTTTTACGTTCTCTTTCTGATACTTGGACGAGTTTAGGATATGGTATTGAAGATAATGTGATGACTCCTTTACTCCCTAAAATTTATGAGGAAATTTTGCGGCGAGAACTGGATGCGGTTAATGCTCCCCCTGAGTCTAATCCTTATTTAGAGTCAACAAATTAACTCATTTTTGAGATGCTAAATGATCGGCCCAACGAGTGGTTTCCGGTAAACGATATTTTGAGGTACATTGCAAAACATAATTAATCGATGTTTCTAAGCTGATTCGATGACCGGGAGAGACATACAACGGCTTAACATTGGTTCGCGATCGCACCACCGCCCCGATCATTTCTCCGTTATCTATTAAAGGTTGCCAACTTCCCTTTTCTGAAGGTAATTCTTGATGAATTCCTATCAATCTTGACTTGGCTGCCCCAATTGTGGGAACATCTATTAATACTCCTAAATGACAGGCTAAACCAAAGCGTTTCGGATGAGCAATGCCTTGACCGTCACAGATGATTAAATCAGGTGTTAGGGTCAGTTTTTCTAAGGCATCTAAAATCACGGGAACTTCCCGAAACGATAAAAAACCGGGAATATAAGGAAAGGTTGTTTGACGTTGAGAAATGGCTTGTTCTTGCAGTTGTAAATCGGGAAAACTCAACACCGCCACCGCCGCCTGAGAAATACGATAATTGTCTAAAAACCCCAGATCAACTCCGGCGACATATTGAATCGATTTGAGTTGATCGGTTGTCACTACCAGAGATTTTAACGAGTCTTGAATGAGACTGGCTTCTTCTTGGGTTTGCGGCCAATTCTGAGAAGGTTGAATCTTCATTTATGAATTTTGTCGTTTTTAAAATTAATACTGTTATAGTATTTTGCAAGCGTCTTGGGTGAAGAAGCAGCTTGAAATCCGGGAAAAACAACCCCACAGGGTTGTGACTCTGATGAGGCTGAGATTTCACCAGACAAGGGTTATAACTGATCAAACGAGTAGAGTGAGAAACAATCTTTACTCAATCTTTACAAATTAATGCCTGATTTTACAAAAATTAAAGCTCTAGTAAAAACGCTCAGATTAGGTTGCAATTTGTAAAGATTATTAGTTATACATAAATACAGAAACAAAAGTTAAAACTTTGAAAAAATAACTTTTGAATTCTTGATTACTTTAAAATCGGGGCGCTCTCCCATGAAACCCTATTAATGTGAGAGTCAAAATGAATTTCCAAAAGATTTCCGCGTCTGTATTAACGACTGTTGCCATTTTAGTCGTCGCTTCTTCAACATCTGAGGCGATAACTACAAATTTATCTTGGACAGGTGATGCCGGATCAGCAATCCGAACAAATCTAGAAAATAAAGATTCTAACAGTGATCCTTCCAGGGGTGATAATCAGCCTAACAAGTCTAGGGAATGATGATTTGAGTTAACTTGTATTCCCCCAAATAGGCCTGGTGAAATTCTGATCAATTCTGAGATGACTTTCCGGTGGTAGCTGGCTTTTCTGAAAATTAGAGATCATCAAAAAAATACTGTACCGCTATAGTATTTTTAAAAGGTTGTGTTGAGGGTTGAGGATGATTTTATTATCTCGCAGACGAGTCGGTTTTCTGGCTGGGGGAATCTTGACGTTTTTTATTCCTTTATTCAGCTTTGATTTGGCGATCGCCAATTCTAGGATAGAAACGGTTCAACGCCTAGAAAATCGCGGGTTAACAATTGAAGAAATTCACGGAAAATCTGTAACAGTGAATGGACAACCCGCAAAAGTTGGAGATATTTTAATTGTTGGCGATGAAATAACAACTGGTGTAGATTCTATTGTTAATTTGCGAGTGGATAGTTTGATCGGTTTAGTTGAACTGGCAGAACATACAACCGTTGAAGTGAAAACGCTTTCGGGTGATGCTGGAATAAATCCCAATCAAATTACCGTTTTATCGGTAACAGCAGGACGAGTCAGATTATCGATTTCTCGGTTTGTGAGTTCTCCTTTTTGGAGTACAACAATTCCCCAAAATCAACGCCAAGAATCGATTATCAATTCTCCCTTTAGACTGGAAACCCCTAATACAATCATCGGAGTCCGAGGAACCACATTGGGTGTGAATGTTTCTCCTGATGGAAGAAGCGTTATTCATACCCTAGAAGGAATCGTCGGAGTTGTCACCGCAGGCGAAGAAGTGAGACTGGAAAAAGGTCAAGTTTCTATTGTTAATCCCGGCGAAAATCCTACACCTCCGGCGAATATTTCTCCCCGATCTCAACTGCGAGTTAGAAGTTTAACTCGGTTGGGTTTAGACAGGGTACAACTGCGAGGACAAGTTGATCCGACAGATTTAGTGTATATTAATCATCAGCCGATTCAAACGGATGCTGAGGGAAATTTTGATTTTATCGGACGTTTACCCCTGAGTCAACGTTTGAAGGTTACATTGCGGGGGCCTGCGGTGCGAGAACGATATTATGTCATTGCGGTTCCATAAGTGCTAAATTATGAATTGTATGTTGTGTAACTGAAGACGTGAACAATGGCAATTTTACAACTAGAAGACGGAAGGACTTACACCCAACTTGAGGATATTTCTAAGCAATTAGCAGCACTGAATGTTTCTTTAAATCGTTGGACGGTGGGAGACAACTCAGCGTTAAAAGCATTATTGGATAAACCCGCTTTAGATGAGACTGAAAAAGAAGAAGTGCTTCAGGGATTAGATCACTATTTTGAACAGCTAAAACAAACAGCCGGATATCAATCTCGTGATTTAATTGCGTTACATCCTGATATTCCCAATTTGGATTCTTTGTTAGCAAAATTCCAAAGTTGTCACACCCACGCTGATGATGAAGTGCGTTACATTATTGAAGGTGAAGGGGTGTTTGGGTTTGTTTGTCCTGATGGTTCTCAGATGGAATTAACCATTCAACCTGAAGAATATATTAATGTTCCCGCCGGAACTGAACATTGGTTTCATTTAACGGATACTAAACGCATTAAAGCCGTGCGTTACTTTACCACAACTGAGGGTTGGGTTCCTGAATATACGGAAACTAAAATTCGCATGAATCCTCAAACCAACTCATTAATCATGGGTTAAAATAAACTCCCCCAATCTCTGAGAGAACGGGGGAATTTTGTTGATATTGTGTTAATTTTAAAGATGACTATAGAAGTAGATTATCGCTTTCCTACGGGTGTAGATGCCGAACGTCAAGCCAAAGTGATTGCTATCGGACAAACTGCTGGAACTTGGGATGCACGGTTTAGTCACCGGGAAGACATTATGCGATCGCATTTAGGGGAAGTAATCGGAATTAAAACCAATCAAAAAGGGGAAAGTATTGCAACGGTTCGCTTTCCTGAAATCAACGTTGAAAATGATATTGCTAGCCTGCTAACGATGATTTTTGGCAAGTATTCAATGGCGGGAGTTGGTAAGGTTGTAGAATTGCGTTTAGATGAAAACTATGGCAAGTTTCCTCAGTTTGGAATCACTGGAATTAGAAAACGATTAAATGTGTTTAATCGACCCTTAATTATGGCAATTTATAAGCCTGCTTTGGGGTTATCTGCAACCGATCATGCTAATATTTTAGAGCAGGTTGCTTTTGCGGGGTTAGATATCATTAAAGATGATGAAATTATGGCAGATTTAGACGTCGCCCCCACCTTAAAACGGTTAGAAGCTTGTTACCCAGTTTTAGAACGAGTTAAACAAGAAACCGGGCGAACCGTTTTATATGCGGTAAATGTCACAGGTTCCGCCACAGAATTAATAAAAAAAGCTAAAATTTTAGTTAAAAATGGGGCGAATGCTCTATTATTAAATGTGCTAACCTATGGGTTTTCAGTATTGGAAGCGTTAGCCGCAGATTCAGAGATTAATGTGCCGATTTTTGCCCATCCAGCTTTAGCCGGGGCGATGTGTGGTTCACCGGATACCGGGTTAGCGTATTCGGTGGTTTTAGGAACATTAATGGCGCATGGCGGGGCAGATGCGGTGCTTTATCCGGCGCATTATGGAAGTTTACCGTTTGATCCGATAGAAGAAGGTAAAATCAGAGAGATTTTGCGATCGCGAAATGTGTTTCCGGTACCCTCTGCGGGGATTCATCCGGGTATTGTTCCCCAAGCGTTAAAAGATTATGGAAATGATGTTATTTTAAATGCGGGAACGGGAATTATGGATCATCCCGAGAACCCATCAGCAGGTGTAAAAGCGTTTTTTGAAGCCTTAGAACGATGTGCAAATCAAGACTCTTTTGAGTTAGAAAAAGTACCGCCCGGAGCGTTACGTCAAGCCTTGGAAAAATGGGGAAATAAATAACAGATGAACAGCGATCCACGTCAAGATTTAATCACCGCTTCTCGTCAATTTTATCAACTGGGTTGGATGGCGGGAACTGCGGGAAATTTGTCTGCTAGAGTCGAGGATGGGAGTTTTTGGATTACCGCAAGTGGCAAGCAAAAAGGCAAGTTAACCGAAGAAGATTTTGTGCGCGTTTCTCTGCAAGGAGAAGTGATAGAAAATCCAAATTTAAAGAATCGTCCCTCAGCAGAAACGAGTATTCATCAAGCAGTTTATTCGCTGTTTCCCGATGCAAAAGTTTGTTATCATGTTCACTCGGTCGAAGCGAAATTGGTAACGAACTTTACCGAAGGGGATCACTTGAATTTACCTCCCATTGAAATGTTAAAAGGATTGGGAGTTTGGGAAGAAAATCCCCAAGTGGTGATGCCTGTGTTTAAGAATCATTTAGATGTGTCTAAAATAGCAGGGGAAATTTGCGATCGCTTTAAACAATCAAAACCCGATGTTCCGGCATTATTGATTAAAAATCATGGCGTTACGGTTTGGGCAAATTCAGCCTTTGATGCAGAAAATTATATAGAATTAACAGAATATATTTTCCGTTATATTGTGGCAGCGCGTCAAGTCGGAATCACGCATTAATATAAACTTCCCAGTTAAATAAACTGCTTTAGCCCTGAAACCCGACTAAAGCAGCTAAAACTATCTCAATGGAATTCAATGCTACTCAGCCTATTGTCAAAGGTTTAACAATTGAGCGTGAGCAGATTATATGGTAGCACCTACTTAAAGATTTGGCTAGTTCTTTAGATAAATTTTACTTCCATAAGCAAAAACCTGGTAGAGAACTGGGTTTTTATTTTCAGGTTAAATGTTCAATGAATAATTGTTTAGTATTTAACTTTACAAAAAAATGCTAAAAATTTGAACCGAGAAACTGTGAGAGAATGATTTTCAAACAATCCAGTATAATAGAATTATCTTTTTCTGAAGCATAGCAAGGCGATCTCAAAATTTTAACCGTGATTAATTCATGTATAAATATTGTTTATGGAAAAGTTATGATGAAATTACGCCTGCGATCTGTATTAATTATTCCTTTTGTTTTGCAAATTGTTACTGCGGTGGGACTTACGGGGTGGCTATCTTTACAAAATGGACGGAAAGCCGTTAATGAAGTGACAGAAGCATTACGAAACGAAATTACCGTCAGAGTACAACAATATTTAAATAATTACTTAGAAACCCCTCACAAAGCGAATGCAATAATGATTAGGGAAATTCGACGTCAAAACCTTTGGAATACCGAGAATATACAACCTTTGATCAACTATTTTTTTGAGATGAGAAATGAAGTCTTTCCTCAGTTGAGAGTAATTGCTGTAGGAGGTGAAGAAAAAGAATATGCTGGAGTTGGAAAAAAAGATGGAGAATTTTATATCGAAATTAGTGATCAAAACTATAATTTTGTTCGACATCGTTTTGAAGTTGATTATCAAGGGAGACGAGCAAAATTACTGCAACAAAATCCCACCTATGATCCTCGAACACGTCCGTGGTATCAAGCCGCAGTGCAAGCTGGAAAGCCAACCTGGAGTGAAATCTATAACTTTTCTAATGATGCTGCTACTATTGCAATTTCTGCTGTTGAACCTTTTTATGATGGCAATGGCATTTTTCGAGGAGTAATGAGTGTTGATTTGAGTTTAGACTGGATTAGTCAATTTTTAAAAGGGGTAAAAGTAGGTCAAAGTGGACAGATTTTTATTCTAGAACCCAATGGTTTATTAGTGGCGAGTTCAATTCCTGAACAATCTGTTGTTAATGAAGAGGGGAAAACAAAACGGGTTCCAGGAATAGCGAGTCAGAATCCTATTATTCGTACATTATCTCAGTATTTAACCGAAAATTTCCAAGATTTATCGAATTTTCAAGAAACAAAACTCTTGACATTAAAAATTGATGACAAACAACAATTTGTACAGCTCACACCTTTACAAGAAGCGCGAGGCTTGAATTGGCTGATTGTGGTTGCGGTGCCTGAATCCGATTTTATGGCACAAATTCAAGCAAATACCCGCATGACCATTTTACTTTGCTTGTTAGCTTTAGCAGTAGCCATTGTGATTGGAATTTTGACCTCTATTTGGATTGTTTCACCCATTCATCGTTTAATTCAAGCCAGTGAAGCGACTGGCTAGTATGAATCCCCAGTATCAAGAATTTTGCGATCGCATTTTAGCCTTAGCCGCAGAATTTAATGATCAGGATATTTTAAAATTGCTCAATCGCTAGAGCAAAAATTGACTTAAAAAATATCATATTATTCTTAATAAAAAATTATGCGATTTTAATGTTATTAGAGGAGGTAAGCACGTTTCACGAAGATTAATTGAATAATTAGCAGGAAAGACAATACAAGAATATAGAATAAATCAAGACAAGTTATTCTTGCAAGGAAAATGAGCAATGAACATAAAACCCTCACCCTATTTGGCAACAATTGCATCTGTAACGATTGTTATTGCTGTAACTTGGAGCTTTGATCATGCCGCAAAAGCTCGTTTTCAAGAGAGAAAATATCTGATGATTCTCGATCAACTCACTGCGGTTCGTGCCAAACTCGAAGGAGTGATTAATCAACGTTTATCCGTTGCAGAAGGGTTAGCCGCCTATACTTCAACTCGTCCAAACCTCACCCAAGCTGAATTTACAGAACTAGCCAGAGTTTTAGTTGCTCAAAAACCTGGAATTCGTAATGTTGCTTATAGTAAAGGTACGATTTTAAGCTACTATTATCCTCTAGAAGGAAATGAATCTGCGGTTGGAACCGATTTAATGGAGATTCCCTCACAGCGAGAGATTGTGAAAAAAGCGATAGAAAGTCGCAAAACATTTGTTGCAGGTCCTGTGAATTTAATTCAAGGAGGTGTGGGTCTTATTAGTCGGACTCCTGTTTTTTCAACATCCCCCAACCAAGAACCCAATAGTGGAGATTTTTTAGGATTAGTTTTTGTGGTTATTTCTA
This sequence comes from Limnoraphis sp., assembly GCA_050485465.1. Classification (GTDB taxonomy): domain Bacteria; phylum Cyanobacteriota; class Cyanobacteriia; order Cyanobacteriales; family Microcoleaceae; genus Capilliphycus. The sequence continues at coordinate 24,913 of JBJHBL010000054.1, read as the reverse complement.
AGGAGCGTTTGTTAGAAGATGCTGAACTTTTAAACCCAGAAAGTGAACTTGAATATGCTTTACGAGGAAAAGATGGTTTAGGTGAAGCCGGAGAAGTGTTTTTTGGGGATGCAGATATTTTTGCTCAAGAACCAGTCACTTTAAATGTCAGTTTACCGAATGGTTCTTGGCAACTGGCGGCTATTCCTAAACAGGGATGGTCAACAACTTATCCTTTTAGTTTTTGGTTACGTTTGGGGAGTGGGGGGGTTGCTTTTTTAACTGGAAGTTTAGCTTTTCTTTTAGTTCGTGAACCTGAACGACTGCGCTCAGAAATTGCTGATCGAATCAAAATTGAGAATGCTTTACGAGAATCCGAAAAAAACTTACAAAAAGCAAAAGAAATAGCCGATGCAGCTAACCTGGCAAAAAGTGAATTTCTCGCCAATATGAGTCACGAACTCCGCACTCCTCTCAACGGTATTTTGGGTTATGCTCAAATTATGCAGCGTGCAACTGATCTTAACGAATACCGCAAAGGTGTGGATACAATAGAACAAGCAGGTTCTCATTTACTGACTTTAATTAATGATATCTTAGATCTGGCTAAAATTGAAGCTCGGAAAATGGAATTGTTAGCGAAAGACTTTCATTTTCCTTCTTTTTTAGTGGGGGTTGCAGAAATTGCTAGAGTACGAGCCGCAAGCAAAGGAATTACTTTAAATTTTATCGATGCTGAAAACCTTCCAACCGGAATTTATGCGGATGAAAAACGTCTGCGTCAAGTCTTACTAAACTTGTTAGGAAATGGGATTAAATTTACCGATGATGGAAATGTTACATTTAAAGTCGAAGTCTTACAACAAAATCCTGAAAATAATACAAATAAAATTCGCTTTACCATTCAAGATACAGGTGTTGGAATATCTGCGGAACAATTAGAAAAAATATTTCTTCCCTTTGAACAAGTAGGAGCCAATTCACGCCGCGCAGAAGGAACAGGTTTAGGGTTAACAATTTGCCGTCAAATTGTTAATATGATGGGGAGTGAAATTCAAGTGAGCAGCACTTTAGGAGTGGGGAGTATTTTTTGGTTTGAAGTGCATTTACCGCTTTCTAATGAATGGGTGAATGCAGCAACTGCATCAGAAAAAGGGAAAATCATAGGCTATGTTGGAGAACCCCAAAAAATACTGATTGTGGATGACAAAGATGTGAATCGTCTGGTTATTTCTGAAGTTTTAAAACCACTAGGATTTCTGATCGCAGAGGCAGAAAATGGACGAGAAGGAATTAAACAGCTAGAAGCATTTCAACCCAATTTAGTGATTACTGATATTATGATGCCAGAGATGGATGGCTATGAATTAGCACGAACAATTCGTCAATCTTACTCTCAAAATATACCCATTTTAGCAGCAAGTGCGAGTGTCTCGTTAGCGGATCAGAGTTTAGCAATTACAGCAGGATGTAATAATTTTCTAGAGAAGCCTGTGGATTTTGAAAAGCTATTAATGAACTTGCAAAAATATCTAAACTTGCCATGGATTTATGAAGAAAAAATTCAACCAAAAGAAGATAAAAGAGAATTCATTTTTCCAGAACTAGAGGAATTAAAAACAATGTATCAAGCCGCAAAAATTGGGGATATTCAAACGATTGAAACTGAAGCTGAACGTTTGAAACAGTTAAAAAGCGAATATCAACCCTTTTGTGAGCGTGTTTTAGCTTGGGCTTCTGAGTTTAACGATAATGCGATTTTACTGTTATTAGAGGAAGCAAGCAAATTTCACTCTGAATAAGTTCATAAAAAAACCCGGCTCACCGAAGAAACCGGGCTTTTAATTTACACTTTATCTTGCTTTAGACACCTCCATAATATCGTCTAAAATTGTTCCCGATTCTTCCATTTTTCCGATATCCAGAATCGTCTTAATGACCGAGTCGGGATTCAAACTCATCGAATCAATTCCCAACTCAACTAAGAAACGAGCAAATTCGGGATAATCACTCGGCGCTTGACCACAAATTCCAATCTTGCGGTCATATTTTTTCGCCGCTTTAATCGCAATTGTTACCATCCGACGCACCGCTTCATTTCGTTCGTCAAAAATATGAGCAACTAAGGCAGAATCTCGGTCTAATCCTAACGTTAATTGGGTTAAATCATTAGAACCAATGGAGAACCCATCAAACACTTGAGCGAATTCATCGGCAAAAATAACGTTACTGGGTAACTCACACATCACATAAACTTGTAAGCCATTTTCACCGCGTTTTAAGCCGTTTTTCTCCATCTCAGCTAACACTTTGCGACCCTCATCGGGAGTCCGACAGAACGGAATCATCGGCACCACATTGGTTAATCCCATTTCATCTCGAACCCGCTTCAAAGCTTTGCATTCTAGTGCATAAGCTTCACGATATTTTGTATCATAATATCGGGATGCACCCCGCCAACCAATCATCGGGTTTTCTTCCTTCGGTTCAAACTGACGACCGCCCAACAAATTGGCGTATTCATTACTCTTGAAGTCTGACATCCGCACAATTACAGGATTGGGATAAAACGCCGCCGCAATCATCCCGATACCGTGCGCCAATTTATCGACAAAGAAATCGGGTTTATGGTCGTAAATCTTCGTTAATTCTGCAATTTCTCGTTTCGTTAATTCATCCTCCAATTCATCATAATGAATCAACGCTAACGGGTGGGCTTTAATATGGTTGGCGATAATAAATTCTAACCGCGCCAAACCCACACCATCACAGGGAATAGACGCCAACCCAAAGGCTTCTTCCGGGTTCCCCACATTCATTAAAATTTGGGTTTTTGTTTTCGGTAAATTATCAAGAACTGTTTCTTCAACCTCAAACGGAACTAATCCTTGATAAACGCGCCCTTCTTCTCCTTCTGCACAACAAACGGTAATATTTTCACCTGTTTTTATCACTTGTGTTGCATCCCCACAACCAACAATAGCAGGAATTCCCATTTCTCGTGCAATAATCGCCGCGTGACAAGTTCTTCCTCCTGAGTTGGTCACAATTGCACTCGCTCTTTTCATAATCGGTTCCCAATCGGGGTCGGTTTTATTAGTAACTAAAACTTCTCCGGCTTGGAATTCATCAATGCGATGAACATCTAAAATAACCCGTGCTTTTCCTTGACCAATCATTTCCCCAACGGCGCGACCAAGAGTTAGAACATCACCTGTTCCTTTGAGTTTATAACTCCTTAAAACGCTACCGGATTTTTGAGATTGTACCGTTTCTGGGCGGGCTTGAACGATGAATAATTCCCCGGTTAAACCATCTTTTGCCCATTCAATATCCATCGGGGTATAACTTCCCCGCACTTGGGAATAGTGATTTTCAATGGTACAAGCCCAGTCTGCAAGTTTGAGAATTTCGTCATCACTTAAGCAGTATTTTTCCCGTTCAGAAATTGGAACAGAGACGTTTTTAGTGAGTTTTGAACCGCCAATATCGTACACCATTTTCATTTCTTTGGTGCCGAGACGTTTTTCTAATATGGGGCGGAATCCTTGTTTTAATGTCGGTTTAAAGACGAAATATTCATCGGGGTTAACGGCACCTTGAACGACGTTTTCTCCTAAGCCATAAGCTGCGGTGACTAACGCCGCGTTTTTAAAGCCTGTTTCAGTATCAATAGAGAACATTACCCCAGAAGTTGCCAGGTCAGAACGTACCATTCTTTGTACCCCAACGGATAAGGCAACCGTAAAATGATCGAAGTTTTTGATGGTACGATAGGAGATAGCCCGGTCTGTGAAAATGGAGGCAAAACATTTATGACAAGATTCTAAAACGGCTTCTTCACCGTAAACATTGAGGTAGGTTTCTTGTTGCCCTGCAAAACTCGCATCGGGTAAATCTTCTGCGGTTGCACTGGAACGAACAGCAACATCAACATCAGCATTATAACGTTTGCAGTCTGCTTTATATTCTAGGCTAAATTGGTCGCAAAATTCCGTTGAAGGGATGTAACGTTCGCAGAGTTTTCGATAGGCTTGAACAATGGCTTCTTCGAGTTCAATGGGGAAGGGAGTATCGAGTATTAAGGAACGGGCTTGTTTGCCTCGTTTGCGTAAATTGTTAACATCTTCGACGTCTAAATCTGCGAATAATTCCCGCAATTTACTTTCTAATCCCGCCGATTTTATAAAGTAGCGATAAGCATAAGCGGTTGTAGCGAAACCTGTGGGAACGTTCACACCTTTGGGGGTGAGTTGTTGAATCATTTCGCCTAATGATGCGTTTTTACCACCCACTAAGGAAATGTCAGAAATTCCAACTTCTTCAAACCACAACACAAATGATTTTTCTTTGGTGGTTTCAGTCGATGAGTTTAATGCTGTTGTCGCAACCATATTAAAGCCCTCCAAACTTGAGAAAGCGTCTAGTATAAGTTAAATTTATGGGGTGAATTGAGTCTTTTTCGGTTGAGATGCTTCAAAAGATAACTAAACTGTTTAATGAACCGAAAGGACTGGAGAAAGATCCGTTAGAGTTTTAGTTCGTTTTTATCTCTTTTGTTGGGTTTTTATTTTTTATTCTCCTCTACTCATAGAGTATTACTTTTTATCCCCTTTACAACATAGATACATAATTTTCCCTTAGTTACCAAAAGTAAAGAAATAGCGTCAATTGGATAGTCTAGGCTATTATTAAAAAAGGTGAATCTTTAGACTTGATACGTTTAATAAAAGTTACTAATTTTTGCAAATGAATATTAACAAATCTTGCAGCAATCGCCCTTCAACTCATCCCAGTTGTCCGATTGAGTATACAATAGAACTGATTGGCACAAAGTGGTCAATTAGAATTTTACGAGAACTTATCAAGGGTGAACGGCGTACCCATGAACTGGCTGAGGCGTTACCGGGTATTAGTTCAAAAACGTTAACCTTGCGTTTGAGAATGCTTGAAAAACATGGTATAATTCAACGGAAGGTATACGCTGAGGTTCCTCCTCACGTCGAATACTCTCTGACTGAAAAAGGACAAGAATTGCAAACAGCGATCGCCATTCTCAAGCAAGTTGGACAGCGTTTGCTTTGCTGGGAAGATTCGTTTCACCCCTTGAAAATTACGCCCGAGGTGAAACAGCGAAAAGAAGCCTAAAACCTTAAAAGAGAGTTCTAAAATTCCAGGCTATCTTCTCTTGAGGATTTAATTAGCAATACCCACTTTTTTAAAGTAATCTAAGCCTAAAAAGCGGGAATAAACTTCTTTAATCTTCTCAGCGTCCATTTGAGTTTCTTTATAACTATCCAGGCTTGACATCGCATCCAGCCAAGTATTGAGATGGGCTAAATTCAAACGTTTAATATTTAACCCTTTCCAGTTTTCCAGTGCCACCAACATCCGTTCAAAAAAGGGAATAAAAGCAATATCAACTAAACTGAGGCTTTCACCCAAAAAATAGGAACCTTCCGACGCCGCCAAAGTCTCATCAAGAAAGCGTAATTCAGCGATATTAGCGTTGCGTAATTCTTCATCTTTGGCGGTACTTTCTGGGCTGTCTGTGGGTTTATGGGAGAGATAGGTATAAGCAAGTTTGACAAATTTAGCATCACAACGACTGATTAAAATTCTAGCTTTTGCTTTTAAACCCGGATTTTCAGGTAATAACTGAGTTTGAGAATTTCCAAACACCTCAGACAGATATTCATTAATCACCAAAGACTCATAAATAATCAGATTATCCTGTTTGATAACGGGAACCGTACCATTGGGGTTCATCGCGAGAAACCAGTCCGTTTTGTTATCTTTTCCAAGTTCAATCTGTTCATAAGAAAAAGGAACGTTTAACTGTCGTAACACAATCCAACTGCGTTGTGCGTAAGGACAATAAGGATTGGCATAAAACTGCATGGGTTGAGAAGATTGAGAATGAACAGGGTTTTCTGCTGACATGATTTTAATCCCTTTCTCTTAAATCTGCGAATCTTTCTTGATTATAAAACAGGAGGCTCACTCTTGGTAGAATTAGTAAAAACTAATCGTAAAATCGATAATCCCAGCACGATTAAAAATAGAACTAATCCAATAGTACAAGCATAACCAATCTCTAAATTTTGAAAGGCTTGTTCATAAAGATAATAAACAATTGTTTTTGAACTATTACGCGGCCCCCCTTGAGTCATAATATACACTTCTTCAAACACTTTAGTCGCCGAAATCGCCGAAATAACCCCCACTAAAACAATATAAGGACGCATCAACGGAAAGGTAATATCCCAGTGTTTTCGCCAACCTTCAGACCCCTCTAAACTCGCCGCTTCATAAAGTTCTGCGGGAATTGATTGTAACCCCGCTAAATAAATCACCATATAATATCCTAACCCTTTCCAAATGGTGACTGCCATGACACTAAATAATGCTAAATCAGGACTGGTTAACCAGGGAACCGTCGGTAAGAAAAGAAATTGCAGGAGTTGATTGAGTAAACCCGTTTCTGAATATAACCACCGCCAAGCGAGTCCAGCCACTACCATAGAAATCACCACCGGAACATAATAAGCGGTTCTAAACCAATGAATTCCCCGAAGTTTTTGATTGACTAAAATTGCGAGTCCCAACGGAAAAATCGCTAAAATGGGAACTACAATGATAATATACAGAAACGTGTTTTCTAAGGTTTTCCAAAAGACCTCATCACTCCACAACCGTTGAAAATTTCTGAACCCTATCCACTCAGGGGGTTGCAATAAATCATAACGAAATAAACTCAAATAAAACGCTTGTAATGCAGGCCAAAATACCGTTAATCCTAGAATCAAGAGGGCGGGGAATAAAAACAAATAGGGTGTTAATTTTGGGTTGATTTGCAGTTTCATTGATGCTAAAAAAAACGGCGAATTGGGGAAGCGGGGCGGGTCAATTTAAGTTGTTTGTGGGAAAACAGACATCTGTTGTAGACCCCCCCGACAGAATTTAATTTTGAGAATCAGGTTTTATACTTGAAAATAAACCAGTCCAGTCTCCCAGTTTGTGACCATTGGCTTCAGATTTGACCTCAAAAGTTACATTACAAGCTGGCGGTAAATTTAAGGCTTGGATACACAATTCAGCGATATCCTCCCGACTGACTTGACCTTTAATTGTATCACCTTGATCGAATTTTAACGCGCTACCTCCCGCTTCTTCTGTTAACGCACAAGGTCGAATAATCGTATAAGGAATTCCACTCGCTCGAATCACATCTTCCCCTTTCAATTTCCAGGTTAAAATTCCCCCTAATTGTTCATTTAAACGCACAGCAGGCGGTTCTTCTTCGAGGTTTAATCCCGGCTTTCCAGGGCGAGTGACTCCGGCTGAACTAATTTGAACCAACTTGGGTAAACTTTGACCTCCATAGGCTTTGATTGACTCAATTTGTAAGTTAAAAACACCGGGTGAAAATTTAGGATTGAGTTGTTTATCATATTCAAATTTACTGAACATCAGTTGAATTGAATACACTTGAGTCGGGTCAAAAGCATCTCCATCTGTTAGTGTTTTTGCCCGAAAGACCGGGATTAATTGGTTAAAAGGAATGCGTTGGGTGATGGGAATATTATAAACCGTATCAAAGGAATAGCAGTAAGCGATACTATCCCATTTCGGGTCATTCCGCAGAATGAATTTATAGCGATTACCATCTCCTTTAACGCGCAATTCAATCCCTTGATAACCGGATAAATTCATCGCAGGTTCAAAATTACGGGTTCTCACTGAAGCAAAGCCCCCAGAATTGGCGGTGGAAACAGTTCCGGTAAATAATGCCGCATCGCCAATTAAACGAATCGAACTTTCACTCACACCCCCCATGACAACATCATCTAAAGCCCCCCAGGTTTCTTTTAAATCTGCTGTGGGTTTGCTAAAATCAAACAGGAGTTTTTGAGCGCTATTTTTTAAGACAGAAAACGCAGCCCGAGTTAGATTTTGCATTCCTTCATATTCAACTTTTTCGGGAACGTCTACGACTTCCGGTAGATAAAATTTAATCCCTTGATAGTATTTTTCTCGCGTGGGGGTGTCCCCTTCTACGGGTTGAACTTTGGTTCCGCTACAACAAATAATTGCTGTTACATCCTGCATGACTTGAGGGGTTAATGTCTCAGGAATTGTTAAATCGGCTTCGAGAATTTCGACGGTATTTCCGAGGGTTTGTTTTGCTCTTTTTGCATCTCTCGCCAACGCCCGTACTTTCACGCCCCGTTGCTGTAACCGCTTTACGACTCGTTTTCCCACGCCTCCCGTCGCACCTACAACAAGGATAACTTCGGGTTTCGCTTGGGGTTTGTTTTTGTTGTTACCGAATAGTTGCTGAATCCAGCTTATACTACCAATAAACGGAACAACTCCAAAGTAACTCAAGGTTTTAAAAAACCGTCCAGCATCCCAGTTTGCTTTTTGTTGTTCAGACATTCTCATTCCCTGCCTATTTGGTCAAGTCTACCTACTTCTATATTAAGATAGATTACAAATCTTCGACGGAGAGGTTATAGACAAGGGGTATATCGAAAGATTTTGAATCAGACTGATGCCAAGTCAGGAGGCTCCACAGTTTTTAAGTATTTGTGCTAGGGTTAATCTGTGTAGCTCTCATAGGAGTCCTATGGAAACAATAGATTGGGAAAATGTGATTATTGGTGGACTAGCGATTGTGATTTTTATTGGCGGAATGGTGATGATGTTCACCAATATTTGGACGAGTGGTTTAAACAAGGACAAATAGGCCAAAAGATACACCTCATTGAGTCGGAACTCAACCTAAAATATCTGTAAATTACATCATCTGTACACTCTTTCAGCGAGACCTACAACAATGCTAGATTTGAATCTAATTGCAGAATTTTCTCGTGCAAATTGTGCGACGATTTGTGCGTTTTTAGTTCCGGCTAATTTTTTGGCAACGGGGCAAACGCTCATTTTTACCGGGAAGAAATATCCTTCACTTCAGTTGCAGTTAATGGTAGGCTCTGCTAGCTTTTACGCTATCTTGATGCTACTGCACGTTTACACTTGGTTCAGTGTGGGAATCGTGATGATACCTACCTATATTTTACTCTCTTTAGGTGGGTTTTGTCTAGCAACAAATCTTTGGGCGATTGCCCATTCAAGCAGTTTATACAACCTGATTCAAATGGTCACGACTCTCGTGATCAGTTGGGGTCAATTTGGGCGGAAAAAGTCTGTGATCAGTGAAAACTAAGCCCGTTTTCAACTGTTGGTGAGAAGGGCGGCTCAAAAAGTGGAATGATTTTGAAATTAGTTTTTAATTCCGGTTGCGGCAATACCCCGAATAAACTGCCGTTGACCGAGAAGAAATAAGACCACCACAGGCACAGTCGAAATCACAACCGCCGCCATCATTAACGACCAACTACTGGTAAACTGTTCTTGAAACTCAGCTAAAGCTAACTGCACCGTTTTCAGTTCAGGTCGAGTCGTAAAAACCAAAGGTTTAAATAAATCATTCCACTCCCCAATAAAGGTAAACAAAAAAAGCGTCACCAAAGCAGGTTTAGCACAGGGAAGAATCACCCGGCTTAAAATCTGCCAACGGTTCGCCCCATCTAGCGCTGCCGCTTCCTCCAATTCTACAGGAATCGTGAGAAAATATTGACGCAACAAAAAAATGCCAAAACCATTAACAGCAGTCGGTAAAATTAAAGCCCAGTAGGTATTGATTAGATGTCCCCACTTAAGAACCATAAAAATTGGAATTACAAGTAACTGAAAGGGTATAATGAGAGTAGTTAAAACAATTAACAAAACCATTTGTCGTCCGCGAAACCTTAAACGAGCTAGAGCATAACCCGCCAAAGCCGAGGTGATGATTTGAAAAGCTGTCACCGCCAACGCAACGAGAGTAGAATTGGCAAAAGCTAACAAAAAGTTCCCCCGTTGCCAAGCTTCTCGATAAAAAGCGAAAGTCAATTGGCTAGGACTGTCGGCAGTACCCCCGCTCGATAACGAAGTGAGTACAACAACCACTAAGGGGAGAAGAACCAACACCGCCCCCATCGACAACAACGCTAAACTCAGCCACCGGAGAAATTTTGAAGATTTCATCAATTGTCCCATAAGTTTTGTGTATCAAGTGTAGGTGAATATTTAAGCCAAACTGATAGAAACCCCCATTTGGGCTTGATGAACAGACCTTTCCCCCCTGAGATTAGGATAAAAGTAGGCAAATCTTCGCTTAAATAGGTAAAGTAACTATAGGTTCAGTATTTCCTCCTAAGCAGGAATGGTTCTAGGTCAATAAGCGTTCAGTGTTGTTTCAATCCTCTCCTAAGATGGTAATCAAATCAACAACTGTTCGGCGTTAGCACCGAATCATCTCTAATAAAAGTGGGAGAACCGCACATCAGAACAGTGCATGGCTGCGTTAAACTAAGCGGTTGAGAGCCAAAAAATCTGAGAAAGCCCAGAATTCTGGGTCAACTCGGTTCCTGGAGATCTCAAACACTGTCAAAATAAAAACCTCCTGAAATTCGTTGAAAGCGGCTCAGGAGCAAAATAGGTCAAAATAAACTCATTGAACTCATTGATGATGAGGAGCTAGTAAATCTATGCCACAGCTTGAAGCCATTGCAGAAATCGACTTTAATACCAACACTTACAAAGATGCCTACAGCCGAATTAATGCGATTGTGATCGAGGGAGAACAAGTTGCCCACGATAACTACATCAAGCTGGGTGAAATGTTACCGGATGAAAAAGACGAGTTAGTGCGTCTGTCTAAGATGGAAAACCGTCACATGAAAGGATTCCAAGCCTGTGGTCGCAATCTGGATGTCACTCCGGATATGGAGTTTGCTCACCAGTTCTTTAGCCCATTGCATCAGAATTTCCAAGCCGCCGCCGCTCAAGGAAAGGTTGTTACTTGTTTACTGATTCAATCTTTGATTATCGAAAGCTTTGCGATCGCTGCCTACAATATTTATATTCCGGTTGCTGATCCCTTTGCCCGCAAAATCACCGAAGGAGTGGTCAAAGACGAGTATATGCACCTCAACTTTGGTGAAGAATGGCTCAAAGCTCACTTTGAGGAGTCCAAAGCTGAACTCGAAGAAGCCAACGCCCAGAATTTACCCTTAGTCTGGAAAATGCTCAACGAAGTTGAAGAAGATGCACATATTCTAGGGATGGAAAAAGATGCTCTCGTTGAGGACTTTATGATTGCCTACGGCGAAGCCCTCAGTAATATTGGGTTCACCACCCGCGACATTATGCGGATGTCTGCCCTGGGTCTGACAGCAGCCTAGACAGCGACCAGCTTTTACAGTTTACAGTTATCAGTTATGCAGTAACCAGTTTTTACAGTTTACAGTTATCAGTTGTCCTAACCCCTGTAACCTGATAACTGGTCATAGGTGTTGCAGCGCGGTGAGAAAGAGCGCGATCTTGCGGGGAGACCCCGCTCCGTCTCACGGGGCCTGGGAATACTGCCCAAGAGAGGAGGAAGTAAGCCGCTTTGCGGCAGGCTACGCCAACGCAAGACAGCGACTGCTGAACCCGTGCGCGTCACTGTCTCCTGTAACCTGATAACTGTTCACTGATTACTGTTCACTGTATCCAGCCCCAGGTCAAGTTACAATCTAAAATCTATCTAAAGTGTAGTGATGGACTATGTTTGGTTTAATTGGTCATCTGACAAGTTTGGAACACGCCCAGTTGGTTGCAAAAGACTTGGGTTATCCTGAATACGCCGATCAAGGGCTGGATTTTTGGTGCAGTGCGCCGCCTCAAATTGTGGATGAGATTAAGGTGACAAGCGTTACAGGCCAGGTGATTGAAGGTCGTTATGTCGAATCCTGCTTTCTACCGGAAATGTTAGCCAGTCGTCGTATTAAAGCCGCGACCCGCAAAATTATTAATGCGATGGCTCATGCTCAAAAAAATGGCATTAATATAACAGCCCTGGGTGGATTTTCCTCGATCATTTTTGAAAATTTTAATTTAGATAAGATCCGGCAAGTCCGCAATATTAAGCTAGAGTTTGAACGCTTTACCACCGGAAACACCCACACCGCCTATATTATTTGTCGCCAAGTCGAACAAATGGCGCCCAAGTTAGGGATTGACTTATCGAATGCAACGGTAGCGGTTTGTGGGGCGACGGGGGATATTGGGAGTGCGGTTTGTCGCTGGTTAAACCAACGGACTCAGGTGGGAGAATTGTTACTGATTGCCCGCGATCGCGAACGTCTACAAAACCTACAAGGCGAACTCGGACGTGGTAAAATTTTAGGGCTTGAAGAAGCACTCCCTCTAGCGGATGTGGTGGTTTGGGTGGCAAGTATGGCAAAAGGGGTGGAAATTGATCCCACCACGTTAAAACAACCCTGTTTGTTGATTGATGGCGGTTATCCGAAGAATATGGCCACGAAAATTAAGCATCCCGGCATTCATATTTTAGAAGGCGGTATTGTTGAACATTCCCTCGATATTGACTGGAAAATTATGAAAATTGTCAATATGCAGGTTCCCGCACGTCAACTGTTTGCCTGTTTTGCGGAATCGATGTTGTTGGAATTTGAGAAAATTTACACCAATTTTTCCTGGGGACGCAATCAAATTACTGTTGACAAAATGGATCTGATTGGTCAAGTTTCTGTTAAACATGGTTTTCGACCCTTGTTGCTTTCCCTCTAAAAACAGTGACCTGTCAATCGTGAACAGGAGTAACAGGGCAACCTGATCACGGGTAGGGGTAATTCATCAATTACCCCTGTTTTGAACTGATCACTGTCCAGTCTTTACTGTCTCAGCTTCTCAGACCAAACTCGTGTGGGTAATCCCCAAACATAGATAAATCCTTCCGCCGCTTTGTGATCGAAAGCATCTTCAGAGCCATAAGTTGCTAAATCCATGCTATAAAGAGAGTTGTCTGATTTGCGCCCTACAATCACAGCATTTCCTTTAAACAGTTTCACCCGTACAACGCCTGTGACTCGTTCTTGAGTCTGCTGAACAAAGGCATCGAGCGCCCCTTTCAACGGACTAAACCACAAGCCGTTATAAACCAGTTGGCTATAGGTTTCTTCAATTCCCCGTTTATAGCGCGTCACATCAGAAGTCAGGGTTAAACTTTCTAAATCCCGATGGGCATGAATTAACACCGTCATCGCCGGACATTCATAAATCTCGCGAGATTTAATCCCCACTAAACGGTTTTCAATCATGTCGATGCGTCCGATGCCATGATTTCCTGACAATTCGTTCAGTTTGCTAATTAACGCTACTCCATCGAGAAATTCTCCATTCAAACTAACGGGAATCCCTTTCTCAAAGCCAATTTCTACATATTCGGGTTCGTTAGGGGTGTCTTCAATGGCTTTGCTGAGACGGAAAACATCATTCGGTGCCTCTACCCAGGGATCTTCGAGAGGCCCGGCTTCAATCGCCATTCCTAATAAATTGCGGTCTAAGCTATAGGGAGAGGATTTTTTGACCGGAAATTCAATTCCGTATTTTTCGCCGTAAGCGATGGTTTCTTCCCGACTCATTCCCCATTCTCGGGCGGGAGCGAGGATTTTTAGTTTGGGGTTGAGGGCGGTAATAGACACATCAAACCGCACCTGATCGTTTCCTTTTCCGGTACAGCCGTGGGCGATCGCATCAGCCCCGTATTCTTCCGCCGCTTCGACTAAAATTTGGGCAATTAGTGGACGGGCTAAAGCGGTTGAAAGGGGATAACGATTTTCATAAAAGGCGTTGGCTTGAATGGCGGGAAAGGCGAATTCTTTGACAAATCTATCTCGCACATCAATCACGAGAGAGACTTCTGCACCAGAATCTAAGGCTTTTTGCTTGATCGGTTCGAGTTCATCTCCCTGTCCTAAGTCTGCGGCGAGTGTGATCACTCCTTCTACCCCAAACTCATGCTTTAAATAGGGGATACAAACGGAGGTGTCTACTCCACCAGAATAGGCTAATACAGCTTTTGTAGCGCGACCCATGAGTTTCTGTTCTCCTAACACAAGTGAGACTTTATATTATTCACCCATTTTTTGCCAGGGGTTGTCAGAGATGATGCAGATTTCTTAATCTCTGGTTTTTTGAGACACTGATCAAAGGTTAAGCTGTGGCGATCAGTTCCCCCACTTCAGACAAATAAATGAATGTCAAAATACACAATCGCCAGATAAGCAACTAACCACACAAGTAAGCTAATTTTAATGGCTTGATCTTCCAATAAAATCTGATCGGGTTCTTCTCCAATTGCCAAAACTGTGACCATCCATTTATAGTGCATCACGGCATAATAAACAATCGGCACGGTAATCACCAGCGAGGTATTTTTATCAGATGCGATGGTAAATAAAGCATAGCACATAATGGTCATGGTCGCCGTGCTATTCAGTAAAGAATCTAAAAAAGGTAGGGTATATTGTTCTAAAACGGGACGTTGTTTATTGGCTTTGCCCCGTTGATAAAAAAGCTTGAGATAATGTCGATTGACAAAAGCATTTTTGGGGGGTTCCAATTGAGAGGGAGAATCGGATATTAACTCAGAATGGATAGGCTGACTGAGGAGGGCTAAAAGTTCAGAGCGGCGTTTGGCAAAGCCTAAAAAGAGAGTCAGAAAAAAGGTACATAGGGTAATCCAAGCCGTTGGAACATCACCTAAAGCATAAATTCCGGCTAACAGTCGTAAAACAAACCCAAAGGCGATGCAACTAACATCAAATAAAGGCTGGTTTTTCAGATGCAGAGAATAACAGAGATTATTAATCGCATATAGCAATATACAGGTAAAAGTAGCCCAGCCTAAATGATAAGCACCAACTAAGGAAAACGCTGCTAAAAATAAACTGATACAAACGGCAGTTTTAAGGTTAACTTTGCCACTCGCGAGGGGACGAAATCGTTTTTTAGGATGACGGCGATCCCGTTCGATATCTTGAATATCATTAAAGATATAAACCGCAGAAGCCATTGCCGAAAATAAAACAACCGTTAAAAGGGCAAACAAGAGAGATTGGGGTTCTAATAATCGTTCCCCAAAAATTACACCCGCTAGACAGAATAAATTTTTAGTCCATTGATGAGGACGCAATAATTTAATAATCTCTAGACTCCAATAACTCTTAGCCATAGAATCTCCCTCTGATATCTGATTCGATTCTGGGGATAAAGAGATTTGTTTTTGGTAAGTCTCTTTCATTTTTTAGTCCTCACGCACACCACTGTAACTACATTAAGAGACAATCAAAATCCTGGCATTTCTTAACGTGACATGATTATAATCCCTGCGAGGATCATTCCTAACCCGACCCATTGATTGAGATCGAATCGTTCCCCGAAAAACCAGCCTCCCCCTAACGCAATCAAACTAAATCCAATTCCTGCAAAAACAGGATAGGCAACAGAAACAGGCAATTTTTCTAAGGCTTTTGCAAATAAAATCACGTTAATCCCATAAACGCCTAATCCGGCGAGAAACCAGGGTGAAAAAAGTAAACCCACTAGACTGGAATCTGTGGCAACAAGACGAGATTTTTTCAATAGTAAACTGCCCATAGAGTTATTAATAGCAGCAATTAAAACAAAAACCCATCCACTTAAATTTAAGTTCATCTGATTGCCTCTTTAACAGGGGTCTAAGGGTTTAAAAATTTGCGATCAACTTTTAGGAGAACTTCTTGAGAACCCACAGTAGCTTTTCTTTCACAGGACGTCGGTGAGCAGAACCCGCTTTTTCTGCTAAGAGTTTATCATAATTTTTCTGAAACCAATCATAACTTTCTTGAAACATTTCATCATTAGAATATTTCGGCTTCCAACCCAGTTCTAATAAAGGATTGACATCAAAATAAAACTCTTTATGATAAGTTAAATAATGCCAGGGTGCCAGAGGACTTAAACCGACTAAATCGAGCAGTCTTAAGGTGTTAATTGTTAATCCAGTTGGAAGGCTTTTGACGTGAGATTTTGTTCCCGCATAAGCAATTAAATGTTCTAAACCTTCTCGTAAGTTTCCAAAGCGATCCGTACCCACATTATAAATTCCAGGTTTGCCTAAATCCAGTGCTAATAGATAAGCATCCATTAAATCTAAAGCGTGAATAAACTGAAACTTAATATTACCATCGCCAATCACATATACATTTCGTCCTTCTTGAATCCACTCAAATAAGATCTGAAAAATTCCCAGTCTTCCTTCGCCTAAAATCGTTCGAGGACGGATGACAATTAAAGGTAAATTTCCCTGATCACAAACCTCTCTAACAGCGATTTCTCCCGCTAATTTAGCTCGACCATAAATTTCAACTGCTTTTGTTGGAGTGTCATTATTAATCGGACATTTTGCATCGCCAAACAAAGCACTCGAACTCATATGAATAAAGCTTTTAACCCCCGCTTTTACGGCTTCTTCGGCAGCGATTTTACTTCCTTCTACATTCACTTCCCAGAACTTTTCACCGGATTTTGTTAGGGGAACTAAAGCAACGTTATGATGAACAATATCAACCCCTTTCATCGCGGCTGCGACCCCTTGACGATTGCGGATATCACAGTGGATAAATTTAATCTCTTTTGGGCGAGTTGGATCTTCCCAAATATCAAGAATGCTAACATCTTCTCCCCGTTCAGATAAGCGTCGAGCAATTAAATTTCCTAAAAATCCAGAACCGCCTGTCACGAGATGTTTCATTGACTTTCGTTCACGCCTCACACAATCTATCTGCACAAATCATAAACGAATGTTGTCTATTCGTAAAGGATTTTGATAAAATTTTGAAGATCTTCTGTTTATTCATTCAGCCGAGGTTTCTCAAAGTCTAATGACTTTTAACTCCTGTTTGAGTTTGACAAGCTGTTGCTGTTCAGGGTTGTATATCCAAGCATTTACTGTGTTCTCTCCGGGGGGTAAAAGTATAGTGGAAAATTCGGCTTTCCAGCGAGAATGGCTATACTTTTCTGAGTTAAAAGCTTGAGCAACGTCTTGACTTTCTAAGTTGATCTCAGCTTGGGTTAAAAAGATGGGTTGATCGCCATAGGATAAATACACTTGTTCGGGTTGTTGTGGGCTATTGGGTAAAATTCCCCAACCCTCTATCGTAATATTTTCACTCCCATTCACTTGTAAGGGTTCTTCCGTGGGTTGAGGGCTATCAACATAGCCATAGACTTGCTTAGGTTCTCGATTAAAAGTTAAATTTTCAGGAAAAACTCTAAGATTAAGATCATCCTCAAGTTTGAAAAACCCGTTTTTGCTCGGATCATAAACCCAAGCGGAAATTCTATTCGTTTCAAGGGGAAGAAATGCTGTAGAAAATGTAATTGACCATCGCCTGTTATGATAAAGGTCTGAATTAAACGTTTCAGCAACAGTCGGACTGGGTAGATTAATATGAGCCGTTGCGAAAAATGAGGGTTCATCATTTAAAGAGAGAAAGACTTGATCCGGTTGTTGTTCTTGCTTTGGGAGTCTACACCACCCCTCTAAAGTGATACGAGTCGGTTGATTATTTTGGATTAAAAACTGACTTGAGGTTTGATAATTTTTATCAAAAAATCCATGAACTTCTGATGGATTTTTAACCCAATCTGCATCTGGATCTATTTGATTAGGAATAACTCTAATCGGAACTGTTCCGGACAAAGGGAAAAACTGTTTTTTCTCTGGAACAAAAAGCCAAGCTTGAATTTCAGTTCTTCCAAAAAGAGGTAAAAGTTTTGCTGGGAAATCAGCTTTCCATTTGAAGGTTTTAACATTGGGATTTTTAGATAAGTTTTGATTTTCTTCGGAATCAACTTTTCCTTGAGTAAAAATTAACCTCTGTTCCCCATAAGATAGAAAAATTGACCAGTTTTGTTGTTCATTTAAGCTCGTTGGAATAGATATTATTCCATTATCTAAGTGTATTTCTGCATTTTCAGTAACAATTAAAGGTGTTATTGAGTTTTGAGAGTTAGCAATATTACCAGAGATAAAAAGAGAATTATTATTCTGCTCGAGATTCACAATCGGACGATTGATGAAACCTAATTCATGTTCTAAAACACGAGGGTTAGTAATCCGTTTGATTGGAGAATTTTGGGGTGGTATTTTTTGAATGACTAACTTTTCATCAGAATAGTAAGCCAGATGTTGAAAAACTGGACTGATCAACTCTAAATCATAGGTACGATAACGATCTTGATCTAGATTTTTAACTTTGTAGTGAATTGTTTCAAATTCTTTTTCTAAAGGAAAGCGATAACGATTCAGAAAAGAAGTTTTCTCATCTTTTAATTGCACATAGTATTGATTTTGACCATATTTTAAAATTTTTGTAGTATTTTGGGGATGAGTTAAATTTTGAAACAGCAAAACATAAGGACGTTTATTCTGTTGAGTTTCGTCAAAAAGTTGAATCGCTTCATCAAAGCTACTCATATAAATATAGGAACCCTTCAGGTTATCAGGAAGATTCAAAAAGATTGTATGATCAACTTCAATATTTGCTGCTTTGATATCTTCTAAAACCTGACGCGAAACTTGTCCAACGGTTTGCCATCTGAAAGCAGAAGAGTTTAAATTAATACTCCAGAAAATTGTTAATGCGGTTAACAGAATAAAAAAGATTAACTGGAAGTTAAAATAAATATTTCCGAGTAATAATGAAATTAAAATCGAGACAAATACAGAAGGAAAATATAATAATCTCTCATTTTCATAGGTTGTCACTGATAACCATAAATTGAGCATTGGGAGTAGACTGAGTAAGAAGAAAGCGATAAATAAAAGAATCAGTTGAGCGAGTTTTTTATCTAAACCTCCTTTCTTCCACAGCAATACACAACACCCCACAATTCCCCCTGCAAATAGAGTAAATAAAATTTGCCATAACTGTTCTGAACTTTCAGGGATTGGAGGGAGAATAGTTCTTAAACTACGACCTAAACCCTGAAAAATAATCCCTCCATCAAAGTCTAAATGAACACTCGCACCTTGACCTCCAATAAACCGCCGAATTCGGATATATCTGATCAGAAAATATAGTGGAAATACTGTGGCGTATAAAGTAGGAAAATAAGCAATTTTAAGCCAATAATTAATTAAGGATAGATGATCATTTTTTCTCAAGCTTAAATGTTCATAAATTTTATAGAGAAAAACCAATCCTGGATAAATAATAGCGGTTTCTTTTGATAAAAGAGCGCAGAAAAAAACGATGTAGGATGAAATCAAATAACTTTTCAGATGAGTTTTCTGATAAGCTAGATAAAGATTAAATGCAGTTAAGCAAAAGAATGTAACAATTAAATCAGATCGAGCCGATATCCAACAGACGGCTTCACCATGAATAGGCAAAATTAGAAAAATAAAAGTTGCTAACAATGAGAGGGTTTTAACGTGATTTTTCGGAAATTGAATTTGATTTAACAGTAAAGCAGTGGTAATATACAGTTGAAAAGCACATAAACTATGAAATAATAGACTCGTTAAATGATATCCAATAGGATTGAGTCCCCAGATTTTATAATCTAGAAAAAAGGTTAAAGAAGTGATAGGTCTAAAATAAAGATGAGGTTCAGCCATCCACAGGTGAAAGGCTCCTTTTGTTTTAATTTGATAAATCCAAGCAAAGTCATCAGAGGAGAAAAAAGCATTAATCGCGGGGGAATAAGCAGCTAAACTAATTAGAATACAGAGTAATAAAACCAGAAGATTTGAATTTATATTTTTTATTTTATTCATAAATTTTAAAATAAACTAAAACAATTTTAAGGGTTAATTTTCCAGAAAAACCATCGAGTTAAGTTATAACCTAATCCAAGGAGTTCATAACCCATTTGAGCAATAGGATAATCATAAAACCAAAGACGAGAAACCATTTTTCGTTGAACATTTTGTGGACGACACTGGATGACTTGTTGAACATTATACTCACAGAGTTTAAACATGACTCGACTTCTGAAAGCATGAGGAGCATTGCAATATAATATCACATCTCCTAACGGCCATAATTTTTCTTGTTCTAGCCATTTTCGCAACAGTCGAGCATTATCAAAAGTATCTAAATAGGAACGATCTTTAATATTGACTGGGTATTTTACGTTCAGTTCAGGTCGTTTCTTGTTAAGATATTGAGTTGCATATTCTTCCTCTGAAAATGCACAACAAAACGCATTCCCGGGTGAAATATAAACAGGTTCACTTTCCGAAACTTCTTCAAGAATTCGTTGCAAAACAGCTTCAAAGTAATCCGATAAAAAGTAAGTTTCTTCCGGTGTATAATCTTCAGCAACTAATCCTTCTGTCACCACAATATGAGCCGTCATTATCCGTCAATTCCTCCGTAATGTTCAAAGACCCATTTTAAACTGCGTCGCATTCCTTCTTCTAGGGCAATTTGAGGATGATAATTCAGTTCTCGTCTCGCTTTTGCAATTGAACAAGCAATCGTTTTATTCATCTCAGATAAAACATGAATTTTTTGATGATAGAATCCTAAAGATTGTAATAAACTATCAACACCCAGAGCAACTTCACTGGCAATTCCGGGAAGTTTCAGGCGTTTATGTTGACAGGTTTGATTGAATTCAGACTCTAATAGGTTTTCAACCGTATCGATAATTTCATTCATTGAATAAGGACGTTCATCGGCGATCCAATAGGTTTCTCCATTTGCTTTTTCTGTGAGAGCAGCTAATATTAATCCTTGACACAAGTTATCAACATAAGCCATTGAACGCAGGTTATTTCCATCCCCAACAATAGGCCCTTTTCCATCTCTAATCATCTGAAAAAATAGAGTTTGTCTCGGAGGTTGATTCGGGCCATAAAACCAGGGTGGACGCACAACAACGGTTTCTATTTTTTCCGCTTGATAATATTCTTTAACCGCCAGTTCCATTAACATTTTAGAACGCCCATAGTTCATATAAGGATTGTAGGGAGATTTTTCATCAAATAAATGATCAGGATGGGGATTACAACCACAGGGCGAATTAGAAGAAACAATGACGGCTCGTTTAACTCCAGTTTGAATTGCAGAATTGAGTAAATTTTTCGTTCCTTCTAGGTTAATTTGATAAAATTCCGGTATTTTGGGGGGATGAATAATTCCCGCAGTGTGAAATAAAATGGCATTTTTTGCCCCTTCACAAAAGCGATCACAGTCTTGAGGATTTCGTAAATCTCCTTGAATCACTTCAATATTTTCAGAAATTTTTTGGAGAATTTCTTGATCTTGATTTGGTAAAATTAAACAGCGAATTTTCAGGTTTTGTTGGGGTTTATTTAAAGACTCACAATCTGATAATCCTAGTGCTAGAGCTTTCACTAAACTTAACCCCAACCAACCTAACGCCCCAGTTACTAAAACTAAATTTGTTGATAATTCCATGTTAAAGTTTTCCTAAAAATTTGAGAATATTTCGACGAGAAATCGCCATGATTGAACCTTGAGGATTGACACCTGGGGCGGTACAAAGTAAACTTCCATCAGCAATATATAAGTTATGGAAACCATGCACTTTTCCGAAAGAATTGGTTGCACATTGATCTAGATTTTCACCCATTGGACAAGAAGACATTACATGAACCGTCATTAAGTTGGTTTGAGATTTCGGTAAGATTTCAGGAATATGTTTGAGATCATCAGGCTGAGTGAGTCGCGGGAAATTTGAAATACTAGGATACAATATTTTAGCTCCTGCTTCAAACAAAAGTTGAGATAATTTTTTCAATCCTTCTGATAAATCTCTGAAATCCTGTTGAGTCAGGTGATAGCGAACCAGAGGATCACGAAATCCGGGAATATTGCGAACAGAGCCTTTTCCTGAACCCGTAATCATTGCATAATAAATTGCCATTTTTTGCCAATTTTTGTCTACTTCTTGTCGATATTGGGGGTAATCTGTCATTCCCACAGCCAGATAAGGAGGAGAACTAATTGAACAACCAAAACTCAATTTAGGTGAAAATTCTTTAACTTGATGAACAGGAACACCCATCTCGGTTGAGTTCACAATTTCATCAAATTGAGCAATCACTTTCACCGTCGGGTGCATTTGTAAACTATTGCCTATATTTTGGGTGATTCCACTGCGTCTTAATAAAGCAGGAGTTTGAATTGATCCACAACCAACAAAAACAGTTTCTGCTTTAATTTCTAGGGGTTGTTGAGGTTGATAGTTTGAACAATAATCTCCTTTTAAAATCCAGTATTTCCCTTGTTGATGAATACGGTTAATTCGAGTATTTGTTAAGAGTTGACAACCCGCCTTGATTGCTCTAGGAATAAAGGTTTGAGTCATCGACTGTCGTTTTCCTTTGGGAGTCGCAGAAAGATCGCTTTGTTCTTCATAACGAAACCAACGTGGAACTTCTAAAGATTGCCAACCCAAACTAACCGCACCCTGATGAAGTTTCAGAGAAGCCAGAGGCGGTTTTCCCGGCATTTTACACACGGTAACAGCTTGTTCACAGGCTTCAAAATGAGGGATTAAATCGGCTTCTGTGAGTGCTTCTACTGCAAATTCTGTTTGCCATTTTTCTAATATTTCTGGAGGCGTTCGGTGATAAAGTCCGCTATTAATTTCGCTTCCGCCTCCCACACATCGCCCTTCTACATATTGAATTTTGGGTTTTCCAAAGGCTGCGGTTAAACCTCCGTTGCGATATTTTTGTTCAAGCTCAGTTTGCGAAAAAGGCTGACAGGATTCTAAGGAAAAATGGGAACCTTCTTCTATTAATAAAACATCCCGTCCGGCTTCAGCTAATAAACAAGCAGTGATCGCTCCTCCAGGGCCGGAACCTATAACAGCAATTTCATAGTTTCGGTGTAAATCAGGAACATTTATGCTAGAATTAACTCCAGATTTTGACATCAACTTTATTGTTCCTCTAGTTTGACTTTGGACTGTTCATTTGCTCAGATTTCCAAGCTAAGACCACAAGACTTTCATAAAATCGAATTAAATCTCGACTTAGACTAAACCGTGCAGTTTTCCAAGCCAAAATCTGTTGCCAGCGCATGGTATGAGATTGATGATGAAATAGAGAACCGTTGACAATCACACCCCAAACGTCAAAAATGACGGTGAGGAATACAATCGGAAATCGTAGATAGTCTGGCATTCGCTGGTGTTGTTGCAAAACAAAACGAACAACATCATTATGAGGAAAATCTTGGAGAGAGAGAGTGGGTTGACAACAGTGTTGGATGATAGAGTAGCAGAGCGCAGAAGCGGTATTTGTGAAAAGCTGATTCAGCATTATTGGCATAACGAGCAAAAATTTTTGAGCATTTTAGGGGAGCAGAGTCTTGACAGTTAAACAGCCATAGTATATCATTCTAAACTTAAAAATATCAACCCTAAATCTTCAATGGAATCACTAGAAACCGAGTTTACAGAAAAGACAAATGATTTGAATGGTTATGGATTCCTGTGGATTTTATATTTATTACCGATTCTGGCAACATTTGGATTCATCAAAGTTTTGGGGGTTGATGTTCCTTTATGGGTCGATCAATGGTCTTTAGTCGATTTATTCAACGCTATTGCTCAATTCAATTTACCTTCTATTTTGAGCAAACTGTGGGAATTAAATAATAATCATCGCATGATTTTTCCTAAGCTGATCTTTGCCACTACAGCTTTTTTATCAAACTGGAACATCATGTATGAATTATACTTGAGCTTTTGTTTGGCTACTGTTTCATTTTTTATTTTATACAAACTTTCAGAAAGAACAAGTCAAACTCAAAGTATTTTTCTATTTCATTCTGTTAATTTAATCACCTGTTTGTTAATCTTTTCCTGGGTTCAATACATTAACTGGTTATGGGGATTTCAAATTGCTCTCTATTTAATTAACTTCTGTGTTATTTTTGCAATTTTTATTTTAATTATTCCAACTTTTACAACAAAAAAAAAGCTCAAAATAGCAGCAACTTTTTGTTTAATTGCCAGCTTTTCTTCTGCACAAGGTTTAATGTCCTGGCTAGCATTAATTCCATCAATTACAACCCTAGAAGGTTCTAAAGCTCAGAAAATAAAACGATTCATCCTTTGGTTATTATTATTTTTAGGCTCAAGTTTTATTTATTCCATTCAATACCGTTCAATATCGATAGCTGACTCTCATCAGACAGTCACTTTTAATTCAAATTGGGATAAATTTAGAGTTTATATTCACTTTTTCTTCAATGTTTTAGCTGCACCCCTGACTGGTTCTTCGTTTTTTGCATGGATTTTAGGTTTCCTTCTAATTTCCTGTTTTATTTTCCTTTTCTTTAATTTTTGGGTAGAACGTCCCTCCATTCGTCATCCTTTGAGAGTCGTTTTTCTCCGTCATGCTGCGGCTTGGCTTTCTATCGGTTTATTCTCAATTTTGTGCAGCGTTTTAATGACCATAGGACGAGCCGATTTGGGGGCTGACTATGGGTTAACAACTTCAAGATATACAACCCATTCAATTTTATTAATTATTGCTATCATCCATTTATTAAATTTACATTTGTCTTTAAAGCCCAAAAATTATAGCTTTAAAACAGGAGTAAATAAAATCCTAGCCTATAGTTTTACATTAGGGTTGATCACCAGTTTAATCTGGGTTCGTTCCGCTCAAAGTTTAACTCTCGCACAAGTTCAAGTCTATGAACCTAATAGAATCGCTCAACAATGTTTATATCTGGTTAACTATCTAGACTTAGAAAACTCACAATTTTTTCAAACTTCTCCCGCCAACTGTTTTGTTTCCATGACCCCATCAACTGTTGAACTCCGAAAACCGGTGAATATCCTGCAAAAAATACGACTCAGAAACTTTGCAAAAGATATCCCCTTTATCGAAGAACCGGAGGAAATTCATGGGTTTATTAGTTCTCCCTGGACAACAGAAAGAAGTTTAATGATTCCCATCGGTGGAACCGTTAGAATAGATGGTTGGGCGGTTCTTCCC
>JBJHBL010000053.1:0-42149 GCA_050485465.1 Limnoraphis sp. | reverse complement strand
AGGCTATAGGCAATAGGCAATAGGCAATAGGCAAGAGGCAAAAGGCAATAGAAGAAGGCAGATGGCAGATGGCAGATGGCAGAAGGAAAGAGGCAATAGGCAAGAGGCAATAGGCAAGAGGCAATAGGCAAGAGGCAAAAGGCAATAGAAGAAGGCAGATGGCAGATGGCAGATGGCAGAAGGAAAGAGGCAATAGGCAAGAGGCAATAGGCAAGAGGCAAGATTGGTTACTGATAACTGTAAACTGTAAAAGGATTCTAGGATTTAGAAATGTCCTAATGTATTCGCGTAGTGCTATAAATTATCCTATGAAAATAATTGCATATTCCTACAGCGATCCCTTGTTAGAAACACCGCCTAACCGTCTGATTTGGGGTTGGGAAATCGA
Organism: Limnoraphis sp.; assembly: GCA_050485465.1. GTDB lineage: Bacteria > Cyanobacteriota > Cyanobacteriia > Cyanobacteriales > Microcoleaceae > Capilliphycus. The sequence continues at coordinate 41,761 of JBJHBL010000053.1, read as the reverse complement.
TCAGGTTTATCAAGATTTGGGAGAACGTCAACAACTTGAACAACTGTTAGTAGACTGCGAAGCTGAACCCACAGAATATCTGTTAATTCGACGGTTTGAAGAATTAGGAGACTCTCTCCAACAAGTTAGCGATCGCCTCTTGCAATTAGAAGCATTAAATGTTAAAATTCTAGCAATAGAATCTAATCTAGCCCATTCTATTTCTGATGCGACTCAAGTTGATTTAATTAAACTGCTCGCCGAAATTCAAACCAGTCAACGCAGTCGCCGCATCCGTCAGGGACACGCCCGCAACCGCATCAAAGCCACACCACCCCCCGGAAAAGCCCCCTACGGCTATCGTCGGGGAAAAGAGCGCTATACTGTAGATCGAAGCACCGCCCCGGTTGTTAAAGAGTTTTTTGAACGGTTTTTAATCTACGGTTCGTTGCGGGGGGCGGTGCGATATTTAGAAAAGCGATATAGCAAGAAAATCTCAGTTACAACGGGGAGAAGATGGTTAACAAATCCTGTTTATCGAGGAGATTTAGAATATAAAAATGGGGAAGTTATTCTCAATACTCATGTTGCAATTCTTTCTCGAGAAGAAGCCGCCCAAATTGATCGACTGTTGCGGCGAAATCAACGAATGTCACCCAAAACAGCCAGCGCGCCTCGTTCCTTAGCGGGTTTGGTTGTTTGTGGGGAATGTGGCGGTTTAATGACCGTTAGCCGAGTCACCACCTATCGAAAAAATCGGGAATATTTGTATTTGCGCCCCACCGCTTGTCCCCGTCAACCGAAGTGCAAAGCCTTATCCTATAATAACATATTAGAAGCAACCATTCAACAAATTTGTGAAAATTTACCCCGAGCGGTTTCTGAATTAGAACTGCCAAATTTAGATAATATTAAAAGAGAACTTCAACAGGCTTTAACCACAAAACAAGACATACTCACTCAGTTACCCCATTTAACCACAACGGGAATATTAGACGAAGAAACCGCCCAATTACGAACTTATAAACTCAAAACCGAAATTGCCCAACTGCAAGGAAAACTCACTCAATTTCCCCCCGTGAGTTTAAAAGAAACCGCCCAAGCTGTTTCAATTCAAGAATTTTGGTTAGATTTATCCGAAACGGAACGAAGATTTTATTTTAGAGAATTTATTCAAAAAATCGAGATTATTCGACAAGAAAAAAGCTGGAAACTCAACGTTGAGTTTATTTTTTAATCGATAGAATACTCAACCTAAATATAATAATAAAGTCTCTTTGTTTAACTCGGGTTTGGCTTGAGGAACAGAACCCACTTGAGTTCCCGAGAAACGAGCAAGAGCAGCAGGAGAGGAACTTTGTTCAGAATTCTGATTGACTAAAATAAAATGATTCAGAATATCTAACTGAGCATCAACAATATTATCATACTTTTCATACCACTTAGCGATCGCCACCGATAAGACTTCGATATCATCTTCTAAAGGTTCAATTATTTTCCGCAGTTCTTGACGTTTAGAGTCCGGAAAAAGAAAAGGTTTTTCTTGCAAAAGTTTCAGAAAAGCTTGTAAGTTTTGAGCGTGAAAAGACATAGATATAGCAGTCCGTTCTGAGTTGTGTGTAATATATTCTTGCAACAGGCAGGATTGGAAGTCATTTCAGACTTTTTATCGGCTTTTAGATTTCTCACCAATCCTTTCTAATTGCTATAGATAACAACTAAAAATAAACCACAAAGAAACCGAGACAAAACCCATATAAATTGAGAGGGAAAATATCATTCTTCTTCAGAAGAACTTCCTTCAGGTAACTCAACCGCTTCGAGATATTTACTATCAATTAAAAACGCTCCTTTCTCACAACGAACCCCCCAATATCCGCCCGGATGTCTATTCAGAATAACCCCCTCTTCTCCCAGCTTAATTAAATTCGGAGGACGTAACATCGGCATAGGGTCAGCCGTTTTCACATAAGGCGGAATGCCAACAATTCTAACTTTTTGATAAATTGCAAAATCAGGTTCCATATTAGCCATTCAATTGAGCCGAGTTTAAACTTGAGTTAAATGAGAAACAATTTCTTGAAGTTGCTGAATTTTGTGAGATTGTTCTTGCTGAGTTTGATCCAGTTGATTGAAATCAGTTGTCGTGGTTTCAAGTTGTTGTTTTAACCCATCCCAATGATCTTGAATCGGTTGCAGCAGTTCTTGATACAAATTCACACTGCCCCAAAGTTGAGAAACCGTTTTATACTGTTCTTGCCAACCCTGTTCTTCCCCCTCTAATTGTTGACGTTTTTGGCTAATTTCATCCGCTTGAGCGTTTACCGTTTCCTCAGTTTGTTGAATCGTGGTTTGAATTTGAGTAATTTCAGCTTCAAGATCCTGTAATTGTTGTTGCTGTTCCTGGTGTTGAGTCTTCAAACTCAAAAGAACCCGCTCAAAATTAACCGGGCCATCAGTATCAGCATGAGCAGGCAAACCTTGACGTTTTAATAATACAGCCTGATGCTGAATCAGAATCGCTTCTCGTTCTCTAAGGGTACGACGCTGACCCCCAATCGTGCGATTTAACATCTCATAAGCATCATTTTCATCCGTCAATTCACCTTCAAGACGAGAACGCTCTCCATCACCCGCTTGAACCAACTGTTTTTGAAGTTCCTCAATCTCCTCTCGCTTATATTTCAACTCCTCCTCTTGCTCATTAACCATGCGAAACCAGCGATCCCATTCTTGTTGAAGTTTATTGACTTCCTCCTGAAGTTTTTCAATCGGCATCGCCTCTAAAGCCGAGACATTAATAATCACCCCAACATTGTGATGATCATCAAATTGAGCCGATAACTTTTCCAATTGATTCAACAAAACCTCTCGACTTTGCAGTTGAGCCTTCCAGATTTCAGCTAACTCCTGTTTAGCCGTTCTTTGACTCAAGTGAACCTGTAACTGTGATTTAGATTGACTCAGAGACTCAAGAGATTCATACCAATCTTGCCACTGAGTTTGTAGAGAATGACGAGTTGCATCAACTTGTTGTTGTAATTGTTCTGCCGAAACTTGTTGATCTTGAAGTTGTTGCCAATGGTGTTGTAAAGTCGAGTATCCCGCCTCAACACGCTCCGTCGCTTGTTGAAGTTGGAGTTTTAAAGCATCAAGAGCAATCGGAGTTGAGAGTTGAGCCAACAGAGATTGAAGATGTTGCGAGTGTTCAGGACTCAGAGCCGGAGCCGATTGTAACCCCGCTTGTTGTTCTTCAAGCTGTTGAATTTGCTGTTGAAGTTGTTGTCGAGTTTGTTCAATCTCAGCCTGAGATTGTTCAAGCTTTGATCGTAATTGTTCGCCTTCAAGTCGAGCCGATTCAATTTCCTGGCGTTGCTGTTCAAGACGTTCAAACTCCTCTTCAAGATGTTCAACTTGCTCCCGTTGAGCCTCCATTTCCATTTCTCGGCGATTAAGTTCTTGACTTTGATAAGTTAGAGACTCCTTCCATTGTTCAATTTCCTCTTGTTGAGTTTTGAACTTTTCTTGAAGTCGCGAGAAATCTTGAAGAATACTAACAAGCTGTCGAGCCGCATCTTGAATGCGCTGAACGTGCTTACTACTGTTGAGGTCTACGAGGACTAAAGCTCCGTCCTTGAAGTTATTGGCATCTTCAGCCGGAATGACCTCATCACCCGTCACAGCACTCCAGTTATTTTCACCTCGCTGACAGGCCAGCAATTTGAGTTCAGCCCGACCGCTACCCAAACCAAAGCTTCTCTGCTTTTGTACTTCCGCTAAATACAGCACGGTGATCGTCCTCGTGAGGTGTTTGACATAAGCCCGAAAGAATTGCGATGCAATAGCTACCGGGATTCTTCGACCGAAACTCAGTTTCAGATCGCAGTTTATACAGAGGTGATGTCCTCCCCCTGTCAAATAGAATAGACAGACAGAAAGTATTCAGTCTCCGAGTGGAGCGATAGACGTGTCTCTAATCAATTCTACTCTACCGCCACTGACCCGAGAAAAATTCCTCTGGAATACACCTTGAAATCTTATCAAATTGCGTTCAACAGAGGATCATCTGAGCTTATGGTGCTGGAATTGCCTACAATAGTAGAATGCTCAAATGAGCAGTCCAATAGCATCTAGCTCGGCAGAATCCGAAAAGGGGCCACACAACAGTTTAGCTGTCTACAGGAAAAGGCGAAGTTCCCACCAAATTCCGAGGGGGTTGGTGTGAGAGGATGTACATAGAATTCAACGGTGTTCAGGAGGCCACTTGCTACATGCAAGGCTCTTTAAGTGAGATTGATATCCGCAGTATTCTGCAACTGATTGAGCTAGGTCAGCGAACCGGAGAACTCATGGTAGAGGCTTATAGCCCGACATCCGGCACAACGGTTAGTCAACGTCGCCCTAACTTTGGGGGACCATGCTGGTTAGTGTTTTGCTTCAATGGTCGCATTATCTATGCAGGTCAGAGCGAAGATAGTCTGTCCCGCTTGCGCGACTACCTGCGTCGTTTTCGAGCGGAGAACGCCCTCGGTCAAATTGAAGTTCCCTCAATAGCCTCAGTCAATGCCCCAGAATACGGCTATCTGTGGGCGTTATTAGAGAAAAATCTGATTACACCCGCCCAAGCCCGCAGCATCATACATGGAATGGTTTATGAAACCCTGTTTGACCTGCTCAGTCTACATCACGGATCCTTTATCTTTGAAATGGGGCCACCCCTAGCCCCCCAATTAACCACATTAGAAATTAGTTCCCTCTTGGCAAAAATTATGAAACAAGTTCAAGAGTGGAAAACCTTTCATCCCCATATACAATCCCCCAATCAATGCCCTCTGATTCCGGACCCCGAGAAACTCCAACAAACCCTACGGCCAAACGCCTTTGAAACCCTCAGTCGTTGGGCAGACGGTCAGACCAGCTTTCGTCAAATTGCTCGGTACTTAAATCGAGATATTGTTACCGTCACCAAAGCTATATATCCCTTCGTGCAACAAGGGTTTGTACAACTGTTAAATCCCACCTCAGACCGTGAATCCCCCAGCCCAAAAAAACTAGGATTTCCTGCAAAAGTTCCCCGAATTGTCTGTATTGATGACGACATCGTGATTCGAGAAACCGTAGAATCAATCCTCAATCAACAAGGTTATGAAGCCACAGCAATTAGTCATCCCCTCAAAGCACTCGGTTGGGTTTTTCAACTCAAACCCGACTTAATTTTGTGTGATATTGCCATGCCAGAACTCAATGGTTATGAAATTTGTGCAATGTTACGCAACTCCACCGCCTTTCGTCAAACCCCAATCGTGATGCTAACCGGGATCGATGGATTCATAGACCGACTGCGAGCGCGAATGGTTAGAGCCACAGACTACCTCACCAAACCCTTTGGAGAAAGTGAATTATTGACATTAGTAGAAACCTATGTCGGACTTGGCGATCCGAACCGCCTACCATCAGAGGACTTGTTAGCTTCGGAAATCGACGATATCTTTGATCAATAAAGATCTAGCGAACTCGTGCAACTTAAAATCAAGAGCGAATTTGGGTATACTTGAATCAAACAATACTATATTAGAGTATTCTTTAAGCGCAGTTGCAATTAACCGTTGGGTCTGAAACCGGAGTGCCTTTCGCGTCAGAGGACTGACCTCAACTGATCGAAGACACGATGATCGGGCTTCTCCATGACCGTCCGTTAACCCTAAACCCAGGAATTCAGTCAGACAGTATGAGTACAGTTATGGTTGTAGAAGACAGTGTCACACAACGGGAGATGATTTCTAATCTCCTCAAAGACAGTGGCTTACACGTAACGGTGGCAAGTGACGGTGTTGAAGCCTTAGAACAGGTGCAAAAACAATGTCCTGACTTAGTCGTTCTTGACATTGTAATGCCCCGCATGAATGGATACGAGTTGTGTCGGCGTTTAAAGTCTGACCCCAAAACTCAAAAGATCGCCGTTGTCATGTGTTCTTCTAAGGGAGAAGAATTTGATCGCTATTGGGGCATGAAACAAGGAGCAGATGCTTACATTGCCAAGCCCTTTCAACCCACCGAACTGGTCGGCACCGTCAAACAATTACTGCGAGGTTAAGCATTGATCCTATGGTCGGTAATCCAGACTTTTTAACCGGGCAGAGTCCAGATAGTCCTGAGTTTCAAGAACTAGAAACTCCCTTCGGAGAACCCCATCTGCGATTTTCTCTCCCTTCGGGTATGGAACTCGCCTTATCTGCTATCGGTATTAAAGAAGTCTTATCCCAATCCCCCGATCGAATGACTCCCATCCCCAATGTTTCCCCCTTACTCTTAGGAACACTCAACATCAGAGGTCGAGTCGTTTGGGTCGCAGACCTGGGTCAATTTCTCGGAGATCAAATCCTTCTCGATACCGATCGCACAGAAATTCCCGTTATTGCCGTCGAAGATCAAGACACCATCTTAGGTCTAGCCGTAGAAGCCATCAGTGACATCGTATGGCTCGATCTCGAACAAATGAAAATGCCCACCCAACTTCCAGATACAATGGCCCCCTTTATCAAAGGAGAATGTCAAATTCGAGAAACCGTTGAACCCTTACGACTCCTAGATCCAATCGCAATTGTCCGTTCCGCTCGATGGGGAGCCGCCTAAAGTTCAGGTTGAATTGCCGAATCAACCTCAATCGAAATCCAACACCGATTAACATTTATCCAATCTCGACTTGAACCCCAGTTCTCCCCAATCAACTTTCAAACCTCATATTAGCCAACAGTCACACCATCACACCAGACCCACTCAAAACAAATTATCTAAAGACTAAATTTGAAACGTTAAAAAACTAAATCATAAACCCTAAAAAACTAGAAAAAACGGAGAGGGGAATAGGCAATGCCAGCAAGTACAAACTTCCTGCAAGAATATCAACAAACAGAAGCGGCCTACAGTCAAGGAAACTACGAAGAAGCAGCCGCCCTAGTCTATCAGTTAGTCGAAGATTATCCCGAAGATCCATCCGCTCGGTTACTCTGCGGCCACATCTACGGTTACGGCTTACAACAATACGATGTCGCCCGAGAACAATATCTAGCCGTTCTCGATCTCACCGACGACGCCGAACTGGTCGAACAAGCCAATACCGCCATGACCCAAGCCGAGCAGTATATCGCCGACTCAGCCGCCTTTGCAATCGGTGGAGAACTCGGCGAAAACGTCGATCTCACCGACGACTCCGATGACCTGGGAACAGCCGAAACCCTCCTCGAAGACCATTCCCCCCCGTCATCAACCCTCATTTCCGATCAGAACTTAGACCTGTTTGCCGATCACTCCCAACCCCAACTCGACTCTGAGATCGCCATAGAACAACTAGAAGCACTCTCCGACTTAACCGCCTCTGGCCTCGAAGAAGACCTAGATCTAGAAAATCTAGACTCCCTCCCCGACGAAGACCTCGACGGCCTCGAAACCATAGACCTGTCAGAAGCCGACCTCGACCTCGAAGACCTCACTGGCGCTTTGGAATTCGACGACGAAGAATTCACCGACCTGAACTTCTCCAACCCCCAGACCGAAGACCTCTCAGCCGCCGTCGGGAACACCTCTAATCCCTTCGCAGAAGACAGCGACCTCTCCCAAAACCTGGAAGCCTCACTCGGCCTCCTAGAAGATGAAGCCATTACCACTCAACTCGAATCCGACCCCTTCCAATTGTCGGATGAAGAAGACAACCCCCTCAACCTTGAACACTCACCGAATCACTCCTCAGACCCCAACCCAGAACATCCATTCCACGAAGATGTCTCCACCCCCGACGAAGGTTTGGATTTCGATGATGATCTCGACGACTTGATGGACTTAGGAGATCTCGAAGCCGAAAACTATTCTGAACCCGCCTCGGCTACCGAAGCCAATGGTCGATACAACCCCCAACCCCCACAGCAATCTGAACCGGACGAGAGCGAAAACTCACAAGGCATCGACTTAGACGAATTTAACTCCGGTTTAGATGATATCTTTCAATCTCTGGAAGATTCCGCCGATTTGAACTTAGACTCCTCAGACTTGAACAGTCAGACCAACGGAAAAAGCCATTCTCCCGTCGCCTCACTCAACGAAGATCTCGATGATGACCTCTTGACCGACGATGATCTCCCCCATGACGCAGAAGCCGAAACCCTTCTGATGAGTTCGTCCGCTCCTGACGATTTCGAGGAGGACGATGATTTTCAGTTGGATGAAGATTCAGGATTTGCCCTCGAAGACCTGAACCTCGACCCGGACTGGAGTCTCGAGGAAGACTCTCCCCAGGCAACCCTGAAAGAACAAACCCATTCCCCCAAAACGTCCACTCACAACGGCCGAGCCGACTTGGACAATGATCAAGCCCTGTTTGATGCCAGTGAAATTCCCGACAGTTTTGGCTTAGATGCCTTTGGTGATGATGATACCTTCTCCGAAGAATTAGAATTTTCCGACAGTACAGGGATTAATCTCGACAAAGACGACCAATTCTCCCACTCCCTTGAACCCGACGACGAAGACCTCAATTCCCATTCTTCCGCCCTAGATGAAGATGACTTTCTTGATGATTTTGATGAGTTTGATCACTTAGGAAACCTCCCCGATTTCGCCGCCTCTCGCTCAGAAGAATCTACCTTTATTTCCGACTCCTCCGGCTTTAACGAAGAAGTTGATAGTGATTTTGTTGCCACAGCAAGCAGTAGCCTCGATCACGACAACTCCGCCATTAGTAACGATGAACTCTTTAATGTTCCCCTCGATCAAGAAGTTGTTACCACCTTTACCTCACAAGTTGATGATCCTGCAGAAACCGCCATCATGGTCGAACAAGGCCCAGGCGCTTTCCTAGAAAATCAAGTCTTTAAAAATAAATTTCTCTACATTGCTGTTGGGACAGGAGTTGCAACCCTGATTTTTGTAGCGACCGCAACCAATATTATGACCCGAACCGCCGCTATGAATCAAAGACGCGAGGTGGTCAACTCCCTAAGAAATACAGGCTGGATTGTCACTGTGGTTGCCGGAGCAACCAGTTTCCTAAGCACTTGGGGTTTGGGAACCCTGGCCGCCCGACAAATGTCAAAAGCCTCTACAGATTTACAACATCAATTTGATGCCATCTCTCGCCATAATTTAAAAGCCCGAGCCACCGTTTACGCCCTCGATGAAATGGGGCAAATGTCCGCCAAGTTTAACCACATGGCTCAGTTTATTGAAACGACGACCGCCGAAGCTCAACGCAAAGCCGAAGAACAAGAAGAAGCTAAAGAAAATCTCCAACGCCAAGTGATTCGCCTCCTCGATGACGTAGAAGGCGCCGCTCGCGGGGATTTAACCGTAACCGCCGAAGTCACCGCCGATGTGTTGGGAGCCGTCGCAGATTCCTTTAACTTAACCATTCAAAACCTCCGAGAAATCGTTGTACAGGTTAAACAAGCCGCCCGTCAGGTGAGTAAAGGAGCAACCGATAGTGCCACCTTTGCTAAAGATGTCGCCGGAGATGCCCTGCGACAAGCCGAAGAACTCGCCGCCACCCTAAATTCGGTTCAGGTGTTAACCGATGCAATTCAACGGGTTGCTGATAGTGCGCGAGAAGCCGAAGAAGTAGCCCGTTCAGCAGCAGCCGTGGCAACTCGAGGGGGTGAAGCTGTACAAATGACCGTCGCCGGGATTTTGAAAATTCGCGAAACGGTAGCAGAAACCACTCGCGAGGTGAAACGTTTAGCTGAATCTTCTCAAGAGATTTCTAAAATTGTAGCGATCATTTCCTCTATTGCTTCGCGAACCAACTTATTAGCTTTAAACGCCAGTATAGAAGCCGCCAGGGCAGGGGAAGCCGGACGGGGATTTGCGATTGTTGCTGATGAAGTTCGACAACTCGCTGATCGCTCCGCAAAATCTCTTAAAGAAATTGAACAAATTGTCATGCAAATTCAGAGCCAAACCAACTCCGTGATGATGGCAATGGAAGAAGGAAACCAGCAGGTGATTGATGGCACTCGACTCGCTGAACAAGCCAAGCGATCGCTCGATGATATTATCCAAGTGACCAACCGCATTGATGTTTTAGTTCGATCCATTACCGCTGACACCGTAGAACAAAATGAAACCGCCCGGGCTGTTGCTCAAGTTATGCAAGCGGTTGAACATAGCGCTCAAGAAACCTCTCAAGAAGCACATCGTGTCTCCAATGCCCTCAGTAACCTCGTCGGCGTCGCCCGTGACCTCCTCACCTCTGTAGAACGATTCCGCGTTGATCCTTCAGAACGAAAGTAGGGAATAGGCACTCGGGCAACAAGCAAAATTGCACCCGGAAATCTGTTCCCAGTCCACACTGCTCACTGTCAAAGAGGAACTATGCAAGCCGAACAACAACAACGCATCCTGGGATATTTTATCGAAGAAGCTCAAGACCACCTTGACACGATCGAACAAGGACTGCTCAACTTGCAGTCTACCATTGAAGACCCAGACCTCCTTTATGAAGTTTACCGTGCTGCTCACTCCGTGAAAGGGGGAGCCGCAATGTTAGGATTGACCAGTATTCAAACTACTTCTCACCGTCTTGAAGATAGCTTTAAAATCCTTGAGAAAATACAAGCTCAATCTCGAGTTCAAGTTGATCAGGAATTAGTTTCTTCCTTTCTGGAAATCTCAGATACACTTAAAGCTCAGATTGAAAGTTTATCCAGTCCTTATGGGTTAACCGATGAAATCGCTCAAAGTCAACTGCAAAAAGTTGAACCTACCTTTATTCGTCTGAACCAAACCCTAGAGTCTCTGGCTAAACATCATCAAGTCTTCCTAAGTCCCGAAAGAAGCAGCCCCGATATCATCTCGACTCGACCCGCCGTTTCCCGACTCGCCACAGAACCCATTATCCCCACATCCAAACCCGGAGATCAAAGCGCGAAAAAACTCTTTTTTCAAAGTGACGTTCCTCAACAACTTCGGGAAATGCTACAACTGTTTAAACAACCCGAAAACGCGGACAGTCGCAAAGCTTTAATTGAAAATTGTCGGAGTTTAGCCAGGGCGGGAGAAACTTTTGATTTATCCCAATGGAGTCAATTTATCGCCACCGTAGAACAAGCGATCGCTAATCCCCAAAATGTCTACTCGACTCTGGCTCCGATCACTATTAAAGCGATTAAACACGCCGCAGAAATGGTTTTAGAAAACCGAGAAGCCGAGCTAGACGTTAGTCCCGCCCTCAAAGCTTTATTACCCCAGTCTTCGAGTTCAACCGTTACAAAGGTAAAACCTCACGCTCAAGTCCCGATAAAAGTTGCAGCGAAACAACAGACACACACCCCTCCCCGACAGCAGCAGTCCCTCGAGCGTTATCCAGAATCTGACCCCACAGATGCCGATATTGATTTATCCTTTTTGGAAAATTGGTCTGTTTCTGAATCCCCCCTTGATGCCTCTAAACCAACCCCTAGAGGCCCAGAAATAGCCCCTGAAGAACTCAAAAGCCTTGCTGACTTGTTTGAAGGGGAAAACTCAATTGGCAGGGGTTGGACGGAAGAAAAACTGATCGACACCCAAGATGACGATGCCTCAAGATCATCCGATCTGTCTCTAGATCATGACTTTTTGGATTTGTTTGGTGAAGACTTTGAAGAAGATAGTCCCTCCTCTAAGATTCAAGAAGTTCAACCCCAGTCCCCCATTTCTAAGACCCCCTCCCGATCTCAAGATTTGAGTTCCGATTTTGATGATTTACTAGATATCGGTACTGGAAAAACGGTTGATTCACCCCAAGCTCGATTAACTTCTACAGCAAAAACAACACCTTCAAAATCAGCAGAAAACCTCAGTTTTGATGATTTATTTGCATCTTCCCACACCGAAGTTTCTCACTTTTCAACAAACACTCAGGTTGAAGGGAATTCCTTCTCCTCAACTGATGATTCTGACTGGTTTGAACAACTGATTAATGGGGATGTAGAACCGGAGAAAATCCCAGAAAATTTATCGACCAAAACCGCTCAAACCCAAGCCTTAGCATCCGATCAATTAACTCAAAACTCCCCCGAGGATTTATTTGATGATTTGTTTGATTCTATTGAAGAAGAAATAAGCTCGGAAAATCAACCGATTCTAAGTCCTTCATTGACTCAATCGCCTGTTCAAAGCTCGGAAAACTTTGAAGATTTAGAACAGTTACTGAATTCAAGTGTTGAACAAGACAGTTTATCTAATCGTTTAACATCAGACAATTTAGAGCCTTCAGACCTTTCAGAAAATCCAGATTTATTCTCAGATTTAGATGCTTTATTACAAACTGAAGAAGATTTAATCGACTCGGATCAAGATTCAAATCAGGAAGAAGAACACGAATTTGATGAACTAGAGCGCTTACTAGAGGGTCGGGGTGAAGAAAGCAACGCCCGAATATTAGCAACACGTACACGAGTAGGCGCAGGTAAGCCTCAACGGGTTTTTGAACAAACGGCAAAAGTTCCGGTGAAACAACTCGATAATTTAAGTAACTTAATGGGAGAATTAGTTGTTAACCGTAACAGTTTAGAACAAGACCAAGACCGGATGCGGCAATTTTTGGATAACCTGTTAGATCAAGTTTCACTTTTAAGTGATGTGGGTCAACGAATGCAGGATTTTTATGAGCGATCATTATTAGAAATTTCCCTATTATCAGGGCGTAAAAGTTCCGTTTGGAACAGTCCCCGCAGCGAAGAAGAAAAACCTCAGAAAAACCGCATAGATGACCCGATTTCTCGACTGTACGACGACTTTGAATCGACAGAATTAGACCGATTTACACCTTTCCATACTTTATCTCAAGAGATTATTGAGTTAGTCGTACGGGTGAGAGAGTCAGCCGCAGATATTGAGTTTTTGGTCGAAGAAGCTGATCAGGTGACTCGTCAATTACGACAGGTGACGACTCAACTCGAAGAAGGATTAACAAAAGCCCGGATGGAACCTTTCGCCCAAGAAGCTGATCGGTTAGCCCGTCCCGTACGGGATATTTCGATCAAATGTGGCAAACAAGCTCAACTCCATGTGGAAGGTCGAGATACTTTAATTGATAAAATGTTACTCGGGAAATTACATGATCCCCTGATTCATTTAGTTAATAATGCGATTACACACGGGATAGAACCCCTAGAGATTAGAGCATCAGCAGGAAAGCCTCCTAACGGTAGAATTGCGATTAAAGTCTTTCACCAGGGGAATCAAACTGTGATTTCAATTTCTGATGATGGGGCGGGAATTGATGTGGAGAAAGTGAAAGAAAAAGCAATTCGCAAAGGCTTAATTACACCCGAACAAGCTTCATCCATGTCACACATTGATGTTTATGATTTGTTATTTCATCCCGGTTTTAGTATGAAAGATCAGGCGGATGAGTTTGCAGGTCGGGGTGTGGGGATGGATGTTGTTAGAACCAGTTTAAACGAGATTAGAGGCACGATTACGACAGATTCGACTCTGGGTAAGGGAACGACCTTTACCATTCGTCTACCCTTAAATATGAGCATCTCACGAGCGCTTTGTTGTATTAGCGATCGCGCTCGAATTGCTTTTCCGATGGATGGGGTTGAGGAAATGATCGATATCCCCCGAGAACAAATTCGGATCATGGCTGATGGAAAACAAGCCCTAGAGTGGCGAGGTTCCTTGCTTCCCTTCCGGCATTTACGAGATTTACTCACCTATAAACGCCATCTTGGACGGGGGAATGTCTACGGAACGAATACCGAAGAAGATATGATTTCTGTGATTGTTTTGCGATCGGCTGGCACTTATTTGGCGGTGATGGTAGATCAGGTGTTAGCAGAACAGGAAATCGTGATTAAACAACTAGAAGGGCCTGTGCCAAAGCCAGTGGGTGTCGCAGGGGCAACGGTTTTAGGGGATGGTCAGATTGTGGCGATCGCAGACGTGTTAGAACTGATAGACTTGGCAATGGGTCGGATTCGCAAAGAACCCAGTCCTTGGCCGACAAATCTCGCCTCTGCACCTGAACAGCAACCTCAGAAGACTCAGCCGACGGTATTAATTGTAGATGATTCAATTACGGTGCGATCGCTACTGTCAATTACTTTTGAAAAATCCGGTTATCGAGTTGAAGAAGCGCGAGACGGTAAAGAGGCTTGGGAAAAACTCAAGTCCGGTTTACCCTGTGATTTGGTTTTCTGTGATATTGAAATGCCTCGGATGGATGGTTTAGAGTTATTATCTCGTATGCAGAAAGACCCGGCTTTGATCGACTTACCGATCGCCATGTTAACCTCTCGAGGTGCAGATCGACACCGCCAAATGGCTTATCAATTAGGCGCAAGAGGTTATTTTACTAAGCCTTATCTCGAAGAACAGTTACTTGAAGCCGCCGGACGAATGTTACGCGGAGAAGTCGTAGGCAAACCCACTGGAATGGTTCTCCCTTCTTAGTTCAACAAACAGGAGACAGGAGATAGGGGACAGTGATCAGTGATCAGTGACCAGTGACCAGTGAAGACAGTTTACAGTGATCAGTGACCAGTGATCAGTGACCAGTGAAGACAGTTTACAGTTGTCCTAACTCCTAACCCCTAACTCCTAACTCCTAACCCCTAACTCCTAACTCCTAACCCCTAACTCCTGTCCCCTTTGATGTTAACCAGTCTTCAAAATTCCCTGATTAAAGATCTTCGCAAGCTTCAACAAAATAAAGGGCGACGAGAACAACAGTTATTTTTGTTAGAAGGAACTCATCTTGTTGAAGAAGCGATCGCAACGCAATACCCTATTGAAACGGTTTGTTATACTCTAGAATGGCAAGAGCGCTATCCAAATCTTTGGAATCAAGTTGATCAACAGGCGAACCGCACTCAACAGGTGAGTCAACGTGTTTTAGAAGCGATCGCCACAACCGTTAACCCTGATGGTATCATTGCCACAGCCCCAAGACGTTCACAAAAAACGGTAGAGATTACACGCTTAGGATTAGCGCTGGAAACGATACAAGATCCAGGTAATTTAGGAACTATTATTCGCACCGCCGCCGCCGCTGGAGTCGAGGGGTTGTGGTTGAGTGGAGATAGTGTGGATCTCGATCACCCGAAGGTGCTACGCGCCTCAGCAGGGGCCTGGTTTCGCCTACCAATGGCAGTTTGTTCAAATTTAGCCGATCAACTGTCTCAAGCTCAAAAACAGGGGGTTCAGCTTGTTGCCACGTTACCCAATGCGAGTTTAAGCTACTGGGAACTTGACTTTCAAAAACCCACTATTATCCTACTCGGAAATGAAGGGGCAGGTTTATCAAAAACCCTAATTAGCTTATGTAATCAGCAGGTGCAAATTCCCTTGTCCGCCGGGATTGAGTCTTTAAATGTTGCCATTTGTGGAGCGTTGATGGTCTACGAAGCCCAACGACAACACCAATAATTTATTATATTTATCCCTCTCTATCCCCTATCCCCTGTCCCCTGTCCCCTGTCCCCTCTAACCTGTCCCCTGTCCCCTGTCCCCTCTAACCTATTCTGGAGAAGATTTATTCTGCAAATATTGCTCAATATCGGCGATCGCTTCTTCTAAGACAGACAGATCAATGGTTTCTGGAGAATCATTTTCTGCTTTTGCTGGTGTCTGTTTTTGAGTAGGACTGGGTTTAGGTTCAGGAGATTCTGACTCTGATTCTTGAAACGTTTCTAGTAATTGCTGTTCAAACGAGTTGAAAAAATTTTCCGCCGCATGACGACGTAAATCTCGTTGCTTTTTCTCATCCATAGTGGGGTGACTCCTTCAGTATTCAACAATGACATACTCCCCCGCTAATAGCTCAGGCAATCTAGCGGGGGATTCTTAAGTTCACACTTAAGAGTTTCTGCTTCACAGACTCTTGACTAGGTAATGCTACCCCCGCCAGATCATCTCCACAGACGTTTTTTGATACGCCATGCCCTAACGCCTTTTCAATTCCACGACTTCTGATGACTTGAGCCGATGCTACGTCTCTATGGGTTTTATACCCACATTCAGGACAATGATGCTCTCGTTCGGAAAGCGGTTTCTTCCCTGTATGATCACCACAATTTGGACAGATTTGACAGGTAAAATTCTTGCCTGTTTGACTGAACGGGAATTCAGAGCGAGATTTACGCATTTGTAACTGTTACTACGACGTTGATCATCAAATATAAAGTTAACTTTCGTTCTAATCTAAGCCTACGGTAACACTTACACCCAAATATCATTAGATCTGACTCAATTAGAGAATTTGAGATAAAAACTTTTTCGTGCGTTCCTCTTTGGGACGACTAAAAAACGCCTCGGGAGTTCCTTCTTCCACTAATACCCCATCAGACATTAATACTACCCGATCCGCCACTTCTCGTGCAAATCCCACTTCATGGGTGACACAAACCATTGTCATTCCTTCACTGGCTAGGGTTCGCATCACATCTAAAACCTCTCGCACCATTTCCGGATCTAAGGCTGATGTGGGTTCATCAAATAACATAATCTTCGGCTGCATGGCCAAAGCCCTAGCGATCGCAACTCGTTGTTGTTGACCTCCCGATAACTGTCCGGGATACTTTTTCGCCTGTTCGAGAATACCCACCCGTTCTAACAATTGTAACGCCACTTCTTCGGCTTTTGCTTTCGGCCAACGACGTACCCAAATCGGAGCCAGGGTAACATTTTGTAAGATAGTTAAATGGGGAAACAGGTTAAACTGCTGAAACACCATCCCCACTTCCCGGCGAATTTCTTCAATATTTTTTAAATCGTGGGATAAGTTAATCCCATCTATCACAATAGTTCCCTGTTGAAACTCCTCTAGGGCGTTAAAGGTACGGATAAAGGTCGATTTCCCGGAACCACTTGGCCCCATGATCACAACAACCTCTCCTCGTCGAACCGTGAGACTGACTCCGCGTAAAACATGGAAATGGTTATTGTACCACTTGTGAACGTCTGTCGCCACGATTGCAGATTCTTCTAGGGAATAGGGGGTTGATTTTTGATCAGTTGAAGTTCTTGTCATATTGAGTTTAGCGTTTGTTGAGAGGTCACGAAAGACACACAAGGGCTTTGCGGGAAACTATTCAAAATTATAATATAACTCTATCTTTGGAAAGAAGATTAATTCCTAATTATTCTGTAAACTAATGCTATAGGTTGCTTTTTCAGATAGTGTCGATGAAAACAAACTTACTCAAAAGATTGATGACTCCTGGATTGTTTATCCTCAGTTCCAGTGTTGGGTTAGGTTGTGCTTCAAACGCTCAAGTGGGTCAAGTTCCAGAACAAACTGTAACTGAAGTTCCCGCTCAACAAACCCTTGCTCAATCTCGAGATGCAGTCAGTCAATTACTTTCTACTCGTCGATGTCCGGGTTGTAATCTTCAAGGCGCTGATTTAGAAAAAGCAGATCTTAGTAATGTCGATTTAAGTAATGCTAATTTATCCGGTGCTGATTTAGAAGACGCTATTTTAACCGGGGCTAATCTCAGTGGTGCTAATTTAACTAATGCCGATTTAGAAGATGCTATTTTAATCGATGCTAATCTCAGTGGTGCTAATTTATCCGGCGCTGATTTAGAAGATGCCAATTTAACAGGTGCAAATTTACGCAATGCGAACTTTACAGGCGCAGACTTAGAAGATGCTATTCTAACTAATGCAGATGTCAGAGGCGCTAATTTTACAGGTGCAGATTTAGAAGGGGTTATCGGTTTAAATCGCCGCTAAAAGACAGTGATTGAGTCAATCGTTATCCGTAACCTGTAATCAATGATGAAATGTTGGGTGAGCAACTCCGCCTATTGTTTTAGGGCTGATTACCTGTAAACTGAATAATTGTATTTTTATCTTGCCTTTCCCTTTATGCTAGAAAGTATCCTATGGATTCTGCTCATGGGCTTTTTTGTTGGGCAAATTGCTCGACGCCTAAAAGTTCCAGCCCTAGTGGGGATGGTGGTTGTAGGGATTTTGTTAGGCCCTCAAGTTAGCAATGTGATTAGCCCTGGTGTTTTAGAGGGGGCGGATAGTTTACGAACCATTGCTGTTATGGTTATTTTAATGAAAGCCGGGCTAGGACTGGATCGCGAAAAACTTGCCCAACAGGGAACTGTTGCCCTCAGATTAGGCTTTTTACCTGCTGCTTTTGAAAGTATTGCTGTTGCATTTGCGGCGATGGCATTGTTTCAATTTGATTTCCCGACCGGATTACTGTTAGGCTGTATTCTCGGTGCAGAATCTCCGGCTGTGATTGTACCCGGAATGTTACGGCTCAAAAGTTTAGGATGGGGAGTTAAAAAAGGTATTCCAGATGCTATTTTAACGGGAAGTGCGCTTTCCGATGTATTACTCTTATTAGTCTTCAGTTTATTATTAGCTTTTCTCTCTCAAGGTACAAGCACAGGAATCACGTTACCGGGCGGAATCACATTAACTGCCGTTCAGTTACTCCCACTACAAATCATTTTACAAGTTCTCTTAGGAGTCCTATTAGGATGGCTAACTGCTAAACTATTAGTGTCACTTTTAGCGAAACAAAATTGGACTCAAAACGCTCTGCAAGATTCTCTCGTTGCCGCTAGTTTTGCATTATTATTAGTCGTCCTAGCTGAAGAATTTCCGATTTTTTCGGGCTATCTAGCAGTCATGGCAACGGGATTTTTCCTGATTGAATTGGATACCCCCTTAGCCCGACGTTTACGCGGGGGGTTTGATAGTTTATGGGGAGTTGCTGAAATTATTTTATTTGTGTTGTTGGGGGCGAGTATTCAACTCAATGTTCTAGGGGATACTTTTTTTGTGGGGGTATTTGTTATCGCCATTGGTACCTTAGTCGGACGTTCTATCGGTTGGTATCTTTCCACGTTGGGCAGTAATTGGACGGGGAAGGAACGCTTATTTCTCTTAGCAGGAAATTCGGCAAAAGCAACGGTACAAGCAGCGATTGGGGCAATACCACTGGCTCAGGGCATTGAGGGCGGTGACACCATTTTAGCGCTGGCGGCCTTATCGATTTTAGTGACGGCACCTTTCGGTGCTTGGGCGATACCCACTTTTGCCCCTAAACTGTTAGAAAAGGGGGAAGTAGATCCGACAAAAGTTGCTTTATTTCGTCGGATTATTTTATTAGCGGCGGTTGATACTTCTCCTCTTTCAAAACAGGTGTTAACCAAAGCCGCAGACTTAGCCCGTCGCAGTGATGGGGAAGTGATTGTACTGCACGTTATTCGAGTTGAAGATCCCCAAAAAATTAACCAATTACAACAACAAGCTAAACAGATTTTAGCCGATATCCGCTATCGGTTTATCACAGCATCCGGAACAGTCCCCGAAGAAATTGTTCGCACGGCGCTAGATTACCATGTTGCAGAGATTGTTATGGGTAAACGCGGACATCGTTCATTCCAAGATGTATTAATTGGGTCAGTTTCTCAGGCGGTTTTAGAAACGAGTTTATTACCTGTTATTGTGGTTGAAGATCATCATTCTAAAATTAGGAATTGAAACTTGAAAGGGCTGAAGCGTAACAACCAAAAATCTCTTAAAATAAAGAAAAAACCTGATTAAACTCAGAGATGAATTTTCCCTGTTTACGAACGTTATTGTACTTCCAGATACAAAGAGTAGCTTTTAAAAAAATACTCAGAATTTGTCTAAAAAAATAAACCGGATATTCACAGAGAAACCCGGCGATAAAATGCGTTTCAGACGTTAATTTTTAGACAGATTTTAATCTGTGGTCGTCGTCATCTGGACGACTCCCCATCTCCCTATTCTCCGGCTGACCAGGGTTCCATAAATTTTGGATAAAGCGTTAGTCCACCATCTGCATAGAGAGTTTGACCTGTAATATAAGCCGCATCATCGGAAGCTAAAAAAGCAGTAATTGCAGCAATTTCTTCAGAGGTTCCCACTCGTCCCATCGGAATATGTTGTTCAATTGCTTTTCTTTTTTCTTCATCTTCTGTCCAAGAATTAATCGGTGTAGCGGTTGCTCCCGGTGCAATAGCATTCACTCGAATTCCTTGTCTAGCATATTCAAGAGCCAGGGTTTTTGTCATATTTCCCATCCCGCCTTTACTAATAGAATAACTCACATATTGAGGTCGGGGAATAATCTCATGGACACTCGAAACATTCAGGATAACCCCTGGCGTTTTTTGTTTTAAAAACTGTTTGATAGCCTCTCTCGCACACAAGAAAGACCCTCGCAAGTTTACTGAAATGACTTGATCAAAATCTTCTGTTTTGACTTGATCAGAAGCATCTGCGGTTTGGATACCCGCATTATTCACTAATATATCTAAACTTCCCAACTTTTCTACAACTTCAGAACACATCCGAATAATATCTTCTTCTTTAGAAACGTCCCCTTCAACCAGAATTTCTTTGCCACCACAGCCATGAACTTGATTACACAAATCGTTGATCATTTTCTGGGTATCTTCGGTTTTTTCAGGATTTCCTCGATAGTTAATTGCAACATTCGCGCCTTCTGTAGCAAATCTAACGGCGATAGCTTGTCCAATTCCGGAAGTCGCTCCAGTAATTAATACATTTTTTCCTTTTAAACCTTCCATTGTTCTGGGTTTCCTCATTAATACTATTATAAGTTATTCAATGAAAATCCCAGGAATAAACCTGGGAACATTTGTTACATTAAACCTTCAAACTTTCAGACATTTACTGTCCGAAGAAATCTTTCACTGCATCGACAATATTATCGGAAGCATCATCGAGATCAGAACCCGCTTTACTGCCGCGATTTTGCAGTTCACCCAGGTCTTGTTGAGCTTTTCCTTGAGCTTGTTTCAGTGAACCTTCAGCCTCAGCTTGAGTTTCTTTAATTGCTTGTTCTACTGTTCCGATATCTCGTTTAGTTTTGCCTTCAATTTTATTGGTTGTACCTTCTCCCAATACATCATCTACCATTGAAGAATTAGCTGCTAAAATAGAAGAATGACTTAAGTTTAAAGCTTGAGCCGGAAAGGGAGTAGTCGTTAATACACCTGTACAAAATAAGGCTAATGATAAAACAGCACAGAATTTTATAACAAATTTACGAGCAAATTTCATGGTTTAATCTCCTCTGTTGACTGCCCAACAGTTTTTGTCTGGTTTAAAGATAATGTTTGTAAACATTTCTCTTCAAAGCATAAACGACTGAACTTGCTGTTGTCTTCACTCCTGGGAGAGATCTAAATTTTAGAGTTTTAAGGCAGAAGGGTCTATTTAACTTAAGCTTAATCAGTCTTTTGATAGATGAAGAATTTACCTTGTATTTTGTTATGATTATAAGGAGCAATAAATTCAAAACAATATATCCTGAATTCCAAAGGAATTTAACACCATGAGTTTAGAAGATCGGATTCAAGCCACTGCTAAAAACTTAGAAGGAAAAGCACAAGAAGCAATGGGAGAGTTCACCGGAAATCCCCAAGACAAAGCTGAAGGACAAGCTAAACAAGCGGAAGCCAAACTTCAACAAACCGTTGAAAATATCAAAGATGAAGTCAAAAAAACCATTGACTAATTTTTAATTAAAACTAATCCCCCAATAAGCCGGATCTAATGAGTCATTAGATCTTTTTTTTATGTAAAAGTATATTTGTTTTGAGTTAAAGATTGTTGTACTGTTGTGTAAAATCTTTAAAAATCCTTTAAAATTCTCAAGAAATCATGTAATATAGGTATAGCTTGCCTTAGCTTATGTAACCTTCTCCTTAGCAGAGAGCGAGCAGAAGGAGACTAACTTGAAAGCAAGCAACGCGAACCAGTCCGATATTAGTGCCTTTTAGCCACTGGGAGGGATGCTTCGTTTTCCCCGAACTGGAACGATAGTGAGTATGACTACTACAACTCTGACAGGTTTAACAGAACAGTCGTTGACAAAGGAGCCTTACATTCTAGCTGTAGATGATAATCAAGACAACCTGATTTTAATTGGTTGTGTTCTCGAAAACTTAGGTTATCCCTACCTTTGTGCAAATAGCGCTCAAGAAGCATTGTTGCTGCTAGAACATTACCAACCCGACCTGATTTTACTCGACATTGTTCTCCCAGACATCGACGGCTTGCAACTGTTGCGTCAAATTCGAGGCGATCAGCGCATTCACCAAACTACGACTGTAGCCGTTACAGGGTTAGCTGGGGGAAATGATCGCGATCACCTACTGGCAAGCGGTTTTGATGATTACTTGAGTAAACCCTATTTATTGAGTGATTTAGAAGCCTTAATTTGTCGCCATCTTAAACAGTCAAAATGTTGTACACTTAACCCTCTGATCAGTTTACCCCCCCATTGTGAGATTTAAATTCAAAAATAACAATCACGCCAGTTCGACCCGTCTCAATTGCAGTGTCACAGAGAAAGTCCGTGATTTTTACATTAATGGTTTGTTCAATTAGAGCCTTAATTTTTGACTGAATAATCCGATCTAATTCACCTCGAACTCGATGAACTAACTGAACATAATTGTTTCGGTTGAGTAGCTGTTCAGGGGGGGTTATGACCCCCTCCAAGGTAATCACTAAAACCCGATCATCAAAATGACAACTCACCTGGCTGAGTTCTTGTTCTAGCTCTTGAGCATAAATCTTTTTAATTTGTTCACCCAGAAATTTTTCTGAGAAAGTAACAGGGCGGTTCATTCTTCCCTTTATCTCAACAAAATCGGTTTAGTTTTAACACAGAGCAGTCGCTCATTAACTGACTTTAGGCTTAGGAATCGATTCAGGGTTACGAACTTGAGGAGATTGAGTTAAGACCGCAATAATACCCATGCGACCCGTTTCTAACTTAGCCTCACTCAAGATATCAATCACATCAACCGCCAAAACGGCTTGAATTAACGCCTTTAATTTCGGTTGAGTAGCATCTTTTAACCCTGCTCTCACCTCCTCAGCTAACTCCTCCTGTCCAACCTCTGCCAGACGCTGCTCGGCAAGGGTAATAGAATTTTCGATAATAATCGCTAATTTAGTATCAAAAAGCTGACAAGTCACCTTTGTGGGTTGATGTCCTAGCTCTTGACGATAAAAAGCCTGAATACGCTGAGAAAGGTGTCGCTCTAGTTGACCTCGAGTCAAATTACTCATTCACTTACCTGCTTGTAAAAGTCATACAACATGGTACAAACCATGTTAATGTTTACTTCTGTGTTTCACCCCGGACATCGGCGTCCCTCGGTCAGACAGGTTCTTTACCGAGAAGCCCGAGGCTTAACGTTCGCTCAGTCAGGGCAACACATACCAGTTTATAAATTCTCAGTCTCTATTGGCATGATTCTTGAGATGGATTTTAATCCGAGAATCCTTTAACCGATTTTAACTCACTAAGCCTGAACGTAAAGCACGCACTGCCGCCTGAGTCCTATCTTCAACGCACAGCTTATTCAAAATACTGCGAACATGAGTTTTCACCGTTCCCACAGTGACATAGAGTTTTTCAGAAATTTCAGCATTGCTACATCCTGCAACAATCAATTCTAAAACTTCTAGTTCTCGTTCCGTCAGGGGATAGGTGTCCAAAAGCTGTTGAACATCAGCTTGAGCCGAGTCAATCTCAACAGTTTGTTTGCCGTCTTCACTCAGAGTCACTCCAGCCTCAAGAGCAGGGGCAACAGAACTGGCTTCAAGGGTTCGAGCTTGTTTAAGAACAATTCGAGCAATATTAGGATCAATCCAAGCATTCCCCTCATGGGTAGCGCGAATCGCTTGAACCAATGTATCGAGGCTAGCATCTTTTAAACTATAGGAGTCAGCCCCAGCGGCAAACGCTGCCAAGACCGAGTTTTCTTCCTCGTGCATGGTAAGAATCAAAACCTTAATTCGCTCGTTGGGTTCGCAACCTGCTTGAATTTTTCTCAACTGCTGGGTTAACTCAATCCCGTCGATATCCGGTAAACCAATATCAACAATTCCCACATGAGGTTTGAGAGTTCGCAGCATCTCTAGACCTTTGCGACCATTCTCTGCATCACCAACAACTTCAACATCACTCACTTGTTTGAGGGCTGCGACCAAACCAACACGACTTAAGTTATGATCTTCAACCAGAACTACACGGATTTTACTCATTCTAAAATTACCGACGATGGGTAGAGGAAATATTAGCGGTTTCAATATATCCTCATAAGATTAACCTAAAAAACCTGACTTAGTCTATCTATCAATAGTCCGATGAAAAACTAACCTAAAGATAGATTGACAATTCTAGTCCGTGGAGACGATCATATATGTTGACAGAAAATCTACTCGCTACAGCAGCGTTTATGCCTCATGGCAGTTGCTATCTATGGAAACCTGGGTTGCTCGGGCTGCATTCGGTCAGTAATGCCATTATAGCTTTATCTTATTTTTCCATACCAGTCAGCCTAGTCTATATTGTTCGCCAGCGAGAAGATATTCCCTTTAACTGGATATTTCTGTTATTTGCGGGTTTTATTATTTCTTGTGGTTTCGGTCATCTGCTCGATATCTGGACGCTGTGGCATCCGAACTATTGGATATCAGGCATGGTACGAGTCATTACAGCTATCGTCTCTGTGATGACGGCGATCGCATTAATCCAGTTAATCCCCCAAATTCTAACCTTTCCGAGTCATAAACAGATGGAACAGTCTATGCGCTTACTCCGACAAGAAATTGAAGACCGTAAGCAAGTGGAGGCTGTACTCAAAAAAAGCGAAGAACGCTGGCAATTAACCTTAGAAGGAACCGGAGACGGTATTTTTGACTGGGATATACCCAGTGGGGAAGTCTTTATGTCTACCCAGCTAAAAGCTGATCTCGGTTACAGCGACAGTGAAATGGACAATCACTTTGAGGCTTGGCGTTCACTGCTTCATCCCGACGATCTCGAGGAGGTCTTAACAACGGTACAAAATCATCTCGAGGGCAAAACGCCTAAATATTCGGCTGAATACCGTTTGCGTTGTGCAGATGGCAGCTATAAATGGATTTTAGCGCGAGGCATTGCCCAAAGAGATGAAAATGGGTTTGCCATCCGGATGGTTGGTTCTCAGCAGGATATTAGCGATCGCAAACGAGAATCTGCAGCTTTGCGGGAAAGTGAAGCCCGGTATCGTTGGTTAGCCGATCATGCTAAAGACATGATTTCTACCCACACCCTTGATGGTGTCTTTCTCTACGCTTCACCCGCCAGTCGGCATCTCCTCGGCTACGAACCCGCTCAACTGTTGGGACGTTCTCTGTATGAATTTTTTCATCCCACAGATGCAGCCGCTTGGGAAAGAACCTACAGCGTGATCGAACAGTTACCCTACGACTACACCACGACTTATCGAGTCCGTCGTCAAGATGGCAATTTTATTTGGTTTGAAACCACCAGTCGGATGATATTATCGGGGGATGAACAGCAAGAACCAATTATTCTTTGTACTTCCCGAGATATTACCCAACGCAAGCAAGCCGAAGAAGAAATCGCTCGTTTTAATGATGAACTGGAACAGCGTGTCCAAGAACGAACAACTCAACTCGAGGCCCTCAACCAGTTGAAAGATGAGTTACTTGATCGAGAACGTGTGGCGCGAAGTCAAGCAGAACTGGCTCAAGCTAAAATCAAAATCTACGAGGATATCGTCGAAAATATTCCCATCGGCGTGAGTGTGTGGCATCTTCAAGATCTCAATGATGCGAACAGTTTTCGCTTAATTAGTTCAAATCCGGCTGCTAATCGTCTATTGGGTATGGAATTAGCTTGTGAAGCTGGGGAAGCAATGGTTGATTGTTTTCCGCAGATGCTTGAGTCGAGTCCTGAATTAATGGAAGCTTACGCTCAAGTGGTTCGTTATCAAGAACCCTGTGCGTTTAGTGAAGTTTATTATGGAAATCAGCAAGTGAGTCCAAGTTTGTTTGCCGTTAAGGCATTTCCCTTGTCTAATCAACGGTTAGGGATTGCCTTTGAAGATGTGACTCAGCGTAAACGAATTGAAAAGGCTTTATCTGAAAGTGAACGTTTATATCGTTCGGTTTTGAATAGTGTACAAGAGGTGATCTTTCAAACCGATCTGGAAGGGTGCTGGATGTTTTTAAGTCCGGCTTGGACATTTATTACCGGATTTAGTATTTGTGAAAGTCTATCTTTTCCCTTAGTGAGTTATGTGTATGCCGAAGAAGATAAACTTTATATTACCGAACAGTTTAAGCGGTTAATTGAGACAGAAGAACAGGGTTTTATCTTTGAGTTTCGTTTACTGAAAAAAGATGGAGAGTTTTGCTGGTTAGAGATTGACGCTCAACTCAACCGCAATATGGATAATGAAATGATTGGTTTTTGGGGAACGATTAATGATGTCACGAAGCGCAAACAAACCGAAGCGATTTTACAAGCGAGAGCTGATGAATTAGTGCAGTTGAATGCCATTTTATTGACAACAACCGGACAACTGGAAAAACGCAATAAAGAACTTGATCAGTTTGCTTATGTCGCTTCTCACGATTTAAAAGCCCCCCTCAGAGCGATCGCCAATTTGTCGGAATGGATGGAAGAAGATCTACACGATAAACTCGATGATGAGACTCGTCATCAGATGAGTTTATTACGGGGACGGGTTCATCGGATGGAAAACTTGATTAATGGGCTGTTACAATATTCCCGAGTGGGTCGTGTCCAAGCTGAATTGGAAAAAGTTGCAGTCAGTCAACTCCTAGAAGATGTGATTGATTCCCTCGATCCCCCTTCTGAGTTTACCCTTGAAATTGTAGGAGAAATGCCAACGTTAACAACCCAAAGGATTTCATTACAGCAGGTTTTTAGTAACTTAATTAGTAATGCGATTAAACATCATCATCGTTCCGATGGACGGGTGACAGTGTCCTGCATCGATCAGGGGAAGTTCTATGAATTTTCGGTGACAGATGATGGCCCTGGAATCGCGCCTCAATATCAAGAAAAGGTGTTTACGATTTTTCAAACCCTCAAAGCCCGTGATGAAGCTGAAAATACGGGAATTGGTTTGTCGATTGTCAAAAAAATTATTGATACGCAAGGGGGAAAAATTACACTGGAATCTCAATTAGGCGAGGGAGCGACTTTTCGCTGGACTTGGCCCAAGTAAAAGATGAAAAAAAGAGAAATTTGAGAAAACTAGCAATCATAACGGATTTCTCTTTGCTCTACCTACCTCTGAAGATAGATCAGGGAAATTACAGGTTTCTCCCTAGAGATGAGGTCTGGCGTGAAGGCTTTGTCTATAATATCAAGGGATACAGAGACTCGGACTGCTCTCCTATTTTGTTATGAGGTCATCATAATTTCAAACAACGACTTTAACCAATAAGCTGAGTTATGGGGGAAAAAATCATTAATATTCTGCTGGTCGAAGACGATGAAGTTGATGTAATGAACGTCAAGCGGGCGTTTAAAAAGAATAATATTTCTAATCCGCTTTATGTCGCCGGGAATGGTTTAGAAGCTCTGGAAATGCTCCGCTCCGAAGAAGGAGGTCTTCCCATCGTACCAGAAGAACGTCGATTGATATTACTGGACTTGAATATGCCCAAGATGGGAGGGTTGGAATTTCTCAGTGAGTTACGCTCCGATCCAAAACTCAAGGCGACACCTGTTATTGTATTAACCACTTCTGATGAAGATCGAGATTTGGTTGAAGCCTACAACTTGAATATTGCGGGTTATATTCTCAAGCCCGTAACCTTTACGAAGTTTGCTTCAGTTATTGTTACCTTGAATACATATTGGACGTTGTGTGAGTTTCCTTAGATTTCAAAATTCTAGAGGGATGAAACAACCCGATTAAACTGATAATTTTTCAAAGGAGATAGAAGCTAGAAAAATTCCAATGAATACAGTAAAATCAAGCATTGCTCAAAATACAAGTCCCCAAACTGATCCGGTTCAAAAACAGAACAGAGGGGTCGTTAAATTGAATCACCAAATTTCCCGAAAGGGTTTAACTTTTGTATATGGTAGGAGATGGAAGAACTTTTAAAGATATTGATTGTTGATGATGATGAAGTAGATCGAATGGCTGTTCAGCGTTCACTCCGAAAAGTGAATGTGAAATTAAAAGTGACAGAAGCTCAAGATTGTGAGAGAGCAATTTCTCTCCTACAAAATCATACATTTGATTGTGTTTTTCTTGATTATCGCTTACCAGATGGGGATGGTCTCAACTTGGTTAAAGAGGTACGTTCTCTCAATATCAAAGTCCCTTTAATTGTATTGACAGGTCAAGGAGATGAGCAAATTGCAGTTGATTTAATGAAAGCAGGGGCTTCTGATTATCTCTCAAAATCCTGGGTTTCACCGGAAAGACTGTGGCAAGTGATGCGAAATTCGATTCGAGTTCATCAAGCGGAAATGGAAGCTGAACTCGCGAATAAACGTCTTTGGGAAAATAACGAACTGTTACGCCGAAAAAATCGAGAATTAGAACGACAACGGCAACAAATTGAATTACAAAATCATAAACTGGCTGAAGCGTCTCGCCTCAAATCGCAATTTTTAGCCACTATGTCTCACGAACTACGGACTCCCATGAATGCTATTATGGGTTTTTCTCAACTGTTGTTGCGTCAATATCCGGATCCCCTAGCCCCGCAACAAATGGATATGGTACAACGCATTTTTAATAATGCTCAAAATTTGCTCACTCTATTAAATGAGGTGCTGGATTTTTCTAAAATAGAAGCAGGTCAACTGGAGTTAGATGCGAAAGAATTTAATTTAACTCAGTTGGTTAACTTGACAACAGAAGAATTGCGATCATTAGCTGTCGAGAAAAAACTCACTTTAAAGCTTGATATTAATCTGGAAGAACCCCAAGTTATTAATGATCAAAATTGTATCCGACAAATTTTAGTAAATCTGATTTCTAATGCGATTAAGTTTACCGATTCGGGAGGAATTTGGATTCAGGTCAAAGAATTAGAAACAGATCAATTAGAGATATCAGTTCAGGATACAGGGATTGGGATTGCCCCCGATCACCTCCAAGAAATTTTTGAAGCGTTCCGACAAGTGAATCAAACAAGTACTCGGAAACATTATGGAACGGGTTTGGGGTTGGCAATTGTTGATTCTTTGGTGAAATTGATCCAGGGAAAAGTTTCAGTCGAGAGTGAGTTGGGATGTGGTTCGGTTTTTAAGGTTGAATTTCCACGCTATGTAAAATAGAATTAATAGTATACAAAAAAAGCATTTAACAAAAAAGAGTCGTTTAATAAAATTTGATATGCCTAGTATTCCTGTCTCGAAAACCAGCTATATTCTCGCCGTTGATGATCTGCCAGATAACTTATTCCTTCTCAAATTAGCCCTAGAACAAGAAGGACACAATGTTGTCTTGGTTGAAGATGGAAAAACGGCTTTAGAACATATAGAAGCCTCACCGCCTAACCTGGTGCTGCTGGATGTGATGATGCCTGAAATGGACGGCTATGAGGTTACACGGCGCATTCGGAGTAATCCTAAATATCCCTATATTCCGATTTTACTGATTACGGCTCACGAACAGTCGAGTGTGGTTGAAGGTTTAGATGCGGGGGCGGATGATTTTATTCGCAAACCTGTTCAAATTGATGAACTCCAAGCCCGAGTGCGATCGCTATTACGTCTGAAACAAAGTATTGATCAGCGAGAAAATTTTGTTCGCTGTTTAACTCATGATCTGAGAACTCCGCTTGTGGCGGCGGATCGGATGTTAAATCTGATGCAGCAAGGGGTTTTTGGAGAGCTAAATTCTTCGATGGATGAGGCGATCACCACCATGATCAGTAGTAATAAAAATCTGCTCGATATGTTAAACACACTGTTAGCGGTTTATGCCTATGATATCGGACGCAAAACCCTTAGTTTTATTCCGTTTGATTTAGATAATCTCCTGCAAGAAATTATCACAGAACTCACACCCTTAATTGAAGAACAAAAACTGCAAGTCCGATTTTATTCTACACCCGATCCAATTGTCAAAGAATTTGTAGGCGATCGCTTAGAACTAAGACGAGTATTTACCAACGTAATTGCCAATGCGATTAAATTCACCGATGAAGGTTTTGTCGAAGTTAATTTAACTGTCATTCAAAAAGCCAATCAAAAACCTGCCCAACCCTGGATCAAAGTGGAGATTAAAGACACCGGAATTGGGATATCTGCCGAAGATCAATCCACCCTATTTGAAGCGTTTCACCAGGGCAACCATAAACGTTCAGGCAGTGGTTTAGGATTACATCTATGTCGGCAAATTATCCAAGCCCATCAAGGAAAAGTTACGGTGGAGTCTCAATTAAATCAAGGAACTGTATTTACCATTTTTTTACCCGGTTTCAGCCTAAATAATGAATAAATTTTACCCCCAAAATTATTAGATCAAAATAGGCTCTCGGTCGAGTTATGGGAGAGACAAAATTTTCAAGCCAGTGGCACAGCTTTGTAGGATAAGTTACAGTTCTTGAGAAGTCTGTAATGTTACGCTAAAGGCAAGAGGAATTCTAAAGGTTAAATCTTTAGAAACTCTAAATTTAGGCTTATAGCATTTTGCTTAAGAATTAGATCTAGAGTGTTGGTAGGGGTACAAGGGTCGCGACCTGTAGAAATATTAAAATCAGGCGCAAATTACACTCAGTTTTACGAAAGGTCAAGCATAATGAAGATTGCTCAATCGATTTTCGGGGGAGTGGTGATTGGGGTCAGCTTTTTTTCTCTCATACCGGGGGGAATTGCCGAGGAAATTCAGCGACTTGACGCCTATCAACAGCCCTCTGTTTCAGCTTCAGATTTGACAGGCAAAGGTTTAAATATGGGCATTAAAGCCTCTAGCGTGAGTTTTCCCCACGGGGGGCCATCACTAGATAAACCTTTTGAATACGAACCCGAATATTTGAATCATGTTGTCTCTCCAACAGAAATGCTGATTGATCAAAATTCATCTCAGCAACATCGATCCGGCGTTTATTCACCTTTAGCCCCTTCCTTTGATTATCAAGGCGCGGGAATTAGAGGAATTCCAATTCCGATTGGAAATTAATAGATGATTGCAAAGAGAGTTCGCGTTGGCCGCAAGGGAAACCGTTTACTCGGGCAGTGAGTGAGTGCTTTTTGCAAGTTTGTGCTATTCCCTGTTTCCTGGTGTAGCATTCTTTTTTTCAATTTTGGATCAGATTGCCAAAACATCTAGACTGATCACCATTGCTCGGTTTGTACTCAATCTCTAGAGCAGAAATCCTTGCACAGTTGAGTTTTGGGACGGTTTCTGTGTCAATATAGAAAAACTGCCTGACAAAGTTACAGGTTATGCA
This sequence comes from Limnoraphis sp., assembly GCA_050485465.1. Taxonomy (GTDB): domain Bacteria; phylum Cyanobacteriota; class Cyanobacteriia; order Cyanobacteriales; family Microcoleaceae; genus Capilliphycus. The sequence continues at coordinate 10,522 of JBJHBL010000053.1, read as the reverse complement.
CCCCTGTACCCGTTTGGTGGTTAGAGAGGAGATACTAGGTTAGAGTCTATGAAAGTTGGCGATCGCGTTCGCGTCAAGACATCGGTTATTGTCTATATTCATCCCGAACACCGCAATATGCCTTTTGACATCAAGGGTTCAGAAGGAGAAATTGTCTCTATCATTAAGGATTGGAACGGTAGGCCAATTAGTCCAAACCTGCCGATTCAAGTCAAATTTAGCGATAAATTCAAAGTTCATTTAAAACAGGAGGAACTCGAAGTGATCCCCAATTAAATCCTAAATTCAGGAGGAGAAAGGGGGAAAGAATAAATCTAGCAGTTGAGGGAGATAACAGAGATTAAAATCCTTCAGTGTGGACGACTTTCCCCTCCTTTAGTTTCTCCCTCGTCCTCGGCAAAACCAACTGAATAGGTTAAAATCACCGCGCATTTTTTGGAGTTCCTGCTGATGACGTTCTGCGGTTTCTGTGTACCATTGACAATATTGTTCAAACTCCTCTCGATATTTAACCTCCTGATAAAATTCGGAAGTTACTTGATAAACTTGTAAAATATCCGCTGCTGATTGTGGAGTATTTGTAAAACGTTCCCACTGAAAATACATACAGATCGAACCTCTGCTGATCATCTCTGTATTAAGTTAACATATTTAATCTGATTAATCGATTGTCCAGAGGATGAAAATTGTTTTTGTTTTTTTCTAGCGAAAGTGATCGGGTTTGAGAATTTGACAAAGCCTTCGCTCAATCGACATAATTAAATTTATGCTAGTTTTAGGAGTGTTCAATGAATAATCTCGAACCCGATTCTTTACCCACTGAAGTTATTTTAACTCACCCGAGGCGGTCTTTAGGAAGTATTTGTTTTGACTGGATACCTCAACCGGGTCATTATTTAGATCTACAAGGTCAAACCTATGCGGTATTAGAACGTCGTCATCGCTATCAGTTAAGATCGGGCCGTTATCGACTGCATCAAATCTCATTATATGTGCAGTCTGCCCAACGTCCTCAAGAAAGAACACTGATTGATGGACGCTGGGTTCTCGGAGATGCTAGTTGTCGCTTTAATGCTCGTTCAGAATTGGTTCGTTGTGCAGTTCATCCAGAGGGACCCTGTGGCCAGTGCCGCTTTTATGAACCGATGGATCAACAAGCGTCTGAGTAAGAACTATCACTAAATCGAAATATTAACATTGGAACGATAATCATCCGCAGAAACTAATCGCCATTTTGTCTCTCCAAGCAATTCTAAAACCTGGTGATGGTATTTCAATAAACTTAACCGATGCCCTACACTCACGTAGGTGGTTTGAGTATCTTGAAGCTTTTGATAGAGACGTTCTTCATTGTTTAAATCTAAAGCACTGGTGGCTTCATCGAGGATGGCATAACGGGGCTGAGTTAATAACAACCGTGCAAAAGCTAAACGCTGTTGTTCTCCTAAAGAGAGGACATTAGCCCAATCCAACTCGACATCAAAACTATTGACTTGTTCAGTCAAATATCCCAAATTGACCAATTGTAAAGCCTGAATTAATTTTTCTTCTTCAAGTCCTCGTTCGGTTTGGGGATATAATAGCTGTTGACGGAGAGTTCCTAAAATCATATAAGGTTTTTGCGGTAAAAACAGCATTTCTTGTAAATCTGGACGCACTAGCTGTCCAGTTCCTGAACGCCACAATCCCGCAATTGCCCGCAATAATGAACTTTTTCCCGCCCCACTATTTCCCATAATTAATAATCCCTGACCCGGTTCTAGGGTTAAAGATAAATCGGTGACAAGTATTTTTTGATAGTTGGGAGTATTGAGGGTAATATGTTCAAGAGCCAGAGGAGAATTAATCGTTAAATCAATCTGAGGTTCTCCCGGTTTAGGGGCTGTTTGTTCTGGATGTAAAGCTTCTGAAAATGTGGATAAACGGTTAATTCCCGCAGCAAACGCGCTCAAGGCTTCAATCTGGCTAACAACAATCGAGAATGCTGATAAAACTTGACTGAAGGCAAAGTTGGCTTGGGTAATATCTCCGAAGCGAATTTCCCCCGCAAAATAGAGAGGTGCCATAATAAGCGAGGGTAAAATGATCACAATATAGCGATAACCTGTGGTAAAGTAATCAACATTTCTTTGCCATCCAATTAAGAGATTAAAGTTCTCAAAAGCTTTTAAAAAGCGTTGTTTAATTTGCAGACTTTCTTGTTGTTCTCCTTGATAAAAAGCAATAGATTCAGCATTATCTCGCACATGAACTAATCCATAACGAAAGTCTGCTTCCCGTCGGAGTTGGTTGAAGTTTAGGGGGATGAGGCGTCGTCCAATAAAGATGGTAATTCCTGTACCAAAGACAGCATAAAAGAGCAAGAATATTGATAATTGCTTAGAGATTGACCAGAGAATTCCCCCAAAGGAAATGATATCAATGACTGAATTGAGTAAAACCAGCAAGAATCTCAAACTGGTAATGGTGAAAGAGCGGATATCTTCAGAGATCCGTTGATCTGGGTTATCAATTTCTCGATCCGATTCGAGTTTATAATAGGCACGATTCTCAAAATAGTTATCTAAAAATTTGTTCGTCAGCCATTTTCGCCAATAGTTTCCTAAACGATCTCGCGTATAGGAATAGAGGGCTACCATCGGAATCCCAACAACGAAGACACCCGCATAAACGAATAAAAATCGCCAAAATTCCGATTCATTTTTTTCAGCCAGGGCAGTTGTAAAGAAGTTAGAAACGTAGCTGATAATAACGTTTAAGCCACTAACGGATATGGATAAAAATAAAACAATGCTTAAAACCACCCACGGTTGCCAACGAGACTGTAAGTTTTCTCGGTAATAAAACGCGGCAATCATTGGAAAAATCAGCATTAAACTCAAGACCACGATCCAGGGGGAGTTAATCACCCCGGTAACCGCTTCTAGTAACCCCGGCGCGATGCTATTGAAAAATTCAGGAAAGATATATTGACTGCCCAGTGTGACTGCGGCAACCAGGGCAAAAACAGCAGCAAATAGGAAGACCAGTAACAAGAGTAACAGTCCGAGAAACACTTTGCTGCTTCCCGGTTCCAGGGGGTAGAAAAAAGGTTGGGCGATCGCTAAAAATCGCTTCCACAACTGAGTATCAAATCGGTTCATGCGCTGTTTTGTTGAAGTGTCTAAGTTTAAATGATACAAATTTTCTGTTACAATGGTAGGCTATGACCAATATACCTGTCAAATATGCTACACAGCATCGGGTGAGGCTGAGGCAGGGAGTAAGGCTAGGGTAATGATCTTCATCAACCCATACAAAACGCTTAAAACGACAAATGTGATAGCGATAACGACGAGAGGGCGTTGATTGATGAGATTATCAACCAAACTCCGAATCAAAACATCTGGATTTGTAATGATATCCCAACTATTGAACCGTTGAAACCGTCCCAGATAGATCCCAATTGCTGAAAGGGCGTGTATCGTTAATTCAGCAACCCAACGATACTGTTTCCAACCTTGTTGATACAAATACCGTTCCAGATAAATCAGAGAAAGAACATAGGCTTCAAAGCCAATAAACATAAACACAAGATATTGAGGAATTAAAGCAAGGGAAATCGTCCAGACCGAATAATTATAACGAATTTGACGAATCAAATGAATAATATCGGTGAGAACATAAGGCGCATTCGGAAGAAATAAAATAAAAACGAGAAAAGCAAACCACCACCGCAAGGAAAGATGATGAGGAAGATTCGGTTGTTTATAAGCCAGCCAAATATCTAATCCCATCAAGGATAACGTGATCAAAAGTGTAATTAATAAATAATTGAGGTCGAAAGTTTGAATTAAGCGCTGAAATTGCTGACCCACTCGATAAGCATTGGGAAGAAAACTAAAACCCAGTAATAATCCGATAGACCAAATCATCAGGGGTGATCGGACTTTTGAGGGGGGGGAGATCACAGATGGACAAAACAACCATAAACTTAAAGCGAGAGGAATTAATGCTAGAAATAAATTCCATGACATCCAGCCAACATTAGCAAGAATTATCTGCCAAGCTGAGATCATCGAGTTGATGAGTAGATTGATCATTTGATGAATTAAGTGCCGAGTTTGACTGCTTCAAAACTGCGAGTGATGACTAGGTTAGGGAGTGCAAGGGATTATCGCTACTTCTGATATTGGAAATTTCCCCAGGTTTGACAAATCCCAATTCCACTGTAGCTTAAGATTTTTTGAGTGACATCCTCACTTCGTGGGTTTCAGATCAGATCTTCACGAACTCAAAGATAGTTTCCCGGAAGTAACCATCAGCGATACAATATTTAGAGGTTTGCCAAAAACATTCTGTCTAAATGCCTAAGACTTATACTGTTGAATTTCATCATCAAGGACAGGTTCACACTCTAGAAGTTCCAGAGGATCAACCCATTTTACAGGCAGCAGATGCCGCCGGACTTGATTTACCGAGTTCCTGTAATGCCGGAGTTTGCACCACCTGTGCGGCGAAACTCCAAGCGGGTGAAGTTGAACAGAGTGAGGGGATGGGCCTCAGTCCTGAACTTCAGGCGGAAGGATACGCCCTTTTGTGTGTCTCTTATCCTCGATCTGACTTAAAAATTGATACGGGAAAGGAAGACGAGGTTTATAGTCGCCAATTTGGTAAGTCTTCCTAAAAGTTCGCAGTCGGGGATGTGGATGAAAATCAAAGCATATTTGATCTCAATTGTTCCACGTCCTCAACTTGTGCTTTAAGATGTGATCAATACTGAGAATTTAGCAAAAACCATGACGACTCATTTTATTAACGCAGAAATTGATTTACAAGAGTCTCCTCAGAAATTGCAGCAAGAGATAGAGGCTGAACTGCAAAAACGAGGTGAACCGCTACGTTGGGCTATTACAAACGTTGATTGCCAACAGCAAAAAGTTCAGGTAGAAGCGGTTGTGATTGCTGAGGAAAAATCCTGATATTCTTGTCATTGTGAACGTTGAATTGCAGCGATCGCACCGACCAGAATTTGATGTTCCTTGACTTGAATTCGAGCATGAAGGGTGTCGGCAGTATCATTCGGTAAAACGGGGACTGCCGCCTGCATTAAAATAGGGCCGCTATCAACTTTAAGTTCGACTAAATGCACAGTACAGCCTGTAATTTTTACTCCCGCTTCTAAAGCCTGTTCAACGGCTCGAATTCCAGGAAAACTGGGTAATAAACTCGGATGAAGATTGATGATTTTTTGAGGAAACGCATCAATTAAAACCGGAGTTACGATTCGCATCCATCCAGCCATAATCACCCAATCAACCTCATATTGAGTAAAAGTTTTAACAATATCTTGATCCAGGTGTTCACGGGTCGAATAGTGGCGGTGATTGAGTAAAATCGATGTAACTCCAAATTTTTGGCATCGTTCTACAACCTTAGCATCAGGATTATTATAAATGAGAACCTGGACTTGGGCATTAAGTTTTTGATCAGCAATCGCTTGAGCGATCGCCTCAAAGTTACTCCCACTTCCTGAAGCTAAAATTCCCAATTTCAGGGGAGAACCCTGAAGCATCTCAGAAGGGTAAATTTCAGGATAAATCAGACTAGGTGTTGGATCAAGACCAATTGAATCAGAACTCATTGATGCGTTTAAAATAGACAATTGACATCCTCCCTCTCTAAATCAGAGATTATAGAAAGGGATTCCCAAACATCGCTATTTGGGTTTACTGCTTTTGCGGCACTTATCTAGGCTGTTACCAACTCCCGACAGTACGCCAACGAGCGTCAATTTATTCTACGATCTGCCCGACCGCAGTGACACCGAGGTTACAAATCACTTTTGCTGCTGCAACATCACGGTTGATTTCGTACTGGCATTCGGGGCATTTATGAATACGTTCAGATAGGTTTTTTTTGCCTGTATGCACCCCACAATTTGGACAAATTTGACTCGTATATCTGTAGTCAACTTTACCAAAATAAACCCCCCCTTTTCCAGCATATCCAAGCGAGTATATTGAAGAACTGACCAAACCCAGAATCTTTCGACTTAACTAGGTTCGCGGCTTGTACGTTGTAGTTGGGGTAAGGGGTGTCTGCTGAGATGATGTATTCTTGTTGTAATGAACAAGAATTAATTGCACACTTCCTACTCTTTATCCAGTCTTTCCGCTCTCTTAAGGCATAATTCCACACCTTTCTACAGACCGCCAACATTTCTTCAATGATGACGATCTGTTTTTGGGAAGGGACTAGCTGAAATTCGTAGGTTAGTGTTAGCATACTGGGATTGTAACATGGTTCTACCCCGCCATGTTAACCCGTTAGACTTTAGGAAAGGAAAACTTGAGACGGGCTTCCCAAAACCGAGTCTTGTTTGTTGGTTGCAATTCACCTACAACCAAACCGAAGATTCGGGTCGCAGACAAGATTGCTCCATTACGATAGAATCGAGCGCTTTCTGTAGAATAGTCCTATCTTTAACCCACTGCAAGCCGATCCACATATGAAATTTTTATCCGCCCAAAACAAAAGCTTTCTTGATCAAGAAGCCGTCGCCGCTTGGATATTTCTCGCCCCGGCTATCCTGCTGATGGGGATTTTTATTTTATGGCCGATCGCTTACTTATTTTATCTCAGCTTTACCCAGGGTAATTTTACCATTTCTGGGGTGCGTTGGGTGGGGCTGAACAATTATTGGCGGTTGTTGGTGAGTCCTGATTTCTGGCAAGTGATCGGAAATACCATTTATTTTACGATCGCAACCGTCATTCCCAGTTTAGTGATTCCCTTAGCGTTAGCAGTTCTTCTCAATCAAACTTTAGCATTACGCGGGATTCTGCGGGCAGCTTATTTTATTCCCTCCATTACTTCACTCGTTGCTGTGGGTTTAGGGTGGCGTTGGTTATTCCAAACCGATGGCCCCATCAATGCCTTTTTATCCAGTTTAGGGGTTAATCCCATCCCCTGGTTAAGTAGCACAGTTTGGGCTATGCCTGTATTAATTTTACTGAGTATTTGGAAACAATTAGGCTTTAATATGGTGGTCTTTTTAGCGGGACTCCAAGCCATACCAACGAATCGTTATGAAGCCGCAGAATTAGATGGGGCGGGGACTTGGCAACAGTTTTGGCATATTACGTTACCGGGTTTAAGGCCTACTTTAGTGTTTGCGACTGTTACCACTGCTATTTTTACTTTACGCAGTTTTGAACAAGTTTATATTATTACCGGAGGAGGCCCCCTCAACTCAACCAACTTATTAGTTTATTATATTTATGATCAAGCCTTTGCCCAATTTGACTTTGGTTATGCGGCGGCAGCAGCCACAATTTTATTAGGTGTTGCTTTAGTTTTAGTTTATATTCAGCTTCAACTCTTTGGTCAGGACAATATTTAAATCCCCAAAGTAACAACAATTAGATCATAAGATCAAAATGTTTAGCTTTTAATACTAACAAAATTGACCGACTTTTATCAAAGCTGAGTCAGCTTAAAAACTGTATAGGAAAAAAGGGTTACAAGTAGAATCGAGAGTAACCCTACAGTTAAGGTGTATAAATTCAACCTCTCATTCATGTTGCTAAACCTTCTTGAGACTTTTTAAATTTAAAGAGTTTATTCAAGGTTTGTAGAGTAGCAATTAACAGTTCTTTCACCATTGTTTTCCATTTCCAAGAAAACCATTTTGCTAATTCAACATAACAAGCTATTCTTTCAAATCCACTCATTGAAACTCGGTTAACAGATTGCAACTGTTGAGCAAAAAGTGTACAAGTTGGCATCTGAATTTTGCCTTGATTTTTAGAATTATACCAAACGGCTAAAGCCTCCCAAGAACCCTTACGAGTTGCTCGTGATGTCTGATCATGCCATCGGAAAAAGAATAAATATTCCGGAATTTCATAAAACTCACCGAGAAGGCATAATTCACTAAGAAGCACCAGATCCGCCCAAGCAAAATTGCCAATTAAGGGTGTTTTTTTGAGAGTGTCTGTTCTCATTACTCCAAAGACAGGATTAGGACACATGAAACTCCGTTGTCGCCAGAGACGATGATGATGAGCAAAGCGTTGATGGGGTTTTGGTTCAGTTAAATTCAACAGATTTTCACCACTTTCTTTAATAATTTTTCCCTTCTCATCAACGTCGCATTCTAAGGTATAAGCTAAGACAACAGCTGGGTGTTTATCCAAAATTTCAACACAACGTTCTAAATGTTCGGGTGCGACTAAATCATCACAAGCCGCCCATTTAAAATATTCCCCTTGAGCCAGTTCAAAGGTACGATTATAATTGGGTGCGGCTCCTAAGTTTTCGGCATTGCGATAATAACGAATTCGATGATCTTTAGCGGCGTATTCTTGACAAATTTCTTCAGTTTTGTCTGTTGAAGCGTTATCGGAAATAATGATCTCGAAATCGGTATAGGTTTGAGCCAGTAACCCATCTAAGGTTTCTCTCAAAAATCGCTCACCATTATAAATAGGTATGCCGATACTGACGCGAGGACTTGCATTCATTGCTTGATTCTCCGTTTTACTTTTATTGATGATTAGGGCAAGATTGACAGTCAATTTTAAGAATCTATTGATTGGATCTCACCCCAAAAAACTGAACGTTTGCTAAACTTAAAGGGGAATCACTTGAGTTTTTACTCCCATTTCATCTAACATTTTCTGAATTTCATCACAGTAAATGGGATTCATCACAATCACATGATCGGGTTGATATTCTTTTAAAAATTCTGGGGACATGATTTGTTTGCCCACACCGGGAATAAACTTACCGTGACGATGGGGGTTAATATCAACAACATATTGAATTTTATCAATCGTATCTAATGTGGTGAGAAATGCGACACATTTAGAACCCGATCCCCAAACAACAACCCGTTTACCTTCGGTTTGCCACTGTTCTAAATTCTGTTTCCAGTGGGTTAATTTATCATCAATGGTCGCCGTAAACTGTTTAACATTTTGTTTGAGTTCTTCGAGGGTTTCTTCAAAGGGATGAATTTTTTCTGAGGGGGTTTCCACAGGCAAGGCTTCAATCATTAAATATTGATCGCCGTAATCACCATACAAATCAGTAATTTCAAAACCACAGGAGCGGAACAATCGAGCTAATGAACCCGGCGTAAAATAGGAACAATGTTCGTAATAAATATCTTCAAAGGCTAGGTCTTTCAACACTCGAATCGTATCAGGAATCTCAAAGAATACCGGAATATGAGTGCGATCGCCAATAGAACGACGAACCGTTTTAATAAATTCTGCTGTGGGTTGAATATGTTCTAAAGTATGACGACAGCAAATAAAATTTCCCACAAATTCGGCGTGTTTTTCTGAATAATAGTCTTGAATAAACTTCACCCGTTCTGCCGCTTCACTCTGAACTCGTCCGGGAACAACACTCGGATCAATTCCCACACCGCGATTATTTCCCAACTCACATAACAGTAATAAGAAGTCTCCCTTACTGCATCCAATTTCAACAATATCTTTATGATGGAGGTCGTATTTGTTAATTAAATTATTGGCTAAATCCAGAGCAAATTTATTAAACGTGGGGGAAAAGCTTTGTTGATCTTCGTAGTTAGGAGCATAGGCTGACCATTTAGAATCAAATTTAATATTCGTAATGAAGCCACAATGTTCACAGAAACCGAGAACAACATCTCCACAGGGAAAATCTAAAGCCTCGGCTTCAGAAGACAGCATTAAGCAGCTATGTACCGGAACCTGACTCACTTCATAAAAGGGAGAAAGTCCATGATGACCACAGTTTGGACAGATTGAGTTTTCTAAGGTCACTTCGGGAGTTGTCTGGCTGGATAATGAGGGTTGAACCGTTGTCATTTTTAATCTCCAAATGTTTTAAATTGTTTGTACTTAACTCTAGACTTTGACCGTTACTCTCGATCATTTATTCTACACCTGATCACTGAATCTTTGTCTCAAGTTAGATGAATCAGCAATCAGGTTTTCTGGATATTTAAACAAAACTGAAAGCACTACTATTTAAACTCAAGTTTGATACGCCTTGAACAATTCCAATCAGTTCGTTTTGTTGAGGAGAATTGAGGTAGATAGCAATTCCATTCGGTAAGCCCTGGGGGGAAGTTCCGAGAGTATAGTTTGCGCTACTACCGTGTAATTGAATAACATCCTGCTCCTCGGAATTGAAATCCGTAATCAGGGCATAGTCTTCTAAACCAGCATCGTTTTCAACCCCACTATCATAGTAAACTTTGATGGCATCACCCAACACAAAGGTGTCACGTCCGGCTCCCCCTGTCAATGTATCAATTTCGCCTCGTCCGGGTGCTGCATCATTGGGGTTGACCCCGACCATAATATCATCGCCGTTAGTACCTTGTAAGCTATCAGAACCGGAAGTTCCGGCGATCAAGCCATCTTCGGGAATAATTGGAGAAGCAGTATTAAAAAAATAATCGACTCCTGCATTAAACGCCGGCCCAGAATTCCCCGCAAAGGGGCCTATTTGTGTGACGGATAACGCCCGGTTAATATTG
>JBJHBL010000052.1:0-42320 GCA_050485465.1 Limnoraphis sp. | reverse complement strand
ATCCTGAACAACTTAATCAAGTGTGGACGAATCTGATTCATAATGCAATTCAGGCGATGGGACATCAAGGAAAACTACAGATTACAGCAAGTTGTGACCAGGATTTGATTAGAGTTCAAGTTACAGACTCGGGCTGTGGGATTCCTGCTGAAATTCGAGATCAGATTTTTGAACCTTTCTTTACGACGAAGAAAGCCGGGGTGGGTACGGGCTTAGGGTTAGATATTGCTCGTCAAATTGTTGAGCAACATCATGGACAGATTGAGGTTGAAAGCCAACCTGGACGAACAACGTTTACGGTGTGGTTGCCCATTCATCCCAACACGGCGTCTGCGATGAAAATCAGTTCAATTTGAACAGATTGAGTTGAACTGTTCGCTTATCCTTGTAGCTAGGGTGGGAAAATAGTCAAGCTTTAAACCCACCAGATCGACAGGGTTAATCACATCGCACATCTGTTGACTCAATCATTCGAGAGGGTCAGTTTAAATGTGAAAAAAATTGAGAGTCCCTAGACGCTCTGACTCGATTATTATTTTTTAGATTGACTTAAATCTTGGCAGACAACTCTGTCTAATATAAACTTTAATTGATTATTCAAAATCATTCACCTCTAAAATAAAAAGAGAAGCTGAGAATCTCTATGAAAATCATTTATTCTCCAGACTAAGAGGTTGGCAAAGCCTAAAAGGTAGAGGGACAATCGATGGGTAAACCTGCAATTCTATGTGTCGATGATGAACGAGTGGTGCTGATTAGTTTACGAGATCAGCTAATGCCGTATTTAGGGGAAAAATATAATATTGAACTGGCAGAAAGCGGCGAAGAAGCTCTAGAAATTCTAGAAGAATTACAAACCGAACAGATCGAAATTCCCTTAATTATTTCTGATCTGCTGATGCCGAACATGACAGGAGATGAACTCCTCAAACAAGTTCACGAACGTTCGAGTAAAACGCTGAAAATTCTCCTGACGGGACAAGCGAGTACCGTTGCTATTGGGAATGCCGTTAATAGTGCGAGTCTTTACCGTTATATTGCCAAGCCTTGGAATGAAACAGATCTCTGTTTAACGGTGACAGCCGCTTTAAGAAGTTATCAACGGGATCAAAAACTCTCTGAACAAAACGCCGCCCTCCATAAAATTAATCAAGAATTAGAACAGCTTAATACCTGTCTTGAACAAAAAGTTGCTGAACGAACCTGGGAACTTGAAGAAAAAAATCGCCTACTTAAACGGGAAGAAGAACAACTGCGAAAAAGCGAAGAACGTTGGCAACTCGCCCTACAAGGAAGCAATGATGGTATCTGGGACTGGAATTTAACAACGGGTGAAACCTTTTATTCAACTCGTTGGAAAGAAATGTTAGGGTATGAAGATGACGAAATCGGAAATACTTTGGATGAATGGTCAGGGCGTGTACATCCTGATGATTTTCCTCTGATTTTAGCCGCCATTGAAGATCATACAAAGCGCAAAACAACTTATTTTACGTTTCAGTTTAGAATGCGCTGTAAAAATGGTGAATATAAATGGATTTTATCTCGGGGACAAGCCTTATTTAATGAGAATGGGGAAGCGGTTCGCTTTGCGGGTTCTCACGCCGATATTAGTGATCGTAAACGGGCTGAAGAAGCTTTAGAATATCGCGCCCAAAAAGACAATTTACTCAGTCGTATTTCTGAACAGTTTCTCAACCAAGACACCGATGCGGCAATTCATCTGGCTTTGCAAGCGACAGGTGAATTTATGGACTGTGATCGCGTCTATGTTTTTTGCTACACGGATCATCATACGAAACTGACTCAAACTCACGAATGGTGCGCCCCGGATGTTCCCTCTTTTATTAACGATTATCAAGGCGTTCCGATAGAAGTTTTTCCCTGGTTTGTACAAACGATTTTGAAAGGGAAACCTTTTCAAGTTTCTAGTATTGCCAATTTGCCGGGTATAGCGGCGGCGGAAAAAGCCGAACTTAAACGCCTCGCTACTCAATCTTTATTAATCGTTCCGATGCAGTTAACTGGGCAAGAAGTTAACCAAGATGTGGGATTTATTGGGCTAGATAATGTGCGATCGCCTCGAGTTTGGAGTCAAGAAGATATTAACTTAGTGCGACGGGTGGGGGCGTTAATTGCGATCGCTCAAGCTAAATATGAAGCGGAACGGGCTTTACGAGACTCAGAAGCGCGCTTTGCGGGAATATTAGATAATGCCGATGAAGCAATTATTTCTATTGATGAAACCCAACAAATTACTTTATTTAATCAAGGTGCAGAAAAGATATTTGGCTATTCTCAAGCCGAAGTTTTAGGTCAACCCCTTGATATTTTACTCCCTTTACGGTTTGTTGAAAGCCATCATCAGCACATTAAAAACTTTACCCAAGCCCCCTTATCCGCTCGAAAAATGAGCGAACGTAATACCGTTTTTGGGCGGCGTCGAAATGGAGAAGAATTTCCCATTGAAGCTTCAATTTCTAAACTACAACTGGGAAAAAAACGAATTTACACGGCTTTTGTTCGGGATATTACTGAACGTAAACGCGCCGAAGAAGAACTCAAACGCGCTAAGTCTGCAGCAGATAGTGCGAGTCGGGCAAAAAGTGAATTTCTAGCAAATATGAGTCATGAATTAAGAACCCCTTTAAATGGAATTTTGGGATACGCTCAAATTTTACAACGGGATAAAATGATTACTCCCCAACAACAAAAAGGGTTAGGGGTGATTAAACAATGTGGTTCTCATTTATTAATGTTAATCAATGATATTCTCGATTTGTCGAAAATTGAAGCGCAAAAACTCGAACTTCATCCCACTGATTTTGATTTTTTAACCTTTCTCTGTGGGGTGTCGGAAATTTGCCGAGTCAGGGCTGAACAAAAGAATATTGCTTTTACCTATCAAACCAGTCAACATTTGCCTCAAAATCTTCATGCGGATGAAAAACGATTACGTCAAGTTTTGATTAATTTAATTAGTAATGCGATTAAATTTACTGATTCAGGTGATGTGAAGTTTAGCGTTGAATTAGTTGAAAATGGCGTTGCTACGGTTTGTGAAATGGAACAACCAGATAAATGTTTTACACCGCCTCAGTGTGCCAAACACAAAATTAAATTTTTAGTAGAGGATACTGGCATTGGCATTCCTCCGGAACAAATTGAGAAAATTTTTATCCCCTTTGAACAAGTGGGCGATCGCTTTCGTAAAGCAGAAGGAACAGGATTAGGGTTAGCTATTACCCATAAAATTGTCGCGATGATGGGAAGTACATTAAAAGTAGAAAGTGTTGTTGGAAAAGGGAGTAAATTTTGGGTAGATTTAGATTTACATGAATCTTCCGAATGGGTTGATACCAGTTTGATCATGCCTGCGATTATTAAAGGATACACAGGCAAAAAATATAAAATTCTAGTGGTTGATGATCGCTGGGATAATCGTTCAATTTTGATTAATATGTTAGAACCTCTCGGTTTTCAACTGGTAGAAGCAACTCACGGAGAAGAAGGTGTAGAAAAAGCAATTCTTCATCAACCTGATATCATTATTACCGACTTAGTCATGCCTTATATGGATGGCTTTGAAATGACTCGACAACTCCGGCAAATTCCGAGTTTTAAAAACACGAATATTATTGCAACTTCTGCTAGTGTTTTTAGTTTAGATCGTCAAAAAAGTCAGGAGTCAGGTTGTGATGCTTTTTTACCCAAACCATTACAGCTTGAAGATTTATTGGAAACCTTACAAGTTTTGTTGAAAATTTCTTGGATTTATGAAGAAAGTGAAGTTCAAAATGGAGTGAGTTATTCAACTAAATATGAAAATAATAAAAATCTAATCACTCCGCCCGTTTCGGAATTAATCGCGGTGAAAGAAGCCTTAGAAATTGGTGATTTTGAAGCCATTGAACAAGAAGCAGCACGAATTAAGTCTTTAGATGAAAGTTATGCAAGTTTTGCGATGAAAATGTTGTCAATGGCGCAGGAGTTTGATGAAGAAGCTATTCTGAATTTGATTCAGTTAAATGCAATTATTTAAGAGGATAGAACAATGATAGAAAGTAAACAGCAAGAACTCATATTAATCGTTGATGATAATCCAACTAATATTAAAGTATTATCCGAATTTTTGAAAGATTTTGGGTTCAAAGTTCTGATTGCTAAAGATGGCGAAAGTTGTCTCAATAAACTGGAGAAAGTTACACCGGATTTAATTTTACTCGATGTAATGATGCCAGGAGTCGATGGCTTTGAAACCTGTCGTCGCCTGAAAGCATTAGAAGCCACGAAAGATATCCCCGTAATCTTTATGACGGCATTAACGGATCCCGTTGATAAACTGAAAGGATTTACTTTGGGTGCTGTTGATTATATTACCAAACCCCTGCAACATGAAGAAGCCATTGCCCGAGTTAATGTGCATCTAAAATTACGCAGTTTAACCAAACAACTTGAACAACAAAACTATCTTTTAGCTGAAAAAAATCAGCTATTACAAGAAGAAATTCGCTATCGAAAACTGGCAGAATCAGCCTTTAGATTATCCGAAGAAAAGTTTTCTAAAGCCTTTCGTTGTAGTCCTCATCCACTGACAATTAGCACTCTCGCTGAAGGACGTTATATCGAAGTCAATGAAAGTTTTTGTCGCTTAACTGGCTATAGTTTTGATGAAGTGATTGGCAAAACAGCCGATGAATTAGACTTTTGGGTGAGTGCAGAGGAACGCCAACAAGTTGTGCAGAAATTACAATCAGAAGGCACAATTCGCAATCAAGAATTTAACTATCGAACAAAATTAGGAACCATTAGAACGGTATTATTATCAGCAGAAATCTTTGAATATGACGGACAAGATTATTTACTCGCTATCCCCAATGATATCACAGATCGTAAACAAGCCAAAGCTGTTGTTCAACGCGCTACGCAAGAGTTAAAACGAATTACCACGATTGATGATTTAACTCAAATTGCTAACCGTCGTCGGTTTGAAGAATATATTAGCCAACAATGGGGAAAACTTGGACGAGAACAAGCGCCATTATCCTTTATTTTATGCGATGTTGACTACTTTAAACACTATAATGATACCTATGGTTATGAAGCCGGAAACGATTGTCTAAAAACCATTGCTCAAACTCTTTTACAAATAACACGCACTCCTGCGGATCTCGTCGCTCGTTATGGCGGTGAAGAATTTGCTGTTATTCTTCCTCATACTAACTCCTCAGAAGCGACCCAGGTTGCTGAAATCATTTGTTCATCCATTCAAAAATTACAAATTCCTCACAATCAATCGAATGTTAGTGAATTTGTCACCTTAAGTTTAGGTGTTTCTAGTGTAATTCCCAGTTCAGAATCTTGTCCGGCAGAAGCCTTAATGACCGTCGCCTTAAAAGCCTTATCTCAAGCCAAACAAAAAGGACGAGATACCTATTCCTTACACCCTGAACCTCAATCCGCTTGAGTTCGATTCAAAAGTCGGGTATACTCGATTTTAATACACCGATCCATCATTAAATGGATGTCGGTTTTTTGTGCGATTTGAGCCGCTTTGGCATCTATCACGCCTAACTGTCCCCAAACCATTTTCGCCTGAACTTCAAGGGCTTCTGAGACAATTTCGGCTAAAAATTCTGCTCGACGAAACACATTTACAATATCAATTTTTTCGGGTATATCCTTTAAATTAGCATAACAGGCTTGACCCTCAATTTCCTGAATCATTGGATTAACAGGATAAATCCGATAACCCACTCGGCGTAAAAATTGGGCAATTTGATAACTGGTTCGTGAAGATTTATCCGAATGACCAACAACCGCAATAACTTTTGCATTTTTAAGCAGATTAGCGAGAGTTTCATCCTCTAAATTTAAGGTTTTCATAGAAGGATCGATTGGCATTTTTAGAAAAACTGTATTATCTTAGGCTTTGGTAATGTTTACAGTTTTTAACTCCAGTGTCAGAATTTGCCGATCTCCGTCCATCTGCTTCTCGTTCTCCCTACGATGGTTGGTCTTTAGATGAACGTGACCCCAATTATATTAACGCTTTAATGCCGTTTTGGGAATGGTTTTATCGTTATTATTTTCGAGTGCAAACAGACGGTTGGCATCATGTCCCCCCAGAAGGAAAATTTCTGGTTGTCGGTTCTCATAATGGCGGTTTAGCCTCACCCGATATGCAGATGTGTTTGTATGACTGGTTTCGGCGTTTTGGTACAGATCGCTTATTGTATGGGTTGATGCACCCGAATGTTTGGAAAGCGGCGCCGTTTATTGCCCGTCAAGCGATGTATTGTGGTGCAATTATTGCCCATCCGAGAATGGCGATCGCTGCTTTTCAACGAAATGCTTCAGTTGCCGTTTATCCCGGGGGTGCTGAAGACGTTTTTCGCCCCCATTCTTTACGAAATCAAATTTATTTTGCTGGACGTAAAGGCTTTATTAAATTAGCTTTACGAGAAGAAGTTCCGATTATTCCTCTGATTTCTTGGGGCGCTCATGATACTTTAATTGTTTTAGCAGATTGTTACAAACTGGTTCAGCAATTCCATGAGTGGGGAATGCCTTGGTTAATGGATATTGATCCGGAAGTTTTTCCCATTTATTTGGGTCTGCCTTGGGGTCTTGGTATCGGACCCTTACCCAATTTTCCCCTCCCTGTTCAAATTTATACCCGTGTTTGCACGCCGATTTTCTTTGAACGGTATGGCCGAGAAGCGGCTCAAGATCACGATTATGTTGATATTTGTTATGAACAGGTTAAAACTAAAATGCAACAAGAACTCGATCATTTAGTTACATCGGTTGAAAAGAAGATGAAGTGATTCTGATCCTGCTATTTTGTCAGATTGGTTTAACTTTTTTTTAATATTTTACCCAAACTGACCTTAACCTATCTTCACGAAAAAAAAGACTCGTTTTTTGAAAAAACTGTGATAAAATACGCTATTAAATCAATAAAATCGATAGAACTTACCCTACGGGATCAATGAAATATGTCAAAAGAAGGATTTGTGGGGGATGTCGTTGATGACAAACTACAGAAATAAGTCGGAAAGAAATTCTTCTTCTCTTCTAGAACTTAAGATTTGTCAAAATGACAGCAAGTTCTAGCATGGTCTCCATGCAACTGCATTCAAAAATCAATTTAAAACCTCTATCTATCACACCAACCCTATATCAAATGAAAACCCAACAAACCTCCGTTCAAACTTTAACCAAACAAACCATTCACTGTCCCAATTGCGGCTCACTTGCTGAACGTTGGTACTATAGCGATCGCATTCAAACCGAATGTGCAGTTTGTGACTATTTAATGGTGACTTGTTCAAAAACTGGAAATGTGATCGAAGCCCAAGCGCCCGGTTTATATGCCGGAAATTTGCAGTCTGTTAAATCTGTTGTTTTCGGTGTGAAATAACCCATTAAAAAATCAGGAGGAGTTCACTCTCCTCCCCCTCATCTTTAGCCTAATCGCTTTAATTCAGTGAAGTATGCGCTAATTTAGAGAAGAATTAACCTGGGAAGCGCGTAACTGTCCACAAGCTGCATCAGCTTCTAAACCGCGAGAATACCGCACACTGACTGCAATATGTCGATCTTTCAACGCTTTCATAAAGTTATTGATTTGCAGGGGAGTCGGACGTTGATAATCAACTTCAGAAATCGGGTTATAAGGAATTAAATTGACATGACTTTGAAAACCCCGTAAATGGGTAGCAAGTTCAACGGCGTGTTCTGTTTTATCATTAAAACCCGCAAGAAGAACATATTCAAAACTGACTCGTCTCCCCGTTAGATTGACATATTCCCGACAATCTGCTATGAGTTTTTCTAGGGAATAATGTTCAGCACTGGGAATCAGTTTTTTCCGTAATAGCTGATTAGAAGCGTGTAAACTCACAGCCAGAGTCACTTGCAGTTTATAGTCAGAAAATTGACGAATTTGTTGAGGAATACCCACCGTTGAAACCGTCATCATGCGTTGTCCAATTCCCACATCTTGATTGAGAGATTTAATCGCTTTCACCACATTTTTAGTATTCAGAAGCGGTTCTCCCATTCCCATAAACACAATATGGCTGACTCGTCGCCCAAAATCTTCTTGAACCGTTAACACTTGATCAATAATTTCATGGGGTTCTAAATTGCGAATAAATCCCCCTTTCCCCGTTGCACAAAAATCACAGGCCATCGGACAACCCACCTGAGAAGAAACACAAACAGTTAGGCGTTTTTCGGTGGGAATTCCAACAGTTTCAATAATTTGATCATCGGCTAATTTGAGAAGATATTTGACGGTTTTATCCGGCGCGCTAGAACGATAATGAAGGACTGAACGACCAATCGAAAAATCAGCAACCGTATCACGCCATTGTTTCGGAAAAACCGTAATTTCAGATAAAGATTTACTTCCCTTCTGATAAATCCATTGATAAAGTTGTTTGCCCCGATAGGCAGGTTGTCCTTGTTGTTGAACCCAAGTTGTTAATTCATCTAAAGATAACCCTAAAAGGGGTTTAGAAGTCGATTGAACCGTTATCATACCCAGTTAAAATAAAGAAATAATTTCTCTAAAAATATAACACAAAATCACTCCAAAATTTTGGGGCAAGTTCAGGGCAAACTGTAGGGCAGGTTCCCTAAAAATTGTTAAAAATCAGAAAAGACTTAAATCAACCCGCCCCACCCCATCCTGAACATCATTAACATAAATTTTGGGAGAGGTTCGGAGCGAGTTGATCTGAGTAGAGTCTCAACGGTTAACGCTCACCCACAGCAACCTTATTTTGATGACTCAAAAATTCTTTGAATCGCATTAAATTAATCGTTTGACCTAAATTCAACGGAATCACCGAAATCCCTTCAAGTCGGGACTGCACCCAACCGTCACCCCAATACCATTCGTGAAAACCATCAATTCCGCGACTCAGCAACAAACGGAGACAATTGGACTCTGCAACATCCACATAATGCTGAATCGTAACAGGCCCAATAGAACTGGTAAACGTCATCCCCGTCTGAAACTGCTCCGGGAGTCCAGGTGAAAACTGCTGGGGCCATAACCATTGTTGCAGTTGACTGGGACGCAATAAACTCTCTCGAATCGCCGCTTCTGACGCTTCGACTTCAATACGAAGATTGCTTTGTTGAAAAGTACCAAGCATAGTCTTTTACCAGAAACAGGGAATAGGAACAACTGATAACGGTCTTTACGGGAACTGTTCACTGTCTTACATGGTAAAGCTTTTCGCCCTCAACCTCAGCCGAGACCCAAGAAAAAACTACAATGAGTAAGAACAGATAATGTAAAGAAATGTAAGCATGGCTGATCAACTAATTCGCGCTACGGCGGCGTCGGATGGAATTCGTGCAGTGGGAGTAATTACAACTCGCTTAACCGAAGAAGCCAAACAACGCCATAAACTGTCCTACGTTGCAACAGCCGCATTAGGTCGGACAATGGCAGCAGGATTATTACTCGCTTCGAGTCTCAAGCAAGCAGAATCGAGAGTCAATATCCAAATCAAAGGAGACGGCCCTCTAGGTCGAATACTGGTTGATGCAGGGTTAGATGGCACCGTCCGAGGCTATGTGGAAAATCCTGATGTGGAACTTCCACCCAACGCCAAAGGAAAACTAGATGTCGGGGGTGCGGTCGGTTCCAATGGGTTTGTTTACGTGGTGCGGGATGAAGGCTTTGGCTATCGTTACTCCAGCACCGTTGAACTCGTTTCTGGGGAAATCGGCGACGATCTAACGTACTACATCCTCAATTCCGATCAAACCCCTTCTGCCTTAGTCTTAGGTGTGTTTGTTGATAGTGAGGGCGTACAGGCTGCCGGAGGAATATTATTACAAGTCCTGCCGAAAGCCGCAACCGATGAAGAATTAGTACAGACCCTAGAATCTCGAGTGGCATCGTTATCCGGGTTTACCCCCCTGTTGCGTCAACGTAAAACCCTACCTGATATTTTCCAATACCTGTTGGGAGATATGGACTTAAAGATTTTACCGACAACGCAAATGGTTCGGTTTGACTGTAGTTGTTCCTTTGAACGAGTCTTGAACGCTTTAAAAATGTTTGGAGAAGCTGAACTGCGGGATATGATCGAAAAAGATAACGGTGCCGAAGCCAAGTGTGAATTTTGCGGGGAAGTCTATCACGCCAGTTGTGATCATCTCTCAGAATTGATTGAGGAGTTGCGAAACGAAACCGATTCACCTAATATTCGGAAAAGATCAATTTTGTTTTGATTGTAGTTTGATGTCAGCTACGATTAAAACCCTGGTTATCTTAAACTGGAACGGGAGAGTCGGAGAATAGACCAATAACTGGGTTAAAGCTGTTGTACATCAATCGGCGCTAAACTCTGAGCTTGCACCTCTCTCTCTTTCCAGTAGATCATCCCTAGTTCTACAATTCGCTTGGGAGTTCAGGGATCTGTGGTGAGAGCTATTTTCGGTCAGGATACCTATGAGTGAAAAGCACAACAAACAGAGCCGTTGGATAGAACGATTATCCTCGCAGCCCAGACAACAAGATCAGCAATTATCCGTTCAACCCTTATCCGTGCGGAAAAGTCGTGCTGAACGACTCAAAGAGTTGCGGGCGTTGCTAGAGTCTGGGCTAGAAGAACAACCCGCTTCACCTCAAAAAATAGATCCTCCCCCGGAAACCTTGAGTCCTCCCACTTTAATTATTCCACCTTCAGAACCCCTTCCGACCCCACCACCCCGCCCAGCACCTAAACAACAGAAAGGATCACTGTGGGTGAAGTTAGCGCCCCTTTGGTTAGTCTTGATGCTGTTGACCCCCGGAGGTGTGGGATTTTTAGCCAGTTCAATGCTGTTGCGATCACCGTCTTTACCCAACTGTCCGAAAATTTTCTGGCCAATTGCTTCAGCATCGTTGCGGCTTTATTGTGCAGAAACGGCTGCTAAAAAACAAACGGTTTCTGATTTATTGGTCGCCATTGAGTTGGTTGATGGTTTATCCAAAACCCACCCCCTGCGCCCGGAAATTAACCGTAATATTGAACGGTGGTCACTTGATATTTTACAACTTAGTGAAGGTCTATTTCAAGCAGGGGAACTCAGAAAAGCCATAGAAAATGCTCGGAAAGTTCCGGAAGATACACCTGCCCTGGCTCGGGTAGAAGAACGGATTAAAGAATGGAATTCGATCTGGAAAAATGCTGAGGAAATTTACCGCAAAGCTGAAGATCACTTACGGCAAGAAGAAACAAATTTAGCCTTCAGAGAAGCAACCCGTTTACTCAATATTGGGAATCAATATTGGGAAACGACTAAATATCAAGAACTCACCGACTTTGTGCAGATTGTTCGCGAAGAAAGTAAAATATTAGTCGAAGCACGAGGTATCGCTGAACAAGGTGGTTTTGATAACCTGATTAAAGCCCTAGAAAAAGTCGCAAAGATTGGTTCAGAAAGTTATCTGTATGATCGCGCCACAAAAGATATTACAGAATATAGCAAGACGGCTCTCAATTTAGCGGAAGATAATTTAAAATCGGGAGACTGGCAACGCTCAATTAGTATGGCGCAGCAAATTCCACAACGGGCAAATTTAGACAAAGAAGTTGAAGATTTTATTGTGTTGGCTCGCGCTCATATTCCCGCTTCTTTAGATACAGTTGATGGGCTTAAAGATGCGATCGCTCAAGCTCAAAAAATTAACCTGGGTCGTCCTTATCATAGTAAAGCACAACAATATATTCGCAACTGGCAACAAGCGATCGCTGATGTGGCAACCCTAGAAAAAGCGCGAAAATTAGCCCGTTCAGGAGCCGTTCAAGACCTCAAAGCAGCGGTTGCAGAACTCGGAACCATTCCAACCTCTAACCCTCGCGGGGAAGATGCTCAGGTTCAGATGGTTCGTTGGAACCAGAAAATCGAAGAAATTGAAGATCGACCTTTATTAGAAACGGCGGATCAATTGGCTAGTTTTGGAGATGTAAAATCTCTGAAAGAAGCTATTTCTCAAGCTCAAAAAGTGACTCAAGGACGAGCGCTCCATAGTGAAGCTCAAGAGCGAATTTCTGAGTGGACAGATAGAAGTCAGCGCCTAGAATATCAACCCATTTTAGATCGAGCCGTTCAAATTGCTGCTGATGGAGATTTAGCCCAAGCAATTTCCGTAGCTGAACAAATTAAACCCGGAATTGTGATTTATCCGGAAGCTAAAATGAAGCTCGATGAATGGAAAGCTGAACTTCAAGATACGAGAAATGTTCAAGATGCAGAAAATATCGCCGCCAGTCAAACTGTAGATAGCTATCTTCAAGCTATTCAATTAGCGTCTAAAGTTTCTCCTTCGAGTTCTTGGCGAGGACGTGCGGATCGGTTGATTGGAGAATGGAGTCAGAGAATGTTAGATATTGCTTTAGATCAGTCTGTTTATGATTTAACGACGGCGATCGCCACGTTGAAAAAAATTCCCTACGGAACCAATGCTTATACTGCGGCGCAACCTCAAATTCAAACTTGGGAACAGTGGCTAAACCCTCCCCGTCCTCAACCCGAACCACCAAGATCAAATCGTTATGATGATTATGGAAATTATTATAATGATGGGTACAATTATAATCGTGATGACAGTTTTCAAGATTACAATAGCCCACCCTATCAACCTGCACCGATTCTTCAACCTGAACCTTCCCAACCTAATGATTCTGTAGAGTTGAATAAACCGATCACCGTGAATAAAGCAGTTAATTTACAATAAGTTTGGCATTTCTCCTATGAATCTCCGTCAACTTCGTCAATTCCATCGTCAACTTGCTCCGATTATTATGCTGCCGTTTTTGGTGACAGCGATTACAGGTGTGGCCTATCGCTTAGGAAAAAGTTGGTTGGGTTTATCTCGGGATCAAGTTCATTTTTTGATGGTGATTCACGAAGGAGAATATTTAGGAAAGCAACTCGAACCTGTTTATGTTTTATTAAATGGGTTGGGGTTGCTGTTTATGCTGGGGACAGGGATTGTGATTTGGGGAAATAGTTTGAGTAAAACCAGTTGGTTTAAAGCCTTATTTTCCTCGCCTAAAAAGGAACCGAGCGAATAGAAAATAATATTATTTTTTGAGTCAATATATCACCGAAGTGCTGTTGTGTTTACAAATATTTAAAGACTCCATCTTGAGCCTTGTAATTATTACAGAAAATTTATATAAAATGAGTTTTTTTTACAAAATCTACTGTTTTTCGAGGAGTATTTTAAGCTTAACTGAAAAAGTAACTATCCTAGATAATATATGAACTACTTGTCCTCTTTAGTGATGAGCGAACAAAATGAGCTTTTCTGGAATCCATTGAGTAATGAGTTAGTTGGTAGTCTTCGCTCATGTATCTACGTCTGCTATGTCACCCAATACTTCCACCCAGACTCGTGGTCTTTCTCAGTTCCTCGAGCCTTTGGTCCTATAGCAATGACCACAACAAGGTGGCAGGTCAGTGTAGGCCAAACCGATATCTCTGGCACTTGGACTGCAACTCGCCATCCGTCAATTCCCGAACCTACCGAAAGCATTCCCGAACCTACCTCAACTCTAGGACTCTTAGCATTGGGTGTCTTGGGAACAGGTTCTCGCTTTAAGTGTAGCAGAAATTCCTAGCAAAATTCAAATTTGATGTCTCAGAGCGATCAACTCAATTTGAGAAATGTTGATCGCTTTCTATCAAAACAACCTTGAAAAATCCTAAAAATTGACCTAAAACTATTATTTTTCTTGAAAAAATTGACTTTCTTTTTCTTGGGGTTTATTAAACCAACTGACTAACATTCCCGCCATTGGAATCGCCAGAAATACGCCTAAAATTCCAGCAACTCGTTCACCAATAAATAGAGAAAAAAATAGAAAAACGGGATTAATATTTAAGTTATCTTTCATCACTTTGGGGGAGATAATATTATCTTGAATTTGTTGTAAAACAGTTCCAGCAATGAACACCTTAAACGCCATCCAATATCCTTGAGAGAGAAACACTAGAAAAGTCACAACTACGACACATAGTGTTCCGCCAATACCCGGAATTAAATCAATCAATGCTAATATAATACTCAAAAATAAAGCATAATTAACTCCTAAAAGTTGAAAGGTCAAAAATCCGGAAATCGATAAAAATAAGACTAAGACAAGCTGGGCGCGGAAAAATCCGACAAAACTTTCTTGCACTGTTAAAGAAAAGCGATCGCGAATTTCCAGAGGCAATAATTTTAAACAAGCTGACCAAATATTCTGCCCATCAATCAGCATATAAACACAAACAACAATAATAAAAACTAAACCTAAAAAATTAGAAAAAGCCCCTTGAAAAAAACCTAAACCCGTTTCCAGTCCAGTTTGCAACGTTTGAATAATTCTTTCAATATTAATAGAATCTAAAAAACGTTCAACCGGATCTATATCAGAATCTTGCAAAAAATCTAGTAAACTAAAAACCAATCCCTGTCCTTGATTAATAATTTCTGCACCCAACATCCCAATTAACCCAATAATTAATCCAAAAGTTGTTGTACAAGCCACAGCAATTGCAAGTCCACGCGGAATATAACGAGAAAGCTTTTGAACCGGATAATTTAATAAAGCCGCTAAAGTTGCCGCAATGGTAAAAATAGAAATCACCGCGTAAAAATAATCAATCAGTTGAACAATCGCCCAACCACAAGCAAAAAGTAAGAGGAAACGGAGTAACTGGGAGTTATTAAACTGTTTCCAGATCAAATTTAAATCTTCTATCATTTATACTGTAATTCTATAGGATAATAACAGGAAAAGTAGAAATACAAGTGTTTTTCAGAATGTATATAGTATTTTCAGATGATTTGTGAACAATTTTTGCTCGACAAGACTCATCCAGCAAGCAAGACGCTTGTACTGATATTTACATTTCCAATGAAAACGCTATATCATCATCCAGCAGTCGGATGAGAGATTGTACCCGACTGACTGAATTTTAACCCTCTATGAACGAGTTTGACTGTCTTGAAGTTGTTGCTGCATTTCCTCAAAGCTGTGAGCAGGTTTTTTACACTTTAACCCTTGACACACTAACCCTGTGACCCCTTCAGGAAAACTTGTATCCACTTTAAAAATTGTCACCGGATAATATTGAGAACTCAAGGTTTTAATCGATTCTAAACTACTTCTAACTAAAGTATTATTCCGATACCAATCTAAAGCCACAAACAAACTTGGACAAGCTTGAGGTGACTTTTCCATAATACTACTAAACGCCTGTAATCCTTGTTCAGCTTTATCCAGATAGTCTAACTGTTCAGTGAGTAAAAATAACCGCACTAAATTCGCCATAGCAACGCCATTCGCTGCCGGGGTTGCATTATCAATATAACTGCGTTCTCGCACTAATAATTCTCCCCCTGTATCGATAGCAATATTATAATACCCTCCGAGTTCAACACTCCAAAGAAACTGATCAAATTCCTGTTGAACCTTGACCGCCTCTTGTAACCAATATTCTGGTTGAAAACTTCCCTCTACAACAGTCGCCTGATGTAAATCAATTAACGCTTTAATCAACAACGCATAATCTTCCGACTGGGCTAAAACATCAGGAATTCCATCATAATTCACCCGATGAAGTCGTTCATTAATCCACTGATGTTCTAGAATAAATTGTGCAGCTTTTATGGCAATTTCCAGATATTCTGACTGTTGAAAAACGGTTGATGCCCTTGCTAAACCCGAAATCATTAAACTATTCCAAGCCACAATCATTTTAGTATCCGTTACGGGAGGAATACGACCGGGCCAGTTTTTAGTTTTCGCCTCTTGGTTATTAGTCGCCGGAGAAAAGATTGCTAAATCATCGGGCGAAGAACCATAACGCACTGTAAACAACTTCGCTAAAGCCGATTCTAACGGTTGACTCAGTTGATCACAATTCAAACGCTGTAATACATTTTTTTCCCCTTCAAAATTTCCGGATTTTTTAATCGCAAATTGGGCTTGTAGTTCTGCAAATTCTGAAGCAGAAAGAATCTCCTCTAATTCTTGCCAACTCCACACATAAAACGCCCCTTCTTCCGGTTCAACTTCTTCCGGATGTGTAAAATTATCCGCATCTTGAGACGCATAAAAATATCCCTCAGATGCCGTCATTTCTCGTTTTAACCACTGAACCGTTCCTGAAATTGCCCGTTCAAAAGCAGGTTCAGTCACACCCTGACTCCATAAATTCGCTAAATATTCAACAATTTGCCCGTTATCATAGAGCATTTTTTCAAAGTGAGGAACCGTCCAACTATTATCAACCGTATAGCGATGAAAACCCCCTGCTACATGGTCATAAATTCCCCCAGATGCCAAATCAGTTCCCCGTTGAGTGCAAGCTTGTTGAGCATCATAAGGAGATTCAAAATTAAAGCGAACTTGGTGTAAAGCCGTCGCCGCATAAGGAATCATCGGAAAACGGGGGCCACCGAAATCATTGGGATGAATTACCCCAGTATTTGTTGTTAAACCTTGTTGTAATAATCCTTCACTGAGTTGAGAAGCAGATAATACTGTTGACTGAACTAAAGCATTCAGAATTTCTTGTTGGAGATTTTGTAAACGAGTTTTTTCAGTATTATAAAAGCCCCGGACACGTCGCAAAACATCTAAAAATCCCGGTTGTCCGTAGCGAGGTTGAACCGGAAAATAAGTTCCCCCCACAAAAGGAACCAAATCATCAGGAGAGAGAAAAATATTCAGTGGCCAACCCCCGTGACCCGTCATCATTTGTAGCGCTTGCATATAAATACTATCAATTTCGGGGCGTTCTTCACGATCAACTTTTATGGGGAGAAAATTCTCATTCATATATTGGGCAATTGCCCCATCAGAAAACGCTTCACCCTCCATCACCGTACACCAGTGACAACTGGAATAACCAATAGATAAGAAAATCGGTTTATCCTCACGCTTGGCTTTTTCTAGGGCTTCATCACACCAGGGCCACCAGTCGATGGGATTTTCCGCGTGTTTGCGAAGATAGAGACTTTTGGACTGGGAAAGACGATTCGCCATAACAATATCGACTCATATTGAGTGTGCTTATTAGTCTTCTAGTGTAACCTAAAGACTCATAAAACTCTAGGAAACTGACATTTTTTACCTCAAACAGCAATTCATGGTTTAATAAAAGGTGATTTTTGATTTCAACCCTTTGATCGATGAACTTATCCAGACGACAGTTTCAAAAATATTCAACTCAATTTTTAATCAGTGCATTTTTCCCTCAAGCTTTGATCAATTTATTGAACCCTCAATTGGGTGAACAAACAATTCGTGAAAATTTTAATACAATTCTAGGCTATTTAAGCGTGGAGACAGAGTTATTAGTTCCGACTTTTTTAGGGAATAGTCAAAGACGGTTTTATGGTCGGGGCGTTCCGAAAAGCTTGTATCTAATTCATCAATTTCTCTTAGGAACAGGTGTAACCTATGTTGGAAGGGTGAGAAAAGTTTGGAGTGGGGCTGGGTGGACAGGACAACCGACGATTACACGAGATCGAGATAAAACTTATTTAGTGATTGGTAGTTATGATCATCATCTCAGAAAAATAGATTTTGAAAGCTATCAAGAAGTTTGGCGATATAAATTTGATGATGTGATTAAAGGATCTTCAACAATTTATATTGATGAAACAGCTTCAGAAGATAATAAAATTGTGATTTTACAAGGGAGTCGAACAGGTCAACCTAAAAATGGAATTGCACCTAGTTTTAGAGCAATTTCGTTTAGAACAGGTCAAGAACTGTGGAAGCTTAATATTAGAAAAACAGCATCTTATAGCCAAGATAATGATAGTTCTGCTTTATATTTAGGAGATAACGTTATTTTTAATGCTGGAGAAAATGGGATTGGATATTTTCTAGATTCTCGTACGAAAAAAGCTCAAGAAAAATTAGGTTTTTTGCAGCCCCCAATTTTATCAGAAGTGAAGCTTTATACAGATAAAGATGTCAAAAGACAAGGGGGAAATATTGTCAGTGAAGCTTCTCCTTCTCGACTCGGAGATAGAATTTTTATGGCTGCGGGTTCTGGGCATATTTACGGAATTAGTATCAATGAACGAAAAATTATTTGGGATTTTTATACAGGTTCAGACTTAGATGGTTCTGTGGTTATCTCTAAAACGAATAAACTCTTTTGTACAATAGAAAAAGAATTTATTCCCGGTCAAGGTGGGGTGATTAAACTTAATCCGGATCAACCCTCGGAAAAAAGTGTTGAGTGGTTTTTACCCACTGGAAATGTACGGGTCGCTAGTTGGTTAGGCGGAATTATTGGTTCCGTTGCTTTGAATGATGAATACAACCCAGGTGGGTTTCCTAGATTATTTGCGACGAATGCCATTGATGGCTATTTTTATATTGGTTCCCAGGATAAAACCACAGGTCAAAAAGTGAAAGGCCCCCTACTCAAAAACACCTATGATACTCCTGTTATTGTTTATAAACAAAAAACGGCTCCATCAATTTCTACCCCCATATTTACCGATGGTTATAAATTAGTAACGGCTGGATATGACGGCGTTTATCTATTTAACTTATATTGGGAAACCGCTCAACCCGATGACCCCAAAGCCCTCGAAAATGACCGAGGAGAATATTATCGCCTCACCGTCGAACAAGCGGGACGGTTTAGAGCCGGAATTTCCTTTGAAGCCACCCCAGTGGTATGGGAGGGTAAAATTATCATCTGTGGGCGTGATGGCTGGTTATACATCTTGGGAGCTTAACAATATCCGCCCTTGACAGTCGAGAAATCTGAACAATATCGGTTGCACAGTTATCAGAAGGATTTGGTAATATTAATAAGAGAAGAAGTTAGTTTATAGGAAACTCACTATGGAAATATCTGAAAACCCGATTACC
The DNA here is from genome assembly GCA_050485465.1 of Limnoraphis sp. Taxonomy (GTDB): domain Bacteria; phylum Cyanobacteriota; class Cyanobacteriia; order Cyanobacteriales; family Microcoleaceae; genus Capilliphycus. The sequence continues at coordinate 23,406 of JBJHBL010000052.1, read as the reverse complement.
CAAACTTATATTCAACAAGAAGCCCAGGAAATTCTTAAGATTGCTTTTGCTAAAAAAGATGAAGATGGAGAACTGAGTCGCACCCAATTGATGGAAATTGCCGCAGACTTGGGGATTTCTCCCAGTGAATTAGCGCTCGCTGAACAAGAATGGCAGCTTGTCAAGCAAGACGCAAGAGACAAACTGATTTTTAATGCTCAACGCCATCAAAAGCTGAAACAAGATTTAATGAAATTTGGCATTGTCAGTGCTTTTCTGATTTTACTGAATTTAGTTCTTTCTCAGGGGATTACGTTTGCTTTCTCAATTATGTTAATTTGGGGTTTATTTTTAGCGTTAAGTGCCTGGAGAACCTATCAAACTGAAGGCGAAGAATACGAAAAAGCTTTTAGTCGATGGAAATTGAAAAAGCAACTGGGACAGTCTTTTAATACTATTGCTGAAAAAGTTTTGAAAGGATGGCAATCATAATAGAGGTTAGGGATTAGGGGTTAGGATAACGGATCACTATCCCCTCTGTTAACACTTAACTCTGTTTCTTAAACCCCGGTTTCTAAGGTACAGTTTAAACCCATATTTTCTAGCATTGTTTTAATTTCATCTTGATAAATGGGGTTCATAACAATGACAATATCGGGTTGATATTCTGACAAAAACTCTGGCGGAACAATTTTCTGTCCCGTTCCCGCAACATACATTCCTTGTTTTCGGGGATTAATATCAACAATATATTCAATCGGATTTTTCATTTTGAGGAAATTAAAAAAGGTCACACCTTTTGAACCCGCACCCCAAACCACAACCCGTTTTCCTGCTTCCACAAACGCCGCTAATTTATTTTCCCAAGTCTGAATTTTTTGATTAAACTCCGTTTTAAATCGTTGAATTTCTTCAGAAAATTGTTGAACCTTCTCCCTTTGTTCAGGGGTTAACGTTGTTCGGGTTTCACCTGGATGTACTTCAATAGCCAAAAACTGTCCATTAAATTCCTCCTCAATCTGATCAACCTCAAACCCACAAGAGGAAAACGCATAAGCTAGAGAAACAGGCGAAAAATATCCACAATGTTCATAAATAATATCCCAAATAGCTAAACGTCCAAAGGTATCTAGCGCATTGGGAACCTCAAAGAAAATCCCGGGTTTTGTCTCACCAATGGTTTGTTTAATAGACTTTAAAAGTTGTTTGGGTTGAGGAATATGTTCTAAGGTATGACGACAACAAATAAAATCCCCTTGATACTCAGTGTAACGTTCAGAATAATAGTCTTGGATAAATAGAACTTTATCCTCCGCTTTTTGGTGTTCTTCTAAAGGAACATAACTCGGATCAAAACCAATTCCCTTATTATTTCCAAGTTCAGAGAGTAGAATCAAAAATTCACCTTTCCCACTGCCAATTTCTAGAATCGTTTTCTCCTGAAGATGATGACGTTCAATTAAACGCAGCGCCAAAGATTTCGCATACTCCTGAAACCTCGGCGAAAAATCCAAGGCATTTTCATAGGATTGGGTATACTCTAAACGAGCAGGATCAAAAGCTACATTACTAATAAAACCACAATCAGAACAAAACGCTAAATCCAGATCCCCTCGGTTACAATTTTGCGCTGCTTGTTGATCAGGCCATAAAAGATTACAGAAAACCGGAACATCCCCCATCTGAAAAAAGATATTCCATTCTGAAGAACCACACACGGGACAGGTGGATTGAGATATAGTATTCATTAAGTACGAACCTCCCGGACAAATTTTGTAACTTCGACTCGATTTGGAATCATGGGATCTCAGCTGATCCATCCCTAGAACCTTCTCTGCTATGACTGGATCACAAAAGAGTCTGCGATCGCATAAATCTAGTCTAAGCCAACAACAGAGGGGATGAAAGCCTAATCATGTCGGGCCAAACAGCAACCCAGTCCAAATCATAGGAATGGAGTGTAAATTTTTGAACTCTAAGTCGTCTATACTATTCAAAAAAACAGATAGATCGACACCGAAACCACCGAATTAACCAAGACTAACCCATAAACTGTGACTCAAACGTTAACTCAAACAACCTCAAGCCGAAACATCCATCGTGCAGTTCTCAAAAATGGCATTGTGGTTTTAGTAACTGAAAACCCAGCAGCAGACATTGTAGCGACTCGAATTTTTGTCAGAACCGGAAGTTGCTGGGAAAATCGAAATCAAGCAGGACTGTCTCATCTATTAGCCACAACCCTAACAAAAGGAACAGAAAATCTATCTTCTCTAGAAATAGCAGAACAAGTGGAGTCTGTCGGTGCCCGTCTGAGTGCGGATACCTCAACCGATTATTTTTTGATGAGTCTCAAAACCGTCAGTACAGACTTTGCCGATATTCTCAGTTTAGCCAGTCAACTGTTGACTGAGCCAACTTTTCCCCTAGAAGAAGTGGAACTAGAGCGAAAAATCACTATTCAAGGCATTCGCTCTCAACAAGAACAACCCTTCTCGGTTGCCTTTGATCAACTCCGCCAGACCATGTATCAGGATCATCCCTACGCCTTCTCAACCTTAGGCACCGAAGAAACCATCTCTCAAGTCAGTCGTTCGGATATCGTCGCTTTTCACCATACTTATTTTCGCCCCGATCAACTGATTATTTCCATCGCCGGGAATATTACCTTTGATCAAGCTCTAGAATTCGTGAATCAAACTTTTGGAGATTGGCAAACCCCAGAAACTCCCCTCTCTCCCCTGGTTTTACCTACCCTCACCCCTAAGCCTGAAACCTCCGTCATTCCCCAAGAAACCCAACAATCTGTGATCATGTTAGGGTATCTCACCTGTTCGGTCAATAGTCCTGACTATGCCGTTTTGAAACTCCTCAACACCTATTTAGGAAATGGTCTATCTAGTCGTTTATTTGTAGAATTGCGAGAAAAACGGGGTTTAGCCTACGATGTGTCTGCTTTTTATCCGACTCGTTTAGACTGTTCTCAATTTGTTGTGTATATGGGAACAGCACCCGAAAATACAGCGATCGCGATCGACAGTTTACGCTCAGAAGTCGAACGTTTAGTTAAAGTTCCCCTGACTGAAGCCGAACTACAAGTAGCCAAAAACAAACTCCTGGGTCAATATGCCCTGGGAAAACAAACCAACGCTCAACTGGCCCAAGTCTATGGCTGGTATGAAACATTAGGGTTAGGAATTGAGTTTGATAGCCGCTTTCAGGTTGATGTGTCCAAAGTCACCTCTGATGATATTCATACTGCGGCTCATCGTTACTTCTCCATTGAACCCTATCTGTCTCTCGTTGGCCCGGAAACTGCGGTGCAAGCATTCAACTGACTTTTTGGAATTGAATTTTCTTTTTAGGCCTCTTCCATCCAGTATGATGAGTTTTGGTGTGGAGGAATAGTGCTGTGAAGTTGCAGAGATACATTTGGGTTGTCTTGAGTAGCCTATTAATGAGTGGCACGTCAGGCGGACTGATCCCTTCCGTTTTGCCCGTGATGGCAACCCCTGACATCAAATTAGTTCAACAGAACCTCACCCGTCCGGTTCTAACAACGGGGAGTCAAGGTGTCGAAGTCTCAGAGTTACAAGCCGCTCTCCGGTTACTGGGTTTTTATACCGGAGAGGTGAACGGCGTTTTTGCCGAAAGTACCGCCAAAGCTGTATCGGACTTTCAGGCAGCCGCTAATTTGCCCGTGACAGGCGTGATGAACCAAGCCACATGGGATCGCCTGTTTCCCCCGGAAGACACCTCCAGTGCTTCCACAACAACGGCAGACTGTGTTTGTAACTCTGCAAGTTCCACTCCTGAACATTCAAATTCACCCCCAGCCCGAACCAGTTTTCCCGTATTGCGCTTAGGAATGCGAGGAGAAGCAGTGGTCGGACTGCAAGAACGGTTACGGGCAAAAGGGTTTCTCCGAGGTCAAGCTGATGGAGTCTTCGGGCCGGAAACCCAAGCGGCGGTGAAAGCGGCTCAGGAACAGTATAAACTTAAGCCGGATGGAGTGGTGGGGGGTCAAACCTGGATCGTTATTTTACGGTAGGTGTTGTTCATGTCTCAGGATGTTAAGCTATGTCAACTTTTTAATCAAGGGGTTTTCCTCTCTAGAAAGCTATGCTAACTTATTAAATTAATAGGACACATTGAAAGCAAAAAAGCGCTATTCAAAACCTTCCGATTAAAGTTGTGTCCCTCTGCTTTAATCAACTGCTGTATAACCGCTCTAGTTCACATCATCAGCCTAAATCTTGTTGACGCTGTAGAGGGTAAATTACCCCCCTAAATCTTCTCAAAACTCAACCCGTTATGAGTCGAGTTTGGGGTCAGTGTTATAATCAAAGTCTGTATCGACTTAAACCAGGTTTGTTAGCTGAGAGGGTTGTCAGTTGTGTAAACCCTTAGTTGTATTCAACTAATCTATCTTTATCTTAATTTTCTTGAGAATCTGCTTGAGTCAACTGAGTACGATTATATTTAAGGTCTGGTAGCCTCCTACTAGGCCTTAAATTTTGGGTGAGGGGAATTTTTAGATTAAAATTTAACTGCTAGAAGATCTCAACGATTTAACTTGAGGGTTTAATTATGGCGAAAGGTTCTTTTGCAACAATGCAAGCCAATAGTACACAGCTAACGTTTTATTATGAGAATGGTCAAACAGAAATATTAAGCATTCCAGTACCTGTTAATGAATTAGGACAACAGTTACAGCAGATGTTAAGCCAACCTTGGTTAACCTTTCACCTCGTCGAACAAACGGTGATGATCTCGACTCAGAAAATTATGAAAGTTGAAATCAAACCTGCGATCTCTGAATTCCAAGGAGAAAGTGTTTTTCCCAATTCACAGCGCGTCACAGCCCTACAACGGGGGGCAGCAGGTCGTTTGGGAGTTTAACCCGAACCCGAACTTATTGGTTGCGAGAAGGAGCTTGACAGCCAATCACAATTTCCCAAGTTCGGGGATAGTTTCGCAGCAGTTGAAAAAATAACTGTTCATCAAAATGACGCGGATCAGCCCTTTCTCCGGAACGATCAACCGCTTTATGGGTGGTAATGCGATGATCCGGTACCCCCGTTTTAGCGACTAACCAAGCCAAAGATTGATACTGTGCCATTGTGTATCCCGGATGGGAAGATCCGCTATTTAAACCACTGGGAGGGGTTTCTAAAGAAACATGGTAAGCAAAGTTATTCACCGAAGGCGGTAACTTGGAAGTGGTTTGTACCGTTTCGCTGCCAAAAACAGAATTTCCCGCCCCAAATGCTCTCAAATCTGGTGGAACAATATAAACAATATCCCCGTTGAGGGTAATTAAAGTATGGTAACTGGCTTGATTGTTTTCAGAAGCGTGATAGGTTTGAAAAAAATTGATGGTACTTTGAGCCGTTGCAACTGTTTCATGCAGCACAACAATGGGAGCGTTTGTAACGGGTTGACCATTGACATCGTAGAGATAGCGTTGTCCGTAGTTGCTGCGGTTGGCGATCGCTTGATATTCTTGAGGATCGGCGACTGAGTTGGGTTGAGCCAAATTACTGGTCGCCGTAGAGTTTTGCCAATTGACAGGACGACGAAACCGATACAAAGAAGCCGGAACTTCAACAACCGGGCCTAATTCGGGACGACCTGAACGCCGAGCCGGGGGTCTAAGTCCACAGGTTTCCAGTAAACCTATATTTTGACTGGCGACTTCAACAGGAGGACGAGGAAAGTCCTGAGCGATCGCTCGATCATGGTGAGTCAAAGCAGCAACCCAAATGACCGCCAAACAGAAAAAGAGTGGAAGAATTAGGTAGGGTTTAAATTTCATACAGAATTTGCGCCAGCCATCCGTTAAATTCGTTCAGGATCAGTCTAGCCCAAACATCACTTTTTGTTAACGATTTGAGGGGTGAAAAAGAGTAATCGCAATTTTTTTAGATTTCTCAGAGTCTGAAATGATTTTGAAGAAATCTTTAGATACTCACAAGCCTCAATAGAGTTTCGCTGTTGTCTAAGCTTCAGATCAAGGCAAAAATCGTAAAAACAATCACAAAAAAAGCCCAAATACCCCCTTCTGAATCTTCCTCATCTTGATCCTCTTCATAGACAGGTTGGGAAAAGTCTAATTCAAAATCACAGCTTAGACACTGATATAAATCGCTGGGGTTGTGAATGAGGGTCTGCTTGTTGCACTTCGGACATTCCATCGGTTCAGAGATCATTGCTTTCCTCCAGGTTTGTGATCCGCCTCTAAAGGCATCCTGTTTCTTAAATCTATATAAATCTTGTTGATTCTCGGTTACGCAGTTTGTGCAGTCATCGATCACGATTCATCAAGCAATAGGCTGACAGGGTTAAAACATTTTAAATTCTGAAACCCCTTCACAGTCTACAATTGGCTGTTCCGCAGTCCAGCAGCAGGATTGGTAATTGATCATCGTTGTTCTCAGATTTTCAATCCATCAACTAGAGTTGTCGGAATTTTAGATAGGTGTTAACGTGTAGTCGTGCCGTCCTAAGCACTATCGAGTCACTGACTGTAAGCCCCAGGCAAAATAGCTGATTCCTCGTTATTCTGTGAGCCTGATCTATAAGTTAACCTCTGAAGTCAGGAGTTGTAGCTCAATAACAGTTTGGTTGTCAATGCGTTCTTCCATAAGGTCAAAAGCAGTCAATGGGTTTATCAGGGTGAAGCAGGTCGCCACAAGTGTAATTTCAAGGAAAGAAATAATGTTTAAATCACTTCTGTTGAGAAGTCTAGCTAGCTCTTTTGTACTTGTTAGTATTGGTAGTTTCCCGGCTTATAGTCAAACGATGACTTCTGTTCCGCAGTCTTTTCTAGCACAAGCCACCTCAGCAACGGAAGTTACTCAAGAAGAGTTACAAAAATTTACAGAAGCATTTAAGCAGCTGAGAGCAATAGAAGCTGAAGCTGAAGAAAAAATGGCTCAAGCTGTTCAACAGGAAGGTTTAACACCTCAAAGATTTGTTGAAATCGGACAAAGCCAGCAAAATGCTGGTGCATCAGGAATCTCCGCCGACGAACAGCAGAAATTTCAGAAAGCCCTCGTCAGAGTTAGACAGATTCTCGAACGTACAGAAACCCAGAAGTATGAAGCGGTGGAAAATCAAGGGTTAGAAGTTGAAAGATTTCAAGAAATTATCGCCGCAATTCAAGGAAATCCAGCCCTCCAGCAGCGAGTTGAACAAATGCTTCAAAACTAATCTAGGGTTGTAGTTTCTACAGAATATCGTTGAAAGCTGTGACCGATGGAACAGTTGATTAGCAACTTAATAGGAAAAGCCTGATTATGGGGCTTAAAAGCCTGGTTTCTTTGAAACTGGGTTTTTTGTTTTTTTGTGTTAGTCGCTGACAAGAGGGGTTGTTAGAGATTTATAGTCTATATTCTGCTGAATCTTGAGAGTCGGTAAAGAACAAATACGATTTCGTCCTTGCTGTTTCGCTTGATATAAAGCCTGATCCGCCGCTTTAACGAGATCTTCCGGTGATTGTTGTGTTGTTGGGATTAAACTCACTACTCCTAAGCTTAAAGTCACAAATTGACTGACTTGAGATTGAACATGGGGAATACGCAGTTTTTGAATTTCTTCTTGAATATTTTGAGCAATGTGAATCCCTCCAGCTAAATGGGTATTCGGTAAAATAATAATAAATTCTTCACCGCCATAGCGAGCAATTAAATCGGCTGGACGTTTAATAGCAAGCCCCATAGCTTGAGTGACTTGAATTAAACAATCATCTCCGGCAGGATGTCCGTAGTGATCATTATACGCTTTAAAATAATCGACATCACATAAAATTAATGCTAAAGGTTGTTGTTCACGGCTGAGTCGTTTCCATTCTTGTTCTAAATAGTTTTGAAAACAACGACGGTTGGCAATCTGAGTCAGACTATCTAAAGTGGCTAAACGTTCTAATTCGAGAGAGGCTTCTCGCAGAGCTTCTTCCATTTTTTTGCGTTCGGTAATATCTCGCCCTTCAGGAATTAATAAAATAATTTCACCTTGACAATTACGAATTGGACGAAGTGAAAAATCAATGGTTGCTATTCTATCTTTTCCTAAAACATCCACTTCATAGCGAATAAATTCTCCTTGAGCGGCTCTCGAAATCGCTTCTTTTAACTGCCGTTGTGTTTGAGGTGAAATTGTCCACCAATGACATTCCCAAAAGGGTTTATTCACAATATTTTTAAGCTTAACTCCCGCAAAATCGAGAGCCGTTTGATTGGCTTCAATAACCGTTCCATCGGGTTTGATTAACCCAATAAACTGAAACACTTGGTTGAAAATTGCCCTAAATTTTTCTTCACTTTGACGTAAAGCTTCTGTCCGTTCTGCAACTTTTTCTTCTAAAATCCGATTATAATCTGCTAAAATTTGTTCAGCCTGTTGACGTTCCGTAATATCAAAAGAAACTCCGATCATCCCCAAAAGATTTCCTTGATCATCATAAAACCCATTTCCCAAAGCTTCAAAAACCCGAGAGTTTACTTCAAGTTTAACGTGATAAGGTATACCCATCGTTAAGGTTTGATTAATGCCTCTCGTAATCTTCGGAAAATCTGCATAGATTTCATACACAGATGTACCTACGACTTCACCGGGTTCTAAACCTAATCCTTCTAAACCTTTACCTTCTGATAATGTAAAAACACCATTTTGATCAGTCGCCCACAAAATCACAGGAACATTATTCACAACCATTCTCAGGTATGCTTCTCGCTGTTTTAAAGCTTCTTCGGCTTGTTTTCGTTCACTAATATCAATCATAAATCCATCCCAAATAACATCCCCATTGGGTTGTTTTTCTGGCAAAGAACAGCCTTCCATCCAGCGAACTTCACCCTGGGGTTTGGTAATTCGATATTGCTGCAACCAAGGTGTTAAGTTTTCCTGGGAAAATTTGATAGAATCTTGAAGTTTTTTCACATCTTCTAACCAGATTAGATCCCAGATGGCGGCTGTATTCTCTAACAGTGCATCTGTACTCACTCCATAAAATTCTTCAAACCGAGGGCTAATATAAGTAAATTCATCTTGACCATCTGGATGTACAACATAACGGTAAATAATACCGGGAATATTTTCAGCTAATCGACGATATTTAGCTTCACTTTGTTGTAAAGCAAGTTCCATTTTTTTCCTCGCGGTAATGTCTGTAATTGTTCCCACATAACCAATCACATTTCCATAAATATCCGTGTCGGTTGTCGCCTGTCCATAGACCCAAATTGTACTTCCATCCGGGCGTAAAAAACGATATTCACAAGCAAAAGGAACGCCATATTGTGCAAAAGCATACCAATTTTTTTTCACTTCATCAAGATCATCTGGATGTAACATTGTTGTCCATCCTTCTCCCATTGACTCCTCTTGAGATAAGCCTATCATTTCAAAACTCATATCATTACCATACAAACATTTCCCTTCTAGATCTGTACGAAAAATTCCGACGGGGGCGGCTTTTGCTAATATCGCCAGACGATGTTGACTCTCCCAAAGGGCATTTTCAGCTTGTAAATGTTCCGCTTCTATGCGTTTGCATTCACGAAGTGCAGCTTGATGTTCACTAATATCTTCAAAAGTTGCCACCGCACAAATCACTTCTCCTTGTTCGTCGAAAATCGGAGTTGCTTGTATTTCTAGAAAGATTACCTTTGTCTCCGTCCAAATTTCTAAATCTTCTGCTTTAGCACTGTTACCTTGTAAGGCTTGTATTAGGGGTAATTCTTGATAAGGATAAGGTTTTTTTGTTCCTGAATGATAGATCGGATGATTTTTCAAGAGTTCCTCAATAGACCAATTATGATTAGCTTCTTGTTTAAATAATTTTCGTCCTTTTTGGTTAAGATAAATAGAACCTGTTTCTCGATAAATCACTCCAACTCCAATCGGTAACATCTCTATAATTTGACTGAGTTGTTCTTCTTTTAAAACAAGACTTGGGTTAGAGAGGTTAAAATTTTTCATAATAAGGTATTAATAAAACGAATAGAGGTTTGAACAGAAAGTTAGTAGATAAAAATTAAAATTTTGATGATCTGATCCTCTAGAAATCCATAACTTTTCTCTGAGATCGGATATCTAGAGTTCATTTTCGATCACGTTTTACAATATTAGAAAGCAGTTTGCACATATTCTAACCTAAAAAATCTTGATGTTCAATAAAATTATTACTTTTTATGAAAAACTGAACTTTTCAGTCTATTTCTGAGTTCTTTTTTTTGAAGAATTGATCAATTTTCATTGATTAACCGTTAAACACTCTCGATAAAAGTCTTCTAAACTTTGAATCCCGTTTAGATCTTCATAAAGAATCCACTGATTTTTCTTGATTTTATTAATAATTTCTTGTCTCCAAACTGAATTTAATCCCAACTCAACTGCTATTTTGATATATTCTCTCTCATTCTTTGCAATGGTTTCTGTGACTCCAATTCGTTTGAGAATGCCCGCCGTTTGACGACTTCGCATAAATTCCCCTTCACAAGTGACAATTGGAAGATAACAAGCCAAACTATCTAAAGTTGTTAAAAATCCTGTAAACTGAATCGTATCTAAACCAATATCCGCGATTAAGTTTAATTCTAAATAATCAGATTGGTTGAGTCTAGGCAAAATAATACAATAATCTTTACTCTCTAAACCCTCTTGACTAAATGCACGTATTAACCGTTGTCTAAACCTTTCCGTAATTCCCGCATTCCAGTGAGAGACAAATACAAATTGAGAGAGAGGAACTTGTTTAGCAATTTCAACAAAAATATAATCATATTGAGGTAAATATTTAAACAAAGATTGACAAGATAAATAAACAACTGTATTATTTTTGAGTCCAAATTCTGAACGAGTTTTCTGTAAATCTGGAAGAGCTATTTTTTCATAATAAATTCCTAAATTAGGTAAACGAACTAAAGTTTCAGAATAATGATCTTGTGCGTTACTAGGTTCTAGTAAATCTGCGGAAATAAAATAATCAATAGTCGGTAAACCTGTTGTTACGGGATGTCCCCAAGCTGCACATTGAATAGAGGCTAAACGTAAACTCGCAATTTGCATTGTCAGAGGACACATTCCCACATCTAGAAAAACTAAAATATCAAGTTTATCCGCCTCAATTTTTTTAAAAATCTCAATTAATTCACCTTTATTTTGATAAAAATAATCACTGTAAAAATTATATTTTTTCGTCAGTTCATCTTCTTCTTTTCCCGTATAATAACAAAAGATTTCAAAATCTTGATGATTGTGGTGTTTTAACCATCCTAAAAAAACAATCCCGACAGTGTGCCACTGAAAAAATGATGAAACATAACCAATTTTAATTTTATGATGGGGTGGATAATGATTAATACATAAAGGCTGTATCCATTGTGGAAAGTTAGCCCCCATAATTTGATGAAGCAACTTTCCATATTGCTTTTGTAGTTCTAAATCATTGTATCCTTGATATTGTAAATAAAAATTAGTATGAGTTGAAATTGCTTTTAATAAACTGGGATTTTTCTCCGCTTTACTTAAATCTATTTCTGTTATCAATTCTGTTAATAAATCAGAAAACCTCTGTCGATAGTCTTCAACCTCGGAGCCGTGATTATAAACAATCGGAAGTATTCGTTGATGAGCAAATTTTAAAACCCAATCATCCGGAAACTTTTCTAAAGCATTTTCAGCCAAATTAATTGCTGCGGCTGTTTCTCCCATCTCCTGTAAAGTTTGTATCCAGGCGAGGTCTATTTCTGGTGAATTTTCAATCTTTTGACTCGCTAACTGATAAAGATCAATCGCAAGCTGATATTCTTCAATTTTTTGATAACAATCTGCTAACTTTAAATAAATTTCAATATCTTGAGTTTGAGTATTCAGATAATCTTGATAGTAGGGAATAGCTTGTGTATATTCTGCTTGATAATAAGCCGCACACCCCCAATAAAAGCAAGAATTAACAGCATCTTGAACCAGATTAAAAGCCATTCCCAGTTGATAACAAAGCTGAAAATTTTCTGGATCAAACTCTAACGCCGTTTCATAGAGATGAATTGCATTTTTAATTTGCTGTTTTGCAACCAAAAGATTCCCGAAATCCAAATAAAAATCAGAATTTTTAGGATTTAAACCGATAGCAGTTTTATAGTATTTTTCCGCCTGTTCAAACTCACCAAGTTCAAGCCAGACTTGCCCTAACTGATGATAAGCATCCCCCCAGTCTGGAGCCAGATTAATCGCTTGTTCATAAGCAGAAATAGCCGCCGAAAAATCTTCTAAAGCGGTTAATCCTAAACCCAAACTATAATATAGAATAGCTTGAGATGAATCCAATTCTAAAGCGGATTGAAAAGCATCAATAGCTTCTGAATAACGATTTTGAGATAAATAAATCATCCCTAACTCTCGCCAAGCATCAGGATGATTATGTTCTAAGGCAATCTGCTGCTCATAGCCAGCATCATAGAGGGCAGAGTAATCACCGAGAGGATCTAACATGGAATTTTCAGCCGTTCATTCAGAGAAAAAAGTGATTTACCCTCGATAACCATTCGGGCGAGGAATTGGACGATTTCCACCGGGAGCCGGGCCAGTTGTGGGACGATTTCCACCGGGAGTGGGGCGAGTTGTGGGGGTGGGATTTGGACGATTGGCCTGAGCGTGAACGGAACCAGAGGAACGCTTTTTCAGGTGAATTTGTTGAGCGCTATTTTCCAACGCTTCTGTCACGCTGGGAACCGCCTCTGCATTAATTTTTCCCAAAGCAAAAGCTGCTTTCGCTCGAACCGACATCTGTTCGTCATTCAAAGCTGCTGTCAACGCAGGAACCGCCGCCTGTCCAATCCGTTTGAGTGCAATTGCGGCTGCAATTTGTACCTCCTCATCGCTATCTTTAAGCGTCGCAATCAAATGAGGAACCGCAGACGCCGCTTCCTGGCTAAGAATGCCCAAGCCAAACGCTGCCCCCTGGCGGACTTGAGGATTTTCATCGGTGAGTGTATTCGTCAAGTCTGCGATCGCAAATTCCAGAACCTCGGTGGAAGTTGGGCCAATATGTCGCAAGGCGACTGCAACATCCATGCGAAGGCTTTGATCTGCATCTTTCAACGCAGCCAGCAAAGCAGGAACCGCTTCTATCGCCTCTGCACCCATTGAACCTAAAGCAAATGCCGCATTTTTGCGAATATTGATATCAGGATCATTTAAAGCTTCAATGAGGACAGGTATTGCGGTTGAGCCGATTTTTTTCAAGGTTTTGACAGCCGAAAGTCGGCTTTGTCGATTTTTGTTGCTGAGTTGCTCAAGTTGAGTGATCACTTCTGCTGTTGTTGTGGCTTGAGTTGCGACTTTTCCAATCAACAAAAAGACAACAGACAGACAAAGTAAAGCTAATTTCGGCGAATTCAACGATTTCTTAAACGTGTTCCAATCCATACCCGATCCTGAGTGAGTGAGTTTTCTATCCTCGCTGGACTTTTTCTCGAAGATAGAGAGTTGATTTCTTATTATGCAGCTTTCAGAACCAAAATGGGTAAACTTGAGCTTAGAAGTTATCAAAAGCAAAGTCATCGACGAAGACAAAATCGAGATTTAAATCTAGGCGATCTGTTAGTCTACCGTCATCAATGATTACCCCAAGAAAGCGACCATCAAAAAGCTGAATGGCAATATCCAGGTTTTGATCATTATTCGCATCAAAGTTTCGCAGTAAAGTGGCTGGATCAATTTGGTTTCGGATACTAATCGGAAGAATAATTTTATCACCGACAAAACGATTCTCTCCGGCTTCAAATCCTCCAAAGATAACATCAACCTGACGAAAATCTCGATTGGCTTGACTCGGTTCTAAAACAAAAGAGTCATCGCCCTCACCGCCAATTAAATAATCAACTCCTGCATTTCCCCGTAAGATATCATTACCGCGATCGCCAAATAAGGTATCATTTCCGTCATCTCCATAAAGGATGTCATCGCCTTGACCTCCATATAAGATATCATTACCTAATCCTCCTTCTAGTAAATCATCTCCTAAATTTCCAAAGATGAGATCATTTCCAGCATCACCAAAGATTCTATCATTACCCCTTCCCCCAAAAAGAGTATCGTTATTGAGTCCTCCTGTAATCGTATCATCACCTTCATTTCCGTTGACAATTAACGGATCATTAATATTAGGCGCTTGTAAAATGTCGTTCCCCCCCAGTAACAAAATTTCTCGATTAAAACCTTGACCTGGAGTCAGAAAAATTGTATCATTTCCTTCTGTCCCAACTAACACAGGAACTCCAAAAAAACCGACTTGATTGAGAGGAACTAACGCTGAAGTCATATTTGATGATTCTCCAATTTTTGTAGAGTTTGGTTTATCTAAGTCTAGTTATTAATTTTAACATAATGCCGTTTTTTTTATCCATTATTTTTTTCTCGGTTTACTGGATAATCACCTGATTTTTAACCCCTATTTTTCCAACGGTTAACATCTTTAGATAGTGTCTGGGGAATCAAGCCAAGATCCCAGGTCAAGGGGAGTTGATTGGGGTGTTGATACAGCAGCAACGCTAGAATATTTCTCGTTGTTTCAAAACCCGTTGATACAGGATTAATAGAATCTCTAATCTCTTGAACAAAAAGTTGTTCAGAGGAGGTTAGAGGTTCTTGTTTTAAGCTTTTATTTCTCAATAAGATACGATAGACTATGATTAAAGGGCTTGAGTGTATTTGTTCAAGGTCTTCGAGGGTAATTCCCCGCCAATATTCAGCGACTTCTCGTCTGAGTAGACGTATATCTTCTAAAAAAGTTCCCGAAGTTTCATCAGAAAAATAAAGATAAAAATGATTTAAGTTTAGAGTATAAATACACAAAGCTCGATTCCGAACAAAATCCGGTAAAAAATGATAGTTTGGATCAGAATAAAATTTAGCATAAAATTTCAGATCTGTTGAACAATTTTCAGCAATATTTTGATAGGTTTTTTGTTCGGTATGAAGTCTAAAATAGGAAAGAACCTGATTCACAAATCCCACTTGATAACCTCCCATAATCCTTAACCATAAATCTAGATCGACTAACTGATTGAGTTGAGGATCAAATCCTCCAACTTTATCGAAAATATCTCGACGAATTAAAACGGTACTCGGTTCACCAATTTTGTTAATAGGATGTTTTAAAAGATGCGGATCTGAGAGTAATGCTTGACCCCATTGAATGGGTTGTAAGTTAGACCAAGCGTGATGGATATTTTGAAAGTCTTGGTAAACTGAAATCAGATCCCGATCTTCTTCAGCCACTTCATCCACAAAACAAATCTCACGGGGCGAAAAAACTAAACCAATATCTTCATTTTGTTCAGCGAGTTCTACCATTTTTGTGATACAATCCGGAGCAAGAAGATCATCTTGAAATAAAAATTTCACATATTTTCCATTAGCTTGATAAACTGCAAAATTACAATTTTCAGCTAATCCTAAAGGTTCGTGAACAAAAATGTAAATTTTTACCGATGTTTTTTCCTTAAAACTTTTAGCAATTTTAACTGTTTGATCTCGGGAACCATCATCAGAAATAATAATTTCTAACCGAGAATAGGTTTGGGATAAAATACTAGAAATCGCTTCAGCAATAAATCGTTCACCATTATAAGTCGGAATACAAACACTCACTAGAGGCTGTCTTTTAAATAAATCTTGATTAATATTTTGTGCTTCATCTAAAAGAATTCTTTGATGAAATAAACTCGGGGAAATCGGTACAGCTTCCCATTCATCGCTTAATACAATCAAACCCTCAATAGAACGTTCTTCCCAAAGTTTTTTTCTAAAAAGAAAGCTAAAATCTGATACCCTGAAAATGCGGTTGTTATCTCTCAAAAATTCAACATCAGAATAAACAAGACCAACTTCTGATTGATGATTCAAAATATCCACAGCAGTTATCAAAGTATCCCGAAAAATTATCTGTTCAGCCAGGATAGGGAAAATATATTTTCCTCGAACTTTGTTAATACAAAAATCAAGAATTTGATCTAAATTTAAATTCTCATCAAACCGCTCAATACTATAACCTTTATTAATTAAATAATGGTACACTTCTTTTTCTTCATAATCCAGAAAATGAGAAGTCGCAATGAGAATTTCATCAACGGTTTCAAGACAAGCTTCCACCGAAGTAATAGCATCAAAAATAAACGACCATTGCTGATCACAAATAATAATAACCGATAAGCTAATATCAGTTGTTATATAATCTAAATCCATCTTGACTTCTCAACCGATCCACTCAAATATTTACCAGCGAGGTGCAGGCGTTTTATAAGGCCCTTTCCGCAAAGCATTTCCCAAAGCATTATTATTTTCTCGTAACCCTTCATAAAAGAAAAATACCTCTCCTTTAATCCCACGATAGCGATTATAATCAATCGCCCTTAACAATTCATCTTCACTAATTCGGTAGGAACCAATTTTAATTAAAATACCCGGTGATAACTTTGGAATCTGCCAATTCTTAAACTGAGTATCAACCAACTGATCAACTAATCCTTTATAACTCCAAAAATTCCGGCGATAGAGTTGAGGATGAATCATATCCACCAAATCTTGATCAATCCAGGCGATATAATCTTGTAAATATTCATTCAATCCCCAACGATAAGGACTTGGAGCCATTGACACCAAAACATGAGGTTTAATCGCTTTCACTTCCCGATAAACACGACCTAAAAACCCCGTTAAAATATCAGCCCGCCATTGTAACCACTGATCATCTTTATGATAAAATGGAGGGCGGCGACCATATTGTTGAATATAACGTTCAACCGTTTTAGAATCATATCCTCCCTCAGAAGGCATCGCAGGCATTCGGTCATCCCCTTGAATCCCATCAATATCATAGTTTTTCACCACCTCTAGAATCAAATCCATCACAAAATTTTGCACCTCAGCATCAAAACCATTCATCCACTCAAAACCATTTTTCACCAAAAGATTTCCCTGAGCATCAATAGCAGCCCAGTGCGGTTTTCTGGTGATAATCCGACCACCATTTTGTTTATAAGAACAGGCAAAACCATATTCAAACCAGGGAATCACTTTCAGTCCAACCTTGTGCGCTTCTTCAATCAACTCTCGTAACGGATCACGTCCTTGTCCGCGACTGACATAAACATCAATTTCCACGCCAAACTGTTGACTCATCATTTGAGAACGGTAGAGGGTAACACCCTTATTCCAAACCACCGGAAACACCACATTAAATCCGGTTTCCGCCAAAAACTGCATCGCTTCTGCTATCGTCTGTCTTGAATAAAGGACTGTACTATCAGTGCTAGTAATCCAGACTCCGCGAACTTCCATAGAACCTCCTGTGTCAACTGAATTAATATTTTGTGTTTTTGTGGGTGATCGGGCAATAATAAGTCTGAAAATCAGCAGACTCAGCCACAAAGAGCAATTTTCGTATCGAAAGCTAGTCCTGCCCAGTTGATTTTTCGGTTATTATCTTTAACTAAGGGGCAACTTTAGCAGTATATACAAGTGAAGCCATTAATCAATGGAGTTCACCGCCCCGAACAAGTAAAACTTACCCTGATAGGCAATCGTAACCCCTGTCATCAGGGAGGGTTCGTGACTGGGGTGTACAGGATGCAAACTCTATGGCAGACCCAAGCTCTCATAGGTTCCAGCACGTTTGGCGAGGTATAGGACAAACCCGCTACTGCTTTGTGCATCAAAAAGATTTGCAAACAGAGCCAAACCTTAGTTTCCCTCAACGCCTTTTGAGTGCTGGCTTTCGCGATTGTGGCATCAGGCTGAATCAATGGGGTGAGCAACCCTTGAGTTATCCCTTTCATCAAAAACGACATCTTGGGGTAAATGGGATAACAAATCAAAATTTCACATCACTTCAAACCTCACTTCAAACCTCTGTTGCATTGTTGCAATCCCCTAGACTGCCCTTTGAACCCAGTCATTTGCTTGGGTTAGCCCATTGGATTTCTTTAGAACAATATGTTCTTGTCGCAGGCGATACTAGCTGAAACTGGTACTTGATCCACTTCAGGGATTAGACAGTCAATCTCTGAATGAAACGGTTAAAGGTTTAAGAGAAGTTGAATTGAACCCTTAACCCCAGCAGCCTAGTATTGTCCTCCGTTCCATTGATTCATTGCGTGTGAACTCCAGGTTCACCCGTCATCTTGATAAATAGATTCTCAATTGAGTTCCCAGAGAACTTGTACTCTCGACCGATTACAGTAAATCATTCATTTTGTATGAAGGCTAGTGAAATTTTCAGTCCGAATAAACTGTTGACACGATATGCCAAGGGGGAACGCAACTTTAGCGGAACAAACCTAATGGTAGCCCAGTTAAGTAAAGCTAATCTTAATCGTATTGATCTCCGTCATGCCAATCTCACGGGTACTAATTTAAGCCAAGCTCGACTCATTTGTGCCAATTTGAGTGGGGCTGACCTCAGCCGGGCTAATCTCAGTGGGGCTATCTTAATTGAGGCAACGTTCACCGGAGCGAGTCTGACTCGAACGCTACTGGTTGAAGCCAACTTAACCGGCGCTCTTTTGAGTGGAAGTATTTTGTCTCAAGTAGACCTCAGCCGATCAAACTTGACTGGAGCCAGTTTAATTGGGGCTTCCTTACTGAATGGCTCTAAATTGACAGAAGCCACTCTCATCGGTGCGACCCTTTCACGAGCAACTCTCAGTGCGATTGACCTCAGTCGAGTCAACCTGACTAGAGCTATTTTAAGTGAAGTTGACCTCAGTGGAGCCAACTTAAGTTCAGCTTGTTTAATTCGAGCTTATTTGAATCGTAGTAACCTCAGTGGCGCGAATCTCACCGCGACAGACTTGAGCGCCGCCAGCTTACGTCATGCAAATCTTTGTGTTGCGAACTTAACTGGAGCCGATTTAGAAGGAGCCGATTTAGAAGGAGCTAATCTGAATGGCGCTAAACTCAGTGGAGCCAACTTAAAAAGTACGAATTTGAAAAATGCCAACCTCAATGGCTTGATTTTACATGAAGCTGATTTGAGACTGGCTGATTTGAGTCAAGCGAACCTGCGAGGGGCCAACCTCAGTGGGGCTAACTTGGCTGGAGCGAGTTTGTTAGAAGCCGATTTACGAGGGGCTAACTTAAGTCATGCCAACCTCAAAGGTGCTGGATTGTTGTTGACATCCCTCAAAGGCGCAAATTTGAAAGGTGCGAATTTGTCTCAGGCTAACTTAATTGGTGCGAGTTTGAATGTCACCAGTTTAGACGAAGTGTTCTTAGACGGTGCGATTCTGCCCAATGGTGCAACTTACGCTTAGAGATGTGTTGAGTTCTCGTTGAAAACTTCAAACTGAACTTGGGGAGTCGGACGGTTTATTGCTTAGACCCATCAACATCAATGTTAACCGTAATCCCTCACTCCCCAGTTTTTCTAGATTCGCAGCAAATTTTCAAACTTTACAATTTTCCGTGATAGACTAATAAGGTTTGAGGTTTTTAACCCGATAAGATGGAGGTGAAACCGCGCCGAATGAAAAAATTGGGAACCCACCTGGTTATTGATGCTTGGCAATGTCCGGCTGATTTGCTAAACGATCCAGAACGTATTCGTCAGGCTATACTCGATGCAATTACAGCCGGAGGAGCCACCCTAATCGACTTTTGCGTTCATCAGTTTAGTCCTCACGGGGTGACAGCCACCGCAACGTTAGCCGAGTCTCATATTGCGATTCATACCTGGCCAGAATATGGCTACTTTGCTGCCGATGTTTTTTTCTGTGGACAAGGAAATCCTCAGCTTGCTTTAGAGTGTCTCAAAGAGTCTCTTCAAGCTAAACAGGTGAAACAGAGAGAATTCCAGCGCGGTTTTGAACCTGAAATGGGCATCTCAGAAGACTTGATCGATTGGGAAACTCTTGAAAGTCATTGGACGGAAACTCAGGTTGTACAGCGATAATCTCGCTCTGATGTCAAAGGGCTAGTACCTAAATCCGTTCATTTTAAATGTTCTATAATTTCTCCCTCTATGCAATCATAGGGGGAGTGTTCGAGTTTTACAGATTT
Organism: Limnoraphis sp.; assembly: GCA_050485465.1. Classification (GTDB taxonomy): domain Bacteria; phylum Cyanobacteriota; class Cyanobacteriia; order Cyanobacteriales; family Microcoleaceae; genus Capilliphycus. The sequence goes on along the minus strand of JBJHBL010000052.1, from coordinate 3,360 downwards.
TTCTAACGTTGCTGTTGTTGCAAAAGTGGACGCACGACCCAATATCCAGCACCGAAGGCAACTAGAACAATTAAAGCGATAGAAACGACCAACCAAAATCCATTCAACTCAGCCCGTTGAGACTCGGAGACTGAACGTAACCGACCTTCCGGTTCTTCTGTAAAGAGTTTCTCCGGAATCTCTGGCTGAAAGGGTTGATTTTCCGGAGGAGTCACAGCAGGAGAGTTGGGTTCAAGATGGGTGTAGTGAGATTCTGTATTTTCCGGGGGGGAATTCCGAGTGACTGCCTGAGTTAAAGGGAGTTCTATAGAGCTAAGAGAAGGATTGGGGGTCGTATACTGGCTTAAATTGGGGATTTTTGGATGAGGAGTCTGATTTTGCTGAGGTAAGCCTGTATGATTGACTTTTTGAGCCGTGTTAATCGCTTGCTGGAGTTGAATCGCCGCTTGAGTTAAGTTGTCTAACTCTCGGCGGAGTTGCTGATTCTGTTGAACAAGCTGTTGGTTTTGGGTTTTTAATGATTTGAGCGTGGCTTGAGAGGTTTGCAACTCCGCCGTAACTTCTCGGTACAGTGAAATGGGAACAGATGGAGAGTAGGCATTTGTTGCTTCCGATGAGTTTGATCCAGAAACGGTAACATCTTGCATAGCACTTACAATGGAGTAGGAATGTTTAGTCGTTTAATTGATGAGTTGATCAAGCAGAGTGGTAATTCTTCTGCTATCCTCTAGGTTAATTGTCATTAGAACAATCCAAACACATTTCGTCAAGAAAATTCAACCGTCAGCTTTGACAAGGTTGATCGGGTTTTTTAGATTTGCGGTTTTAATCGTTATGAGTAATTCGCCAGTTGAACAAAACGTTTTTGAGTCCTCCGGCCTCGGGGAAGTTAAGTACGGTGAACGGGAAATTCAGGAAGGACAGTTAATCACTTTTCCCAATCCTCGAATTGGACGTCGCTATGAGGTGAGTATTTCCTTACCTGAGTTTACTTGTAAATGTCCTTTTTCTGGATATCCCGATTTTGCCACTCTTCATTTGACCTATGTCCCTCACGAACGGGTTGTAGAGTTAAAGGCTTTGAAACTTTATATCAACAGTTATCGCGATCGCTATATCTCTCACGAAGAGTCAGTCAATCAGATTTTAGATGATTTTGTCGCCGCGTGTGATCCCCTAGAAGTCAAGATCGTGGGAGATTTTAATCCTCGAGGTAACGTTCATACTTGTGTAGAAGTTCGACATCAGCGTGTTATGCCATCTCCTCAATAACACAAAATACTCCACCTGTTTAAAGCTTCACCCGAGCATTGACTTCACTGATCCAGAAAGACTTTCAAAGAGTCAAAAAAACATGATACAATGATAAGCTGTGTCGAATTTTAGACTAAACTCATGCCTAAACTAAAAACTCGTAAGTCAGCCGCCAGACGTTTTCGAGTCACCGGTAGCGGTAAGATTGTACGCCGCAAAGCCTACAAAAGTCACCTGTTGCAGCACAAGAGTTCATCTCGTAAAAGTCGTTTGTCAAAAATGGCAGAAGTTCACGAGCGAGATGCTGAAAACGTACGTTTGATGATGCCCTATCTCTAGGGTTTTAACTAAATATCGCAAGAAGTTCCACTTCAAAAACGAGCGGGTTTGGGTTGGAATGAATTGTGAAAAAATAATCCTGTTGGCACAGAACACAAAAACGCGATAACCAAGCGTAAAAATTTAGCCTGTGTAAGACGGGTGTCTGCGTGTGGAAGTTGTGTAAGACCCATTTGTATCCGTACAAAAAGGCAACGGCGGATGAAACACCGAAGCCTACACCATAAGCAAATAGCCTTGGTGATAGGTACTTCACGAAGATAATTTAATCGCTAAGGAAAATCAACTATGACAAGGGTTAAGCGCGGTAACGTTGCTCGTAAACGTCGCAAAAAAATTCTTAAGCTTGCTAAAGGATTTCGAGGTTGTCAGTCTACGAACTTTCGGACAGCTAATCAGCGAGTAATGCAAGCTTTGCGGAATTCCTATCGAGATCGTCGCAAACGCAAACGTGATTTTCGTAGACTGTGGATTACTCGGATTAATGCAGCAGCACGTCTGCATGGGATTAGTTATAGTCAACTGATGGGAAACTTGAAAAAGGGTAATATCGAGATCAACCGTAAGATGCTAGCTCAGTTAGCCGTGATTGATCCACAAACTTTTAGTCAAGTGGTGGCGAAAGCATCAGCAGATTAAGCTCAATCCGAGTGCAGGGGGGTATAGCCTGGTAAATTGAGTAAAAGTACAATGAGAATTAAGATTGGAAATGCAAGCTGAAGCTACTCTTCACTCGTGTTCGTTTTTTTAGGTTCTCGTTATTATTACTCAAACGGATGAATAGTAATTTACCAGTTGTTTACCTCCTACTGTTAATGGCTCTGCTCTTTGGAGTAGGGTTTTTTGTGTTGCGTCAGATTATTAGAACCCGTCGGGTAGAAAGTCAACTCTCTCGATTACAAAGTAAGCTGTCCCAAGAACAGGGGACGGCTCAAGAGTATTATGAGTTAGGCTGTATCTATAACGATAAGAAGTTATATTCCCAGGCGATCGCTGTATTTCAAAAAGCATTAAAAGTCTCTGATCCGCAAGAAGAAGATGCACCGAACCTTGCATTGGTTCACAATGCTTTGGGTTATGCCTACTTTGCTCAAGAACAATATGACATCGCGATTCGCCAATACAAAGAAGCTTTGAAACTTGTTCCAGATTACGTCACGGCTTATAACAACTTGGGTTATGCCTACGAGCGCAAAAAACTAACGGCTCAAGCACTGGAGGCTTATGAACAAGCTTTACAGGGGGATCCGAAAAATGTGATCGCGATCCGCCGCTCAGAGTCTCTGCGAAAACGTTTGGGAATTCCCATTTCCTGAGACAACTCTTCTGTTTTTGAGCAGGGAAAATTAACACAGGGCCATTGTGCGAAAAAATTGATGTCGGTTTGGGATCAAGGCTGAAGTAGAAGTTGGGAAGGATGCAGGAGTCCCTGTGGGAAGCTGAACTTAGGATCAGACAAAGGAGCCACACTCTAGGATTGAGACTTATCCGTGTAGAAGCGGAGGAAGCCGGGTTAGAGTGTGGTTAATTTTTTGGGGGGCGATACAGACTTAATATTGGGTTCTGATCCTCCTCTTATCGTTTTGAATGAAGTCAAAAAAATTGAACCGCTTATAGAACAAGGGTTTCAAGGTTTTTTGAAAAAAGTTCCAAAAAAGGGTTGACAATCCAAGAAGAGTCAGCTACATTAGTAAATGCGCTCGAGAAAACACAAACCACTCGAACGCCGCCGAACCTAGATAAATCAATAGTTTGAAAGCCTAAGCA
>JBJHBL010000051.1:0-43353 GCA_050485465.1 Limnoraphis sp. | reverse complement strand
CACTGCCAATGCCCGTTTAAGTTCTCTCAGGTCAGGGTTAGATGCTATGAAGGTTGCTAATTCGTCCACTTCAATACTGAGTAACTTATCTTCCTGATTTTCTCACATCTCATTTGTGATTGCTATAAAGGAAAATATCGAGAACAAACAACAGAAGTCGGCAGTTTTCCGCCCAATAATTTCGGGTTGCACGATATGCACGGTAATATCTGGGAATGGTGCTTAGATGATTGGCATGATAACTATGAAGGTGCGCCAGATGATGGTAGTGCATGGTTTGATGACAATATAAACCTGGCGGAAAAACAGAGTAGAACTGTTGTGCGGGGCGGCTCCTGGGCTGACCATCCTAAAGATTGCCGCTCTGCTGACCGCGACGATAACTATAGTGCAAAGCGCAACCAAATCAATCACTACAATGGTTTTCGTGTGGTGTGTGTGATGCCATCGAAGATAGAATTTATCGATAATTGAAATAAAAATCTGAGCGATCGCATCAGTTTAATCATCCAAGCACTTAGAATGAACCCGTTCAATCTAACTTTCTAAATTGACTTATTATTCAATCTTTAGTCTAAACTTCCAATAGCAAAAAATATTCTTCATTGGCTATTGCGATATTGTTCCTCTGCAACTCGTTTCAGGCGGCGAAGTTGGGCTTGCATATCCGCTTTTGTCCAGTTAGCGGCAAATTTATTAAACCCAAATTCAACTAAAGGATTAGGGATCTGAAATTCAAAGCGATTGATCAGTAATGTTCCTCCCTCAGTAGGTTGACATTCCCAGCGATCGCTTCCGCGAAAAAAGCCATTAAACCCCCAGACAATTGTCCCAGGTTCTCGTTCAATCACCACCGCTTCTAGGGTAGGTTCTAAGAGAGGAACCTTGAGAAAAAAGCGAAATTTCCCCCCAATATCAGTATTCCAGGTTTCGATGGGATCACAACGAAGGGCGGGATTAAGCCAACGGTGCATTAAATCGCGATCGATGATGCAACGTTCAACCGTTGTGGAACTGGCCAAAATTTTAATCGATTGTTCAAAGACTTGACGAGATGGCATTTACCCTGCAAGCTATAGGCAGATTAGGACTCACATAACGGATTATAAACCGTTAGACCAAACAAGAGTCTTAAAGGACAACAGAAAGCGAGAGATTCGCCTCTGAAATCCTACTTTTGCAGAAAATGTGAGGATTTTTCCCAATTCTGAGGCATTGGAGTTGCTTAACTTGAGAGGGCAACAGTAGTTTTGGGGTTTGTATCATCCCTTGCCCATTGCCAAAAATCCTCAGTATTTCTATCCAAAGCCAGATGTGAAGGGATCAATCTTCTTTCACAATTCTAGACTTCAAGATTATCTCAAACAGAACCATGAATGGAACTTGGCACGAAATGATATCAGTCCTCGGGACGACTATACCCACTCTGTCTCATCTGACATTAGCTCAGAATACAACAGCTAGTCCTTTTGATCTAACCAGTTATACCTTAGGTTCAATTAATCTGATCGATATTGGACTGGCTCTATTAATCTTGGTAGTTGGCTATATAATTGCCCTATTTGCCAAGTCTCTGGTCAAGAGTCTGTTAAAGAAAACCAATTTTGATAACAAAATTGCAGCCTGGGTAACAGGACAGCCAGATAGTAGTGGTCAACATCTTCCCGTTGAAGACTGGGTAGGAACCGCAGTATTTTGGATCATCTTCCTGTTTGCGATTATTGGTTTTCTCGAAAGACTGAATCTAACGGCGGCATCTACTCCCTTAACGGGTTTACTTAATGAAATCGCGCTGTTTTTCCCCCGAATTATCGCGGCACTGATTTTATTAGGGATTGCATGGATCGTTGCCACCATCTGTAAAGCGGTGACAGTGCGAATTTTAAATGCGTTTAGAATTGACGAGCGCTTAAACCAGCAGGTGAGTGATGGTACGACTCAATCTCAGTTTTCTCTGAGTGAAACCTTTGGAAATGCTCTCTATTGGTTTGTTTTCCTGCTGTTTTTACTGCCGATTCTTGAAACCCTCGGATTACAGGGATTGTTAGCGCCTGTGCAGCAGATGCTCAACCAAGTGTTATTCATACTGCCGAATATCTTGGCTGCTGTGATTATTGCAGGTGCAGGATGGGTGATTGCTCAAATTGTCCGGAAGATTGTCACTAATTTGTTAATTGCAGTTGGTACTGATCGTGTGGGTAGCCGCTTTGGTTTGGGTGATCCAGCTACGGGTCAGAGTTTATCTTCGATTATCGGAACAGTTGTTTATGTTCTGGTGTTAATCCCCATTGCGATTTCGGCGCTGAATGCTCTGCAAATTCGGGCGATTTCTCTTCCGGCGATTGAAATGCTCAGTCGCATTCTCAATATTATTCCTCAACTGTTTGCTGCGGCGGTGATTTTATTGGCGGCCTATGTGATTGGTCGTTTTGTCAGTGATCTCGTCACGAGCGTTTTAACCAGTTTTGGATTTAATCGCTTATTCTATTGGCTAGGTTTGCAGTCTACTCCTCCCCAAGATCCGGCGGCGACGGTGGGTGAGAATGTTCAAGTTGTTGACTCGACTTCGACTTCAAGCACTCGCACCCCTTCTGAAATTGTTGGGATTATTGCTTTTGTTGGGGTTATGCTGTTTGCCATTGTGACTGCAACAGATATCCTGGGGTTAACTGCACTCACCTTGATCATTGAACAAATTATTGTGATTGCGGGTCGAGTATTAGTTGGTATTGTTATCTTTGCCATTGGCTTATATTTTGCCAATTTAGCGTATCGTTTGGTTTGGAGTTCCGGTACGGGAAATTCTAAGCTGTTGGCTCAAGCATCTCGCGTGGCGATTATCATCTTTGTTGGTGCGATGGCTCTGCAACAGATGGGCATTGGAAGCGATATTGTAAATTTAGCTTTCGGACTACTCTTAGGAGCAATTGCTGTAGCGATCGCGATTTCTTTTGGCTTGGGGGGACGAGATATCGCGGCTGAAAAAATCCGTGAAGCACTCTCTAAAGTTCAACAGAAATAGGCGTTGTCATCACTTGAATTCTCAGAAGTCGCTAGGAACCCTTGTTTTTTGGTAAATGAGGCAGCCAGCGACTTTTGAGTTTCAGTGGTTATTCATTAGTTGTTGTAGATGCTTTCGGAACTTGATGAGGGTTCGCGAGAGCCTTGTACCCGAGATTTTGCCTTAGCTGCACTGCGTTTGAGCGCTTGTAGACGGGCTTCATAACGGGCGCGTTGTCGTTTTTTGGGGGTTTGCTCGATGAGGGTTTTTAAGGCACTTCCTAAGCTTTTGTAGGCGTTGGGTAGAGTATAACCAAATCGAGAGGCAATGGCGATCGCTTTTTCGTCTGCTTCAATCGATTCTTGCAGGGTTTTCTCACCGTTATTTTTTTGATAAAGGCGATAACCCGAAACGCCACACAGGGCTAAAGCTAACATCAGCAACAGTCCATCTTGTACCCACAGTTCACCGACGGCGCCCCCTAAACCAATGGCTAAGGCTGCCATTTCCCAACCATCTCTGGGAATGGTATCATTTTGAATACGGGCAACTTCGTGCCAAAAGAGCAAGTTGCGCTGATCCATTGCCAGTTGTTCCCAACGCACTAAGTCTATTTGAATTTCGACTTGATCTTTGCCTATTTCTTCACTCCGAATTAATAGGGGATTCACTTCTATGGTTTTCTCAACCGTCACCCAACTCTGTAACTCTGGGGGGAGTAAGCCTTTCAAGCGCCGCAGTTCACTCATCTCGGCTCTGGCTGTGGTGGTTGCATATGATGTCATAGTTTCGGCTCAATAAAATTTGTTATACAAACACAGTGGGTCTAACTATCCTATCTCAAACGTTGGACGGATCTTCTTTCTATTCTACCATGTGAGTTTGAAGATATTGGGTATCCTGCTGTTTTTGAGAATAGAGAGAGGGATGTTTCTCGATTGCCTCTCATTATAGAATTTATTTCTCTTGAGTAATCATCTTTCAGGATTAATTTTGAACAGCAAAATCAAACAACCAATTACCAATTGATAATTGCTGAAAAATAATTATCCATTATCCATTATCCATTATTAATATCTACAGATATTGAACGGGAAACTACCACTTTACCCTCTTGCTTTAATTCTCGTTGAACTTGCAATAATGAAGCCAAATTAGGTATAATACCCTCACAGCCCCAGGATTCCGAGCCTACAAACGAATGAGGAATGGCTATAATCTTTCTAATGGGTTAGACAGGGTTTGACTCGCTACTTTGCGGCTGGTGTCAGCTTCGCTATTTCTACGCCTGTTACTGCAATTGTTCCGTGAGTTTTGCACAACTGGCAACGGGCTATTGCGAAGTTAGGGAGTTACCTCCGCTGAGTGGTATCGAAATCCCATCACTATTTATTCTGAATCAAGGAGAGTTGGCACAGATGGAATCTATGAAAGCAGCCGTATTAACTGCGTTTGGTGATGCTGAGAAGTTTGAAATTCAAACTGTTCCCATACCAACACTGAAGGCAAATCAGGTTTTAGTCAGAGTCTGTGCAACCTCGATTAACCCGGTCGATTACCAAACTCGTCGTGGTGATTACAAGGAAGTGGTTCAATTGCCCGCCATCCTAGGAGTCGATGTTTCAGGGGTGATTGAGGCAATTGGTGAAACTGTGACTGATTTCAAGGTGGGAGACAACGTATATTACTCGCCGCAAATTTTTGGAGAATTCGGTAGCTACGCTCAGTATCATGTGGCTGATGCAGCGATTGTTGCATTGAAACCTGCAAATCTATCGCACATTGAAGCAGCTTCTTTTCCGCTTGCAGGCGGAACTGCTTGGGATTGTCTAGTGACTAGGGGCAATCTACAAGTTGGTGAAACAGTTCTCATCCATGCGGGTGCGGGTGGAGTGGGTTCGATCGCAGTTCAACTCGCCAAAGCGATCGGGGCATACGTTTTTGCGACGTGTAGTTCTAGAAACCGAGATTTTGTGACAGAACTGGGCGCAGATCGGGTGATTGATTACAAAAATGAAGATTACGTAGAAGTCATTCGTCAAGAAACAGATGGACTGGGTGTGGATTTAGTTCTAGATACGATCGGCGGAGAAACGATTCAGCGTAGTCTAGAAATCATTCGTCCCTTTGGTAGACTTACAAGCATTGTAGACATTGCAATACCGCAATCGCTTCTTGAAGCATGGGGTAAGAATCTGACGATTCATTTTGTTTTTTCACCCCAGTACCGAGCAAAATTAGAGGCTTTGACAAAACTCATCGAGCGTCATCAGCTTCGTCCAGTGATTGATTCAGTATTTTCTTGGGATCAGGTCGTTCTGGCACATCAGCGTCTAGAGCAGGGAGGAACACGGGGCAAAATTGTGCTGAAGTTTACAGAAAACTAAGCCAGCTTTACGGCGTTGGTAATTGCTAAATAGAACAGATACTACGCCAGAAACAGATGTTCAGAGAAGGTTGACGCACCTCTCCGCGACGACCATGAAATACAGATCTAGCCAAAGCTTGACGACTTTCTCCTCGATTTAATTGAGTAAGAATACGACGGCGGTAAGCTTCATCATCTACATAATTAAGCAGGTATAAAGTTTTAGTAATTCGACCCAACTCTCCAATCGCTTTAGCAATAGTTGAAGGTTTTTTACCTCAATGTAAAGCACGCATAATTTCAGTGGCACTTACGGTTCCTAGTTTCAATTTAGCAATAGTTGAAGGTTTTTTACCTCAATGTAAAGCACGCATAATTTCAGTGGCCCTGACGGTTCCTAGTTTCAATGAACCTGCTAGGGGTAAAGCCGAGATAAGGTTCTATTTGCCTGAATTAAGGGTATGGGATGAGCAACCCAAATTTATGTGTTTTGGTACAGATCTCTTGTCACCTCTACAAGCATCAGATAAGCTAAAGTAGGGACATCTCCGCCAAACGTTGCTATTATGCTTCAAACAGCTACGCATTATTCTGATAGGATCGGGACAGACTCTCAACTCGATGTCGAACTTCGCAAAGTCTTCAAAGTCTTTAACGGAGAAACAGCCGTGCGAGGTGTTGATTTAGACGTGCGTCGAGGGGAATTTTTTAGTATCTTAGGCCCTTCTGGTTGCGGTAAAACAACAACTTTGCGTCTGGTTGCCGGGTTTGAAACGCTCTCAGCCGGGGAAGTGTTGATCCGAGGACAGTCGATGACCCGTGTTCCGCCTTACCTGCGCCCTGTAAATACGGTTTTTCAAAGCTACGCCCTATTTAGTCATCTAAATGTTCGAGATAATATCGCTTTTGGTTTACGACTCAAACGGCTAGGCAAATCCGAAATTGAGGAAAAGGTTCAAGAAGCTTTAAAATTGGTAAAAATGGAAGCCTTTGCTAGTCGGTTTCCGTCTCAAATGTCCGGTGGACAACAGCAACGTGTGGCTTTAGCTCGGGCTTTGGTGAACCGTCCGGCTGTATTATTATTGGATGAACCGTTAGGGGCGTTAGATTTGAAACTGCGGAAGCAAATGCAGGTTGAGTTATCAAATCTCCACAAAAATCTTGGCTTAACCTTTATCATGGTGACTCACGACCAAGAAGAAGCCATGAGTTTATCCGATCGCATTGCGGTGATGCACGAGGGTCGTATTGAACAAATTGGTACCCCTAGCGAAATCTACGAATCTCCTCAAACGCCTTTTGTGGCAGATTTTATCGGGGATACGAACCTATTTTCAGGACGGGTAGAAGCGACTGATGGAACGACTCAACGGGTTGTGAGTGAAACGGGGTTAAAAATTGTTGTTTCATCATCGACTCACACCTCAGCAGGTTCAACAAAAATCCACAAGGGTGATCCGGTGGTGGTGAGCGTGCGACCTGAAAAAATTTCGATTAGTATGAGTCCTGTGGAAACTGTCGCCAATTGTTTTAAAGGCCGACTGATTAATACGATGTATTTAGGAACTCACTTACAATTTATTGTACAGTTAGTCTCCGGTGAACAACTGATGGTTCAACAGTCAAAAACCGATGAAGCCATCATAGAAGTTGGGGAAACTCCGGTTTATGTGAGTTGGAAACCCACAGACTGTTTAGCTTTGAGTCAAGAAATGCGATAGATCTTTTCTGTAGCGACTCCTGACGGTTTGTGGGAAAATACATCTGTTATTCGTAATTGGCATCACCATTAGGTTGAAATCGTGCCTCCAATTCATAGACCAAAACCGAATTTAATTAGGGCTGTTCAAACTCGACGCCAATTTTTGCAAACTTCTCTGGCGGCGGCGGCGGCTTCTTCGTTGTCGAGTTGTGGTTGGACTCTGGCTGAGGTGAAAACCACGCCCAATACCCGTGTCGCTTCTGATACCTTGTTCATTTATACCTGGACGGGGTATACCGATGATGATTTACTTGAGCGCTTTACCCAGGAAACGGGGTTAAGAGTGGTGGCGGATGTGTTTGATTCTAATGAGTCGATGCTGGCTCGAATTCAAACGGGAGGTGCTGGGGCTTATAGTATTATCTATCCATCTGACTACATGGTTGAGAAAATGGTCGAACTGGGTCTATTGATGGAGTTAGATCACTCGCTCATTGTGGGTTTGGAAGATATGTTCCCGATGTTCCAAGATCCCGTTTATGATCCGGGAAACCGCCACAGTATTCCCATTAGTTGGGGAACAACAGGACTGATTTATAATAGTCGCCTTCTTTCTGAAGCACCGACAGACTGGGATTTTCTTTGGAGAAATCAACAGCAGATTTTCAAGCGGTTTACGCTACTTAATGATGTGCGGGAGGTGTTTGGGGCGACGCTACGAATGCTGGGCTATTCTTACAACTCGACAGACCCTGAACAAATTCGCCAAGCTTACGAAAAACTTCGAGAACTGCAACCTGCGATCGCTTCTTTTACCACAGATGCTTGGCGTCCGCAAATTATTGTTGGGGATTTGTTGATTGCCATGTGTTATTCGGCTGATGCGGCGGAAATTATGCCGGAAAATGAAGATTTACGCTATGTTACCCCCGCTAGTGGTTCATCGTTGTGGACGGATGCGCTGGTGATTCCTAAATCGGCCCCAAACCCTGATGGGGCTTATCAGTGGATGAATTTTATGTTGCGCCCCGAAATTGCTGCCCAAGTGGTGGAACGTCTGAGTTTTGCAACTCCCTCCCAACTGGCGTTTCAAAAACTGCCAAAAAGCTTACGAGAGGATCCGACATTATTTCCGCCGGAGTATGTGATTGCCCGCAGTGAAGCGGTGGCCCCGGTTTCACCGGAAACAAACGAAATGTTTGATCGGTATTGGACGAGACTTACCAGTGCTTAAATTATGGCTGTATCGACTAAAAATCCGTTAAATTCTCCCCCTTCTTCCCCAAAAACAGGTTTAAGGCAAAAAGCAGGGGATCTCGTCGGCCCGTTGGTGTTGTTGGGGCCAGCTGGGTTGTGGCTGTTGCTGTTGTTGGTGTTTCCCACATTGGTGATTTTTCAACTGAGTTTAGTTGAGAATATTCGGCCCGGTGGTGTGGTTATTCCTGATGGTTTGGGTAACTATTTACGAGTCTTTGATTCGGTTAATTTACAGGTGATTGGCCGATCGCTGTTTTTTGCTTTTGGAACCACCTTTTTTTGTTTATTGTTGGGGTTTCCGGTTGCCTATTGGATCGCGATTCTTGCACCGCCTCGCTGGCGAAATTTACTGCTATTGGGGTTTGTTTTGCCCTTGTGGACGTCTTCGCTGTTGCGTTCCTATGCTTGGATTACGATTTTACGACCTACGGGGGTGTTAAACTCGTTTTTAGGCTTTTTTGGCTTACCTGCGTTGGAGTTATTAAACCGAACTCCGGCGGTGTTAATTGGGATGACTTACAGTTATTTACCTTATATTGTGACGGTATTGTATGCGGCTTTAGAGAAGCTGGATCGGCGTTTATTGGAAGCTTCGGCGGATTTAGGGGCTAGACCCCGAGAAACGTTTATTAAAGTGACTGTACCCCAAGCCAGGGCAGGAATTGCGGCGGGATCATTGTTGGTTTTTATTAGCGCTTTGGGGGATTTTGTTGATCCGGAATTGTTGGGAGGGGCTTCGAGTATGACGGTTTCTCGCTTGATTTTTAATCAATTTTTAGGGGCGACTCAAAATTGGGGGTTTGGTTCGGCTTTGAGTATGGTTTTAATTTTTGGGGTGAGTATCGCGATCGCACTTCTCTTAAAATATGGGGAGGGTAAACCGTCAAAATAGTCACTAATAAACAGCTTTTACGAGGACGAAGCGTAACCCCTTCTTCCTGATAACTGATAACTGGTCACTGGTCACTGATAACTGGTCACTGATAACTGTCCCCTATCCCCAACTCTAAATTTTATCATGCAAAATTTAAGCCAAAATCAAGAGGATATTCCCCTAGAGATGAGAGACACTCGGCTAAAGTTTCAGGTTTCTTGGCAGGCTGTTTTTGTTGGATTGATGTTTTTTTATATGTACCTGCCGATTTTTGTTTTAACCTTTTATAGTTTTAATCAATCTCGTTATAGTGCGGGGTGGCAGGGGTTTACTTTAGAATGGTATGTTAGACTGTTTCAAGATAGTCGCATTTTATCTGCCCTACAAAATAGTTTAATTGTGGCGATTTCAGCGGTGGGAATTTCGGCGGTGATTGGGACTTTGATGGCGGTGGGGTTAGCTCGATTTAGATTTCGAGGAAAAAGTTTATATCAAGGGATTTCCTATTTACCGTTAATTATACCCGATATTGCGATCGCTGTTTCAACTCTGGTTTTTCTGGCTGCGGTTGCTATTCCCCTCAGTATGGGAACCATTATTTCAGCCCATGTGGTGTTTTGTTTGGCTTATGTGGCGTTAGTGGTTTCGACTCGTTTAGCTGATTTAAACCCTCATTTAGAAGAAGCGGCGTTAGATTTGGGTGCGACGCCTGTTCAAGCGTTTATACAGGTGTTATTACCGGAATTAATGCCGGGAATTTTATCGGGGTGTTTGCTGGCTTTTGTGTTGAGTATGGATGATTTTTTAATTGCGAGTTTTACCGCCGGAAGTGGGGCGACAACGTTACCAATGGAGATTTTTAGCCGAATTAGAACCGGGGTTAAACCGGATATTAATGCTTTGAGTGTGATTTTAATTATCGGTTCGGGAATGATTGCTTTTATCGGAGAGTTTTTGAGAACAAAAGGGGAGAGAAAGGGTTAGTTTAATTGTTTTTGGGAGACTTAAACTTTGGGGAGATTTTTCCGTTAATTAAACCCACAGTTCCACCGACAATCAACGCTGCTAAAAAGCTTAATAATAAGGTCACAATACCGGGGTTTAATACGGTTTGACTGTTTTCTGTTTTAATGATAAAATCTTGTTCAACATGACCAGAAATAGCAGAAGCCATAATCCCTCCGGCGCCTAATCCCGCGCCTAACATGGTAATAGTTTGTTCTAAAGAGCGATCGCATTCGGCTTGTTCAATATCCACTAATCCCCAAATGGTGTTAATCAGTTCTGAAAACAAGTCTTTTCCGGGTATTAAATACTCTAAATCAACATAAATTTGTTCTATAAATTTATCTTGGGTGCGGTTTTTAAATTCAGATAAAAAAGATAGGTCATCTTCCGATACAATCAGGAGATTCAGCTTTTCTAAGCATTTTTGATAGTTTTTTAGGTTTGTTTCTATTGTATTTAATTGTAGTTTAATCTGTTGAATATTATTCACATATTGAAAAGATAACTCAGGAATGGTTACTAATTCTTGTTTTAAAAATTGTAGATTATCTCGAATATTTGGGGATAAATTTTGAATATTTTCTGATTTTTTTAATAAGGTTTTATATAACTGTTTAGCTTGTTGATAACACCGACGAGACTGAGTATAACTGTAGAATATTTTCTGGCGACAACAGAATAAATTTAACAAGGGTTGATAGTAGTCGCCTTTTTCTTCTAATTGTTGAGTTTCCACAGACTGACTCAACCAAATCAATAGATTAATTTGTTGTTCTGGGTTAGATTCTCCGGTTTGATATTCAAAAATAGGACTTCCTAAAAACTTCCCCTCTAGGGGATGATTTTCTAATAACCGTTTTGTTTCTGATTCTGGAAATAAAGCCTGAACACAATATTTTGCAAACTCTTGGTGATCTTTTGAGGGTATGGGTTCAGCAAAAAAGATTAAAATTTGTCCTAAATCAGATTGGATAAAACTCGGTAATAAACAATAATTGGGATTTAAAAACTTCTGAATATCTGTAACAGAAACAACAGCTTCAGGACGGCGAAATGTGATATCAATGGCGTAGATATCGTGAAGCTGTACAGGATAAACTTCTCCCTTGAGTTGCGGTTGATTGGCTTCTAAACTCCCATGAAACCCTACAAAACGATCCGGGGTTAACAGTTCTACATAGTCATTAAACCGATCATCTTCATCGGGAGAAAAACCAATATATCCCTGTGTTCCATTCAGTTGATTGATGAAATGTTTTAACTGAGGAAAATTGCAGGTTTTCCCGATCTCTTGGCATTTTTCCCAAAGATGATTGGCGGTTTCTAGGGGTTGGTTCCCAGACGCCAAACTATTTCTGAGTTGAAATGCAATTAAGGTTAATTTAGCGTTTTTCACGCTTTTAACACTCGGGAGATCTGGCATAAATTAGGATTGAGTTTGAGTTTTTTTAACAGAGGTTTGACTTTGAACTATCATATTTTTGAGTAGGCTTTTATTCAGGTTGTGATCGAGAGGAGGAGGTGAAGCTAAACCCTTACTTCCGGGTAAACGTTGATCACTGGTTGCTAACTTCGGTTCAGAATTATAGTTGTTCAAGATTTCTAACTGACTCTTAACAATATCATCATATTTTTCATACCACTCAGAGATAGCACTAGATAAGGTTTCAGTATCATCTGCTAATGGTTCTATTAAATCAAGTAGTTCTTGACGTTTTGGGTCGGTAAATAATTGAGGCTGTTCCTGTAGGAGTTGGACAAAAGCGACTAAGTTTTGTTCCTCAAAAGACATAGACTTATTCTTGAACGCACTATCAAATATATTATATCAAATTTCTGGTTTTTGTGCTAATTGAGAAACCGGGTTTCTGGGACTTTGGTTAAATAGACATTATCGCAATGCTGATGAACTTGAAAAGCTACAGATAGAGACGAAGATTGCTTTTGTGCTAAAAAATCAATTGCTTTCCCGGACATCAGCGATGAACAAGCTGCGTCAAACTATGACAGAAATCTGAAAAAAAGCAGTTGATAACGGATTGACTCCAGAAATTTTAGCAAGTCTTTGAAATGACGATAATTGATAAACCGGGTTTATGTGAGTTTACCCACCGCGCAAAATGCCCCCCAGTAGTAGGGAGAAGCAAAAGGTTTATCATCTTTTATCTGTTGTAAAGATATCCTTAACTTCATTTTGTTGGCGGGATTTATCCAATTTAATAACTCGGTTTTTGTGACATTTCTTAACCATTTTTGGGCAGAATTTAAAGCGATCGCTACATTGTCTCCCTCCCCTAATAATTGATAAAACCGAATCATTAATAACGCCGTAGAAATATCACTAACCGCCCAAAGAGAACTCACCACATTAGTCGAACCCGCCACTAAAAAGCCACTGGGTAAACCGATATATTCATCACTGTTGGAGAGAATATCAATCAACCCCGTTTCGCAGGCAGAAAGCGTCACCAACCGACAGGAACGCAAGTCTAAAGTAAACACATCCCCCAACGTTAAACATTGACTTAAATCAACAACAGTTTTGTTATCATTAACAGGTAGATGGCGACTGCGATCAATAGGCGAGGGAGGCGGTTGTAAGTAACAGTTGGCTAGTAATAAAGCCGATAGTAGGGGATTGGTAAAATTAAAATAACCGTGACAGGAAAAATGGTGACAATGGGCTGTTTTTAGTTTGGTTTTTTGTTGAGAATTTAACTCAGTTTTGGTCGCCTGTTCCTTAACTAAAGTTGTGCGGGGTTGAAAATAGCTGGAAATGGTCTGAACTTCTAAGTTGGTAAACTCTAAATCTTCGGTGGGGTTTTGGATGGCAAAAAGTTCGGAAAAATTCTGGCGATCGCGATTATTTGCCGTTTGCAGAAGTTGACAACTGGGCGCATAACTAACCCCGCCGGAAAATCGATCCATTAAATAGGTGATATTTCCCCCCGATAGGTCGAGGGGGATAGCGTGAAGGGGGAATAAATGCAGGAAGCGGTTAGGAATTAAAACCAGGCGATCGCATTTTTTAGCCGTCTTCTCGATAGTCGCAATGAGTTCATTGATATGCAGAATTTCCCCCAGTTTTTGCAGGCGGGAAATCAGGCTATTTTTCCAATCTTGACTGGTGCGGTTTTGATAAGAATTTAAGTAGTCATCAGCCCACTTGATTAATTGCTGATAATCTGCTGGACTAGACTGCCAAAGTGTCACCCTTTCCCCGTCGGTGGCGGTGGGTTTTGTCGGGGGTGTGACGATAAACACCAAAAAGCGATCGCTCAAAATATACCATTCTAAAATCGCCGTATTTTCCCCTGTTAAGGCTTGAATTTCTGCAAAAGGCATAGGCTGAACTTTTTGGCTGCGGCGGAAGTCCGGGTCAATGGGGGTAATGTCACGGTTAATCAGGGTGTCGAGTTGTTGCTGAAGTTGGTTGAGGTGGCGACGGTCTGGCGGTGAAGTTGGCGCGATGGTGATATTGGGGCTGCGTTCTCCCGTTGTTCCGCCGCCAAAGTTGTCGCGGTTGCGTTCTTCAATTTCCAGGCGGCGTTGTTCCGTTTCGATATCTCGACGCAGGCGGGTGAGTTCATCGAGGACGGTTTGGGGAATATCGCCTTTCGGGTAAAGGTCACGGGTTGCCAACAATTCAACCAGGTTACGGGTTTTGCTGCGTTCCACATATTCAATGGCGGCGGTATAGTTTTTCAGTTCGATGCAAACTTCCACCATTGCTTGATAAAGTTTCTGCCATTCTTCGGCTAATTTCTGTTTATCTGCATCTCCCCCTTTAACAATTCCTGCCCGGATTTCTTCGAGGGTTTCAATGGCATTATCAAAGGTATCATAAGCGAGTTGCCATTGTTTTAATTTTTGATAAGCCAGTCCTAAATTAAATGATGTTTCTACATAATTGTAAGGATAGGCGGTGCGGGTTCTCACTTCTAAAGCCAGTTTATAGCAAGCGATCGCTTTTTCAAGATTCTCGGCCCGCTCTCCCCGGATGCGGTAATAGTAGGTAGTTCCCAAGTTATTTTGCGTGTCTGCCCAATATTGGGGATAGGCGGTGCGGGTTCTCACTTCTAAAGCTGCTTCGTAGTAAGCGATCGCAATTTCCCAGTTATCGGGGCGTTCTCCTCGGATGCGGTTACTGTAGGCAGAACCCAAGTTATGTTGCGTGGTTGCCCATTGTTCAGGATAGGCGCTGCGGGTATATACTTCTAAAGCCAGTTTATAGTAAGCGATCGCAATTTCAAGGTTGTTGGCGCCTTCTCCCCTAATGCGGTTACTGTAGGCAAGTCCCAAGTTATGTTGCGTGGTTGCCCATTGTTCAGGATAGGCACTGCTGGTATATACTTCTAAAGCCAGTTTATAGTAAGTGATCGCAATTTCAAGGTTGTTGGCGCCTTCTCCCAGGATACGGTTATTGTAGGCAAGTCCCAAGTTGTTTTGTGTACCTGCCCAATATTCGGGATAGGCGGTGCGGGTATATACTTTTAAAACCGCTTCATGGCAAGCAATGGCAATTTCCAGGTTCTCGGCACGCTCTCCTCGGATACGGTTATTGTAGGCATTTCCCAAGTTACTTTGCGTGTCTGCCCATTTTTGAGGAAAGGCTTCACGGGTTCTCACTTCTAAAGTGGCTTGATAGCAAGCGATCGCCTTTTCAATATTCTCGGCGCGCTCTCCCAGGATACGGTCAGAGTAGGCAAGCCCCAAGTTATTTTGCGTCATTGCCAAAGATTCTGGAAATCCTTCACGAGTTCTAATTTCTAATGTGGCTTCACAGGCAGCGATCGCCACTTCTATATTATCCGCTTTTTCCCCTTTGATTCTGTCTTTGTAGGCGGCAGCTAGATTGTTTTGAGTATCTGCCCAAGATTCTGGCAAGGCTTCACGAGTTTTAATTTCTAAAGCCGCTTCATAGCAAGCAATGGCAATTTCCAGGTTCTCGGCACGCTCTCCCCGAATGCGGTCAGAGTAAGCAGTTCCCAAGTTACTTTGCGTGTCTGCCCATTTTTGAGGAAATGCTTTACGGGTTCTCACTTCTAAAGCTGCTTTATAATAAGCGATCGCTTTTTCAATATTATCGGCTTTTTCCCCTTTGATTCTGTCTTTGTAGGCAGCAGCAAGATTATTATTCGTCTCAGCCCAATCTTCAGGAAAAGCTTCACGGGTTCTAATTTCTAAAGCATCTTGGTAGAAGGCGATCGCCCGTTCAATATTATCGGCTTTTTCCCCTTTTATTCGATTCCAATAGGCAGCAGCAAGATTATTGTTCGTCATTGCCCAAGATTCAGGAAAGGCTTGGCGGGTTCTAATTTCTAAAGCAGCTTGATAGGCTGCGATCGCCATTTCAATATTCTCGGCACGCTCTCCCCGGATGCGGTTATTGTAGGCATTTCCCAAGTTACTTTGCGTCTCTGCCCATTGTTCAGGATAGGCGGTGCGGGTTCTCACTTCTAAAGCCGCTTCACAGCAAGCGATCGCCTGTTCAATATTCTCGGCTTTTTCCCCTTTGATTCTGTCTTGGTAGACAACAGCTAGATTGTTTTTAATAATAGCCCATTGTTCTGGAAAAGCTTCACGGGTTCTAATTTCTAAGGCGGCTTCACTGGCAATAATCGCCTTTTCAATATTGTCAGATTTTTCCCCTTTGATTCGATTCCAATAGGCATTAGCCAAATTAATTTGAGTATCTGCCCAATATTCTGGCAAGGCTTCACGGGTTCTAATTTCTAAGGCAATTTTACAATAAGCGATCGCCTTTTCAATATTCTCGGCACGCTCTCCCTTGATGCGGTTATTATAGGCATTTGCCAAGTTATTTTGTGTTATTGCCCAATCTTCGGGATAGGCACTGCGGGTATATACTTCTAAAGTCGCTTGATAGCAAGCGATCGCAATTTCCAGGTTATCGGCGCGCTCTCCCCTGATACGGTCTAGGTAGGCAGTTCCAAAGTTATTTTGTGTCTCTGCCCATTTTTCGGGATAGGCACTGCGGGTATATACTTCTAAAGTCGCTTGATAGCAAGCGATCGCAATTTCCAGGTTATCGGCGCGCTCTCCCCGGATGCGATTAGAGTAGGCTACTGCCAAGATATTTTGCGTAGCTGCCCATTGTTCGGGATAGGCGGTGCGGATATATACTTCTAAAGTCGCTTGATAGCAAGCGATCGCAATTTCTAGATTATCGGCGTGCTGACCTAACGGGAATTCTAATATTAAACTGCTAAATAACACAATAGATCGGGCAATATATGCAGCCGTTTCTGTAGAAACTTCTTTAAACTTAGCAGTTGCCCAGGTTCTCAAAATATCTGCTAAATTTTCATCAAGTTTATCGAGATTTTGTTGAAGTAGGGAATAAACAACTTTTGCATCGCCCTTGCTATCTGCTACGACTTGCAAAACATTCAATAAAAAATCAAGCTGGGGGTCACTCTCAGACCGAGAAGCCGATGCACGACGCGCTAACAACTCCTCTAAACTGTTAATTTTTTGTTGACTACGCTCAACCAATTCTTGATTGTCTAATTCAGTATACAGCCTTAACCCTTCGCGATAATTAGCTAACCCCTCCTCTAACCTTCCCAAAAATTCACACATCAACCCCAACATATAATAAGCGTTGGCTTCATACCTCGGTTGTCTTGGCGTTAACTCCTGTGCAACTTCCAAAGCCGATTGATAATACTTCAAAGCCTGGCTATAATTTTTCTGTTTATAATATAAACCCGCTATCTTATAGACTAGGGAATACTCCCCCGATTTATCCTCCCCTTCTCGCAGTAGGATTAACCGTTTTTCTGCCACCGCTATTAACTTCTGAGAATCCCCGATTTTTTCTGATAACTTTTCGATATAATCCAGAGATTTAACGAACCATTGCTGCTGGGAGTCATCCTGTTCATAATAGCTGAGGGCTTCCTCAAAATAAGAAATCGCATCCTCTGATTGATTCAGGCTATCCGAAATCAACCCCAACCAATAATAAGCGTTGGCTTCTTTCAAGGGTTGTCTTGGCGTTAACCCCTGTGCAACTTTCAAAGCTGATTGATAATAATCAAAAGCCCGATTGTAATCCTTGAGTTGGTAATAATATAACTTCCCGATTTGATATAAAAGCCCATACTCACCCGACTTGTCCTGACTTTCTCGGAGTCGGGCTAACTTCTTTTCTAAAACTGCGATCGCCTTCTCAAAATCTCCCGTTTGCTGATATAAATTAACCAAATAGTCCCCAATAACGCCCAGCCATCCTTTCCCCTGTTCCTGTTTCTCATAAACCGCGATCGCACCTTCATAATAAGCGATCGCATCTTCCAATTTTCCCAGTTTCCAGCTTTCCCAAGCCAACCAATATAAAGCCGTCCCTTCCATTTGCCAATCTGACAAATCTCGGGAAATATCCAACATTTGCTGATAGCATTCTAACGCCAACTCATCCAAACCATCCCCAGAAAAACCCCGCCCCAAACCATGCCAAACCCAGCCCAAATGTTGCGAATTATTAGCCGACTTGACAAGTTTTACCAATCTTTGATAATATTGAATTGATGCCTGATAATTTTTCTGGTCTAACCACGAATTCCCCACCCCATTTAGATAATCCCAGGCTTCCTGAATATGGGGATTATTGCCAATTTGACTAAATAACTGATAAGCCCAAGAGTAGGCAGAAACGGCATCATCTTGTTGTTGAAGGGAAACATAACACTGCCCCAAACAGAATTGGCAAGCCGCCTGTAACCAGAGATTCTGTTGAGTTTGGGAGCGTTTGTAACAGGCATTATAGGAGGCGATCGCATCGGTCAACAGCCCCAAATTCTGCCAACATCTCCCCACCTGATAACAAACATCAATCCGATTTGGATCTAATTCTAAAGCCTGAACGAAACAGAGTAAAGCCTTATAAAATTTCCCATTATTCTGAAACTGAATACCTGCATTAATCCAGACTTTAATTAAAGAATAATCAGTCATTATTTCAACTCCTAATGTGAGTCTGGTTCTATTTTAGCTCAACAGAGAGAGTAGAAATCGGTTTTCTTGATTAAATTTTAGGGAGAATGCAAGAGAGTTGCAGAAACCGGGTTTCTTAGAATGTCTGCGATCGCATTTAGAGGAGAAAATAAAATAAGAGCATGATTTTTCCGCGAATTTTTTCTTCGAGGGGGCGGCGTTTCCAGTCTTGATATTGAATACAGTCACTTTCAGCGAAACCTTTCACCAGAAATTGTTCAATATTTTGAGATAAAAAAGGTTGAGCGGTGGTTATATTTAACTCATCATTACTCCAAAAGCTACGCGGATCAAAGTTAGCACTCCCTAAACTCACCCAATGATCATCAATTAATACGGTTTTTGCGTGCATCATACTGGGTTGATATTCATAAATCTCGATGCCTTCACGCAAAAGATTTTTATACAATTCCCGTGCTGAATAGTGAACAAAAGGTTTATCTGTTTTTGAACCCATTGTTAAAATGCGGACATCTACACCCCTATTTTTCGCTTCTATCAGGAGATTTTGTGTATTCAAAAAAGGCAAAAAATAGGGACTGGCGATCCAAATTCGAGACTGAGCCGCCATAATTAAAGTTTGGTAAAGAGCGCGGATGGAAGAATCTCGATAGGAAGGATCTTCGCCGGATGTTACTAATACGGTGGGTTGAGAGAGTTGGGAAGTTTGAGTGGAAGTTTGAGTTGAGGTTTGAGGTAAAGGGTTTTTACTCAAATCAATTGTTTTTCCAGAGTCGAGCCAATGTTGAATAAAAAGACCATGAAGGCGTTTAATCACTGGCCCTTCAACTTGAACTTCAAAATCTAACCAGGGCGCTCGATCTCCTTGTTCGGGGATACCATCCCAATAGTCAGACAGTCCAGCACCACCGATTAAAGCAATTTTATCATCAATTAAAAGGAGTTTGCGGTGACTCCGTTTGAGATAATCATAGGGCGATCGCCAACTAAAAGGATTAAAGAAACGAACTTCTATTCCACTGAGTTCTAAATTTTTCCAGTATTTTTTAGGGACAGATTTTGCGCCATAACTATCAACAATAATTTGAACGATTACCCCAGAATTTGCTTTTTCAATTAAGGCTGTCGCCAAAGCATCTGCTCGTTCACCGGGAGTCATAATATAGGTTTCAAATAAAATATGATGTTGAGCTTGACGAATAGCATTTAAACGAGCAGGTTGAATTTCATCAGCTTCGATCCAAAAGTTTTTGACCTCAGCCTTGCTCAAAAAAGAATCAGATAAACTGGCAATTGTTAAGGCAAAATTAGGAGAATTTGCAGAGGGAAAGTTAAAAATTTTGTAGTGAATTCGTTTGCGAAACGCACCTTGAATATATAAAACAATGATAAGCACAACGGTGACACAAAAGGCTATTAACCAAAGAACAGTTAATCCATTTTCAGGCAGTGACATTTGAGTTATTTACCGATTAATTAGGAGAGTTTATCCATCAAGCCTTTAGTATAGCAGTCTTCGATGATTTTGTAACGTTAGATGAATTAAATTTGGAAAGATCTTCTAAGATTGAGGGAGGATCTAAAACAGTCACCTGGACTAAAGGAGTAACATTATATCCCGCTTCTTTAAGGTGATTTTGAATCTCACGGGTGAGACGTTGACTAATTTCGTCTTTAGAGATTGTTGTCTCAGGATTTCGTTGTACATAGAGAACACAAAGAAGTGTATCTTGTTCTTCAATATTGGCGCGTGTAAACCGAATATTAGCTTCAACAAGCTGGACTAAGGGATTATCTTGAACAAGTTGTTGAATGTCTGCGGTGGCTCGTTGAGCGCGACTCGAACGTTGTAAAGCAGGGGTATTCATAAATTGCCAATTTAATAGACCGATTAATGCTAAAGTGGTCACACCTAATGTAATTGGAAAAATCCATTTTTTCCCTCGATTATAACGCGCTCCTTGGGGAGATAAACCATAGATCCGAAATAAAGTTGCCGCCGATAAATTAATCCCAACCAGTTGTAATAAGATCAAAAAAACACTGCCTATAAAAAGATCTATTCGTCCGAGAGATAGGGCAATTCCTGCTGTTCCGGCTGGAGGTGCAAGAGAAGCTGCAACAAGCATTCCCGTAGCTGCTCCTGATACTAAACTACTGCGTTCTGACTGCATTAAATTAATGGCTCCCGCCGCTCCTGCTGTAATGGGAAGTAACACAGCTACAGTTGAGATTTGGCTGTTACTTAGCATCAAGCGAGTGGGGACTTCTTGGCGGAAAATTAAACTCAAAATTGCTGCAACAAAAACAGTGACCAGAATGGCAACAAAATAACGCAATAAACTGCGCCATAATAATTGTAGATCTCCTCTAGCTGTAGCAATTGCTGTATTCATTGCAGGCCCCGCAAAAGGAGCAATTAACATCGCCGCTACGAGCAAATAATTAGTATTGGTAAATAAACCAATCCAAACAACAATTCCAGCGAGTCCTGCATAGGCTAAAAATCCTCGCCAAGAGCCTACACTTTGTAAGCCAGCGAGGAATATTTCAATCGGACTACGTTCTTGTACTTCTTTAATTTGTTCTGCGGCTTCTGTGGTGGGAGGATGGAGAGCCATCACCCCTTGAGGAATTAAAGTGACTTGTAAATGAGGAATATTTTCTAAGTCCTGAAGCAAATTTTCAACTTGTTTATTTGAGATATGAATTAAGACTAATTCTTGAGAGTCTTGAGCATTTTTTGTCGATAACTGAGCTAAATTAACTCCCTGATATGCTTGAGCAATATTCAGAACTTTTTCTCCCTGACCCTCTGGTACTTGAACCCATAACTGACGCATTTTTTGACTCTATTTATAGTTTTTTGGGGATGAAAATATAAGAGGAGATCACTAAATTTTAGCAATCTCCAACTATTTGGGTGAATAAAGATTAGTATTTTTTCAAATCACTCACCGCAGGAGCGTGAATGACTTTTCCTTCACAGTTAAATCGAGCGCCGTGACAGGGACAATCCCAACTTTTTTCAGCCGGGTTCCAGGAGACAATACAGCCTAGATGAGTACACACCGCAGAGACTTGATGTAAGGTTCCGGATTCATCTCGATAGGCGGCTATTTTCTCACCGTTAACGGTGACAATTTGACCTTCACCAATGCCTACTTTTTCTGGAGAATCGAATAATCCTTTCAAGCGATCGCCAACCCAGTGCATACCAACATCAAGGTTTTGTTTAATCGATTCTTGAGTCACAAAAGGAGTCGGACGAGTTGCATCATAGAGGTTCGCCCAGGGATTTTTTTTGCCTAAAATCAGGTCTGATAATATCATTGCAGACATCATTGATTTGCTCATTCCCCAGAGGCTAAAACCTGTTGCAACATAGGTATGATTGTGCAGGGGAGTCAGTTTACCAATATAAGGAAGTGAGTCAAAAGAAACGAGATCTTGAGTTGACCATCGATAGGCTATTTCTGAGACTCCAAAAGTCGAATGAGCATAATCAGCGAGTTGTTGATACAAAACTTCTGTATCCTCAACTTCACCGACTTTATGCCCTTTTCCTCCTATGATTAACAAGGTTTTTCCCTCATGGGGAGTGGTACGAATTGAGTGATAATCTTGACCCGAACCAATAAACATTCCTTGGGGGTCTTGGGCGGGTTCAATCCAAGATCCAATTAAATAAGAACGTTTAGGATAGGATTTAGCAAAGAATAATCCTTGATCTAAAATGGGTAAATTTGTGGCGATAATGACATCTTGAGCCGTAACAGTAAAGCCATTTTCTGTGATGACTTTACAAGGGTTTTCTCCTTCTACTGTTTGAACGCGAGTGTGTTCAAAAACATAGCTTCCTTCACCCGGAATAGTATGAGCTAAATGGAGAAGATATTTGCACGGGTGAAATTGGGCTTGATTGGCAAATTTTACGGCTCCAGCAATGTTAAAGGGTAAGCCTGTTTCCTGAACAAAAGAAGCGGGGAGTCCTAGTTTAACTGCGGCTTCTAGTTCATCTTTTATTTTGTCTAGGTTATCAATAGAAGAGGCGAAAGTATAAGCATCTTTCCGTTCAAAGTCACAGTCTATTTTTTCAGTTTGAATAAGTTTGGCATATTGTTCAATGGCGGCTTGATTAGATTCACCATACAACCGTGCTTTTTCTTCACCGATTTGTTTAATTAAATTTGCATAAACAAGCTGATGTAATGAGGTGATTTTAGCGGTTGTGTGTCCTGAAACGCCAACTGCCACTTGTTCTGCTTCTAATACAGCAACCGTTTTTCCGGCTTGTTTGAGTAACTTTGCTGCGTTAATTCCGACTAAACCGCCTCCAACAATGGCAACATCGACAAAGATATTTTCAGTGAGGTTAGGATAGTTAGATTCTAATGTAGAATCAATCCAAAAGGATTGGGATTTTTGAGGTATTTTTTGATTCATAGTTGGGTTGTTTTTTATTAAAAAATAAGAAAAATATACAAAATTTTTTACTCATAGACTCGGAAAAAATTCCGAATCTATTTTCAGAAATTTACTTATGCACCAACAACGACACCGCCATTGGGATGAAGCACTTGTCCAGCGATATAGGAAGAATCTTCAGAAGCTAAGAAGACAAAACAGGGAGCAACTTCTTTGGGTTGACCGGGACGTTTCATCGGAACTTGTTTCCCAAAGTTACTCACATCTTCTCCTTTAAAAGCATCAGGGATAAAGGGTGTCCAAATCGGGCCAGGAGCGACACCATTAACGCGAATTCCTTTTTCAATTAAAGGCTGAGATAGAGAACGAGTAAACGCTAAGATTGCGCCTTTTGTGGTCGAATAGCTTAATAAAGAGGCATTCCCTTTGTAAGCATTAATTGAAGTGGTGTTAATGATCGTGCTACCCTTTTTTAAGTGAGGCATTGCGGCTTTAACAAAGTAAAACATTGAGAAAATATTGGTTGCAAAAATGCTACCGAGTCGGCTAGAATCTATCTCCTCAATGCTCGGTTCATAATATTGTTCGGCGGCATTGTTAACGAGAATGTCTAACTTTCCAAGCTGATCAACAGTTTTCTTCACAGCTTCGTGACAAAAGCTTTCGTTGCGAATATCACCTTCAATTAACAAACACTTCCGACCCTCTTTTTCTACTGCTTTTTTAGTTTCTTGAGCGTCGTTGGTTTCATCTAAATAAACAATGGAAACATCCGCACCTTCTTTGGCATAATATACCGCAACTGAACGACCAATACCACTATCGCCCCCTGTAATTAAGGCAACTTTACCTTGCAGTTTACCACTGCCTTGATAATTCGGATCATCGTATTCAGGTTTTGGGGTCATTTCTGACTCCAGTCCGGGTTTTCTTTCTTGATGTTGGGGGGGAATTTGATTCGGTGTAATTGTCATTATCTAACTCCTAAAGCTTGAGTCAAGTGCAGCTTTTTTTCAGTGCTCAAAATTGAGATAATAATCTTAGACAACAAGCTGGAAAATTAGCCAAATTTGCTTATGTTTTCCAGCTTATTAATCACAACAAAATTAAGGTTGAATTTTTTCCTTAACTTGGAAATTATTGCATTTTAGTTTGCAAGCGTTTCTTGGCTTCTTTAAATTCAGTTGCCATCTGTTCACGTTGAGCATCATTCATGTTCTTCCGCATAGATGCAAACATGGTGCTTTCTTCTTGACGAGTATGATCGCCAACCATCTCTTTAACACGCTTGAGCAGGTGTTGGAAAGCTTCTGCGGTTGGTTCACTCGCTTTCATTTCATTAAGAACTTTTTCGAGTTCTGCTTGTTCGTCGTAAAGTTCTTGAGTTTCGCTATCACTATAGAACGAACGAATTCGGGGATAAACGACTTCTTCTTCAGCTTTAGCATGAACCGTTAAGTCTTTATAAAGCTGCCCAAAATATTCCCGAACTTTATTAGGATCTTTGCTCTTTTCAATTTCACGCATCAAGGTTTTTGCCTTTTGATGATCCATGAAAATTAAAGTCAAAATATCCATGTCGGACGCATCAGAAGCTTGAGTTGTTGCACTTCCTAATACACCCGTCATCGCTGCTAATGCGTCTTGAATTTGCGCCCAAAAACCTTCATCTGGTTCTTGACCTGTGAGTTCGCGAGTACCCACATATTCTAAAATTCCTTTTAGTTGCTCTTGATGAGCGCGATTTTCAAAGTTAACTGCATTTAAAGGAGCAAGAGCTTCTTGAACATCAGCACCTACAACTTGTGCTGCTTTATGGACGACTAAGCCTGACAGAACTTGACCATGCTTCAGCAATTCATGTTGAGCCATTTTTTCATACAAACTCAACTCAGAACCTTGCATCATTTCTTGAGCTTGGTTCACCATCTTTTGAACTGTATTTTTCGGTTCAGCTTGAATTCCATACTGAGTTATTGTGGTTTCAATGATACCCAGGTTTTTTTCATCATCTTCAATCATATCTTGCAGGCGACTACAAATATCTTGATCGCTGCATTCTTGAATAAATTGACGCTCATTGTTCAAAATTAAATTTTGAATGGCTCGCATACTTGCTAACTTTTCAGCAATGGTAGAGCGTTTGGCATCAGTTAATGTGATCGGCATCGTTTTCTCTCTCTCTGAGTTAAATCTAACTTATTTACATAGTTACGCAGCTTTAGTAGAGATTCATCTTTCTTTTGATATAAGTTTCTGTATTTCTTAATACATAGGTATTATTTTTGATGATTTAGAAAATAAAAATGTTAATAATAGAGATTAATTTTTAGAAAACTAATCCCGAACAGTAACCTTAATTAAAAGCGTTAAATTGTATTGAAAAGGACGCCGATTTTAGCGCCCTTATTTTTTGATTAATGATCTTCCGCAGAATCGGGATTAAGTTGCCAGCGTTGTTCGTCTCGTTTATCTAACTGAGATTTAACAGCAAGAGGTTCATTATTGGGTGGTTCAATTCCGGCTTGATTCCCAAAGTGATCAACATCGTGAGCTTCAGGAACTGCATCTTTGGCTTCTGCTACAGGTGTATCTGGAACAACTTTTGTTTGATATTGGGGAAGATTTTTTTCGGGAGAATGACTTGTCATTATGTATATTGATGAACATCAAAGCTGATAGAAAAAATAGCACATAATCCCTGATTTCCTGAGTTTAATTCACGTTCCAAGTGAAAGTACAGAAAACCAGGGTTTACCACCTATTCCTGGAGTAAAACTAGCCTAAAATTTAGCGATTCTCAATTTTTTCTTTAGCTGCATCTTTAACATTCTCTACGGTATGTTGTACAGCAGCTTCGGCTTGCTTTTGTTTTCCTTCTGCTCTATCTTCAGGATTACCTGTAATTTCTCCTAAAGCTTCTTGCGCTTTACCCTCAATATTTTTGAGAGTGGCTTCTGCTCTATTCTCTGTACTCATGTGTGAAATTCTCCTATATTGCAGCAAAGATATTTGCTAACTCTCTACAGTATATCGAGTTCTGCTCGGCTTCACTTCTATCGCAGGATAGATTCACTTTCTCTGTCTTGGGGAAGACTATTACTCTTAAGAAGCTTGTTCAACTTGAGTTTGATAACTTTCTTCAATTTCCTGCAAATTCAAGTTAAATTTATCCGCAATAGCTTGTAAAAATTCTCGTTCTTTTTCCGTAACGATGTCATCACGTTTAGCAATCCGATAACATTGCATTAAAATAGCGGGAGCAAAATCAGGATGAAGTTGCTGTAATAAAGTGTCTAAAGAGCGAGGATTTTTGAGGTGAGTTTCAATGGTGTTAGCCGTTTTAGAATTAAAGTTTCCTTGTTTTAATAATTCTGAAACCACTTCTGACCAAGATTTTTCAGGAGAATTCACTAAAACAGCATGAACCATAATTTGATCCATAATCGCTTCTTGTTCATAGGCTTGTTTCAGATAGTCTTCCTGCTGCTGATAAAACTCAGTGGGGTTGAGAGGTGTACCTGTTTTTTCGAGTTTCGCTTCATAAAATCGACAAGCTGCATAACCGAGTGAATACAACATAATTGCATTGGAAGATGCCCCCACAAATGCACCTACACCGGGTATTATTTCAATAATACCAAATCCAATTTTTAAGAAGCTTGAACCGCCAAAAGATAAACCAAAAATTGCGAGAACTTCTCCACGACGTTCGGGTTCATTGAGATCTAAACCATAGGCGGCAGCGATTTGATAAACCATTTCGGCTTGCAGTCGAGTTGTTGTTGCTAAGTCTATAGCAAAAAGTACCGCAGCTAAAGGGGGAATAAAGTTCGTTGCTAGTCCAATGGTAGCACCTTGTATGGACTTATCAACCATTATTCGATGAGCAATTTCCGCAGGCTGATCATTAGGGTATTTTTGTCGCAGTTTTTCAACCGTATTTTGAGCATCTTCAATATTAACTTGACCTAAAATAATCTTAATCCAGTCCGCCCCAAATAGTTTAGTTAGGGATGAAACAATGGGGTTTTCTGCGATCGCTGCCATTGTATTTCCAGTTCCCTCAAAAACAAATTCAAGAAGCTGTTGAACTTGCTTGGCACCCTCTTGAGCGACTTGACTAGCAGTATCTACAGTATTATCAATCACATCTTTGAGATCAGATGCTGTTTGAGAAATACAGGTTCCTAAATCTACATTAGGAAAAGCTTCATTTTGAGAAGGATTAGAGGAGGTAGATTGGGGTTCTTGCATAGAATTTATGTCAGATTATAAACAGAATATATTTTGATTTTACACCAATTAAACCTAGAAGTATAGGAAATATTTATACTTCCAAAATAAGGTGAGTTTAATCAGATAGCACTATAAAGCAATTTTACTTATACAGTGCCTATGGTTTCTACAAAATTACCGATTTAACTCACTTTGACCTGAGAAGTATCAACATTTTTAGCACCATCAACTTTTTGAGCAACAGAAACCATTTTCTTTAAAATTTGTTGGTCGGGGACTGTTCCCTTGAGAACAACAGTGCTACCGGTTTGGGCAACCCAAAGGGTTTCAATATCATCCAGTTGACCCTCTTGATCGAACGCATAAGCGACTCGTTTTGCCAAGCCACTTTCGTCATATTCTCCATCTATACCGACTCTTTCTAAAGGAATAGAACCACCCCCTGTAGATGCGGGTGCTTGAGCGACTGATGTTTTTGCGGTGGGTGATTTTGCCTTTTCTTCTTCGCCTTTCCCAAATAGTCTACTTAACCAACCCATATGATTGACTCCAAGATTTTGAACTGAATTTCAACTTATAAGTTATCCTAAATCACTTCAGGATTTCCTCTACCGCTTGGCTGAATTTTTTTTCCTGGGTCTATCGATAGATTTTTTTCATCCTCTGGATATAAATTTTTCTCAATAGATTGAGTTGTTCATTCTTTTTGTTATACTAAAAATATATATTTTTTAATTCATTATTTTAGAGAATCACTTCTGTATTTTTTTTCTATTCTGTTCAAACCTGGGAGTTAGTTCATCATGTTTAATTCAGCTTGTTTAATTTTTAATCCCGTCTCCGGTCAAGGTGATTCCGAGCAAGAATTATCGGAAATTAAACGTCACTTAGAACCTCATCTGAATCTAGATATTCAGCAGACCAGTGAAGAAAAATCGGCTGAAAAATTAGCCCGTGAAGCCCTAGAACGAAATGTAGAATGTTTGATTGCTTCAGGAGGTGATGGTACTGTTTCTCAAGTTGCTGGAGTTTTAGTAAAAACCGATATTTCTTTAGGAATTATTCCGCGAGGAACCGCAAATGCGTTTGCCAGCACCCTCAATATTTCCCCAAAAATAGAAGAAGCTTGTCAAATTATTTTAGCAGGAAAACAGCGAGTGATTGATTTTGGTAAATGTCAAGGACAACCAATGATGCTGTTAGCAGGTGTGGGTTTAGAAGCAGGTATGGTTGAAGATGCAGACCGACAAGCCAAAAATCGCTTAGGAATATTAGCTTATTATGTTTCAGCTTTCAAACAGTGGAAACGATTTAAAAAGTTTGATGCCAAACTGGAAATGAAAGATAGAACCATTGAAGTGAAAGCAACGGCGATTACGATTGCTAATATTGCCCCAGCTTCTTCTATTTTAGCACAAGGGCCTGCGGGAATATTAATGGATGATGGATTGTTAGATGTGACAATTTTTGCTCCGAAAAATCGTTGGAAAGCTTTGGGAGCATCTTATCATTTACTGAAGTCTGCTTTATCTGAAGATCAAGCCGAACGAGAGGATATTGGCTATTTCCGAACCCCAAAAATTAAAATTAGTACCAACCCCCCACAAAAGGTTGCTATAGATGGAGAATTATTCGGAAAAACCCCCGTTGAGATTGAGTGCATTCCTCGTCAACTCACTGTAATTGTTCCAGATAAGTTTTCCTCAGAACAACCCGAAAAATTAGAAGGATTACCGGGGTTGAAAATCAACTCAAAGAAAAGTGAACCAATAGAAACGGATTCATCTCCAGAGAATGAAAGTAATTTTGAGGTTTTGATTATCGATAATCGAGATTCAGATTAAACTTATGATTGACCTTGAGAACCTGTGGCTTCAGACTCAGGCGTTCCGTTATCTTTAACTGTGGATGAATTATAAGAAAGGAGTTGACAAACAATGAAATGTTCGGAAATTAAATCATATGGATTCGGTGTCCATAAGGTTGAATTTTTAGACTCAACCTTTTGAGCAGAAAAAAAGACAAGACTAACTACGCCAAATGCCAGAGACATTAGCAACTTTGAACAGTTCATATTATTCTTGAAACACAAAAATTATTGAAATAGAAGCTCGCTTTAATGGCTGCCTTCTCTTTTATATATCTCTAATACTTTTTGACTTATGCAAATCATATTTTTCACCATACTTTTCATAAAATTTAGTTTTTTATCTGAATTAACCATTATCTAAAAGCTCATAAAGCACAGAATCAATAATATTTATTGCCGGACAAAAAAATAGCCTGAGATTGAAGTTCTCGGCTAATAGAGCAAGTTGCTAAAAATTTAGTCTTTTAGATTCATCTTTTGACAATACAAGAATCCATCAGAATATGATGATTCAATTTGCTTAGGACTGCAAGAATTAAACCTCAGAAAAAAGACTCTCTAGCTTGGAACAGACATATTTTTTTTTTAGTTCAAGCTGACAAATTTCTTGAATTAGGGTCAAAATCTCCTGACAGGTTTTTTCTTGTTCGGGTTGTAAATAGCTAGAGAAACCTTGGTGATTTTGAAAGGTAATGCTATCAAGTTCACAACAAAGTTGATGATACAAAGCACAAGCTATCTCGATTTCAGATTCAATGGCTTCTAAGTGAACTTGAGTTACAATGATTTCTGGGTTGGATGTGGAATTGAAATCCAATTTTGATATTTTTAACGGGTCAACCATCTCTAACTTCTCTGTTTTAGGGATTTTCCCAGGATTTAATCTGAGCTCTTGGGGGTTTTGAGGGTAGATAGTCAGCAAAGAGGTCTTCATGGTTTACAGTGAAGCTGGGGAACTGTTCGTTGTTTGACGTTTGTTTTCTCTCTCAGATGAACTACGGTGTTTTTACGGATGATTGCTAGAATGTTACAAAACTTTACAAACTGAATGATGAAGTTTTGTGAATTCCCAAAGCATTTGACGTAAAACAGACCCTCAAGCTTTGATAGAAAATATAGAGAAATAGAGCAATGCTGGTCAGACCAGAAAGGAGTCAAGCCTATTGTGGATTTTGATCAAACACTCAAACAGGATGAAAAACTAAAAAAATTAGCACTCCAAGCTCAAAATCATCCTCCGCGCAGTCTAAAACGACGCCAAGCTTTAACTCAACTGACCCAAGAAATTTTGAATTCCGGTCGGTTGTGTCGTCCTAATTCAAGTCAGTTTGTTAATCACTACTCAGAAATTTATGAGATTGCGGTTCAAAATCTAATGCTTTATATTTGCACAAACATTGAACAATATAAACCTGAGCTTGCTCCTGTGATGCGCTGGGTGAACTTTCTATTAAAAAAGCGTTTTTTTACAGAAGCGATTCCTCAAGTATTAGCTCAACAAAAATCAAATCAAGAGAATGAAAGTCAGCCGACTTTATCTGAGTTGATTCAACAGGTGATTGAAGAAGATGTTGATGGAGTGTTTAGGAGTAGACAGATTAAGGGACATCCTCAAGCCAATTTTAGAGAAATTTTTAGGCGGCGAATTATTGAACAAGAAAGCTGGGGAAAAATATCAACAGATTTTGATATTAAGGTTTCCACCTTATCCGATTTTTATCAACGATCTATTAAATATTTTTCAGAGGAGATAAAACAGCGAATTCAAAATTAGAGTCATAATTGTTTCAGCACTATTCAAGGTGATACAACAAGACCATGAACTTGATACTTACAATGCCAATTACTAGCCAAGATAGAAAAATTGCAGCGAAAATGTCTCAATTGTATTCTATCCCAGAAAAACAAGAGCAAGTCTACTGCAATCTTTTAGCGGTTTTAGCGGTTAATCACTATTGTCAGTGGATGGAAATTCCCACAGATTTAGAAGCCAGTGATAGCTGGGACTCGACTTTGCAAAGTTTGGGAAATTGGGCTGATTTATCTCTCGTTAACTTAGGAAAACTAGAATGTCGTCCCGTTAAATTTGATGAGAATATTGTTGAAGTTCCGGCGGAAGTTTGGTCTAATAGAATTGGTTATCTCGCTATTCAGTTTGATGAAGCATTTACGCAAGCGAAGCTGATCGGGTTTTTAAAACAAGTTCAGAGTGAAAAAATACATTTTGAGCAATGGCAATCACTGGATTATTTTTTAGATCATCTTGAGAGGTTAGAAACCTCAAAAAAGGTAGAATCTAGAATTCAATTGAGCCACTGGCTGCAAGGAATATTTGAGGAAAGTTGGCAGGAACTTGAAACACTGTTTTCTTTAGAAAATCAAAATTTGAGATTTAATTGTAGGCATAATGCTTCAGTTTCTGAACGTCTAATGAAGTCGAATCAAAGTCAGACAACACGAGTCAAAATTATCAATTTAGAACAAGCAGAAATAGAAATTGCACTTTTAGTAGGTTTGACTCCTCTAACGGCTTCAGAAATGAATATTTCAGTTGAACTCTCTCCCCTTAAAATTGATTCTAATCTTCCGAAAGAACTACAACTGATGATCCTGGATGAGAGTGGAAAATCAGTCATGCAGGCTGAAACCGGAGGGAGTGAAACTCTAATTTTTAAATTGAGTGGAGAATCAGGAGAAGAATTTAGTATTAAGATAGCTTGGGGAGAAGTGAGCATCACAGAAGTATTTGTGATATAGTATCTGAAAAAAGTTAGGGTATTTGTGATGAGTAAGTCAGTTGTATTAAGACTAGAGGGTGATTTTGAGACCCAAGGCTTTACAGTCACCCTAGAAATTCGTTCAGCGTCAGGTCAAACCCTATTGGAAAAGCAAGGAAGTTTACCTGCTAATAAGGCTTTGGCTCAATATTTGAGAGAGCATTGGCAAGAAAAATATCGCTGTTTAGCTGCACCTTATCGGATTAAACCCCAGGCTATTATTCGTAAAAGTTCAGTACATAAACGGATTCAAGACTGTCAAGATTCAGCTAAAAACTTACGCGATCATATTCGCAGTTGGTTAGATTCCGATACCTTTAGAGTAATTGATAAACGACTGCGAACAGAACTGAACAGAGAAGAAGAGATTCAGGTATTAGTTCGTACAAATAACCCGGATTTAAAGAAACTTCCCCTGCATCTTTGGGATTTTTTTGATTTTTATAAAAAAGCCGAAATCGCTTTCAGTCCAGTTGAGGTTGAAAAAATTAAAAACTTTCAAAGTTATCCCGTTCACTCCCGAGTTAGAATTCTGGTTATTTTAGGTCATAGTGAAGGAATTGATATTGAAAAAGACCTGAAAATTATTCAGAGTTTACCTGATGCTGATCCGGTTTTTTTAGTTGAACCTCAACATCAGGAAATTAATGATCACCTCTGGGAACAACCTTGGGATATTATCTTTTTTGCTGGACATAGTGAAACGGAAGGCGAAACCGGACGAATTTATATTAATCCACAAGAAAGTTTAACGATAGAAGAATTGTGGTATGGTTTAAGAAAATCTGTTGAACAAGGATTAAAACTTGCAATTTTTAACTCTTGTGATGGATTGGGGCTTGCTCAAAAATTAGATGATTTGAATATCCCTCAAATGATTGTCATGCGTGAGTTAGTTCCTGATCAAGTGGCTCAAGAATTTCTCAAACATTTTATCAAAAACTTTGCTCAAGGACAGCCTTTTTATTTAGCGGTTCGTGAAGCTAGAGAACGCTTACACGATGATTTTGAACGACAATTTCCCTGTGCAAGTTGGCTTCCGGTGATTTTTCAAAATCTGGCTTATACTCCTCCAAGTTGGCAAGATTTAGCCGGAAATCCCTCAAGATTTTTGAGTTTTAATTCGATTAAAGAAGCTATTTTTGGTAAAAACAAACCCAAATATTGGCGATTAAAACTTCCCAAAATTTTATTATCAGCAATCACAATAACAGGTGTAGTTTGGGGAGTGCGATCACTCGGTGGGTTAGAAGCTTGGGAACTCAAAGCCTATGATCATTTTATGCAAATGCAACCCGAGCAAGGTTTAGATGAACGATTATTACTGATAAAAATTACAGAACAGGATGTGCAGTCACAACCGCCAGAAGAACGACAAGGATATCCGCTTTCAGAACGATCATTAGCTTTATTGGTGGAAAAGTTAGAACAATATCAACCGAGAGTTATTGGTTTACATTTATTTCGAGAAACTCCTATTAATCCGCAGCATCAAACCCTGATTAATGCCCTCAAAAATAAAGATAACTTTTTTGCTATTTGTAGATATGGTGATTTAACCAACCCGGGGGTTAATCCCTCTCCAGAAATTCCTTTAGAACGTCAAGGATTTAGTAATATTGTAGTTGATTCAGATAGTATTATTCGCCGCCATTTATTATCGGTAGGAGCGGCTTCGA
Organism: Limnoraphis sp.; assembly: GCA_050485465.1. GTDB lineage: Bacteria > Cyanobacteriota > Cyanobacteriia > Cyanobacteriales > Microcoleaceae > Capilliphycus. The sequence continues at coordinate 10,167 of JBJHBL010000051.1, read as the reverse complement.
GTTGTCAAACTCGCTTTTCGTTGAGTTGGAAACTTGCTGAACGTTATTTACGAGATGAAAATATTATTTCTGAAACGACATCAGATGGAAAATTAAAACTCGGAAAGGTTATTTTTAATATTTTAGCACAGGGAAGCGGTGCTTATCAAGCAGGTTTAGACTGGCGCGGACATCAAATTATGTTAAACTATCGCAAAACTTCACAAATTGCCCGACAAGTAACTTTATCAGAAATTTTAGCAGATAAAGTCAAACCAGAGTGGATTCGCGATCGCATTATTATTGTTGGAATTACAGCAGCCAGTTTTAATGATCATCATTGGTTAACACCCTATAGTTATTCTAATCAACCGATTCAAAAAATGACCGGAATTGAAGTTCAAGCACAGATGGTCAGTCAAATTTTGAGTACCGTTTTAGATGATCAACCTTTAATTTGGTGGTTTCCAGATTGGGGAGAAGCAATTTTTATTTTAGGCTGGTCAATTCTTGGAGGTTTGATCGGCGGAAAGATGAAATTACCCCAGAGTTTTATCATCACAATAGGAACCACTTTTATTCTACTCTATATCAGTTGTTGGGGGTTATTTTTATTCGGAGGTTGGATACCGTTTGTTCCTTCGGCTTTAGTATTAGTCCTGACAGGAAGCAGTATCTATTTTCAGAATAATGCTCAATATTTCAGGCTATTTGAAATTCCAAAACAGGAGTTTATTGAGTCCTAGTCTCAGAAATTAACCCAAGCTATTAATCACAATAATAATTAAAAAACCTAATAACGTCGAAATTCCCACAATCGAACCTCCTTTAGCATAAGCTTCGGGTAACATTGTTTCAGAAATTACTGTTAGCATTGCTCCGGCGGCGATTGCTCCTAAGAGAGAAATAACAGATTCAGGTGCATTCGCAAATACAACAGTACCTATAGCCGCTAAAATTCCAGTAATCAGCATAATAGAAGTCCACATCATCAAAATTCTAGGAATCGAAAATCCTTGCTGTTTCATCCCTTCGGAACTTGAAAGTGCTTCGGGATAATTCGCAATAAATAACCCCACTAAAAGGGAAGCACTAATCGGATGAACAACGATATGCGCTCCAATCGTTAAAGCTTCTGGGATACCATCCATTAACAATCCAAGCCAAATAGCCATCGGAGCGTCACCATGTTCTTCCCCGACTTCAGTGATCATTTTTGTAGAGGGAATTAAATGTCCGGCATTCATACTTTTTAAGGCTTTTTTTGTCCATTCTTCTGCTTTATTTCTCTCAATATTTTGTCTATTTTGGAGATAGCTTGTAAGTTTAGGTTGTGCTAAAAAGGCTTTGACACTTTCTTCTAATTCTTGGGATTGTTGAAGCATTTCATCAAAGTCTTGCTTTCTTAATATCCAGACACAGACATCTGTTTTCGCGATCGCTGTAACGGTATGAAAGGCTCCTGTCACAAAAGATAATTCACCAATTGTATCCCTAGAAACTAAAACAATGGGAGGTTGATTTAGATGACTTGGATAGAGAATTTCAACTTCTCCTTGATGAATAATATAAAGCCGATCAGAAGACTCACTCGACTGAAAAAAAACAGAACCACTTTCTAAGCATTGATAAACTAAACGATCCGCCAGATCTTCAAGTTCTTCTTGAGGTAAAAAACTAAATACAGGAAATCGATTAATTTGACGAGCAAGTTTTAAAAACTCAGGAATTTTTTGTTCAATCTGAACAGCCGGAAAAAGTTTTCTTTCCTGATGAAGTTTTTCAATCGATAAAGTCACCCAATCTCTGACTTCAGATAAACTTAATCCATGACGTTTTTGCAGATAATCGGCTATTTCTTCACTTTGAAGTAATCGTTCTGTTGTTTCTAATAAATCTGGAGATCTTTCTAGTATATCCTCAAAGTCAGAACGATGTAAAATCTCTAGTTTAGTATCTTCTGTTGTTACTGCGACTGTTTGATGAGGAGTTCCTGTTAAGAAAGCTAGTTTTCCAAAAACATCGTTTGTGCTTAAGTTTAAAAAAGGAGTTAAATCTGCTTGGGGATCTAATAAATCTACTTTTCCTTTATTAATGATATAAAGACTTTCACTCAAATCGCCTTGACGGTATAGGGTTATTCCTTTAGGAAAATAAGCAACTAATAAAAGTTGAGCTAGTTGTTGCTGCCACCTCTGAGGTAGATCTCGAAAAATATCAATCCGCTTGAGTCGCGTTACTCTCTGTTCAAAATGACGACTTTCTCGTTGTGTTAGATGGGCAACTATTGTAGAGTTTTTTCTGAGGAATCCTCCAGAGTTATTAACAATGTTATTAATAAAAGTAAAAAATAAACTCCCAAGAATTGATCCCAGAACTAATTCTACAATGTGTCCCTTATCTCTGGCACTCCCCACCAAATCAATCACTAAAGCAGCCAGTAAAGCACCCCCTCCAAAAGCTGTTAAAAAAGCTAACACTCGATTTCTGGGAGTCCAAACTAAAGCTGTTAGGGAGCCGAGAGGCATTGAACAAGCACTGACAATTCCCGCCCACAAAGCATTTTGCCAAATTGGATTAGACATTACTTTCTATAACTTAAACAATAACAATCAAGAATCAGTTTATAGTATGAGCGAAAACAATTAAAGATTTAGCTGACAAAGATTAAGGTTTATTAAAATTTACAAAAAATTAATAATGTCAATCGAGATAGGATTGAACAAGCTACATTCAATAGATGAACCTAAACAGAGGAAGAATGATCCGCCATTATTCACCTCGATATTGATTTAAAATTAAGGTATTGAGATGAAATCTTCCCTATTGGGATTAATATTTGTTATCTTTAATTAAGACATCATAATGAGGTGCTGTATGTTTAAAAAAATATTTGCTTTTCACAACAGATACAAAGCCGCTATAGCAGCGTTTTGGTTTATTCTGTCAACTCTGATGGTGATCAGCCTGAGTTCAGGAAAAACCCTTTCCCAAGATATTAACCTCAGTCAACCTAACTCGTTCGAGATGGCTTCTGAACCCACTTTATCTGAAAAAGTGATGCAGATGGAGCAAAGATTAGAAAAAGAATATGAGACTTATTTTGAACGTAACCTAGCTGGGGTGGAACAAGGGAGCGATGAAATTGCTCAAACCCTATTAGAAATTAGTCAAGAGAGTAATATTAGACCTGCGGTTTTTTGGGCTATTCCTGAAGATGAATATTTGCACTTGGTTTTGGTTACTCCAGGGAAAAAAGCTTTAGTTGAAGATATTTATACGATTAAACGTGAAGCCCTTAATCAAGCTGTTAAAGCCTTTCAACATGAAGTAACAAATCCTCGAAATATTTACACGGATTCCTATTTAAGTCCCTCTCAAAAACTTTATGATTGGATTATCAAACCCTTTGAAGCTAATTTTAAAGCAGAAAATATAGACACAATATTATTTTGTTTGGGCAAAGGATTGCGTACTCTACCGATAGCCGCTTTACACGATGGACAACAATTTTTAGTTGAAAAATACAGCTTTTCAATTATCCCTGCATTTAACCTGATTGATTCCCGTTATACACCGATTAAAACAGCCAAAATTCTGGCAATGGGAGCCTCAGAATTTCAAGAACAACCCCCCTTACCTGCCGTTCCTTTGGAACTCTCTACTATTGTTAATTCAGACTCTATTAATTCAGGATCTATCGAAAATATTTCAACTCAAAATTTTCCGATGGGCTGGCCTGGTCGATTATTTCTCAATCAAAACTTTACTTTAGATAACTTAAAAACTCAAATCAACTCAAAGGCTTTTAATATTATTCACCTCGCCACTCACGCCGAATTTCGCCCCGGAAAACCACAAAATTCTTACATTCAATTTTGGGATGCTCAACTTAATTTACGTCAAATGAAAGAGATTAGTTGGAATAATCCTCCGGCTGAATTATTGGTTTTAAGCGCTTGTCAAACTGCGGTTGGAGACCGAGATGTTGAGTTGGGTTTTGCAGGACTTGCCTTACAAGCGGGGGTTCAGTCGGCTCTGGCTAGTTTGTGGTATGTTAGCGATATAGGCACTCTAGCTTTAATGAGTGAATTTTATCAACAGCTAAGAACTGAACCCACTAAAGCAGAAACACTCAGACAAACTCAACTTCAAATGATTCAAGGAAATGTGCGTTTAAACCGTGAAACATTGCGATTATCCGGGGGTCAAATGCCTTTGCCTAAAAATTTATCTAATTTGGGAGAAATAGAATTTTCTCATCCGTTTTATTGGTCAGGATTTACTATCATTAGTAGTCCTTTTTAAGAGTCAGGTGGGTAACATCAAAAAATTTCTGATTTCAACAATGAAATTATCGGTTGTTACCCCCCTAGAACTTGAACACAGTTATTTCACATTTATGCGATCGCCTAACATTGGCGTGGATAACATCAAAAAATTGGAAATCTCAACAGTTAAATTATCCGTTGTCACCCACCCTAAAACTTGAATACTCGGAACGGAATGTGATAAGATTGTTGTTAACGAAAGCTTGTTTCTTATTGCCAATCATACTTATTTATATGAGAGAGATTAACACAATTTTACCGGATTCGCTGCTACAAGCACTTGAATTATATACAAACGAGCAGGCTAGTCAGTCAACTCCCGATGCCGTTATTCAAGCAGCGTTAGAAGAATTTCTCGCTCAACGAGGATATTTTCCACAGTTCAAAAAAACACTAATAATTCAACCTGCTCCCCAAGGAAGTGGTTACACAGATACATCGATTAACCACGATCAAGTTCTTACCCGTCAGCCGTCAGAGGAGGAGTCTTGAGAGCAGTTCTTGCTGATACAGGCCCTCTTTATGCAGCATTTGATCCAAGCGATCAGTATCATATTCAGTCCCAAGCAGAGCTACAAAGACTCGCTCAAGAAAGTCTAGAGGTTATTATTCTTTATCCTACCGCTTTAGAAGCATATAGCTTGGTATTACAACGTCTTGATACTCAATTAGCTTTGATCTTTCTTGAGAGTTTAGTTACAGGTGCAGAATTAATTAATCCTACCGTTAATGATTATCTGATCGCCCAATATAAAGTGACTCGTTATCCCGATCAAAGAATTACTTTATTTGATGCTGTTACTGCTGTTGTTGCTGTTCGCTTAAACTTGCCTGTTTGGACGTATGATTATCATTTTGATGTCATGCAAGTTCAGGTTTGGCGTTAGATCTTGCGGTTACTCTATTGAGCGTAAGAATAGCTTCAGATTTTTCTGCTAAGTCGCGTTCGGCTTAAAAACAACCAATAAACGGACTTTGCTTTAACTTTGCTAAAGGATCGGCTTGTTGTTGCAATTGCTGATAGTGTATTTCAATGGAAGACTGAATCACCTCTAATACATCTTGCTCGGTTTGTTGTTGAATATAAGCTAGTTTTCTAGCCATTTCAACATCTTAGCTCAATTTCTATTTTCATTGGCGAGCGCTCCCAAAACCCATCCCATTTATTATATATTAATCAAACGTTAATTTTACACAAGTTCTTTACATTTCAGCGATCGCCCAACGGTAGGGTGGGTGACATCAAAAAGTTTCTTATTTCAACAATTAAGTTATCGGTTGTCACCCACTCTACAACTTTAACTTATATGATAGCTTCCCCGAGGTCGTCTTGACACCGAAATATATTGACCGCTAATATTTTCTCTATTATCTAGAATATCTAACACACGCTCCATCGCAATACAGCAAATACCGTCTCTATGGCAGACTAAAGCTAGAAAGACTGAAATGTTGAGATGTTGTTGATTAAAAGTATTTAATGCTACATTTTCTTGATCACTAAAGGTAAAAGACCATGCAGATGTTGCCTTTGTTGAGAGTTTGAATAAAACAGCCGATTTTATATTGTCTGTTTTAACTAAGTATAAGGAAGAATGTATATGAGAGTAATGAACAATAGTCACTTGACTCCCTGAGTTAATTAGCTTTAAAAAGGCAGCACCATATAGAAATTCTTGATCGGATATCATTGACAGCTAGTAAACCAATATCTCGATCATAACTGAAACTGCTTTATATTCAATCTAGTCCTGTATATGTAGTGCAAGCGTCTCGCTTGTTAGTAGCAAAGCGCTTCAGGTTAAGCATTTTTCACAACTCAGAAACGCTATAGGAGGGTTATCACATTTTATTGTCAAGAAATTACAATTAATTGTTTTCAAGTAGGGACACAACACTATTGTCATGCCCCCAACTAATATTCTACTCGTTACTAAAGCCTTCTATCGGCGCGAACCCTTGACGTTGAATATTTTCAGTTATCGTCCGAGGTTCGAGGAATTGTAACAAATAATCCGGCCCTCCCGCTTTAGAACCAACGCCGGAAAGTTTAAACCCTCCAAACGGTTGACGGGAAACAATTGCACCCGTAATTCCTCGGTTAATGTACAAATTCCCCACTTCAAAATCGGCTTTTGCTTGGGCAATATGAGAGGGAGTACGAGAATACAAACCGCCTGTTAAAGCAAAATTTGTACCATTGGCAATCTTAATCGCTTCCTCAAAATTCGGCGCTTTAATCACCGCTAAAACCGGCCCAAAAATCTCCTCTTGGGCAATTTTTGCCGTCGGCGAAACGTTCACAAATACCGTTGGCGGAACAAAATATCCCGTTTCCGGGGCGGGAACTTGAATGGCGAGTTCCGCTTCTTGTTTGCCTATTTCAATGTATTCTAAAATCCGTTTTTGAGCATTAGCATCAATTACCGGACCCACAAACGTGCTAGGATGAACCGCATCCCCCACATTTAGCGATCGCACAGCTTCGGTTAAACGACTCACAAACGCCTCATAAACAGGTTCTAAAACAATTACCCGAGAACAAGCCGAACACTTCTGACCACTGTAGCCAAACGCCGAATAAACGACGCCCGCAACCGCCTGATCTAAGTCCGCACTTTCATCAACAATAATCGCATTTTTTCCGCCCATTTCTGCAATCACCCGCTTGAGGTGTTTTTGTCCGGGTTGCAACACCGCAGCTTCGGCGTAAATACGAGAACCAACCTCTTGAGAACCCGTGAAGGTAATCATGTGAACGTCGGGATGTTTCACTAGATGAGAACCCACCGTTGAACCCTTGCAGGGAATGTATTGAAATACCCCGTTTGGTACGCCTGCATCCACTAAAACTTCGGCAATTTTCGCCGCAATTACTGATGAAACTTCCGCAGGTTTTAACAGCGTACAATTTCCCGTAACTAAGGATGCAACCGTCATCCCAACAGGAATAGCGAGGGGGAAATTCCAGGGAGAAATCACAACCGAAATCCCTCGCGGTTGATAATGATAACGATCCGTTTCTCCGGCGGTATCATAATTATATCCCTGATCTAAGCGTTCCATTTCATCCGCATAATAGCGACAAAAATCAATCGCTTCAGAGACTTCTGCATCGCACTGATGTAACGCTTTTCCAACTTCATAAACCATCCAAGCACACAACTCATGGCGGCGTTGTTCCATCAATTCTGCGGCTTTGCGTAATACCCCCGCCCGTTGACGAACTGGAGTCCGTTTCCAAGCCGGAAATGCGGCTTTAGCAGCTTCTAATGCAAGTTCTGCTTGGTCGATACTAATTAACCCAATTTTTCCGACAATTTCTGAGGGGTTAGAGGGGTTAACAGAATCAACAATGCTTTCGGTTTGTTCCCGTTTTCCGTTAATTAAAGGGAGGTAAGTTTGACCTAATTGTTGACGAACCGTTTCTAGCGCCCGAAACGCTTGATCCCGTTGAACGGCGTCTGCATAATCACTATCTGCTGCATTGGGAAATACAGGTTTCCAAGTGTCTTTAATATTGCTTTCGGTGTTGGGTTTTGGCGCGGCTAACAGTTCTTCTAACGGTCGATTTTCTGAACTTTGACGCAGGAATGAACTATTAGCAGTATTCTCCAACAAACGGCGAATTAAGTAAGACATTCCCGGTAATAAATCGCCGTAGGGACAATACATCCGCACCCGATATCCTTCTTTGGCTAAGGCTTTTGCAAGTTGGTCGCCCATGCCATATAATACCTGCATTTCAAAGGCGCGACGGGGAACATTTAACGTTTGAGCGATCGCAATAGCTTTAGCTTGAGAACGAACGTTATGACTACCAATAGCTGAATAGATATATTGATGATTTTCTAACATCAATTGCGTCAATTCTTCATAGTTCGCATCGGTTGCCGCTTTATCATTATAAACGGGTTGGGGCCAGTCGTTTTGCATGGCTTTGATGGTTTCTTGATCCCAATACGCCCCTTTTACCAGTCGAACGCTGACGGGATTTCCGCGCAATTTTGCCCATTCAATGATGCCTTCTAAATCTTTTTTAGACTCCCGCAAATAGGCTTGAACCGTCATCCCGATATCGGTGCGGTTGCGAAATTCTTCTTCCATCAACAGATTTTTTAAAATGCTGAAGGTGAGATTTTTATAGGTGTATTGTTCCATATCGAAGTGAACCGCAGCGCCCAATTCTGCCGCCCGACGGAGTAAAATTCGGATACGTTCACTAACTTTTGCTTCGCTTCCTTTGGCGTCTAAAGGGTCAAATTGGGAATAAAAAGCGGTTAATTTAACAGACACTTGAACTTTAGGAATGGGTTGTCCGTCGGCTTCATCAATTTGAGGAATGGTTGACCATTTTTTCGCCGCTTCGCTGAGTTTTTCCATCAACTCTAAATAACTGTTGAGATACGCTTGGGCTTCGGCTTCGGTAATAACCGCTTCTCCGAGTAGATCAACGGTGAATGCGAGTTTATCTTTTCGCAGTTTTTCTAAGGTGTTAATAACGTGAGGAATGGAGTCTCCGGCGATGTATTTATGGGCGAGAGTTTCAACTGCGGGGGCGACGGTTGTTGCGGCTAATTTTCCCGGTACCGAGTCAGGGTTAGCGAAGTTGAGAAGTTTTTTTAAGGCGTCAGGAAGTTCGACTTCTGATGTGGTAAGATATTCTTGCAGGTGAGCGGCGATTTCCGGTTTACTTCGCAGGGCGGGTAAACAATCGATAAAATGAAATAACTGCACACGCAGTCCGGGGTTCGCCATCGTCCAGTCTAACAGTTTATCATCCCACCGCATTTTGTCTTGCAACTGTCCGAGAAATGAGCGTTTATTCTCTTGCGTTGCGGCGAGGAGTTGTTTAGCGATTTCTTGTGTTTTGATTTCGTAGGTGTCAGGAATTTGTGCAACCACGGTAAATGTTTCTCCAACAATGATTCTAGATGAGTAACAAGGGAAAGAGTGTGTTGACTGGCGACTTCTCTCTCCCTCGTTGGTGAATAGATTCTTTTTTCTATTGTACGTCGAAAGGGTCAATTGTTTTTAAGTTTTAGAAAATAGCAATAAAAAGTAATTTTTAATAACTTTCCAGTCCTCTCGTTTTTTCTAGTCTATTAGATCAGATCTTGTTGAAACTCAATGAGTAAACTGAGTCAGTTAATCAAATACCTTTTATCTCGTCCCCCAGAAACTATATTTGAACAGATTAGCTCTGTTTGAGAACTTTTGGATAAAAATAAATCCGCTCACGATTTTTTTGATTGAATCTCATCTACAGTTCAATAACCTCGATAAAAATACATAAAATTTATTTTGTATCTTTAGACAAATCAAAAATGAACTAGGTGATCGTTGAACTCCGTATTTTTACGGAAATTAGATGTTTTTTTGATTTTACAGAATCCGTAATTTGCGGTATTTACAAAATTTTATTCTGGCTAGATATTGATAAATAAAGGCAGATTATTTTTGCCTTGATGGGCGGATATCAACAATCAACCAGGAAGCGGGAACTCTTATGTTTTTTTTGGATAAAGACGGTGAAACGATAGCTGGAGCCGGAATCAATTCTGACTTCAAGAGTCAGGACATTTTACAGCAAATCACTGCCAATCAACTACCCGTTTCAGGCGGTACTGATCCAGTCAAGATTTCAACTTTAGTGTCTGGAGGTTATGATCATATTATTCTACCTCTCAATCTGTCAATTAATTCTACAGAAAGTCTAGCTAAAACTACTGATTTAAATAGCTTTTCAGCAGATTTGTTAATTGGAAGTCAGGCCGAAAATTACGTGAATTCACCCGAGGATAAAGCGGCAATCCTGACTGATGCTTTAACTCAGAGCGTTGAACAATTACAAGAC
>JBJHBL010000050.1:7210-43967 GCA_050485465.1 Limnoraphis sp. | reverse complement strand
CATTTATCCTGGTTGCTGTTCTCACCGTTTTACTGTATAAACATATAATGAATAAAATGCAGGAAGACTTGATTTCTGTAGCTTTAATTGTGTTTGGAATGGCAATTTTAGTAGAGACAATTAGAGCCTTACAATTTAGTCAAATGGATAATCATAGCTTAATCGATTTATGGGTGTATCAGCAACAGGTAGCCCTGAGTTCTGCAATATTAAGCAGTTTGTGGGCTCCGGTGGTTTACTTTCCGCTTAATCGTTGCTGGGAATGGATAAAATCCTCGAATTCAATGAATTACTAACCTTAAAATACCCTTTAAAATTGGAGATTTTTGACAGACATTGCTAAAATTTATTGTTTAAGTTTAGATAATAGATAGCTATGCTCAAACAGAGTGATTTTGAAAAAACGGATGAAGTCAGTCGGGTCAAAGTTCTCAGTGAAGCCCTGCCCTATATCCAAAAATTTGCCAACCGCACGATTGTTGTAAAATATGGGGGTGCGGCGATGAAAGAGAGCCATTTGAAACAACAAGTCGTCCGAGATATTGTGTTGTTATCTTGTGTGGGAATTCGTCCGGTTTTGGTTCATGGCGGTGGCCCAGAGATTAATACTTGGTTGGCTAAACTGGGAATTGAACCCCAATTTAAAAATGGTCTTCGAGTGACAGATGCAGCGACAATGGATGTTGTCGAAATGGTTTTGGTAGGACGTGTCAATAAGGAAATTGTTGCTCTGATTAACCAAGCAGGCGGTTCTGCTGTCGGACTCTGTGGCAAAGATTCTAACTTAATTGTTGCCCGACCTCAAGACCAAGAGGCGATCGGGTTTGTGGGAGAGGTGAATAGCGTTAATATTAAACTATTGGAGTCTTTGGTTGATAGTCGCTATATTCCGGTTGTTTCCAGTGTGGCGGCTTCCGATAGTGGACAAGCTTATAATATTAATGCGGATACGGTGGCAGGTGAAATTGCAGCGGCGTTGGGAGCAGAAAAGCTGATTTTAATGACGGATACGGCTGGAATTTTAGAAGATTATCACAATCCAGAGACTTTAATTGCCAAACTGGATATTCAAGAAGCCAGAGGTTTAATTGATAAAGGAATTGTTGCAGGGGGGATGATTCCTAAAGTTAACTGTTGTGTTCGCAGTTTAGCTCAAGGCGTACGGGCGGCTCATATTATTGATGGTCGGGTACCTCATGCGTTACTACAAGAAATTTTCACGGATGCGGGTATTGGTTCGATGATTGTGGCGTCTGAATTTTTGTCTTAACTCTCTGTTCGATTAGAGTTATAAGGTTCATAATACTCCGGTTTGGGGTGGGGCGGTGTTTGAGATTCCCTACCCGATTCCTCATAAAAGTCTTCTGGGTTCCGATAACTGTAGGGGGGGATCTGATTCGGATTAGAATGTTTTTCTAGGGAAGAAACGGAGTTTTGAGCGGATGGAAGCTGATCAACGGGACGACGATTAACTCCGCGAAACGTGTTGAAGGCGACTTGAAATCCTTTCACCAAACGACCTGTTGTGGTTTGAACTTTCTGAGCCTGTTTTTTCGCACTGTCAATACTGCGATCAACTTGTTTTACGACTTGACCTGCACTCTGCACCCCTTCACTCACATCATCGGTAAGTTCGCTAATTTCTAATCCCGTCATCCGAATCGCTTCTAAGGTCGGTGGAAACTCTCTTGAGAGGGTATCAGACAGCTTTTCAAGACTACGAGCCGCACGCGCTAAAGCTTGCAAAGCAGGTAAAGCGGCAATTAACACGGCGCTCAAACTGGCAGCAACCAGTAAGATAGATAAACCAAGCCAAAACACGGGGTCGGTCACGGGAATCAAATTAAGGATGCTAGAGGTGAACCGGATGGAGTTGAGAGGTTGTTCTCAATCTACTCTTCTATCTGTTACACAGTCTAGAAAGCGATGGCTTCCCTTGTACAACAACTCAAGGTCGGAATGTTCAGGGTAACACAGATAGCGGTATTATTCTATCACGCTTAAATTAAAGACTCTTGCAACTTCATCCGTTTGATAGATATTCCTGGAGGGCGAGTAGAAGCTAAGGGGTCTTCAACACTCGCCCTGACCCTCGACTAATTGCGATCGCCCAGGGAATAAGAGGAGTCGGCGGGATTTTCAGGTGTCTCAGACATCACTTGTCGTTCCTGCTGACTGGCTTCTAAGCCCGCCGCCACTGCTTCTTTGAGTCGATTTAAGGTATCTTCCCAATTTCGTAAGGCTGACTCAGAGAGCCGATCCGCTTGCAGTTGTACACTGGTTGAGAGATCTTCTACCAATTCTGGTAGGGCTTGAGCAGACTTTTTCAAGACTTGTCGGGTTTCTTTCCCGGAGCGGGGTGCGACTAACAAACCCACCACTGTTCCCAGAGCAGATCCGAGGATTAAACCCCCAACAAACGATCCAGAGCGATTATTTGACATATACTAGAATTGAATATCCCCTACGTCTATTGTAAACAGCTTTCTACAAGCCGTTTCCCAAATGTAATAACTCATTGGGATCGTTATAGAGTTGCATTAATTTTTTCGGGTTCGATATCTCCGTTGTCCCAGAATGAGTTGAGTTAGGCGGATAATTGCGATCATTTTTTCGAGTTTTTGTAGTTTGTCTTGAAGTGAGTTATATTGCTCTTTAAGCCGAGAACTGCTTGATTTTCCGCGCACCACAAAGTTTCGCGTCCGACACAATAGCATATTGGCACGATGTTCTAGACGGATAAAAATCAGGTCGATGCGGGCTAACTTTCTGCGAAATTGCCAAATTTGACGCGCTACAAATAGGCAGGCGATCGCAATTAACAGATTAAAACATACAACAGTAACAACCATAACAGGTTCAGCAACTATTTAAACAATGAACCACAAGCAACACGAGTTCTTTTCGCTGCTTCTGTCCATAATTCTAACGCCACATCTTCTAAATTTTGTCCCTCTGCGAGAAGCATCCGCGAGATCATGCTAATTTTGCCAAAAGACCAAAATAAACCTGCTTCTAGCATATAGGGTTCATGGGTTTCTGCGTGTACCCGAAAGTCGTATAATGAGTAATCTCGACACCCGAGAGCAATGTGAGCTTGTTTGGCTGCATCAGCGAGTTTTTCAAACAGTTCAGGGGTGACGTTAGCCGGACACATGGGTTTGGCGGTGGGTTTTTGGGGTTGCTGACAGGGGGTTCCGTCTGCAAGTAATTCTAGTTTATCTTCTACGGTTCTAATGGGATGCTCATCGGGGAACAAATATTCTATCATCGGGAGAACGCACAGTTTCCCTTTTTGTTCAACAACACCTACCCGAAGTTCTCGTCCAGGAATATAATCTTCGACTAACAAACTGTTATCAAATTTAAAGCCAACTTCTAGGGCTTCTGCGATCTGATCTTCGTTTTTAACTAATGTTACTCCTAATGAATTATCTTCGCAGTTGGGTTTAACAATAAATGGAGGTTTCATGGTGATTGTATCACCCTGACGGATTAATTGTGCTTTGGCGACTCGCACTCCAGAAGCTGAAACAATGCTGCGGGTTTGGGCTTTATTTGTTGCGATCGCAGTACAATGGGAAGGTGAACCGACGACAGGTAAACCTAGAATATCTTCAAAAAATGCTCGAAAACTGGTCATTCCTGGGAAACAAAATGAATGGGGAATAACTACATCAATTGCGGGGAGTTTAGACAGCATTTCTTGTAGTGATATTTTAGGAGATAAGTCATCTAAACTCGTTCCGAATTGCCATAACCCATCTGGATGAATGACAGCATAAAAACTACTAACGCCTACAGGTTGTACCACTTCCCGGGCGTACATCAGGGATAAATTGTAGTAAAAAAGGGAAACGCGGGAACCTGCTAGGTGTAAAACTCGTAGGGGTGAATGGGCTGAGGATAAGGATTGAGTTGGAGAAAATGTTTTTAATTTCATGGATTTAAACGGTTTAAGAATTTTGTGGTTTTTTAGACTTGAATAGTTGAGAGATGAGATAAACTAAAGTCCCGGCTAACATTCCCGGTAACACTTCATATTTTTGAGTTGCAGAATAAATGCCAACCAGAGTAAATAATAGCAGGAAGAAAATGAATGTGATTGCAATTAAAACTTGATCGGCCATGAATCCTTGAGTATTAATGGGCTACAATGATCGATGGTGGGCGATCGCATCGAATGTTTAGAGATTGTCCGCGATCGCTTTTAACCCTTCTAAATCTCGGAGTCCAGGCTGTTAATTAAAAGTGAGTTAAGATTCTCCTGGGGTTTAATCGCGGATCGACTGAGTAAGGTTATATAGATACCGAATAACACGCAAGTAAAGGCGATCCAGTTATCTAGACTTAAGATTTCTCCAAAGATTCCCCAAGCTGCAATTGAACTCAAAATGGGGGTGAGTAAATGACAGGTTGAGATAAATTCGGCGGAAAATCGTTGCAAGGAAATCGCACTGAGTCCCAAGCCAATAATTTGACAAATGACGGCTAAGGATAGTACCGAAAACCAGCCGTGTATAGAATGGGGAAAGAGTTGTTCTCCTTGTACTAAAACGACAGGTAAGGCGACTAACAGTCCCACAATAGAACTTCCTTGAATAATCTCTTTAGAAGTTATTTTACTTTTTAGCCGTTCAACAATTAGGGGATATCCTCCTAATAATAACGCTGAAAGTAAAGCCGCTAAATCTCCTTTGCTGGCGGTTTCATTCTGGGAAAAATCATCCAGTCCCATCCCTAAAGTTCCTCCCACTGCGATCGCCATTCCCAAGAGAAATTAACCATCAATTTTTCGCTGGAGGAATAACCCACCCCACAAAGCCGTAAATACCGGAGTTTAACTGTGGATAATTGCTGAATTAGCGACGCTAGTTTCCGTCAAAGACCAAGCCCACAGCATTAATGAGATCGATAAAAGCGATCCCATACCTGACATTAACCCGATGATCTCTAGAGAATAAACGGGTTTTTGAAAGGATGAAACAACCGATTTTTGAGGACGGGTTGCTATTAAAGCATTCCACAACCCTAAAACGGCTGTTGCGATCCAAAAGCGATTAAAAATCGTGGAGTAGGGGCTAATTTCCCCCTCACTTAAACGGATGAAAATCGGCGAAAACGAAATGGCAACTAGACCAATAACGAGTGAGAGGATAACTCCAAGCCCTACTGGTGCAGACCACTGTTGTTGCAGTCTAACGCGGTCAAACATCTGAGGCGTGAGGTGATTGGTTGTAAAATAGTTAATCACCTCCTGATTCTACCAATTTTCCAATATTAAAGTCAATACGGATCCAGCCTTTTAGCTGACGTAAATTATCCAGTAAAAGTAGGGGAATTTGCCAATGATGTACCATTAAAAATGGGAGAGGGTCATTGAGTTTAAAAATGGCGTCGGTTCCCTGAGTAAAGGTTCTAATCCAAGCTTGGAACTTTTCAACGGAGTTAACTTCTGTGAACCGCCAAAGTTCGTGATACAGCCAATAGGTTGGTTTACTATTTTCTAAGGGAGTCATTGGCGGTTCATCTTCGTTTTTGCTATCTGTTAGATAAGCCTCTGCAACCCCCGGATGATTATAAAATAGAGTAATAGCGGAATGAATTCTGGGATTACATTCTAACGGATAAACTTTCCCCTCGGGCGTTTGAATAAAATCAAAAGAAACCTGTCCCGTCAAGTTTAAAGCTTGAACAAAGGTTTGTACCCAAACTAAGATTTCTGGGTTTTCAACTTGTTGATAATTGACTTGAAACGGCGAAGATTTTGAACAACAATGTAATCTAATCTTTCCCTTTCTCAAGGTACTATGAGTACAATATTCTTGTCCGTGAATAAACTCCTGCATGATCCAGGGTTGTTCTTCACTAATCGGTAATTTTTTGACAAATTCCTCTAATTCTGTATAAGAATTCATCGGTAATTTTGTTAAATCTAAGCGATAAACCGAGTCATAGAGAATACTTTTGAGGATATATTGACTCCCATCTGTTGCAAAATCAAATTCAAGCACTTGTTCAGGTTTAGTAATCAAAAAAGACTTCGGAACCGATAAGCCCAACTGTCTGGCTTGATCAATAAAACTAAACTTATTATCCAAAATTTCAGTCATATTGCTATCAAAATGAATCACCTCACAGTGTGGAAAAAGCAGAGGTTTAGCCAAAGAACAATAGTAACTTTCAACCGGACTTGTTACCGGAATAAACACATCAATATTTTCCCGCTTGACAATATCCAATAACCCTTGACAAAACCCTTCTTTATCTTTCTTCGGTGCTGGAACCGTATAAAACCCTTGAACCGCGTTAGAAAACCGATGTCCTGACAACCAATATTTATGAGTTTCCACCAAAAAAACGGTATGTCCCGCAGCATGAAAACATCGGGCGAGTTGTAACGCTTTCGTCATTTTTCCGCCTGTAATTAAAATCCGTTTCGGGTTTTCAGCAATAATTTTTTTCTGAAACGGTTTCCGAACAAAATTAATCATTAAAGCCGTGATCACAACTGTTAAATTTAACGAAAAAGCCAACAGTAATAATAACAGCGTCCCAATATTTTGAAACAAAGCAGAAGCCCGTTTGGGTTGAATAAATAAAATTTGTGTCATCTTTGAAAACCGATAAACTGAATCAATCTCACCCCTCAAAGGCGAGGGGAGATCTTAAACTTTACTTACGTCGAATCACCGTTAACCCATCTCGTAACGGTAATAAAACTTGTTCAACTCGGCTATCATTGGCGACAACCTGATTAAATTCTGCGATCGCTTGTCCGTTGGGAGTCCGTTTATTTTCAGATAAATAGGGTTGTCCTTGCAACAAAGTGTTATCAACACAAATCAACCCATTTTCTGCTAATAAATTTCGATCTAATAGCAGATTAAAATAATCAACATATTCTTTTTTATCCGCATCAATAAACACAAACTCAAAAGATTCTCCCGCATCCGCTAATTTTTGCATCGTTTCTAAAGCCGGGGCGACTTTAATTTTAATTTTCTCTCCATGCGGTGAAGCATCAAAACAAGCTTGGGCGAATTTTGCGACATATTCATCCACTTCACAAGCAATAATTTCCCCATCATCGGGTAATGCTTCCGCCATCGCCAAAGCCGAATATCCGGTAAACATTCCCACTTCTAAAATGCGTTTTGCATTCATCAAATGAACCAAAAGTTTTAATGTCTGTCCTTCAATATGTCCCGATAACATTTCCTGTTCTAACTGACGGACTGTTTCCCCATCTGAAAATCGTAAATTCCAGGGTTCTTGTCGAGTTTTTTCCGCCAATTTTGCTAAAGCTTTCGACTCAGACGTTGTACAAATTTCTAAATAAGGATCTAAACCCGATGCGAGTTGATAGGCTTGTTGAATAGTCTCAGCAATTTCGGGGGAAATATCTGATTTTTCAATCAGTTTAACGGCTTGTTCGAGTTTTTCAGCTAATATTCCTAAAGGAGTCACAGGTCTAGCTTTAGGAAGGTTGATCATACTGGTCATTTTGATCTGTTGATAGTGTTAAAAAAAGAGTTTTAACCTCTCCCTAACCCTCTCCTACAGAGGGAAATAGTTAGTAGGTTGGGTAGAGGTAGGAAACCCAACATTGTTAAGGCTTTTTTGGGGTTTCACTTTGTTTAACCCAACCTACAATTTTAGGAGGAAACTAACGAGTTGTAGCCAATGCAGGCTTTTCGGTTGCTGAGGAAATATAAGCGTCTAAACCATCACCCGAACGGGGATAATCAACACATAAACGCTTATGGTCAGCGATCGCTTCTTCGAGTTCATCGTAAGAAAGATCATTGATAAAATGACAAGTTCCAATGGGACAAGGAACCGCCGCCCGCAGTTTACCGTCACGGGTTTGGATAATAGACTCAGTGGCTTTCCACATCAAGTCGGCTTCCATCAGAGGATGATCCAGAGACAGTCCCAAACCACTCATTAAACTGAGAATGCGATCGCGATCCGCGTTGCTAATATAACCCCGTTTTGCAGCTAAAGTCGCCGATAATGCCATATCAATATTAACGGCATGACCATGATATAAAGGAATTTCGGGGGCGAGTTCTAAAGTGGGACTCCAGGTATGTCCATAGGCGATCACGCGATCAAGATCAAGTTCATGAAGGTTAGGAACTTCCAACTCTAACATCCGTTTGATCGCTTTATAGTTGAGGCGATGACCTATTTCTTGAAGTTCGGGTGTTTCGTCAGCAAACCCAAAATGGCTGTATAAAAGTTGTTCGCCATATTCTTCTAACATCTCAAACACTTCGGCTTGAGAGACAACCGCAATTTTCACCAGTTCCGCCATTCCGTTGCGAATTTGGGCCACAGGCAGGGTACGCAGGAAGGAGAAGTCGAGAATAACTTGTTTTGAGGCGTGGTAGGCGCCGAGGCGGTTTTTGAGTTTTTTGTGGTTAACAGCAACTTTGATCGCCACACTCGCATCTATTAAGCCAATTAAACTTGTCGGGATGCGAATATAGTTGGTACTGCGACGATAAGCCGAACAAGCAAAGCCTGTGACATCAGTGGTTAAACCGCCACCAACCACTAAAACGGGTTCTTTGCGAACCAAGCCAAAGTCGGCGAAGGCGTCGATAATGGTTTCAAAGGTTTGGATGGTTTTAGCAGGTTCAGGGATGGAAACGGGGAAGATGCGAAGATCGATATTGTAGTGTTGGAAATAAGCCTGCATTTGTTCGCCATACAGACGGTTAATATTGGCATCGACAACCGCTAGACAGCGTCCAAATGGTTTGTAGGTTTCTGCAAGTTGAGGGTTTTTGATCTCGAATACGCCGTCAACGTAGATTAAACTAAATTCGATTTTTTCGTAACCTTCAACGTGAAAAGCAGTGTCGGTGGCTTCAAATTTGGCTTGAACGTGACTCATTGAACTTTTTACCTTATCTAAGAGGATGGTCTGTAAAACGATGGAACATTTCACACCAATAGCCGCGTCTTCGAGTTCGATGGGTCGGTTGCCTCAATCTTTTGCAGTCAGTTTCTTTCTGACTTGAAAAAAATCAGCAGGGGATACAAGGAGGGTGACAAATGTCAGCATTCTCCTATTGTCAGATTGAAGAAATCTGTGCTAAGATTGTGAGCTTAATTAGTAAATTAGATCAGCCCCGAATTGACTTGCAATCAATTGGGGTTTTTCGTGTTGCTAGCGTGTTGAGCAGATCAGAAGTGAGAAGCTTGTGATCGCAGTTGATATGTTAGCAAAAGACTAACTTTGAGTCCAAAGGCTTATAACTTTCAACTCAGAATAGGGTTTTGCAAGTGAGAACAAGCGTTAATCAAAATAGCAAACTACTCTGACTTTCACAACTGAATATCAAACTGTCTTTTCATCTTCTAACGATTCTTAAACTCTCGGTCTACAGCTGGGGGTGACTGAAGACGATCGCTTAAACTCTCGTCAAATATCAGTGGATGGCTGAAGAATTCAGACGAGTTTAAGAATATTGCCATCAACAACCGCTAACAACTTGAACTTGAAGTTGCAATTGGTGGAAATGAAAACTAAGTTTAGCCGTTAAATCCGAGTTGTAGAATTTAGATCAGTTTCGGACTTTTTCGGCTTAAGAAAAGAACTAGAGAAGAAAGCCGCTCGCTTTTCTCTCGCCCGAGTTTCCACTTCAGTTTACAGCCACAATTGACTTGCTGATCGGGGTTTAAAGGTCGTCCAGCAAGTGCAATATTTAGCAGTGATTCTGATAGGTTTTTACTCACAGGCTCTTAATAGGGGTCTATTCCCCTACTGAATTTAATTGCGCTAGTTAGTAGTTTAACGCTTGATCTTTACTTTTTAATCAAAATTAATGTTAATTATCATAAAGAAATTAACGTTAAAAATATTAATTTATGCAAAGCATAACATTATAACAGTTTAAAGGTCGCTTTTTTCTGATCGATTCGTTTTTTTGAATAACGTCTTAATACTATTAGTAGAAAATGATCAAGGCAGGTGGTCCTTTTCAAAAAAATAGAGAAAAAAACCTATTGACTTTTGACAGATCCATAGATCAATCAATCGCTCAACAGTCTAAAGTCAGATATGGCGCAGTTGCCTATTTTGTGGTCACATTTCCGGAATGGGCTTCCCTAAATCGGTAAAACCCTGAAAACAAGAGGTTAAACTTTGGCTAAAATTAGAGAACTGTCCAAGCGTAACAATACAGAACATTGCATTTTACGATAAAATTGTCCACTGCTATATTAATTCTGGATATTAATGCTGCCCAAAGGGTTAGTCCGTTATTGGCCTATTTTCCTCCCTCTGCTATTGTTGGGAGTCTTGTTAACACCCCTGGCACTTCGTTTCTATGTTGAAGCCAGCACCCAGAGTCGTCGTCATACCAATATCAACAAAGTTCCGGCTAAACCTGTTGCAATTGTTTTTGGGGCGGGTGTATGGGAAGATGGAACACCGATGCCCATGTTAGCCGATCGCATACAAGGCGCTATTGACCTGTATCATCTTGGGCAAGTTCAGAAAATCTTAATGACTGGGGATAATGCTACGCCGGAATACAATGAAGTGATTGCGATGCAAAACTATGCAGAACTGCAAGGAGTCCCCCTCGAAGATATTAGACTAGATTATGCAGGGTTTAGCACCTACGAAAGCTGTTATCGGGCCAGAGAAATCTTCGGAGTTGAACGGGCCGTGTTAATCACGCAACAATATCATTTACCCCGTGCCGTGTATACTTGCAAAAGATTAGGTATGGATGCCGTTGGTTACGGAACACCCGACTGGGGGAGATATGAAGATGAACCCATGCGGTTTTACACCCAACGAGAGATGCTAGCAATTATTAAAGCTTTGTTGGAACTTCATCTTTTACGCCCAAAGCCGACCTTTTTAGGGCCTTTTGAGGGAATGTAAAAGAGGGGATAGGAGATAGTTAGCAGTTAAAGACGGATGACTGTAAACTGTTATTGGGTAATTTCAACGAAATTGAACAATGGCACTTTATCTCGATTCTGCAATTATTAAAGAAGCAACAGAAGTCAGTCAATGGGGTTGGGTAAAGGGAATTACGACGAACCCTACGTTATTGGCAAAAAGTACCCTTTCTGTTGCGGAAACGCTGAAACAACTCAAACAAACAACATCGGGAGAAATTTGTTATCAACTGATGGCTTCAGACTTAAACGGGATGATTAAAGAAGCGAATGCAGCTTATGAACTTCTTGGAAGTCAAACAGTATTAAAAATTCCGGCTACTGCTGTTGGGTTTCAGGCGGTGAGTCGTTTATCTGCTGATATTCCTTGTTCAGTGACAGCCATTTACAGTCCATCTCAAGCGGTGGTGGCGATGGAAGCGGGGGCGAAATATGCTATTGCTTATGTTAACCGAGCGACTCGACTTTTAGGGGATGGAATTAAATTAGTTGAGGAGATGGCTGCGGTACTCAAAGGAAGTAATACCACAATATTAGCGGCCAGTATTAAATCAGCAGAAGAAGCCGCAGCAACGTTGAAAGCCGGGGCGACTCATTTAACCTTACCTTTGGATATTTTAAAACTGATGACCACTCACGAACTTTCAGAAAAAACGGTTGAAGAATTTGCTGAAAAGGGTATTGGTTTAACAATATAATTTTAGTTTTTATTCTTATTCAGGAAGGGTTTCGGCTTGTAGTAATTCTTCAAGTTAAGTTACTGAGTCGGTAAAATTATGTTGAATTGTATTCCAAATAATTTTCAAATCGACTTGAAAATAAAACTCTTCGGCTAAAGTTTGATTGTGCGGATCGGGTTGATAATTTTGCTTAATTTCCCGCATTTTTTTTACTTTTTCTTCAAGTAGCTGTTATGGGGATTCTCCTGAAAACAGACAATCGGGACATTTATTGTCTTGTTGTTTATGATATATTGGTTCGGTTGAATCATTAACTTGTTGCATGAGTTCTACTTCTAAATTTTTTTCCCGACTTCTAGAGATGTATTAAACCCAGTTTAACCTAAAATTAAAACTGAATTTCATACTCAAAACGAATCTCGTTTTCACTATTAAAACCCGTTGCACCCCGAAGCAGTAAGTTATCATTGACGCGGTAATTAACCCCTAACTGAGTGGGTTGATCATCAGCTAAAACGCGACTGAGGGAAACTGAAACCTGATCCGTTACATCTAAACCCACTTCCAACCCTAAACCCAAAGCAGAAGCCTCTCTAGACCCCCCGCTTTTAGTGATTCTAGCAGGATATAACCGAAATTCTGTTAACCCGGTTGCATCTAAAATATTTTGCTGAATTTGATTAAATAAACCTGCACTGGCAATATTAGCAATGACCAACGCACTATCCCCGGTAATTCCTTCGATCGCACTTCCACCCAATAAAGCAATTAATTGAGTCTGAGATCGAGAGGGCGAACTTTGTAACTGTACGATATCATTGATTTGAGAAGCTGGGCCTCTGACTAAAGCAGTGACGCGAATGGTTCTCACTGTTCCTAAACTCGAAGCACGGGGAACTTCAGAAATTTCTGAGGAAAAAGCAGAAGGAGGTTCTTGAAAACGAGTAGTTTCTGCAATACGAGTCACGAGGCGTAAATCTAAAATCGGATCCAGTCCTCTTGAGGGAACAAAAATCGCCTCTTGAGGATAACCCCGATCTAAGGTAAAACGACTGGTGTAAAGATTCAAGGCACCGCCTGTGAGTTCAATCGTACCACTGGGGCGAATATCTTCTAAAGTTTCCAACTCGCCACTGACAACCAGAGTCCCTTCGGCGGCAAAATCAACAATGGGAACATTCAAAAATTCACTCACGGGGGGAGATTCAATCTGAATATTTTCTGCTAATGTTAATCTAAAATTATCTAAACTAATCCGAATCGGCCCGGTATCGAGTAAAACACCTGTTCCGGTCTCTGGGGCTGCCGCTGCCACAGGTAAGATCACCCTCCCGTCTGCAAGGGTAATTCCACCGCCAATTTCGGGTCTGAGGAGAGTTCCGTTTATTTGAATAATTCCGGCTGCACCTCCGATATATAATTCCGGTACATCTACTTTTAAATTCTCAAGCTGGATGCGAAGGGGAGTTTCTGCGGTTTCATCAGGGAAGGGAACAAGTAGAGGTAAAGTGCCTGCCATTAAAATATTACCTGTTCCCGCTTCACCAACTAACTCCCCTTCAATTCCACTAACAATAATGCGATCGCGATCAAAAGTTGCGCTTCCTGAAAGTCCAACAATAGATTGTTGCAGGCTTTCTGTACTCACCACACCGTCTTGAATATTTAATAATCCCTCGGGTTCCAGAAAAATTTGTGCAATTTCACCATTGGGGGCTTGTTCTAAAAAACCTGTAATGTTTAATTGTACTAATCCGGTTCCCTCTACCCAACTAATTTCGGGATTCAATAAATTAATCACATTTAAACCCTCATTTTGAATCTCCATACTGACTCGCAATTCGTTACTTTCGGGAGAAACTTCTGCAAAGGGTAAACGATAGGGAACTTGACCTCGAATCCGAATCGGATCTTGTTCTGTCAACAGAATTGTACTGGCTAAAAACAGACGAGCATTATTATAGTTAAAACTACCTCGGGCTTCTTTAATAGGTTCTGTATTAAAAATCCCATCCACAACGGTAAATTCTCCTGAAGCTTGGGGATTGGCAAAACTTCCGGCAATTGTCGCTTGAAAGTTTAATTGACCATTCACATCAATATTCGGCAATTCAACAAAATTTTCTAACTCCGCTTGAAGTTGTTCTAAGCGAATATTTTTTACCCGAAATTGTCCGGAAGGTTGTTGTGTGTCTAAAGCCAGTTGTCCTCGAAAATCATATAATGTTTCACCCGAATTAATTTGTACAGGCTGCACCCGCAACACATTATCAGGATCTAAACTGGCATTAACTAACAACCGATCAATGCGATATCTTCCCCAAGTCCAATCGCCTTGATTTTCTAAATTAATATTCCCCGTCACACCCGATGCGATAGAACCTTGAACCCCTATTTCCCCGGCAAAGTTTCCCCACAAATCTTGTAAAGGAGGCAGGGGTTCTTGTTGTTGTTGCTGGAGTTGTTGTTGAAAAATCGCTTGAATTTCTGCCAGGCGTATCAGTTGTTGGGCGAGGGTTGCACCTGGGGGTAAACCCACCGGAAGCGGAATAACATCGGCGGCGGTGCCATATTCAGGGGGTTGTAAACCTCGCGCTAAATCACTTAAATTATAAAATCTTAAAGCCGTTAAAACATCTTGCACTGAACCACTGGGGATATTAATTTGGGCGGCAAAATCAGGGGGCGTTTCTGGATCAAACTCGGCAGAAAATGGAGGGATTCCGGCTTGTAAATCGGCGATAATTGCGACTAAATTCGCCTGGGCATTAATACCAATTTGGGTTTGTCCGACTCCTAACCCTCCATCGGTTAACTGAAATTGTCCGTTAGCCAGGTTAATATTCGCCTGAAACCGATCTAAATCAATATAACCTAAAGCCAGGTTATCAACGGCTATCGTTCCTTGTGCGCCAATTTGAAAGGGGTCAAGGGTGGCTAACTGGGAAATTAAGATTTCTGAGGATGCAATGCCGCTCAATTCTCCGATACCTTGATCGGCTAGAGGTGCTAAACTCAAGGTACTGAGGGGAAATTGTTCTAAGGTGATGAGTAAATTCTCTCCGACGGGAGTTCCTTGAGCGATGGTTTCATCTTGTTGGATCAAGAAACTTTCGGGTAAATATTGATTATTTAAAACCAATTCAATTCGATCTTGTTGTCCGGCTAAGGCTAAATTCACGCCTTGATTTAATCCCGCATTTACGGTTCCTGCTAATACGGGATCAAACCTTAATTCCCGAACAATTAAATCTTCTAACCGCAGATTTCCCGCGAGTTGTAAGGTTGATAATGACCCCGTTAATTGACCGTCAAAGTTAACAACTCCTGCAAGTAAAGGGCCGTCTTGGGTGACTTCTGGGGGAAGATCCGGTAAGATTCGTTGAACTAAAGGAGACTGTAAATTAAAGTCAGATAAACGCACATTTAAGTTCAGGTTTGAGATTTCTGGGACTCCCTCCCCAGAAAATTCTACCGCAACAAATCCATCAGCCCCAAATTGTTCAGATTCTGCTCTTTCAATTCCTAAACGTTGACCATCCCAATTAAATGCGGCGTCTAAAGGTTGTCGAATAATCGGAAGTTCTGTTAATTGTAATCGTCCCATTGCCCGTATTAATTCGGGGTTGAATTCTATTAAAGAACCGGATGCACTTAAACGACTATTTAATAATCCTCGCAGTAATGGCATGGCTTCGGCTTGGGTAATTAAGCCCTGTTGTTGTAAGGGTTGTAAAATGTCTTGAGTTTGAGATTCAACTAAACTTGAAAAGCGATTTAAAGCAATTTGATCGGCATTAATAATCGTTTGCCAACGTCCGCCTACGGCTTGACCTGAAACCGTAACTTGACCGCCTGCTTGCCCTAAATTCACAAAACTATCTAGATTGGCTGTCAGGGTCGGCAGGGGATTTTCTAACTGAATAATATTGTTTAAATTGCCCGAAATTGAGGCTTGAAGTTGTAATTCTCCGTTTCTAAAATTAATATTTTGAATTTCTCGATTCAAATTCGGGGGTAAATTGGCTAAGGGTAAACCTGCATCAATTAAAGGGTCTAAACCCACTTGATTGGTATTAAGACTGGCTTGTAATTGACCATCGGTTAACTGTCCTCTAGCGGTAACGGTTCCGCCAACATTCCCTAAATTAATTTGACTATTAGCGGTGGCTGTAACTTGAGTTAATTCATTAATATTACCGGAGAATAAGGCGGTTGCTTCTAAAGTCCCGTTGCGAAAATCAAGCCTTTGAATGGAAGTATTAACATCGGGGGATAAGTTGGCTAAAGGTAAACCTATGTCAATTAAAGGATTAAGCGGAAGGGCGGAAGTATCAATATTGGCTTGAAATAAATCTCCACTTAAACGCCCGGATGCGTTAATTGTACCGCCTAAACGACCAAGATTGACTAATCCTTCCCCTCTCGCGGTAATTTCATCTAAATTATTAATGTTACCTCGAACCCTTCCTTCGGCTTGAAGGGTGCTATTTTGAAGGTCTAAATTCTGAATTTGAGTTTGAGTATTGGCGGGAATATCAGCTAATATAATTCCAGCTTCGATGAAGCGATTTAAGGATAAAGGTTCTGTCTCAAAATCGGTGATAAATTCCCCTTGTCTGAGTTGGGCAGTGGCGTTAATTAAATTTCCGCCTAAGTTAATCGCAATAGTGCTTTGTCCGTTAATTCGAGCGAGGTCTAAGTTTTCTAAGTCTCCTAATAATTCGGCTTGTAAATTTAAGCGTCCATCTGATAGATTGATTCGGGCAATATCTGATTTTAAACCCGGTTCTAGATCAACAAATAATAGACCTGCATTGACTAACGGATCGAGGGCGACTTGATTAGCATTAATATTAGCATTCCAGCGCTGTTGTTGGGTTTGTTGAGCGGTAATATTAACGTTTCCTTCGGCAATTTGAAGGGTAGAATTGAGTTGAGTTTGAGTTAAATTCGCTTGACCTGAAATGGGGGTTGTGGCGGCGGGTAATGAAAAATCTACTTGTCCTCTAAGGTTTTCTAAGGTTCCTAAAACTTCAGCTTCAGCAAAGACTGAACCCCAACGAAAAGGAGTAGAAAACCCATAGGATTGGGCGAGAGAATCTAAAGCCACATTATTAATGTCTAAACTGAGTTGAAGTTCGGGGTCGAAAGGAGATGTTGTAACAGTTGGAGTGGGGGGAACCGGAAGTAAAGCCGGGGGGGTTTGTGGAGGGGCTTGGGGTGGGGTTTGAATTTGATTTTGCTGTTGAATTTCATCAATCAGTTGTTTGAGTCCGGTTAGTTTAACGTCCCCAACTCCAGTGATAATTCCTCCCGTTGATGGTTGAATTTGTAGGGATTCGATTTTAACGTCTGGGTCAGTTGTTAAGGATAAATTTTCATCTAATAACGCCGTAATTTGTAAATTTGTTGAGAAATCATCCAGGGTAATTCTATCAATGAGAGTGGGTGCTGTTGTCTGAATTGCTAAATCAACAATGGGCTGGAGAACAATTCCTGAGACATTAATATCCGTTTGCACTTCTCCTGAAAGAGCAACGGGTAAATTAATCGGTTCTTCAGCAATTATTTCTGCAATATTAAGGAGTGTGGAGATGGAAGTCGGTTCAATATTTGCCGCCAGATCTAACTGAGTGGTCAGCCAATCAAATTGGGGATTAATAAAAGCAGTTCCGGTAAGATTCACCCCCGCTTCACCTAAACCTGTCGTTAACTGTTCAATTTGAATTTGATTGCGAACAAAACGAAATTGACCATTAATCGGTTGCACAGGTTCTTGTAGTCGGGGAAGAGAAACGATGACGTTATTCAGATTAGCTTGACCTTGAATCAGAGAGAGTTGAGAGTTTTCTAAGTCCATGCGAATATCTGCATTAACAATCCCCGAACCTAGCACAACTTCGGGTGTTTTAATAAATCCCGCAAATTGTGAAGTTTGAAGATTATTCGCCCGCAATCTTCCATCAATTTTGTCATCCGGAAGAAAAATATGGGCTTGCACATTAAATGTTCCACCCTGGGCAAATTCTCCCTTCGCCCGACCTCGAATGCGTTGATTTCCTTCACTCAGATTAGCAACCCCTTGATCAACATTAAAAACAATCGCATCAGGAGGAATAACATTTGTAGAATAGGGTTGAAGTTGAAGATTAGCATTCCTCACCCCCACTGTCCCAAATTCAATTTCAATGGGAAGATCTCCCTCTAAAAGTAATTCCGTTCTAATCCAATCTCCCGTCGCATCTTCTTCTAAATAAACATCAGCATTGACTAACATAATATCAAATTTAATCGTGGGGTTAGTCAAGAGGGCAAATAAAGAAAATCCGACTTCAACCGCTTCTGTTGTGGCGTTATTGGGGTCATTTGCAGTGGCGGGAATGGCAGAAGCCCCAAAGCGAATACTAATCGGTGTCACCCGTTCAACCGGGCCAACAATCACAGGGCGTTGAACGATACCCCCCACAATATCACCGACAAGGGGTGCTAACCGATTTCTCACAAACCAAGTGGCTGCGCTTCCTATGGCAATGGTACTCACACCCAGTCCCACCCCCCCCCAAATCAAGATGCGACGTAAACGGCGACGGGGAGGGGAAGTATTTTCGGGTGGGTTGGGGTTTGGAGAGTTCGTCATTTCACTGTGTAGATTGAAGGGAAAGGGGAACAGGAGCAAAAAGGATAGTCTGACAATCTCTGTTTATTTTTACGAGATTAACTCTGAGAATGCAAGCCCCATGAGGATGAATCCGCTTAAATTGATTTCAAGCCTTATCCGGACATTTGGTCAACAAAAGTATAAAAACTTTCTTAAGTCTTCGTGCCAAGATAGTAATAACAGACTGTTGGTGTTAAATTTCCATGAAAGTCAGTCATTTGCTTAGATTTTACGAACAAGGCGAAATGGACTTTACAGGGATAGACTTACAAGGTGCTGATTTGAGTGGAGCCATTTTAATTGGGGTTAACCTCTCAAAAGCGAACCTGACAGGAGCCAATCTCAGTCGAGCCTTTTTGATTCGGGTTAATCTAGATGGGGCGTGTCTCCATCGAACTAATCTCAGTTTTGTCAAAATGAATGAAGCTCACTTGGCGGATGCAGATTTAACAAAAGCCAATCTGAGTGGAGCCTTTTTGGTGAAATCAATACTCCCTAACGTTCAAATGAGTGGAGCGATATTAGTGGGGGCGAATTTACGAGCGGCGACGTTAACCAATGGGAACCTCTGCGGCGGAGATTTAAACGGAATTAACCTGCGGGGAGCAGACTTAACCCGTGCTAACTTAAAATGGGCTAACCTGCGCGGGGCGAGGCTGAGTGCGGCGAAGTTGGCGGGAAGTCTGTTAACAGGGGTTAACTTGCGGGAGGCTTGTTTAAATGGGGTTAATTTGGCGATGGTTGAACTCGATGGGGTGAATTTGAGTGAAGCCCGGTTGAATGGGGCGAATTTAACGGGGGCGAAACTGGTTGCTGCTAATTTGAGTTATGCTCAAATGCGAGCGGCGCGGTTAAGTCGGGCAAATTTGACGGGGGCGAATTTGGAAGGGGTTTGTTTGAAACGGGCGAATTTGAGTTCGGCTCAATTGTCTCAAGCTGATTTAAGTTACGCTGATTTAACAGAGGCTCAGTTAAAGGGGGTTCAATTGCAGGGAACCTGCTTGAATGGGGCAATTTTACCGGAATCTATGCAACAAATTTTTGAACGATCATCCACGATTTTTTCGGCTTCAACACCTTCGATGTCTATCAATTGAGTGTGAGTTCGTAGTTAATATGACGACAAATTATGGTATTGTTTTGGTGACGGCTGGCTCTCAAACTGAAGCTGAGGCGATCGCAAAGGTTTTAGTCGAATCGAAGTTAGCCGCCTGTGTGAGTCTGACTCCCATTCGTTCGATTTACAGTTGGAAGGATCAGTTGTGCGAAGATGAGGAATGGCAACTAACGATTAAAACCGATTTAACTCAGTTTGAGGCTTTAGAAGCCAAAATTCGTCAACTCCATTCCTACGAAGTTCCAGAAATTATTGCTATTCCAATTGTTGCAGGTTCTTTAGATTATCTTCAGTGGATGGGTCAAACTTTAGCAACAAATTCGTTAAATTAATTCGGTCGTTGATTGGGTTCCCCCCATCTAAATTATCATAGATAGGGGTTCAATTCAACCCAATTTAAAGACTAACCAACGAACTCAACCGCCCGTTTGACGAGGGCTTCGGCGGTAATATGATTAAACGCCATTAACTGACCCGCACTCGCTGTTGTTTCGCCTCGTTTCCAAGCAAAGGTATCCCGTTTTGCGGTACTGCGTAACATTATCGGTTCTAACATTAAACTCGCGCCGCCTGTTACCCCAATTAACCCATCGCCGCCAAACATTTCTTCAAAGGCTTGATCGCTGAGAAACTCTCCATCCGGTTCAGAACAACTCTCCCAAGCCACATCACTCGGACGATACAAACGACGAGGATTAACCACTGAAACAATTTTAGATCCAATGCCTTGAGCTTGCAATTGTTCGGCCGCTTCATACACCGGAATTAAGGTCATGTCGCCAATAACGGCAAATACAACGGTTTTCTCGCCGGGTGTTTCTTGCAACATTACCGCCCCATTTTCTAACCCTTGACGAGTTTGTTCAAAAGTAGTAAGAATCGGTAACGGTGACTTACTCGCCGTGATGGTAATGCCTTTATTTTTGGTTGTTAACGCCCAATCATAACAGACCTGAATACTATTAGCATCCGGTGGAAATAATGCAAACACATTGCCATTCCGCAACATCGCTGCAAAATAAGCCTCAATTTCTGGGCGTTGATGAGTCCAACCGTTACGCCCCTGTTCTAAGGCCCCTGCGGTAAATAATGTTATAGTTGAAGGGGTCTGACGACGCAACTCTGCCATCGCTTGTGTCACCGTTTGCCAGATGGGTAAACCATTGATCGCAAAAGACTCATAAGAACACCAGAGGGTGCGTGTTCCCATTAACGCTAAGGCTGCTGCTAGCCCCGCACAGGCATCTTCGCTCAGGGGTTCGTATACCTGACCGTTAGGCCCCTGAAAATAGGTTTCATCGGGGGTTGGGTGAACAATTTTCAGAGCAACGTTAATATTATTGATACCAGATGCGGCGTTTCCATCCGCGTTGGTGATGATAAATTTTGGATCCTGTTGTCCAACGTAGGCGACTAATTCTCCCATTGCCGTTGTTGCGACTTGTTTATCGCCTCCGACTGCAAATTCTTTTAGGGGAATAGTTCCTAAGTCAGCCATCGGATATTCAAACTCGGTGACAACGGTTTTAGAGGCTGGCCCACCGGATGCCCGAACCGCGTTGGTTCTCACCAGTTCCCACACTTGTGGGGGAAGGGCGCGTTGTTTCAAGGTTTCGATAATATGAGGGCTGTCGAGGGTATCTTTGGGATAGAGGTTATGGGACTTAGAACCCCGGGCGTGAACCCCTGCGCCTTTGAGTTGTTTGATAATAAAGATGGTGAGTTTCCCGCCGAGGGCAGACTTCGCCGCTTGATCCATTCCAGTTAACACGGCTTGGGTAAATTCGATCCGTTTTTGGAAGGAAAAGGCGGTACTATCGACATAATCTCCGGGTTGGTTTTGATCATCGAAGTCTTTGGCATCGACTAAGATCACTTCGGCGAAACCGTTGCCTTTCCAGTAGGCGATCATTTCGGCACTGGTTTTGGTGGAGACCATGCTATGATGCTCCTGGCTGTAGCCGTTCCACACTAATACGGGTAAGAAGTTGGTGACTTCGGGGTAAGCGGTGTTGAAGTGGGCAATACTGCTAACGGGGTAAGGTTCACCCATCCCGCCATCGCCTAATGTGAAGGGAAACAGCTTGTCCCGATGTAACATGGCGGCCGCCATTGCAAAGTGTTGGCCTTGTCCGAGGGGGCCTGCGGGGTTGAGTAAGCCGGGAATGTAGCCGGATAGGTGGCCAAGGAGTCCGTGCATTTCTCGGAAGCGATCGCGCATTTGTTGGACGGTGAAAATGTCCATGTCTTCTAAGGAGCGATCAATGAACATGGCGCTGTAAAATCCGGGTGCATGATGTCCGACTTCCGTCATAATATTTTTATGACCTAACATCACTAGGGCGGCGTAGGCTTCGGCTTGGCTGGCAAAACCGCCGGGGTGTCCTGAAGCTTTACTAGCGGTTACTTGCAGGATCAGATAACGTAGGGCATCGGCATAGAGTAAGGTTTGATAGGCGGCGGCGGTGTCGGTGGGATCGTTGATAGATACACTGCCTTCGGCGATCATGGGGGTTTTCCCGTAGGTGTCAAATTCAGGAAAAGTCTCACTAAAATACTGAATTCCTTCGCAAAACTCCGGTGTAGCTGATGTGGGTTTGGAAGCGGCTACTGTCATGTTTTATACCCTAAAAATTTTACAGTCATTGAATCAATTTAAGGTTTATTTTACAATCGATGGGGACTTAATCCAATTACATCTACTTTGTTGGGGGATAATTTAAGATGATTGTTCAAGCTTTGGAAGTCGGAAGATAGCGCGCTGCTTTTAGACAGGTAGTAATATGTTATTATATATGGGCTTGTCTTAAAGTCTGTTTCTCAAGGGTCAAGGGTAGTTGAACGGTGATGGGATCATCGGGTTGTGATTGAAGTCAATGTCTCTATTTGACCAGAAAGGGTTCTCGTTTTGAAACCAATAATTGATTTATGCCTTACGCTCAGTTTAGTCTTGAACAAATTAAGTTGAATTTTGGCATAGAAATTCGCGAAAAGTTCGGTATCTTTTCCCAGATTTCAGCCGTTGACTATAGTCCTTTCTTAACTCAAATTTTAGACAGTTACGTTCCTTTTGCTTTAGCAATTGATACTGAAAAATCTCGCTCTGAGTATATTGTTGCTCCTATTTTATTTGAATTTACCTGTCAACTCAAAAATAAGATTTGTTTATTTTCAGGTAAAGAGTTTACGGTAGATATTGAAAAGGGACTGAGTGGATTTTGTGATTTTTTAGTGAGTTATTCTTCTGACCCACTCACCATTGAAGCTCCGATCATTGTATTAGTGGGATCCCAAAATGATAATATTCAATCGAGTTTAGGTCAATGTATGGCGGAAATGTTAGCGGCTCAACTTTTTAACCAACGTCATCAACAGAATATTAAAACAATTTATGGCTGTGTAACCAGTGGAACGAACTGGATATTTCTACAATTAACGGAGCAGAGAATAGAAATTGATTTGAATGAATATTTTCTCAGTAATATTGGTCAAGTTCTAGGAATTTTACACTATTGTGTTGAACAAGTTGAGTGCAGGATGAATGATGAATTGTCTTTAAATTAAGTCGAAGCAAATTCTGTAAAAACCCTTTTACTCGGATGATGGAAACCCAACACAATCTGATTTTGAGGTATTCCTTCCGACAGCAAATCATCAACAACACATAAATCTGTTGAATCTTCTTCAACCCAAACCTTGCTATCTTTAATACAAATATAGATGGTGATATGTTGGACTAGCTTCTTATCTTCCGATTCCATTGCGAAACCAAAGCGATCGCTAACCTCAAATTTTTGGGGAGTCTTGACTTGGGAAACCGTTGTCTGATAATATTGTGTTAGGATACTTTTGATAATCTTGCGATATTTTTCTGGATTTTTCATTGAACGCTCTCCTCGATTGAAGAAGATCAAGCAGCAACCGTTTCTTCAACTTTAGGAATGTCATAACTGAAGAAATCATAGGCTAAATCGGTATTGGGAAAAATGGATCTTGCTTCTTTTAACAAATCCTCCAGTAAAATCGCATTTCCCGGCGCATAACGGGGGCTAAAATGCGTCATAATTAACTTTTTGACTCCCCCCATTAAGGCCACTTGTGCAGCCATTGTGGAGGTCGAATGCAAGCGTTGAAAAGCGAGTTCTGCATCTTGATGAGCAAAAGTGGCTTCGTGAACTAAAACATCTGCATCTTTGGCGAGTTCCACCGCACTATCACAGAAAACCGTATCGGTACAATAAACAAACTTGCGTCCGGGGATCGGTTGACCACAGAGTTGAGAACCGTTAATTTTTCGACCATCGGGTAACGTTACAACTGCTCCCTGTTTGAGTTTAGCATAAATCGGCCCCGGTGGAATGCCTAGCGCGGTTGCTTTCTCCACATTAAACCGTCCGGGTTTATCTTTTTCAGTAATGCGATAACCAAACGCCGTAACTCGATGTTTTAGAGGCTGACAACTGACGAGATATTCATCATCTTCGTACACGACTCCCGGTTGAACTTGATGGACGGTAAACGGGTAGGAAATATGAGTCTGTGAGAAACGCAAACAGGCTTGCAGATAGTCTTGCAGTCCCGGTGGCCCATATAAATCAATGCGTTTGACATTTCCGGCTAAACCACAACTGGCTAACAGTCCCGCCAACCCAAACACATGATCCCCGTGCATATGGGTGACAAAAATACGGCTAATTTGGCTAACTTTGAGATCACTGCGAAGAAATTG
Source organism: Limnoraphis sp. (assembly GCA_050485465.1). Classification (GTDB taxonomy): domain Bacteria; phylum Cyanobacteriota; class Cyanobacteriia; order Cyanobacteriales; family Microcoleaceae; genus Capilliphycus. The sequence goes on along the minus strand of JBJHBL010000050.1, from coordinate 19,848 downwards.
ATGTTGGGTGCCTTCTCCGCAGTCAAACAGCCAAAGTTCCGCCCGTTGCGGTAAACGTAGGGCTATACTGGAAACGTTACGCGATCGCGTAGGTACACCTGAACTCGTTCCTAAAAAAGTAATCTGCAAAATTCGCGCCTCCCGCTATCAAGCCCAATGTAGTATGGATCCAAAGTAACTGATTCTATACTCTGTCTATATTAAATTAGCACTAATTCCAGACCTCGAACCGCGATCGCAATTTTAACAAGTACCTACCCCTGATTATCAACCCATTGCTATCTTGCAGAGGTGTTTTAAGATCCGAACCACATCATAAAGTTCATTACCCGGATTAAGGGTAGCAAATAATTTAGAAGTTGCATATCGAGGAATATCTTCTTGAACTAACTTGACAAATAAAAATGTTTCTCCGGTAGCAATCAGTCCATAACGGGTATGTTCAGGATAAGGATGAGCTAACATATCAGCTAACTAACTGAAACTTATCAATTAAATACCGGAGATTAATGTCTTGAGCGGAAATGGTTTGAAGCATGACTTTAGTTCCGATATTTTTAAAAGAAGAATATTGTAACTCAATAGGCGGATTTTACTGCTGGCTAACTTCTTTCAGTGCTTCCTCAATGACTTCATTACTAACACCATGACGTTTTAAACTGGCAATTAATGCAGATACAGTATCTCCTTCTAAACGCTCAAGATCGTCTCTAAGTCCTTGCCCAATATAGGCACGAATGAGCGGTTGATAACCCGAAAACCCAAGAATAGGTGCAACTTCCTTCAAATCTTCAATCACATCTTCGGGAATACGAATGGTGATTGTTGTCATGGGACGATTTCTATTTAAACGCTTTTTTAATGTCTCAGCTTTCATAATATTCACGTTCTTTAGGTGTTGCTTTACGAGCCGAAATAATCCGAATGATGTCGTTTTCGCGCTCGATGTAAACCACATACAAAAGATTCCAACCTCTGTCTAAACCAATAACAGCATCTCGTGCTTCATCATTGCGACTTGCATCAACGACTACGAGAAACGGATCGAAGAAAGCTTCTGTAGCTTGCTGAAATGTTACGCCGTCATGCTTTTTAGGGTTATTTCGGGCTTTTTCGTTATTCCAGACGAAGGTAATATCATTGAGTACGAAATACACATCCATAGTTTGTAGTATAAATAAAAAGTATTTACGTTGTCAATACACTTAAACCAAATAACACTTTGACATTGCAGTGCTGTCTCGGGCTGTTCTGGGGGAAATTATCTGCGAATACAAGTAACCTCCGCCAGTTCTGAGGCATAGCCATTTGTTAAATTCAAATTCTTGCCATCGGGTAAAACTCATGGCAAAATACTAGAAAAGGTTTAAATCCACTAGAAGCAATTAGTGCTGCTGTTGACGCCCTGATGATTGAGGTAGAAGAACCTCGACTAGGCGCTCGAATTACTCGACAAGATGTATACAGAGTATTGAATTCAAAACAAAAGTTGGTAAACGGAAAGAGAGAACAAAAATAATCGGAGAGAGTGTTCAAAAAATTTTATGAAGCGAGGGCATATGCCCTCTTTTTTCGTCGAAGAATCAAAATTTGCACAAAGCTGATGATTGTTCTCGAACGGGTTAGAATAATTTGGCGAAGTGTTCGGTAAGATAGGGGTTGCTGTATCGACTGAATACAACTCTGAGATCTCAGATGATGAACTCTGGATTATTTTTGACGGGTCTTGTAATCTATCCCCTGCGACGAATTCAACACTATGGCTGGGTTTCACTGCTGTTGTGGTTGTTGATGGTTTTCCCTTCCCAGGCTGCGGTGTTGTTGCGGATCGCCGTCACCCAAAATGCGGATCAAGTGAAAATAGGGAGTTCAACCCCTGCGGTTGTCCGCAATACCAATGGTCAAACCCTGGGACAAATTTCTCCTCAAGGGGGACTGGTTGCCCAACCCAACTCGGGTAATGTGTCTTTGGGACAATGGCAAGGAAATCAACTCTGGGTTGAACCGACGGGAAATGGTCATGTTTGGATCGGCGAGGGTTGGTATCGGGGACGGGTATTATTGGTTCCGCGAAATGGGGGGATCACGGCGGTTAATTATGTTGATCTCGAACAATATCTCTACAGCGTATTAGGGGCAGAAATGGATGGCGGTTGGCCCCAGGAGGCTTTAAAAGCCCAAGCGGTTGCTGCCCGAACTTATGCCCTTTACAAGCGGGAACGCAGCAATGGGGTGTATGATTTGGGAGATGACCAAGCTTGGCAGGTTTATCGGGGGTTAGCCAGCGAGTCTGGGGGAACTCAAGCCGCAGTCAGGGCGACAGCCGGACAGGTTTTAACCTATAACGGTCAAATGATTTTAGCGGTTTTTCATTCTTCTTCAGGCGGACATACGGAAAATGTCGAGGATGTTTGGGAAGATCCTTTACCCTATTTGCGCGGGGTGCCGGACTATGACAAGGGTTCGCCTGTGTTTGAATGGACGAGAAGTTTTTCTCAAGCTGACCTGTCTGAGCGTCTTTCTGGGGTGGGTAAGGTGGTGTCGATGACTCCGGAAAGAACAACGGCGTTTGGGAGTATTTTGTCGATGAAAGTGGTGGGTGAAGGGGGTACTCGCACGATGACGGGAGAGGCGATCGCAGCGGCTTTAGGTTTGAGAAGCACTCGTTTTCGGGTGAACCGTCAACCCAATTCTACTAATTTTACTGTCGTTGGCCGGGGTTTTGGTCATGGGGTGGGGTTGAGTCAATGGGGAGCTTATAATCTAGCTAGGGCAGGATACACCTATTATCAAATTCTGATGCACTATTACCAGAATACGAGTTTGGCAAAAGTTCGGGTGCAGTAGTTGACGGGTGTTTGGTGTGAGTTTTTTTAAATGGCGGATGTACTAACATTAACTTGGGTTGATCCACAACATAAAACGCCTCAAAGACAGTGGAAATTTGAGGATCAGTCTGTGATTGAAATTGGACGGGCTTCAGATAATCAAGTTGTAATTGTTGATCCGTTGGTGTCTCGTTACCATTTACAACTTCGCAAACTGAGTGATGATCCCCCGTCGTGGATGTTAGTGAATAAGGGAACCAATGGGACGTTTGTGAATGGGGTTCTCACGTCTCAAGCGGTGATTACCCAGGGGTCAATGATTGAGTTGGCGAAGGGGGGGCCTTTGTTACAACTGACTTGGCAGATCACTCGTCCGGTTCCCCTGCCAAACCCAAAGGGTTGTTCTCACGAGGGAAACCCACCGAACAATTTATTTTGTATTCATTGTGGTCAACCTATTCATGTTGAACGGGTGATCCGCAATTATCACGTTTTACGAACGTTGGGACAGGGGGGAATGGGAACCACAAGCATTGCTTGGAATGCCGACGCAGGCTTACCTCAAACGGCTGAAAGTTCACCCCTTCCCAAATTGATTGTTCTTAAGGAAATGAACGCAGATATGGCGCAAATTGCTAAAGCCCAAGAACTTTTTGAACGGGAAGCCCGCACCCTCAAAGCGTTAAACCATCAGGGTATTCCTCAGTTTTATGACTTTTTTGTGGAAGGGGGGAAAAAATATCTGGCGATGGAAATGATTCATGGTCAAGATTTGGAGAAGATCGTGCAGCAACGAGGGCCTGTTACACCCCAACAGGCGATCGCTTGGATGATGCAAACCTGTGAGGTGTTAGACTATCTTCATCGTCAAGATCCCCCGATTATTCACCGGGATATTAAACCTGCTAATTTGCTGGTGCGAACTCGGGATCAGCGTATTGTTGTACTCGATTTTGGGGCGGTGAAGGAGATTGGAACTCCTCCGGGAACCCGCATCGGTGCGGAAGGGTATAGCGCCCCAGAACAGGATCGAGGACAACCTTTAACGCTTTCTGATCTTTATGCGATCGGTTCGACTCTAATTTTTTTGTTAACAGCGGAAAGTCCGTTGAACTTTTACGGCAAACGGGGCAGTAGTTATGGCTTTAATTTGGAAAGCGTTCCTACTCTTACCCCTCAACTGCGAACGGTGATTGAAAAAGTGACAGAACATCGACCTCGCGATCGCTACCGGGATGCTCAACACCTCTGGGATGCCCTGCAAGCCTGCTTAAATTCAGTGAGTTTCCCGACTTAATTCTAAACCGATTTCGTCTCAACACCAGATGAATAAATTGGCGATTAACTGATGTTTAGATGCTTGAGATCTAGTCTTCGTCCCAACCTTCTACGGCTAGGAGTTCGCTAATCGGATCTTGCATGGAAAAACCAAACTCTAACAGTTCTCGTTTCCAGTATTCCCACTCTTTCCCATAGAGAAATGCTATTTTCCAAAGGCTGTCTGTGGGTTTAATTAGATCGGACTTAACGAGGGAATGCACCTGACGTTGAAGTTTCTCCATCTGGTGTATAACCTGTTGGCTCATAATACCTCTTTAATTGTTTTAAATCTTCGGTTTTCTTTGTTTTTTCCCAATGCTTTAGTGTGAGTGCTTGAGAGTTAGCCTACGCATAAACCGTGAGCTTTTTATGGAAAGTTGCTTCTATCATAGAATAACATACTTTATTTAAAGTTGTGTGATTTTCGGCACAAAAATTAATTTCCCTTCAACTTCCCTGGTCAAAATTCCATTGAAGCATAGAACTTCCCTCATACCTTTTCACGACTTAGCGTTAGGGATTAGATGAAGTTATCAAACTCTTTCTTTGACTTCAGGATTTTCAAAGTTGCTCACAAATTGAGCTTTCCTCAAAATCTAACTCAAGAGACGTTCTTGAGTACCCAGAATATCAGCAGTTCTTTGCATTCCTGAACAGATACTGTATTGATGATCGCCTTTCACCAAATCAGACCCTTCCGGTTGAATGAGAACTTCGTAATACGCTTTGGACGTTTGACGAGCAGAGGCTTGAGGGGTAGTGCCGTTCTAGGGAGGTTCATTTTACCCTTGCTTTTACAATACCATAGACAAGAGGCAAAAGGCAATAGGCAATAGGCAACAGAAGAAGGCAACAGGCAATAGGCAACAGGCAATAGAAGAAGGCAGTTATCACTGTTTACTGGTCACTGTTTACTGGTCACTGGTCACTGGTCACTGGTCACTGTTTACTGTTCACTGGTAACTGTTCACTGGTCACTGGTCACTGGTCACTCTCTTGCAAACTTTGCTCTACGCCTGACGGCACGCTCCGCGAACGACGGAAACCGCCGGGCCGCAAGTTTGCGCTGGTCACTGTTCACTGGTCACTCTCTTGCAAACTTTGCTCTCGACGGAAACCGCCGGGCCGCAAGTTTGCGCTGGTCACTGTTCACTGTTCACTGTAAACTGTCTTCACTGTAAACTGCATAATTAAACAGGCTTCAGATATAGGTGATAATGAACTCGACGTCAGTCTCTACCCCATGAAGCGAACTCCTTTTAAATCTTTCTTTTGGCTAACTGTTGTTATTGGATGTTCTGGACTATGGACAACAACACCTCAACCCGTTCGCGGACAGACAAATTCTTCTAGATACCCAGTTTCTGAATTTTATATTCCTCAATCTCGTTCTCTTCCTCCTGTTACTGAATCTCCTCCTCTTCCTACATACCAATTTCAGTTATTAGATGCAAAGATTCCTGTCCCATCTTGGATGAACCAAACTTCTTCCCCAATTCAACAATTTCCTCAAAAACAAGAGACAACATCATTTGTTCTTCAATCTCCTGAACTCGAAGAAGCCAACCGACTCCACCAACAAGTTATCCAACTCAATGAACAAGGTAAATATAACGAAGCTATACCCATAGCAGAAAGGGTTCTGGAAATACTAGAGAGAATTTTAGGAGAAAACCATCCCGATGTTGCTAGTAGTATGGCTTGGTTGGCATTTCTCTACTTCTCTCAAGGACGCTACAGCCAAGCCGAACCCCTGTACAAACAAGCACTGGAGATGACACAGAAGTTATTGGGAACTGAACATCCCGATGTTGCCACCAGCCTGAACAATTTGGCATTACTCTACCGTTCTCAAGGACGCTACAGCCAAGCCGAACCCCTGTACAAACAAGCACTGGAGATGACACAGAAGTTATTGGGAACAGAACATCCCGATGTTGCCACCAGCCTGAACAATTTGGCAATACTCTACCAGTCTCAAGGACGCTACAACCAAGCCGAACCCCTGTTGATACAAGCACTGGAGATGACACAGAAGTTATTGGGAACAGAACATCCCGATGTTGCCACCAGCCTCAACAATTTGGCAATACTCTACCAGTCTCAAGGACGCTACAACCAAGCCGAACCCCTGTTGATACAAGCACTGGAGATGAGACAGAAGTTATTGGGAACTGAACATCCCGATGTTGCCACCAGCCTGAACAATTTGGCAGCACTCTACGAGTCTCAAGGACGCTACAACGAAGCCGAACCCCTGTACAGACAAGCACTGGAGATGACACAGAAGTTATTGGGAACAGAACATCCCGATGTTGCCACCAGCCTGAACAATTTGGCATTACTCTACTCCTCTCAAGGACGCTACAACGAAGCCGAACCCCTGTACAGACAAGCACTGGAGATGAGACAGAAGTTATTGGGAACTGAACATCCCGATGTTGCCACCAGCCTGAACAATTTGGCATTACTCTACTACTCTCAAGGACGCTACAACGAAGCCGAACCCCTGTACAGACAAGCACTGGAGATGACACAGAAGTTATTGGGAACAGAACATCCCGATGTTGCCACCAGCCTCAACAATTTGGCATTACTCTACTACTCTCAAGGACGCTACAACCAAGCCGAACCCCTGTACAGACAAGCATTGGAGATGTATCAGAAGTTATTGGGAACTGAACATCCCGATGTTGCCACCAGCCTGAATAATTTGGCATCACTCTACTCCTCTCAAGGACGCTACAACGAAGCCGAACCCCTGTTGATACAAGCACTGGAGATGACACAGAAGTTATTGGGAACTGAACATCCCCATGTTGCCACCAGCCTGAACAATTTGGCAGGACTCTACTACTTTCAAGGACGCTACACCGAAGCGATTAACTTTCTCAGTCGAGGGTTAGATGTACAAGAACAAAACCTGAATGTTCTCTTGGCAACGGGTTCAGAACGGCAGAAACAAGACTCGATGACAAAGGTTTTAGGAACAACTTATCAAAGCATTTCTCTGCATCTCAAAGATGCACCGAACAACTTAGAAGCGGCGCGTTTGGCTTTAACAACACTTCTCCGTCGCAAAGGTCGGATTTTGGATGTAATGACCAATGATTTACAGCTATTAAGAGAAAATATTACCCCAGAAAATCAACAACTTTTAGATGAATTAGCCGCAGTTAGAACTCAACTGGCGACTTTGATTTATAATAAGCCTGAAACTCTATCTCAAGAACAATACCGTCAACAGGTTGCAAATTTAAGACAAAAATCAGAACAACTTGAAGCGGAACTTTCTCGCCGTAGTGCGGAATTTAGAACGATTTCAGAACCCGTTACCATTGAAGCGGTACAACAGTTGATTCCTGAAGATGCGGCGTTGGTTGAATTTGTATTATATCAACCGTTGGATGCTAAAGCAAATCAATGGGGAAAACCTCGTTATGCGGCTTATATTCTTCAATCTTCTGGCGAACCGCAGTGGGTTGATTTGGGAGAGGCTGAACCGATTGAAAGAATGGCTTTTTTTCGCTTTAGTTTAGCCCTGAAAAATTCTAGAGATGCTTTTCAAGGAAATCAGGATAAAGTTAAACAATTTGGACGCAATCTCGATGAACTGTTAATGCAACCGATTCGCCAAAAGTTGGGAAATGTTAATCATATTATTATCTCTCCGGATAGCAATTTGAATTTAATTCCTTTTGCTGCATTGGTTGATGAGAATAATCGCTATTTGATAGAAACTTATAAAATCACTTATCTAACGACAGGACGAGATTTAATTCGTTTACAACTTGAATATTCTCACAAACAACCGCCTGTTATTATTGCTAACCCTGACTATGATAAACCGGGTGAACCGACAACGGTTGCTGTTTCCAATACTCGTGGAATGAATCAACTTTCGAGAGGGGTTGAGATGAGTTTTGCGGCGTTACCGGGAACCGCAGAAGAAGCTGAAGTAATTGCACCTTTATTGTCTGATGTTTTATTGTCTGATATTGAGGTATTAACAGGGTCTAAAGCCACAGAAAATGCGATTAAACAGTTGCAAGCCCCGAAGATTTTACATATAGCAACTCATGGCTTTTTTCTGCCGAATCTTCCTCGAGTTGAACTGGATAATCCTATTGAGTTAGCCTCCGAAAGTTCTCCACAAAATACCCGAATTCAAGAAAATCCGTTAATTCGTTCCGGTTTGGCGTTGGCGGGTTTTAACCCTCGTGAAAGTGGTGAAGAAGATGGGGTATTAACGGCGTTGGAAGTGGCAAATTTACGGCTGAGAGGCACAAAATTAGTGGTGTTATCAGCTTGTGAAACGGGGTTAGGAAGTGTTGAAAATGGCGAGGGTGTTTATGGTTTGCGTCGGGCGTTTGTGTTGGCGGGGGCGGAAAGTCAATTAATGAGTTTATGGAAGGTTAATGATCAAGCAACAAAGGATTTAATGATAAAATATTATCAAGGGTTACTCGAAAATCAAGGACGTTCGGAAGCTTGGCGTCAGGTACAATTAGAGATGTTGAATTCTGGGCAATATCAACACCCTTATTATTGGGCGGCATTTGTTCCGGTTGGAGATTGGAGTCCGATGGGGTTTTAGACATTAAATTTAATAGAAATTTAACTTAATTCAACCGAACGGCTACCCCATTGTGTTGAGACTGAGTTAACAGTAAACCATATTCTAACCCTTCCACAACTGCCTGATAAGAGGCATCTAAAATATTCGTAGAAACGCCAACCGTTGTCCAACGATTTTGACCATTACTCGACTCTATTAATACCCTGGTTTTTGCTGAAGTTCCTTCTCTCCCATCCAAAATTCTCACTTTATAATCAGTCAGTTGAAATTGGGCAATACTCGGATAAAAACCCAATAACGCCTTTCTTAATGCCGAGTCTAACGCCGAAACAGGCCCATTTCCTTCAGCAGAAGCGAGGATTTCTTCTCCGTTTACCATCACTTTTACCGTTGCTAAAGAATTGCTAATATCTTCGGTTCGTTTATCACAATGCACTTGAAACCCTTGAATTTCAAATAACAGTTTTCGTGTTCCTAATACCTCCCGCATCAATAACTCAAAACTGGCTTCTGCGGCTTCAAACTGATAGCCTTGATGTTCTAACTCTTTTAACCGTTGCAAAATTTGCCGACAAGTGGGATGATCGCGATCTAGTTTAATCCCAAAACTCTCAGCTTTCACTAAAACATTACTTAAACCCGACTGTTCAGAAATCACAATTCGTCGTTTATTGCCCACCGTTTCCGGTTCAATATGTTCATAAGTTAAGGGGTTTCGTTGAACCGCAGAAACATGAATTCCCCCTTTATGTGCAAACGCCGACAACCCCACAAACGGCGCGTGTTCATCCGGTGCTAAATTCACTAATTCACTCACTAACCGACTGGTTTCTGTTAATTTTTGAATTTGGTCTTCCCCAATACAGGAATAACCGAGTTTTAGCTGTAAATTCGGAATAACCGTACACAAATTTGCATTTCCGCAGCGTTCCCCATAACCATTCATTGTCCCCTGAACCATTCGCGCCCCTTCGATAACAGCTGCCAATGCGTTCGCCACCGCCGTTCCAGAGTCATTATGAGTATGAATGCCAATTTGGGGAATATTGTCTAAATTCCAACTCGCCACCGCCTCAACAACGTTGCGGGTAATCTCGCTAACTTCGTGGGGAAGGGTCCCCCCATTGGTATCACACAAAACCAGCCATTCAGCCCCCGCCCTCGCTGCGCTTTCTAGGGTTTTCAGGGCATATTCAGGGTTTTGTTTATAGCCATCAAACCAATGTTCAGCATCATAAATCATTCGCCGTCCTTGGGCGATCAAAAACTCAATAGAGTCTGCTATCATGGCGAGATTTTCATCTAAGCTGGTCTTCAGACCCTCTGTAACGTGTAAATCCCAGGATTTTCCAAAAAGTGTCACCCAACGGGTTCCGGCTGATAAAATCGGTTTAAAGCCGGGGTCTGTTGCTGCTGTGATTCCGGGGCGTCGGGTTGAACAAAAAGCGACAATTTCGGCTTGTGTCAAAGGTTCTTCTTGCAGTCGCCAAAAAAACTGCACATCTTTGGGGTTTGCACCAGGCCACCCCCCCTCAATAAAGGGTATTCCCAACGCATCCAAACGGTGTGCAATCCTCAGTTTATCTTCAATAGACAGAGAAATGCCTTCACGTTGGGCGCCGTCTCGCAGCGTGGTATCGTAAATCCAGCAGGTGGGGGGAGTCATGGCGGTTGATTTGAACGAATGCAGCTTGAATTTCAAGACTGAATCTTTATATTATCTAATTTTACCCCCCGGTTTTGTCTAGTCTTTTTAGCAACTTTTTGAGAAGGGGAAGTTTTGCTAAAAGTTGTTAAAATCTGTAAAAAGAACCTTAAAAAGATGGGTTGCATTTTCAGAGGAGAACACTTTTATGGTAATGATTCAAGCACAAGGGAAAACAATAAATTGCGATCGCGGTGAAAATTTACGTCAGGTTTTGCTAAAAAATGGTATAAATCTCTATAATGGTCAGGCTTCTATAATTAACTGTCGGGGAATTGGCACCTGTGGCACCTGTTCCGTCGAAATTGAAGGCGAAGTGTCTGAATTGCAATGGAAAGAAAAGGCTAGACTTTCTATTCCGCCTCATTCTCCTCAAACCACTCGCCGTTTAGCTTGTCAGGTGAAAGTATTAGGCGATATTAAGGTTAAAAAATACGATGGGTTTTGGGGTCAAGGTTCGGATACCGTTTGGACAGAAACCTAGAGATTTTAGAAAGGTAATCATCTCAGTTTTTTGGATAGATTCAGTAGGATTACGGACAAAGCTATTTTAAAAATAACTAATTTTTTTCTCAAAGTTCCGTAGTCCTACGGATGATTTTTAGGGGGTTTATGTTTTAAGTTTAGATCTAAGATTTAGACTCTATATATTATGAACTCCTACTCTCAACACAATCCCTTTCAAAATACTGATTTCGACAATTTAGAGAATTAGAACTTGAAGAAGAATTCCAACAACTGAAAGCACAAGTTCAACCTCTACCCCAACTCAAAAAAATCAATATTAAAATTCAAGTTACGGGTTGGTATGACTGGCATCCTCATCTTAATATTGCACCAAATATCATTCAACGAGAGTTAGCAAAATCTCTCTATCTGCAAATTGAACATCCTCAAATTAAGTTAATAATTTGGAGTATTCAACAGATTAGTGTTCAGCCATCAGCCAGAAACTATCTAGGAAAGCAATATAAATCACCCAGTCTTTCTAAAATTGTTGAGTTTCAGTTACAAATCAGCTTAACGGTATCAGTTCCCGTTGATTTAACGAGATTTGAAGATATTAATGGTTTGCTACAAAAATACCTAGAAATCAACGAATTATCTACTTTAGTTAAAGTTAATCAGTGGGTTTTAATGGAAAACGTTTCAGAGGTTTAACTTTGATTCAATAATCTTTTAATCCACTGTTGATCATCTTCTGATAAAATAGGAGGGGGCGGAACTTCTTGATAATTAATGGATAAATCATAAGCCGCCTCATCATAAACTTCTTGAAAAATAACAGATAAATTAAGAGGAATATCAGAATCAGGCGATCGCAATGGAACCGGAATGATAGGAAGCTGATCTTGTAGCGTTAACAACCAAAGATCCATCACCTTTTGATAACGACGAGTTAAAGCGATCGCATAGGGAACATCAGGCATTTGAGGATGATAAAAAGGTCGAGTTCCCCGGCGTAAAAAATCAAGTTCTATTAAATGAATTCCTGCTTGATAAAGCCGTTGTCGCTTTTGACGATAAGCCGTTAAACCGGGTTCCCGTTTATTAACAGGGGATAGAATTTCAATACAGCTTACTAACAAATTTTTAGCCGTATCTCTAATTTCAACAGTGGCTAAACGGACAGAAACGGGTTGAAGAATGGGTAATGTTAACACCGCCGGAGTGATTGCAGTTTGACTCGAAAACTCATTAATATTATTATTAATTGTATTATTAATTGGTGTTCCCCGTTGAGTCAGTTGCATCACTTCGACATCAGGATACAAAATCCCAATTTCACTTTCTGGAAACGAATCTTCAGCAACATAAACTTCTAGTCGCGCCGCATACCGAGGACGCAGTAAAGGGGTTAACTTTTGCCGAATTTTACTGGCTAAAGCATGATGAACATCTGGCCAGAGATATCCTTCTAAATAGGGATCGATACCCGGAAATGGTGATGGCATTTTAACTTCGTTTAGTTAAAGATACTATTAATTTTAACTCAAATTATTGATAAATTACCGCTTCAACTTCTTCTAACGCTTGAAAACTGCCCACTTCCCAAGACCGTTTAACCGCAGTTTCAATAATTTCTGTAATCGCAATATGAGGGAAATTTGGGCTAGTTTTTGATAAAATATATTGACTATTTTCCAAGATATAAATGCTTAATTGATCCTGATGATAAATCCAAAGTTCAGGCACTTCTAAAGCT